>CAZQIG010000006.1:0-97651 GCA_964593055.1 uncultured Erysipelotrichia bacterium
TACTTATATCTTACCAAATTAAAAGACCATTGACTACTTTGTCAACGGTCTGAGAGATTACTTATTAAAGTAATCTCTTTTATTTTAATGCGATTAATTTTTCAAAAGTTTGTTCTAAAAACTGTACGACTGCTAAATAAGTATCTTCTTTTGTTAAGTCGATGTCAGCAGACAATAGAATTTCATTTGGATAGTTACTTCCACCTGCTTTTAGAATTTTTTCTAATTTTTCTAATCCTTGTTCTTTAGAAAGGCTGTAATCTTGATATATTTTTAAACTAGCGGCAAAACATGTAGCATACTGATACACATAGAATGGAAAATTAATTAAATGTGGAACATATGCCCAAACAAGTCTTTTGGAATTTTCATTATTTAAATCGATATCATAATATGTTTTGTATAGTTCTTTCATAATATTTGACAATTTTTCTGAAGTTAGAGATTCATTTTTATCTACTAATGCATGAGTTTGGTATTCAAAGTCAGCAAATAATGTTTGACGGTAAAACGTTGCAATAGTAGAAATAATTGAATCTTCTAAAAGTGTAGCTTTAGTTTGGTCATTTTTACTATTTTCTAACATATAGTCATCTAGAATACGTTCTGCAAAAGTAGAAGCAATTTCTGCTAAATATATTGGATATTTAGAGTTGAAAAAAGTTTGTTCCTCAATTGCTAATTGTGTATGAATAGAGTGACCAGCTTCATGCATTAGTGTATAAACACCATTTAATGTTTCATCATAATTATGAAGAATGAATGGACCAGCACTATAGCTACTAGCTGAATAAGCACCACTAAGTTTATTTTCATTAGGTAATAAATCGACGCGTCCATCAGCTAATACTAAATTTAAATAATAGTTATATTTATCACTAGCTTTTTTTGAAGCTGCATCAACTATCTCATAAGCTTTTTCAACACTAAATACTTCATCGGAAAAATGTACTTTTTGCATTCTATCATATGTATGAATTTCTTTTAGGTTTAGATGCTCTTTTTTATAATTTTGATATTTATGTAAAATATGCGTATTCTCACGTGCTACTTTGATTAATGTTTTGTAAACATCTAAAGGTATTTGCAAATCAGCTAATTTAGCATGTAAGCTCGATTCATAACCTCTTAGTTTGGCTACTTTTGCATTAGCTGAGATACGTGAGTAGTAAAGAGAAGCTAATGTGTTTTGATGCTCTTCATAAAATGCAAAATATGTTTCAAAAACAAGTCGACGATCTTCTTGATCATTCAATTCAGTTAATAATTTTGCATAATTAGCATTAGAAATCTCAACTTCTTGACCATTTTTTAAAGTAGCTTTAACACTTTTTTGATCAGCATTTGTTAGCAAATTGTAAGTGTTTACAATACTTTGTATCGTAGCATTCATTTGTGATAATATTTCTTCATTTTTTGCATCTAGAGTATGCGCTTTTTGAGCATAGACTGTATCAATTGAATGGCGATAATCTTGTAATTGTTTTTCAGTTAAGTTTTTCAAAATATCTTCTTGTGATGTTAATAACATTTCAGGAATAAACCATGCTAAATTTGCACTTGTTTCATTTGCTAAATTGTTAATATCTTGAAAATGTTGTAAACTTTCTTGATCTGCCATATCTGCATTATACATCAGCATAGCATACATAAAGATATTATCTAGTTTTTGATAAATTTCTTCTAATAACTCATATCCTAATCCAATATTTTCAGCCAATTTCGTTTTCAAGCCGTTTAGTTGTAAAATTGTTGCTTTGAGATTTACAATATCACTTTCTAAGTCTTCTCGTGTTTCATAAATTAATTTTAAGTTCCAGTTTTTTTTCATATGTACCTCCTAAATTAATTATAGCATGGACTAATTTAAACATCAATTGTATCAATTACATATTAATGTTTGTTTTTTGTAATATATTTGTACAATTTCTGAAAATAGATTAATAATTTTTTACATTTTTATGTTAAGATATAGAAAATTCATTATTGTAAATAGATTAGGGGGAGATTATGAAAAATAAAGTATTATTTATTGACAGTAGTGATACAACTTATGATTTAGTCAGAAATTATATGGGTTTTACAGATTTTAGTATTGTTTTTTGTAAGGAATTGAGTTTAGGGTTTCAAAAAGCTTGTGATGGAGAAGATTATATGGCAATTGTTATTGATACGTATTTTAAAGATCAAGATGTTTTTGGAATGCTCAAGAAATTAAATATAGTTATTAAAACTCCTATATTTATGATTACATCGGGTACGAAAGCTGAAATTTTGCAATCTTATGAGTTAGGAAGTTATGATGTGCTTTATCGTCCTTTAAATATAGATTTATTAAGTGCTAAATTAAGTGAGATTATTAAAAGAAGTAAATGTAAAACGTCACTAGCAATTGAAATTAACGATAAAACGCGACAAGTTAGTTTAGGAAATAGCAGTGTTTATTTTACAAAAACAGAATACAATTTATTTAGTTATTTAGTAAATCATGATAATCAAGTACATGATCGTAAGAAATTGTTTGATATTTTATGGAATCGTGTTTATATTGTTGGTGATCGTGCTCTTGATACAACTGTTTCTAAAATTAGAAAGAAATTAGGCAATGAAGCTTATCGCATTAAAACTTGTCGTGGTATTGGCTATATGTTTTGGTCTAAATGACTAATATTATTGTTGAAATTTTCAAAAAGATGTATAATAGTTGTATGTTAAATATAAGGAGAGACTATGAAAATTTCCATGAAAAAACAAAATACAATTTTAATTATTACTTTATTGCTGATGATTTATATTTCAGGTATTACAAGAACACTTGAAAAATTTTTTATCACAATGATTTTAGCAGATCTCGGTACATTTATCTTAGGTCTCACGTTAATTGCCAATAATCTTTATCGACTAACAAAGTTGCGCATTTTAAAAATTGTTACAAATTATATGTATTTTTGGGGATTGTTTGGCTTTTTACTAATAGTACCTCATACAGGAATTACGGGAATTGTGACAAGAGAAATTAGAAATGGTGAATTTAATGTCGGATGGGGCTATCTTTTAGTGCCAACATTATCTTTTGTGATTCTTGTTTTTGCAGCTCTTACATCTATTAGGAGATTTCAACCAATTGTTTGGAAAAAATTTCATAAAATTTTATGGTTAAGTGCTCCACTAACAACAGTGCATTTACTTTATATCGCTGATTATGTTTTAAGTGCTTTTTTTATCATCGCTATGATAATACCCCTTATAGGAGTATTTTTACAATCAAAAAAACATTTACACAATGTTTTTAAAAAACAGTTAGTAATGCTTATTGCTGGTATAATTCTCTCATTGATGATGGTTTATTATTTAGAGTTACTAACTAATACTTTATATTTTATTTTAGCTTTTGTTCCTTTAGCAATGTTATTAATCTTAAAAAATAAGTTTAAGGATAATCTTGAAATTTCAAGTGTAATTAAGAAGTATTTAATTTTTGCAGTTATTATTATTATTTTGATTATAATTTTACCAATTATAAAAAGATAAGGCAAAACCTTATCTTTTCTTTGCGGTTGGTGCTTTTTCATGCATGATTTCAAACAATTTATTTTCTGTCATGACTGCTAAACTTCCAATATTTAGAGTATTAAAACTTTTTACATCAATACTATTAAAATAATCTTGTTTACTATTATTTACAACAATTTCACGTGCATCACTTGAAGCTAAATCTTCTTTGTTAACTAACTGACTAACTTTTACACTTGAGAGAATTCTTGTCATTTCTGCTAAGACAAATGCTTCATCATTTAATGGAACTTCAGCTACTAATGATGAATTATTATTAATTACTTTGATAAAAGAAATTTTAGAAGTTCGTGAAACTTCAATGATGATTTTTGGACCTTGATAGAAATAATCATACATATCACGTTCTTCATTACTTACTCTTTCCATTTCATCTTCCATCCCAGAAGTTGTGATATTCATATATACATTATTACCACTAATTCCTAAAACAATTTCATTTTTTACTTGAGTAATAATTTGCACTGAATCGGATTTATAAAAAGAAAAGCCGTAAAAAGAAGCATTATTCTTGTGCGTATTATCGAGAACATCTTCAATAAGGGTATCTAGATCTTCACTACTTGTAATATTATTAAGCGAAAATATTAGTGAAAGACTCATAAAAATAGTTGCAAATTTAATCATTTTTTATTGACTCAATGACATCAGCATTTAAATCTTTTATCATCGCAATAATCATTTTTTTTGCACTTTCATAATCTCGATAATCAATAATTGATGTATGAGAATGAATACCTCTTGAAGCAATTCCAATCACAGCTGATAATACACCATCATTACTAATATGTACTGCTCCTGCATCTGTTCCTCCTGGTGAAGTATAGTATTGAAATTTTATTTCATTTTCAGTTGCTGTTTTAATAAGATATTTTCTAATGTTTGGAGCCATGATAGTTGAACGATCGTGAACTCTTACAAGAAATCCATCACCTAAGCGTCCAAGTTCACTCTTATCACCAGAAGTATCTCGAGCAGGAGAGCAATCAGCGGCTATGAAAAAATCGGGTTTAATTAGAGAACTAGAAGTAATTGCTCCTCGTAAACCAACTTCTTCTTGAACAGTAGCACCAATATATAAATGGCAATCTAGTTCAACATCTTTTAAAGCTTCTAAAACATCAATAGCCATAGCACAACCATATCTATTATCAAAAGCTTTAGAAACATATCTTGTTTCTGACAATTGCTCAAATTGCGTGAAAGGAACGGCAAAAGAACCAATTGGTACGTGCTTTTCTGCTTCTTCTTTAGAATTAAAACCACAATCTATTAACATATTATTAATATCCATTGGTTTTGCACGCTGTTCTTCTTTAAGTAAATGTGGTGAGATAGAACTGATAATACCACGATATGTTTTATCTCTTGTAACGATAGTCAGCTTTTGAGAAAGCATTGTTTGGTTCCACCAACCACCTAAAGGAATAAAGCGTAATAATCCATATTCATTATGACCTGTAATCATAAATCCAACCTCATCCATGTGTCCAGCAAACATAATTTTAGGAGCATTAGGATTTTTAGATTTTTTGACAGCATAAATACTCCCAAGATTATCTTTAATTATTGTATCTGATAGATTTGATAATTTTTCTTGCATGTAGTTTCGAACTTCGTGTTCATAACCAGGAGCTCCTGATAAAAGCGTTAATTCTTCTAATAGTTTAATTGAATTCATATTCTCACCTCGCATATATTATAACACATAAAACTTATTTATTTGTATGTAGCTTCTAAATATTTTATTTTGAAGCCTAAATTGCTAAATTTCTTTTCATATTCAGTTTGAATATTAGTTTCTTGCAAAGAACTATTATGTAGATCTAAAATGATTTTTTCAAAAACTAGTCCGTAATTATTCATAGAAATTAAAGATGAAGCAAATAAAAGATCATTATCAGTCTTTAAAATGATTTTTCCTGCAGGTTTAAGAATACTTTTATATATTTCTAAAAATGTTTTATAAGTCAATCTGCGCTTATAGTGTCTATTTTTAGGCCATGGATCAGAAAAATTTAAATAGATGGTTTCAATATTTTGCAAATAAAGACTAAGTTCATTAGCATTAGCACAGGCTATTTGTAAGTTAGGTAATCTTATATGTTCAAGCTTTTTAGCTACACTAACTAAAACACTCATTTCTTTTTCAATACCGATAAAGTTTCTTTGAGGATATTTTTTCGCCATAGCGATTAAAAAATCGCCTTTACCCATACCGATTTCTAAATAAGTATCTTTTAATACCTCAAGTTGTGTAGGTTCTTTATAATAAGGGCTTTGTAGTAAAATTTCCTCAGCATTTTTTATTTTTTTCAAGCGCATAGTTCATCCTACTTTCATATAACATAAGTCCTTTAATAACCAAATTATCAAAATGTTCGTAAGCTAAATCATCACTTACATAGTGTGCTAAACCACCCGTTATAAAAATATCAATTTCACCGTATTGAGCGATAATTTTTTGAATTATTCCTTCAATCATCGCTAAATGCCCAGTAATAAAACCAGCATTTAAGGCTGCTTCAGTATTTGTACCGAACAGTACTTGAGGTTTTTTTAAAACAAAATTCTTCAATAAGGCTGCATTTCCTATTAGACCTTTAGCACTTGTTTCTAAACCGCTAGCGATAATAACTCCTTCAATACACTTATTTTTAACTTTAATAAATTTAGTTGCAGTACCTAAGTCAATAATTACACAATTATTACTATATGCTGTTGAACCGATTGCACACGCAATTAAATCACTTCCAACTTCAGTAGGATCATCAGTCTTAATTTCAATCATATTTTGTGTGTTAGCCTCTAGAAAGAAAGGTTGAATCTTTTCAAATTGTAGAAGTTTTTGCATTTTTTTCGTAGCGGCAGGAACAACTGAAGAAATAATAGCAGTATCTCCTTTTAAAAAACTTAAACTCTGTTGCTCTTTTATAAAAGTGCTTGTCATTAATGTGTATTCTTTTTGAAAGTCTTTAATATTAATACATGTATTACCAATATCAATATAAATCATATTTTAGCTCTTTTCAAAGCTCGATAAACAATTGTGATGATAAAGCTATTAAAAATGGCTTCTGTTACTGATTGAAAAACAAAAATTGAACCAATTATTGAAAAGGCACTACCATAACTCCCCGATAACTTATTAGCATATAAAACAAAGATTGCTAATAAAACTAAAAATGAATGAATTATAATTGATAGAAAAGCGGTGCTGAAGATTGGAGCTACAGCAGCTTCATCTTTAACTTTATAAGTTGCAAAAATAATTATTGCTAAAATTAGTGCAATTACAATACTGATAATAACTTTTTCTGAATTTTGTATTGATGAAGTAATAATTCCAAGCAGTGATATTAGTGCAACAGTTGAGAAAATAGTAATTATTTTATTTTTTGAAATAAAATATTTCGATGTAAACTGAAATATCGGCCATACTATAATAGAAAAAATCACTCTAGGAACTACAGAAACTAAAGGATTTTGAAAAAAGTAGTCAAATATCGATACAGGTCTTGTAAAAGCAACATAAATACTCATTAATCCAAAAGTCAATCCAAAAATAAAACTATATTTCTTATCGACTAAAAGTGTTCCAATAATTACAGGAATAAAAATAATTGTTGTGGAAATAGGTGTAAAAGGGATAGTTATATAACCAACGTTTGGGAAATATCCCATCATAATAATAATTGCACAAAATACTGCACTAATTGTTAATTGTTTCGTTTTCATTATTTGCCTCCAAAATTGAATTGATTTCTTTTTTTGTTAAGATACGAAAGTTTCCTAAATCTACATCTAGTTCTAAGTTGCCAATTTTTACTCTTTTTAAATTAACAACTTCATTGTTTATGTAATGAAACATTCTTTTTACTTGATGGAATTTACCTTCATAGATACTTAAATAACATGATTTTTCATCAATAATCTCATATTTAGCATCTTTAGTAGTAAAATCTTTTAAAGTAATTCCATTTTTGAATACTTCAAGGTTTTTCAGTGGAAATTTTGTTTCTACATAATATTTTTTATAAATTTTTTTTCTCGGTGAAATGATTTCATGAGTTAAGGAGCCATCATTACTAATAAGTACTAGTCCAGTAGTATCAAGATCTAGTCTTCCTACAATATGAAAATTTTTGTGAAAATGTTTTGGTAGTAAATCAAAAACAGTTTGATGTTTATCATCGTGATTAGCACAAAGATAGTTTTTCGGTTTATTTAACATAATTAGATAATGTAATTGATAAATGATCTCTAAATCATTTATTTTTACAAGATCACCTTCTTTTAAAATAACTTGTTTTTTTTCTACTGCTTTACCATTAATTAAAATATTGTTATCAGCAATAAATTTCTTAGCTTTTTTACGTGTTGTAAAATTCATCTTGCTTAAAAATTTTTCTAATTGCATTTGTATCAGCTCCCTTTCCATTTTAACATATTTTTTTTAGATAATAAACAAAAAAACTTTAACAATATTGACTTTTACATCACATGAAGTTATAATAATTAAGAAATATTTTAATATATTGAACAGGTGGAATATGGAAATAGGAAAAAAATTAAAAGGTCTTCGCATTCAAAACGGTTTGACTCAGGCAGAACTTGCAGATCGTAGTGAACTTAGTAAAGGATTTATTTCGATGTTAGAAAATGACTTAACATCTCCTTCGGTTGTAAATTTAATTGATATTTTAGAGGTTTTTGGCATGTCAATTTCCGAATTTTTTGCACAAGAACAATTAGAAGAAATCGTTTATAAAAAAGCAAATTGCTTTGAGATTGATAAAGAAGAATATCATTTGACATGGCTTATTAACGATGCCCAGTCTAAAGTGCTTGAACCATTGATGTATGATTTACTTCCTAATGGTAAAAGTGAATTATATTTACCGAATGAAAGTGAATTTTACGGTTATGTTTTAAAAGGTAGTATAAGTTTATTTATTGGTGATACAGAGCATTTTGTGAAAAAAGGAGATAGTTTTTATTTTTCAAAACCTAGTAAAAACTTTTATTTACATAACAAGTCTAAAAATCGCCATGCACAAGTACTTTGGGTTTGTACGCCCCCAAATTTTTAGGAGGACTCATGGAAAATATTCTTGAATTTAAAAATGTTTCTAAATCATATGATGACAAAAAAGTGCTAGACAATATTTCTTTTGCAATTGTACCTAATGAATTTGTAACGTTACTTGGACCTAGCGGTTGCGGTAAAACGACGATTTTACGAATTATTGGTGGTTTTGATGTACAGGATACAGGTACTTTAACATTTATGGAAAAAGGTATGAATGAACTTAGTTCAACAAAAAGGCAAGTAAATACAGTTTTTCAAAACTATGCTTTATTTCCACATTTAAATGTGTATGACAATATTGCCTTTAGTTTAAAAAACCAAAATGTTAAACGTGAAGTTATTGATTTAGAAGTAAAAAAAATGTTGAAATTAGTGAAGCTTTTCGGTTATGAAAATCGTAGCATTTCCCAATTATCAGGTGGAGAAAAGCAACGTGTAGCTATTGCTAGAGCGCTAATTAATAAACCGAAAATTTTATTATTAGATGAACCTTTAGCAGCACTTGATCTCAAACTACGTCAAGAGATGCAGTATGAGTTAAAACATATTCAAATGCAGTTAGGAATTACTTTTATTTATGTAACGCATGATCAAGAAGAAGCTTTAACGATGAGTGATCGTATTATCATCTTAAATGATAGCCGAATACAACAAATAGGTACACCAGAAGATATTTATAATGAACCTGAAAATGAATTTGCTGCTTCATTTATTGGGGAGAGTAATATTATTTCTGCTGTAATGTTAGAAGATAACTTAGTAGAGATATTCAATAAACAATTTACATGTGTTGATGGAGGCTTTAAAAAAAATGAGCTTGTTCATGCAGTGATTAGACCAGAAGATATTGTTTTAAGAAGAAGTAATAAAGAGAAGCTATGTGGTGTTATTGAAGATGTTGTTTTTAAAGGTGTCCATTATGAGCATCTTGTTTTAGTAGAAGGTATGGAATTTGTTGTACATACTTTAAAATGTCTTAACGTTGGAGATGAAGTTAGTTTGAATTTTGAACCAGAAGATATTCATATTATGAAAATAGCTGGTGAAATACTATGAAAGTAAAAAAATATGCACTTATTTACGGAATTTGGATGCTTCTAGTTATTGTTGCTCCACTGCTACTAATTTTCTTTTTTGCGTTTTCTACAGCACAATTAGGTGATTTGACTAGTTTTGACTTTACTATTGAAAACTTAAAGTTATTAGCAGATCCGTTATATGTGCAAATTTATTTCACTTCATTGAAAATAGCTTTTTTAACAACGGCACTAACTTTAATTCTCGGTTATCCAACTGCATATTTTATTTCCATTTGTAAGCCAAAAATTCAAAAATATTTGTTGATTATTATCATTTTACCAATGTGGATGAATATGTTACTTAGAACATATGCTTGGAAAAACATTCTTAGTCCAACGGGTATTCTTAATCAATTTTTAATTTTTCTTAATCTTGAACCAGTTAATCTTCTTAACAGTGAGATAAGTATTTTAATAGGGATGGTTTATAACTTTTTACCTTTTATGATTATTCCAATTTATGTCGTTTTAGAAAAAATGGATCGTGATTTAGTTTCTGCTTCATATGACTTAGGTGTTTCCAAAATTAAAACTTTTTTTCAAATAACTTTTAAATTATCGCTAGCTGGTGTTTTGACGGGTATTACAATGGTCTTTGTGCCTAGTGCATCAAACTTTGTTATTCCAGCTTATCTTGGTGGTGGTAATACTGAATTGATCGGCAATGTTATTGAACGTGAATTTAAATACGGTGAAGTTAATAGAGGTAGTGCTTTAGCTTTAGGATTGTTACTGCTAATTTTGCTTTTTTACCTTATTTCTCGAAAAGATTTTAAATCAAAGAAGGTGAAATCATGAAGAAAGTATTATATGCTAGTTATTTAGCCATGATTTTTTTATTCTTATATGCACCAATTTTTGTTTTAATTATTTTTTCATTTAATTCATCGATTAATCAATATTACTGGGAAGGGTTTACACTAGATTGGTATACTTCTATTCCAAATAATTTAACGCTAGTTTCAGCTTTTATAACGACAATTATGATTGCGATTGTCTCTACTTTTATAAGTGTCATTTTTGGTTTTTTTGCAAGTTTAGGTATTTTTTATAGTCGAAAGTCAGTTCAAAGCAAATTATTGTTTATTAATGACATACCAATGATTAATCCAGATATTGTAACTGGTATTTCTTTAATGCTCTTATTCATTATGCTTAGTATTCCTTTTGGTAATATTTCGATGTTAATAGCGCATATTATGTTTAGTATTCCTTTTGTTATTTTGGCAATTTTGCCAAAACTAGCTTTACTTGATAAAAATATTGTGGATGCTGCTAAAGATTTAGGTTTAACTAATTTGCAAATTATTAGGCGTGTGATGTTACCATTGATGAAACCAGGAATTATTGCTGGAGCACTTTTTGCGTTTACGATGAGTATTGATGACTTTGTAATTAGTTATTTTACAACTGGTAATGGAGTACAAAACTTATCAATGTGGATTTATGCACAAACGAAAAAAGGAGTTTCCCCAACAGCAAATGCTGTAAGTGCGATTATGTTTATCGTGATTATTATTTTAATGAATATTTACTATTTCTATGAGAATAAAGGAGGCAAGCATGATTAAAAAAATTTTAGTGAGTTCACTTTTATTAATGATTTTTTCGGGATGTTCTACTAAGGAGAAACTTTATATCATAAATTGGGGAGAATATATGGACAAAGAAATCATTAAAGATTTTGAAAAAGAATTTGATGTTAAAGTAATTTATGAAGAAGTTGATTCAAATGAAGCGATGTATTCAAGAATATCTTCAGGAGTGGCACCGTATGATGTGGCTATTCCAAGTGATTATTTAGTCGAAAAAATGTTGAAAGAAAATATGTTAGCAAAAATTGATTATAATGTTGTTGATAAAGAAGGGATAGATCAAAGATATTACGATGTGCAAAAATTTGATGTGACTGATGATTATTTTATGCCTTACTTTTATGGTAGTGTAGGAATTATGTATCATAAAGATTTAGTAGATGAAAAAGATTTAGTAGGCTGGGATGTTTTGTGGAACGAAAAGTATAAAGGTCAAATTTATATGTATGATAGTATGCGTGAAACAATAGGTATTGGTCTAATGAAAAATGGCTTTAGTTTAAATTCTTTAAATGAAAGCGAGTTAGCGATTGCTAAAGAAGATTTGATTTCACAAAGAAGTATTTTGGCAGGTTATGGTACTGATGATATTAAATACAGTATTCAAGCAAAGTCAGCGGCAATAGGTGTTGTTTATAGTGGTGATTATTTACTATTAGCAGATGATCCTAATTTGGGGTATTATATTCCTGATTCGGGAACAAATGTTTTTGTTGACAATATAGTTATTTTGAAAAATGGTCAAAATAGCGTATTGGCTAATGAATTTGTTAACTATATTAGTAATTATGAAAATAATTTGCGAAATAGTGAATACGTAGGTTATTCGACTGTTAGAAAAGATGTTTATGAAGAGTTTTTAAGGCAAGACAAAAGCTACTATATAAGTGATGCTTATTATGTTAGTGATGAGACATTTCAAAATAGTGAAATTTATACTGATTTAGGAGAGCATAATAAAGTTTATGCAAATTTATATACGGAAATTAAGTTGAAATAAATATATTTTTTTGATATAATTGCAATAGAGGTGAAGTTATGATTATTGTAAATGTTAGTAAAGTAGAAGGTAAAGAAATCTCTGAATATTTAGGGATTGTAAACGGATCTGTTGTGCTAAGCAGAAATGCTTTACGTGATATTGGATCGAGCTTTAAAACTATTGTTGGTGGAGAATTGAAAGCTTATACGGAGATGCAAGATAATGCTCGTATTAAAGCATATGAACGTATGGTTAAAAAAGCTGAAAGCTTAGGAGCTGATGCAATTTTAGAGGTGCGTTATATGTCTTCTTCAGTAATGCAAGGTGCAAGTGAAGTATTCGTTTATGGAACAGCTGTTAAGTTCAAATAACTTACAGCTTTTTCTTAGCAAAATTATTGTAAAATTTGCTTACCTATAGTATGATAGACAAATAAGGAAGTGGACGCATGAGTGAAAGAGGAATTTTAATAATCATTAGTGGACCTAGTGGTGTAGGTAAAGGAACAGTAAGACAATCTGTATTTGAAAAAGTTGACAATTTACATTATTCTATTTCTATGACTACAAGGTCTAGAAGAGATGGTGAAATAGAGGGTAAAGATTACTATTTTGTGACAAAGCCTGCTTTTCAAGAAGCAATTGAAAAAGGAAGAATGTTAGAATGGGCTGAATTTGTCGGTAATTATTATGGAACACCTTTAGATAAAGTAGAAGCACAACTTAATTCTGGTCATGATGTTGTTTTAGAAATAGAAATTCAAGGAGCATTACAAGTTAAAGAAAAAGTAAGAGATGCTTTATTCATTTTTTTAATGCCTACTTCTATAGAAGAATTAAAAGCTCGTTTACGTAAGCGAGGTAGTGAGTCAAATGAAATCATTGCTAAAAGGATTGAAAAGGCGAAAAAGGAGATACCTTTGAAAATAAATTATGATTACGTTGTAATTAATGATGATGTTGATCGTGCAGCAGATGAGATAATTCGTATTATTAAAACGGAAAAAGAGTTAAGGAGGGAAATTTAATGTTGTATCCGTCAATTGATAGTTTACAAGAAAAAGTTGAATCAAAATACCGTTTAGCTATTTTAGTTTCCAAGCGTGTACACGATATGGAACAAAGTGGTAATTTCTTATTAGAAAAATATAATAGTAAAAAAAATATTGGGAAAGCTTTGGAAGAAGTGTATGAAGATAAGATAACATATAAAACGGAGTAATCATTACTCTTTTTTAATTGGAGGTGCATATTTTGCAAGATTTACAATTAAATAGATTACTAATAGAAATTGATATGCTTAGTGATGAAAAGTATTTTCATGGTACTTTGACAAATGTTAAAGTTAATGCAAAATCTCAAACATGGGCTTTTACATTGACTTTAAAAGAAGCTTTACCTTATGAGATATATGAACGTTTTTTAAGTAAAATAGAAGAACGTTTTTTAAGCGATATTGTTCAAAATGTAGAAGTTGTCATTGAATATCCTGATTTAGAATTTGAGTTTAGTACAGTACTTGATTATTATCGAAGTATTCTAGAAAAGTATTTTCCAGCTTGTATGGAAAAAAATTTACTTTTAAATCGTAAGCATCATTATAGTGCGCATAATAATTTATTATCTATTTTAGTGTATAACGAAATAGAAGCTTCGACGATTGAAAAGCATTTTACTGAAATAGAGAAGCTTTTTATTAATTGTGGTTTTAATTTAGTATTTGAAACTATTGTAGAAGAAAAAGAAGTACAAAAAGATATCACAGAGGAGTTAGCAGAAATTCCCGCATATGAGCTTAAAGCATCTAGTGTAGAAAGTAATGTTAAAAGTGATAGTGAACTTCTTTTTGGAAAGCGTATTAGTGATAAAAAAACGTCAATTAGTGATTTAGAGATGAACATGAGTAATGTTATGATTGAAGCTGAATTATTTGATGTTGAAATAAGAAAGTTAAAAAATGATAGTTATTTATGTATTTTTAAGTTAACAGACGGTATTGATAGTATTAGTGCTAAAACATTTGTCAATGAAGATGCTAAAGAGTTAGAAGCTTTACTTTCTTTAAAAAAGGGTACGTGGTTACAAGTTGGTGGAAAAGTCGTTTTTGATCAATATGATAATTGTGAAACATTGCGTATTTATGCTATAAGAAAATCAAATTATGTTATGGAAAAAGATAATAGTGAAAAGAAGCGTGTAGAATTGCATGTGCATACTAATATGAGTACGTTAGATGGTATAATTAATCCTAAGGATTTAATTGCTTTTGCTAAATATAATGGCTATGAAGCGGTAGGTGTTGTAGATCATAACAATTTACAAGCTTTTCCTGATCTTTATAATGCTGCTAAAAATAGTGGTGTGAAAGTGCTATACGGTTGTGAAATGAATGTTATTCATGATTCAATTGACTTAACTTTTAATAGCATTGTTAATCAAGGATTAAATGAAGCAACATTTGTTGTATTTGATTTTGAAACGACAGGATTCAATGCTCATCTAGGAGATAAAATCATTGAATTTGGAGCTTGTAAGTTAAAAAATGGTGAAATTATTGACACATTTAGTGAACTTGCCGATCCACAGCAAAAACTTCGTACAGTAATTACAGAAGTTACGGGTATTAGAGATAGCGATTTAAGTGGTAAACGTACAGAAGAAGAAGTTTTTACAGATTTTATTAAATGGATTGGCAATGATATTTTAGTAGCTCATAATGCCAAATTTGACTTTTCATTTTTAAAAAATGGTGCTAAAAAATATTTAACGGGTGAGTTTGATAATATGATTGTTGATACTTTAGCACTTTCAAGAGCTCTTCATCCAGAATGGGGAAGACATGGTTTAGCTGCTTTGACAAAGCGTTATAAAATTACATTGGATAATCACCATCGTGCTTTAGATGATGCTATAGCAACTGCTAAACTTTTCAGTCATCAAATAACTGAATTATTGAATTTAAATATTGTTTCAACCGCTAATATTGGAGAAGTGATTTCTGTTGAAGAAATGTATAAATATTCTTCGAGTTTTCACGTTACAGCATTAGCTAAAAATAATAATGGGTTAAAAGATCTATTCCAACTAGTTAGTTTAATGAATACAGAATATTTTCATAAAACACCGTTACTACCAAGAAGCGAAATAAATCGTTTACGGGATAATTTATTAATTGGTAGTTCTTGTGTTAATAATGAAATAATGCAAGCTGCTTTGAAGTTTGATAAAGAGAAATTGAAAGAATTAATTTCTTTTTACGACTATTTGGAAATACAACCGCCTAGTGCTTTAACACATTTGATTGATCGTGAAGAAGTGCATTCAAATGTTGATATTATCAAAGCCTTAAAACTTATTATTGAGGTAGGAGAAGAATTTGATAAAATAGTTTGTGTTACGGGTGATGTACATTATTTATCAAAAAAAGATAAGCGTGTTAGAGAAATAATTATTCATAATCCAATGGTTGGAGGAGGATTTCATCCCCTTAGTCATCGAAGCATTACTAAATTACCAGATCAGCATTTTTATACGACTAACGAGATGTTACAACAATTTGATTTTTTAGATAATCCTAAAAAATACGTGATTGATAATCCTTTAAAAATAGCAGCACAAATTGAAGAAGTAGAAGTTATTAAGAAAGATTTATATACTCCAAAGCAAGAAAATTCGGCAGCATTAGTTAAGGAATTAGTCTATAGTAAAGCAAAGAGTATTTACTCCGAGACATTACCGCAAATTGTCACAGATCGAATTGAAAAAGAATTGGCAAGTATTATTGGACATAGCTTTGATGTAATTTATTACATCAGTCATTTAATGGTAAAAAAGAGTTTAGAAGATGGCTATATTGTTGGTTCACGTGGTTCGGTTGGTTCAAGTTTTATTGCAACGCTTCTTGATATAACTGAAGTTAACCCACTTAGTCCACATTACCAGTGCCCTAATTGTAAGTATAGTGAGTTTATTAATGAAGGATATGATAGTGGCTATGATTTGCCATCAAAAAATTGTCCAGTATGTGAAACGCCTTTAAAAGGTGATGGACATACGATTCCCTTTGAAACTTTTTTAGGATTTGATGGAGACAAAGTTCCCGATATCGATTTGAATTTTAGTGGTGATTATCAAAATACTGCTCATGATTACACGAAAGAACTTTTTGGAAAAGATAATGTTTTTCGTGCAGGAACTATTTCAACATTAGCTGAAAAGACTGCTTATGGATATGTTAAGGGGTTTCAAAATGATAAGCGTTTAACGCTCAGTCCAACACATGTTGATTATTTAGTTTCAAAATGCCAAGGAGTAAAAAGATCTACTGGTCAACATCCAGGAGGAATTATCGTTATACCTGATTATATGGATGTTTATGATTTTACACCAGTTCAATATCCAGCCGATGATATAAATGCTTCATGGAAGACAACACATTTTGACTTTCATGCAATACATGATAATATTTTAAAACTAGACATTTTAGGTCACGATAATCCTACTGTAATTTTACATTTACAACAAACATCGGGAGTTAACTTAAGTGAAATTGACTATACTGCTGAAGATGTTATTAGTATATTTAGAAGTGCAGAAGCCTTAGGAATAAGTGAGGAAAAAATTTCTCTTAGTAATGGCGAAGAACGTACGTTATTTACAAGTGGAACTTTAGGTATTCCTGAGTTTGGGACACGTTTTGTAATAGAAATGCTAAAAGATACACAACCAACTTCCTTTTCACAACTAGTAAAAATTTCGGGATTATCACATGGAACAGATGTATGGTTAAATAATGGACAAAAATTAGTACGTGAAAATACTTGTTCATTTAGTGAAATCATCGGTTGTCGTGATGATATTATGATTTATTTAGTTAGTAAAAATATTGAACAAGCAACAGCATTTGCAATAACAGAAAAAACGCGTAAAGGAAAAGGTGTTAGTAAAGAACATGTTAAAATTATGCAAGATCACGGTGTACCCGATTGGT
This sequence comes from uncultured Erysipelotrichia bacterium, assembly GCA_964593055.1. Classification (GTDB taxonomy): domain Bacteria; phylum Bacillota_I; class Bacilli_A; order JBKEDG01; family JBKEDG01; genus CAZQIG01. The sequence continues at coordinate 17,311 of CAZQIG010000006.1, forward strand.
ATATTGAGTCGTGTCAAAAAATAAAGTATATGTTTCCACGTGCACATGCTTGTGCCTATGTGTTAGATGCGTGCCGCATTGCTTATTATAAAGTGCGAGAACCAATTCATTTTTATGCTGCATACTTTAGTGTTCGTGTAAATGATTTTGATATTGAAGCGATGATATTAGGAGAAGATGCTGTACGAAAACGTATTGTAGAAATTGCTAATAAAGGTCGTGAAGCTAGTGCAAAAGAGCAAGCAGTTTTACAAACATTAGAAATTTCTTTAGAAATGTTGTTACGTGGTATGAGTTTTGCTAATATTAGTTTGGAAAAATCAGATGCTCATAATTTTATTGTAGATGGTGATCAATTAATACCGCCACTAAGATCAATTGATGGTTTAGGTAAGAGTGTGGCAGTTTCTATTTGTGAACAACGAGAAATTGCTAGTTTTACAAGTATAGAGAATTTAAAAAAACGGACTAAATTAAGTAGTACTTTAACGGAAATATTACAAAAATTACGTGTTCTAGATCATCTAGAAGAAAGTGATCAGTTATCACTATTTTAAGAAGTGGAGTGATGAAAGTGAAGAAAGCAAAAATAGTTCCTGTTTTACTTGGAAGTGATATGAATGTTTATGGAATGGCAAGATCGTTTCATGAACAATACGGTATTATGAGCTATTCTTTAGGAAAAGGTTGTTTACCTGCTACTAAGTATAGTAAGATAATTAATTCAAAAATTATTGAAAAATTTGAAGATGAAAATGTTTTTGTCAAAACATTGCTAGATTTTAGTAAACAATTTAATGATGAAAAACTACTTTTAATTGCATGTGGTGATACATATGTTGAGCCTTTAATTAATAATAAGGATGTTTTATCAACAAGATATATTATTCCTTATATTGATAAACAATTGATGCAAGAAATAGTAGCTAAAGAGAAATTTTATGATATTTGTGAAAAGTATGATTTACCATATCCTAAAACGGAAATTGTTTCTAAGAAAAATTATCAAAAACTGCAACTTACCTTAAATTTCCCAGTTGTAATTAAGCCTTCAAATAGTGTTTTGTACTGGAAAGTTTCTTTTAAAGGTAAGAAAAAAGCCTTTGTTGCACAAACATTAGAAGAATTTAAAATTATTTTAGAGCGTATTTATAACTCTAAATACGATGATGAACTAATTTTACAAGAATATATTCCTGGTGATGATTCTTGTATGAGAGTAATTAATAATTATTCAACTAGAGATGGACGTGTAGTTATGCAAGGGTTAGGACACGTTTTGCTAGAAGAGCATTCGCCTGTTGGGATTGGAAGTCATGCAGCAATTATTTCGATACGTGATGAGGAACTAGAAAATAAAGTTAAGTTTTTTTTAGAAGATATTAATTATCAAGGCTATTCAAATTTTGATATGAAATATGATCACCGTGATGGTAAATATAAGTTTTTTGAAATTAATTTACGTCAAGGACGTAGTAGTTATTATGTTACTGCTGCGGGTTGTAATTTAGCCAAATATATTGTAGAAGATTATGTTTACAAACGAGAATTAACAATGGAAAAAGTAGAAGAAAATATCTTATGGCGTGTTGTACCTACACGCGTAATCACGCATTATGTTCCCGTTGTGGAACTTAAAGAACTTGTCAAGAAGTTAATTAAACAAAAACGTGTTGTAAATTCACTTTTTTATCAAGAAGATTTAAATATGAAGAGAAGATTAGAACAAACAGTAGAATACTATAAGTACTTTGCAAAATATTATAAACATTTTGGAAAGAAGGGAATGTAATGAAAAAGCTTGGTGTTATTGGCGGAATAGGTCCAGCGGCAACTTTTCTATTTGGAAAAAGAATCGTTGAAAATACTAATGCAAAAATTGATCAAGATCATTTACCGATGGTTATTTTAAATGATACACAAATTCCAGATCGTACGAGTTTTCTTTTAAAACGCTCAAATATTAGTCCTTTACCGTACCTTCTAAAAGATATTAAAATTTTAAATAGTTTGGATGTTGATATTATTGCAATACCTTGCAATACATCATTTGCTTTTTATGAAGAAATGAAGCAAGCTTCTGAAGTACCAATTATCAATATGGTTACAGAAACAGTTAAATATGCTGCTAAGAGTTGTCGAAAAATCGGTTTGCTGGCAACACAAGGTACTAAAGAAACAAAGATTTATCAAAAAGCTTGTCAAAGCCATGATATTGAATTAGTTATATTAGATGATAAGCATCAAGAATTAATTAATAAAGTAATCTATGATCAAGTAAAAGCTTCTAGAGAAGTTGTGAAAGAAGATTTTTATAAAGCGGCAAATTATTTATTTGACTTAGGTTGTGAAAAAATTATTCTTGGATGTACAGAACTTTCACTTGTTCAAGAGGAATTATCACTTAATGATGATTATATTGATGCTATGAATATTTTAGTCACAAGAGTTTTAAAAAGTTGTTTTGATTAAATATCTAAAATAAAACCAAGAGATAAAATAATCTCTTGGTTTTGCTTATCCACCATTATAAGTTAGTTCATTCCAACTATCTTGAATAACGATATTGTCTTCTGTTCCGCTATATTGAATTGTACGAATAACATTTTGATTTTGATCGTAGTAAATAGCATCAGTCCAATATCTTCCAGTTTCTTCGTAATAATACTCAACTAACTTATAGTTATTGGCACTGGCACTGTGCGTAATTCTTTTATATTTAATACCATTTTTGAAATAATTACTATCTTGCCAATAGCGTCCAGTATCTTCATAAAAATGTTCTGATTTAATTTGATTATTTAATGTTCCTGTATAATATCTTTTTGTCGTTTTTCTATTACTATTATAATAAACACTCATTTTCCAGTAGCGTCCAGTATCTTCATAAAAGTGTTCTGAGCTTTTATTATTTGTACTAGTCCCAGGATAGTATACTTTTTTAGTTTTTTTCCCGCTACTATTATAGTAAATACTTTGTCCCCAATATTTTCCAGAATTTTCATAAAAGTGTTCTGATTTTTTGTGGTTAACTTTTGTACCAGGATAATAAACTTTTTTATGTTGTTTCCCATTTAAATAATAGGTGCTTTGAACCCAGTAATTACCAGAAGAATTATACTTATGTACTTCATCAGGATAGTAATTTAAGAATTTTTTATACTTATATTTAACGCCATTTACATATCCAAATGTATAACGGAAAGGGGCGTTAACCGTGTTCCATGCTGAATAATCGTTATAAAAGTTTTTGATATTAAATGCCTGTGTTTGTGAATCATGTGACGGTGTTAAAACTGTACCCTTTGCATATTGCGAAGTGTGATCGAAACCAAAAACATGCAATAATTCATGAAAAATTATACTTTTTCGATCATTATTATTATAGTTAGAACTTACCATTCTTTGAAATAATAAAACTTTAGATGAGTTTGCACAAGCTAAGATTTTTGTTTTATTACTATAACATTGTGAAGGATCTGCTCCATAACGGTAATCTGTAACTGTTACAGTGTATGCATTACTTGGTTTAGTATAAGTATATAATTTGATTTTATTGTTATTAATATATCCTAAAGCTGAAATGACTGAACGAAAATTTGCTTTCAAATTTGTATCTCCTACTTGTGATAAATCAAAAAAGATCTTAACATCGTAACCTTCGGCAATATCACTCATATAATGATTATGAATCATATCGTATCTAAATCCGTTGTTAGCTACTAGAATAGGGAAGTTTCTTGTTTGTGTCCATGTAGCTTGTGTGCTATTAATACCGTTACTAGATTCATTTATATTACTAGCTTGAACTGCATTGCTAGTTATATCGTAATCGTCTACGTGAATTGTAATAGCGTCGAATACAGCTAATGTTAAGAAGATAATCAAAATGAAAGAAAAAAACGCTTTTAAAAATTTCATTTGAAAGACCTCCTTTCTAGTAAGTAGTGTTTTGTAAAGAAATATTAAATAACACTACTTTTGTGTTGCTATGTTAATTATATCACATGTTTGTGAAAAAAGCACAAAAAAAGATTGTGAAATTATTAACAAATGATAAAGTAAATAAAAATTGCAGTATTTGTACATATATATATATTATTTAAATAATTCTTCCAATAATTTATGAAAAATGATAATATTATACTACATAAAAAAATTAAGGAGCTTGAATGATAGCATGAAAAAAATAGTTTTTTATTTAGCAAAACTTTGTGATGGCTTAGCAAAAGGATTGTTCGCCTCAATAATTATCGGTTTATTAATTGAACAATTATTTTTAACAATTAATTTAGAAAATATAGCCTATGCTGGTAAAATTGCTCAATACGGTATGGGTTCAGCAATAGGTATAGCTATTGCTAAAGTATTTAAATTGAAAAACATTTCAACTATTACCTCGGCAATTGTTGGCTTAATTGGTTCTGGTACTATTAGCAATGCAACCTTAATAATTGGGGACCCACTCACAACGACGATTACTTGTGCTTGTGTGTTGCCTATCATCAACAAGCTGGAAAACAATCGAACATTAGATATTTTAACTATCCCATTATTAGCCATAGTTCTATCACAGTTTTTTTATAGTTTAGCAATACCGATAAGTGACTTCGTTTTTTACCTTGGACAACATTTAAATAACGCGGTTAATGATGTTCCAATCATAAGTTCTGCCTTAGTTTCTTTAATGATTGCATGTGCAATTAGCGGACCTATTTCTAGTGCAGCATTGAGTATTGTTTTAGGTTTAAATGGGCAAATTGCTTTTGCTGCACTTTGTGCTACTAGTGCACAGATGAGTGGTTTTTTTATTATGTCAATCAAAGATAATGGCCTAAAAAATTCGTTAATAATTTTATTCGGTTCATCAAAACTATTGTTAAAAAACATTATCTATAATCCCCTTATTTTTATCCCACCACTCTTTGCTTCTATCATAACAGGAGTTCTTGGGGTACTTTTGACAAACTTAGTTTCTGTTAAAGAAGCTGCAGGAATGGGTAACTTAGGATTTGTAGGACAAGTTCTTACGTTAGAGACTAATGGATATTCATCGAAAAATATTTTACTACTTCTTATGTTTTGTTTCATAATACCTTTGATGATAACTTATCCTTTATATGTCATCATGAAAAAACAAAATTTAATAAAAGATTTTGATTTAAAGGTCTAATTTAAACTTATTGTGATATATGAGGAAGCTAATAAATTTAGTATATAACTTATAGTGCTTTTTAGGAAAGACTTAGGAAAATCATGAAAAAAGTAAGAAAATTTAACAAATCTTACTTTTTCTCCACAAAAACATATAAAAGTATATGAATATATAGTTTAATTAAATGGCAGTGCAAAACAAGAGAGTTTTAAGTAAACTAATACGTAATTGTCAAGAAAACTAGTATTAAATAGTTCTTGAATTTTTGATTATCATAAACAAGTTTTAGTGAATATAGTAATTATACTTGATATTTGTTATTAATGATATTTTGTGTTATACTCTTAAAGTTATGTTCGCATACGGAAATTGTGAGGAAAAAAATGGAATTTAAAAATTTAGTAAAAAACGAGGGCCTTTTAAAGGCTTTAACAGAAAATAATATTATTGTGCCTACAGAGATTCAAAATAAAGCTATTCCAATTGGTTTAGAAGGAAAAGATATTTTAGCAAAATCTCAAACGGGAACGGGAAAAACATTGGCATTTATGTTGCCTATTTTAGAAAGAATTAAAACAGAAAATCATGTGCAAGCTTTAATTATTTGTCCTACAAGAGAGTTGAGTATTCAAGTATTTAATGAAATAAAAAAATATATTAAGTATTTTGAGGATATTTCTACACTTGCTGTTTATGGTGGTCAAAGAATTGATGAGCAAATTAAGCAGTTACGAAAAAAACCGCAAATTATCGTTGCTACACCAGGACGTTTAATAGATCATTTGCAACGAAGAACAATTAGACTTTCTGAAGTTGAAACTGTTGTTTTAGATGAAGCTGATGAAATGATTTCTATCGGCTTTAAAGAGGAATTAGAGACAATTTTAGAATATTTGCCTAAAGCAAGGCAAACATTATTTTTCTCAGCAACTTTTCCTAGTAAGGTAAAAACTTTAGCTAAAAACTATTTGAACAATCCAGTTCAAATAGAACAAAAAGTAAAGCATGAAACTGTTTCAGCTATTGACCAATACTATATTGAAATGCGTGATAGTGATAAAATTGAAGTCGTTAAAAGACTTATCATGAAACATAATTTACTTTCTATTGTATTTTGTAATACTAAGAAAAAAGTTGATCAAGTAGTTTTAGAACTACAACAAGCAGGAATTATCGCTGAAGCTTTACATGGAGATTTATCACAACAAATGCGTGATAATGTGATGAAAAAATTACGTAAAGGAATTTTACAAGTATTAGTAGCAACAGATGTTGCAGCTAGAGGAATAGATGTTGAAAATATCGGGGTTGTTTATAATTTAGATTTACCAGATGATTTTGAATATTATGTTCATCGTATTGGACGTACGGGAAGAGCTGGGAAAACAGGTATAAGTTACGCTTTTTCAACTAGAAAACAGCATCATCGTATGGAACAATTGATGAGAATGACTAAAGCAGATATTAAAAAGATTAGTATACCTTCAGTTGAAGAAGTTAATAATAGCCGCATTAAACAGTATTTACATGGATTAGTTTATGATATAGAGTCAAATAATATTTTTGATGAGCTTCTTGATCAAGGTATTACTTATGAGCAAATTGCGCATAGTATTATTAAAGATCGCTTTCCAATTGAAGATTTTACAGAAATTAAAAATAAGCGTCGTGAAAGTCGTAAAAAAAGAGAAAAAGTACAAATTAGTGCTATAACTAAAGATAGTGTTCGTGTTTTTATTTCTGCAGGGAGAAAAGATGGTATTAAAATAAAGCATATTTTAGGAGCTTTTCGTAGTGAAGCACATATTAGTAAAAATGAGATTCGTGACATTGAAATTATGAAAGAATTTACATTTGTAAGTGTCCCTAAAAATAAACTATCAAGATGTTTTAAAGTTAAGCATATTAATGATACTAAAGTAAGTGTAGAATTAGCTAATAAAAAATAATTATTTAATTAAAAAAGAAACCATGAGTTAAAGGTTTCTTTTTACTTATTCAACAAAATATTAAAGTCAATTTCTTCTTCGTAGTCAATCTCATCGAATTTAAAACCATTTAATTGGTAAAACTCTTTGACAAATTGTTGGTATCCTTTAGAGTTTAGTAATTGCTCTTCGTTTATTTCTTGCATCATTTTAATTGTTTCAGCTTGAATTTTAGGATCCATTTCATAATTATCAACACGTACACGCTGTTTTTCGTCAAAAATAATTTTCGAACCATAGATCATGTCTTGGAAAAGACGATGGATATGTGTGACAACATCTTCGTGAACACCGTGTTTTTGCATTACCTCATAAAGGCACGCACCATATACAATCATGCTTGGAATAAAAACCGAAGCCTTAGTAGTAATGGCTTTGGCACTGACAACATAAGCTTCAATACCATTGTCTTTTAGCGTTCTTGCAGTTAGTTCTAAATCATCTTTAGCTTTTCCAATTGTACCACCACGATAAATATCATAAGTAGTTTTTCCGCCGACATATGTGTAAGTTAAAGTTTTGAATCCTGGATTTAAGAGCTGATTTTCTTTTAGTACATCAACCCATTTAGACCAGTCACTTCCTCCCATAACATAAACAGTATTGGCAATTTCTTCTTCAGTTGCAACATCAACAGTTAAGTCTTTAAAAGTATTTGTTGCAATATCAACAGTTTTACCTATATAAGGTCTTTCAATTGGTTTTAAAGTAGATTTAATTAACTGGTCACCTTTAGGACGAACACCAGCAGCTAGAGAGTAAATCAATAAATCGATTTTCGTATTAGTTTCTTTTAAATAATCACTAATCATTTGCTTAGTTTCTGCTGAAAAAGCATCAACATTAAAAGTTTTATGATTAGGAAACTTTTCATCAAAATAATGGTCACTCCAAAATCCTGCACTCCCCATTTTTTTACCATTTGGTTCACGCTCAAATGAAATGCTAATTGTATGAGCACCGTTATTAGCTAAAACTAGTCGACTAGCAAGACCGTATCCACTACTTCCACCAATTATTAAAACATTTTTAGGACTTGTAAATTTCGGAAGATTTTTAGCTATCTCATTTTGAATTTGAAAATGTTTTTGCATTCCTTTTGGATGTGCAGTCATTGAAACATTGGCTCTAATTTTTTCTTTAATCTTCATTAAAAACACCTCTTTCACTAACAATCATTTATAGTATATCACATTTGTTTTAAATATAAAATTACTTGACAAAGTTAACTACGGGTGTTATACTTACCAGAGTAATGTGGAAAGTATGCTATGCAGCACCTGACTAGATTAGTTTAGTAGGTTCATGTCACAAAATATTCTTTTTTTGAATGTTTTTGCAAGCATGCTATTTATAGTATGTTTTTATTTTTATGGAGGTGTAGTTATTAGTAAAAGAGGTAAAGACGCGAAGAAAACAAACGCGCACATAATTAACGAAAATATTAAAGCAGATAAAGTTTTAGTAATTGGTCCAAATGGTGAGCAAGTTGGTGAAAGAAAATTAAACGATGCTTTGACTTTGGCAGAAGCTGCAGGACTTGATCTTGTTTTAATGGCTGCTAATAGTAATCCGCCTGTAACAAGAATTATGGATTATGGGAAGTTTCGTTATGATCAACAAAGAAAGCAGCGTGAAAATCGTAAAAATCAGAAAACAGTGCAGTTAAAAGAAGTGCGTTTGACACCTGTTACTGATATTCATGATATTCAGACAAAAGCAAAGAATACTAGAAAATTTATTGAAAAAGGTCATAAGGTAAAAGTATCTGTTTTCTTTAGAGGAAGGCAAATGGAACATAAAGAGCTTGGAAATAAAGTTTTGGAAAAGTTCTATGAATATGTGGAAGATGTTGCCGAAATTGAAAGAGATGCAAAAATGGAAGGTCGATATATGTCGATGTTTATTATGCCAAAGAAATAGGAGGAAGTTATGCCAAAAATGAAAACGCACAGAGGTGCGGCTAAAAGATTTAAAAAAACAGGAAGCGGAAAATTAAAAAGAGCGAAAGCTTATAGAAGTCACAATGCGAAATCAAAAACGCATAAACAAGTTAGACAATTACGTAAATCAGGTGTTGTAAGCAAAAGTGATTATAAAAGAATTAGTGAATTAGTTACTAATATTTAAGGAGGAAGAAACATGCCAAGAGTAAAAGGTGGAAGCGTTGCACGTAAAAGACGTAAAAAGATATTAAAGTTAGCTAAAGGTTATTATGGTTCTAAACATACATTATATAAAACGGCTCATGAGCAAGTAATGCACTCATTACAATATGCTTATCGTGATCGTCGTCAAAAGAAACGTAATTTTAGAAAATTATGGATTACGAGAATTAATGCGGCAGCTAGATTGAATGGGATGAGCTATTCAAAGTTTATGCATGGTTTATCAGTTGTAGGAATTGAAATCGATCGTAAAATGCTTGCTGAATTAGCAGTTAATAATCCAGAAAATTTTGCTGAGTTAGTTGAAGTAGCTAAAAAAGCTCTTGCTTCAAATGAAGAGAAAAAACCTAAAGTTTTGAATAAAAAAGAGGTTGTTGTAATTAATAAGACTGCACCTAAGAAAGAGGCAGCTAAAAAGCCAGCACCTAAGAAAGAAGTTAAAGATGATTTAAATAGTTTAACCGTAGCAGAATTAAAAGAGTTAGCAAAGGAAAAAAATATTATAGGTTATAGTAAATTAAGAAAAGCGGAACTAGTTGAAGCTTTAAAATAAGAGTATTTTTAATACTCTTTTCTTTATGAGGAGGTAATTTTGAAAAAGATAATAGCGATTATATGTTCATTATTAATATTGATTTTGGGATTATTTTTCTTATACAAAACTTTTCTAAATCAAGAAGGTTATTTAGCAGGGAAAGATCATCAAGTAAGTGTTTATACAGATAAAGATATGAATAGTACAGTACAGTTGACAAGAGCAACAGTTGTTGAATATCGAAATAAAGTTTTAACAAGCAAGGGAAAAGAGTTGTATGAATTTGCTTATAATGGACGTACTTTGTATGCTCCAGTGGAAAATATCGTTGAATCTCGGTTAGAAACATTGTTGTTAGAAGAAGTTAAGCTTTTAGCAAATGCTAATGTGTATAGTGATTATTTAAAGCCGGAAATTAATAGTAAAATAGATAGTGGTACAGTTTTAAAAGTAGAGCAGAGCTTAATGAATAAGGATGGAACGATAAAATGGTTACGTGTTGCTAATGGTTATATTAGAGGTGAGTATTTAGTAGCAAATGATGATAGTATTAAAAATGTAGTTGATGATAATAATGGAATTAGCTATTTTCCTGCAGTTGAGCAAGAGGATGTAAAAACACGTAAAGCTATTACTGTAGAATTAGAAGCTTTAGGTCCTGATTTACTTTCTTATTTAGAAGAACATGATTTTAACAATGTTATTTTAGAAGTAAAAGAAAGTGATTCAGTAAATGTTTTTATGCAAAGCACTGGAAAATACAATGAGATGTCATTTAATACAGCATCGTATTTATCGAAAGATTTGAATAAAGAATTAAAGATTTTAAAAGAAGCGGGAATTAAAACTTCTGCTTTAGTTAGTGTTTTTGATGATTCAACAACAGGAGCTAATTTTCTTGATGTTATGGATTATGAAGTTTGGTACTATTACTTAGATTTTATAACGGAATTGAGTGAATTAGGGTTTGATGAAGTAATTTTAAATGGGTATTTAATAGAAAGAAATGATTTAGATTTAAAAACATATCGAACTATGACACAATTATTTAATACTTATTTATTGAATAACATAGAAGATATTGAATTGTCAATGTCAATTGATGAAAATTATTTTGATGATCAAAAATATAATATTGATTTTGCTTCTGTAATGTTATCTTTTGAGAATATTTTGTTTGAAGTAATTCCAACAGATTATGAGCGTGGTGATTATGGTGCTAGTCGCCCTTGGAGGTATACTGGAACTGTTGGGAAAACTATTGGTGAGATGTTAGGTGATTATGCGACAAAATTCGGTTTAGAAAAAAATATCTCAATCTACATGCAAGCGTATAATATGGAAATTTTAAGTGCTAATAAGACATTTATTTACGTTGACCATGATTATGTACAAAATGGTATTGTAGGATTTAAATCTAGTGGACAAAAAGGTGGCTTTGCATTATTACGATACAATGTTAGTAATGTGGATGACTATACTTATTTGAGGTCGATTGTATGGTAAGTATTAGTAGTGTAGCTTTTGCAGATAAATTCATTAATATTGCAACAGAAAATGATGAAGTTGTAAAAATTACTGTAGATGATGAAGAAAAGGCAGCTGTTGAAAGTTCTTTTAGTCAAAAAGTTGCCGTACGAGTGGCAGAAATGACTGAAAATTATATAGGTGATTTTCCTTTTACACTCCGTTGTCAGAGTGAATTTGAATGTCGAATTTATAGTGTTTTAAATCAGTTACCTAAAGATAGAGTAATTAATTTAAAAGAAATTATTCAAGAATTGGATTTAAAAAAAGGAAGTGTGGCAGTGGGGAAAGTTTTACATAATTGTCCATATCAATTTATTTTTCCAATCCATAATATAAAAACTAATAATCGCTATATAGAAGTCTTTAATGGTAATAGTAAATTATCGGCATTTATGCAAGATAATTTAAACAGTAATGTGGTATAATAATTGCGGTGAATATTATGAGAAAAAAATTAAGCTTTAAAAATATTTTTAACAAAAAAAAATTATGGAGTAAGTACTTACTGATTTCAACATTCCTTTTAATTATTGTGAATGATATTTTACTACGTATTTTATTAGGAACTAATTTTTTGATTTTGAAACCGTTTATTGCAAATTTGTTATTTTTAGTCTTAATCTTAGTACCCGTTTTATTTATTCCTAGAATTTTTCAGAAAACATATTTTATTTTTACATGGTGGTTTTTAACAGTTATTACAGCGTTAAATTTTTTGTATTATTCTTATTTTTCAAATTTTCTTTCTTTTTCTCAGTTGATCCAATTAAAGATTATTTCTGATGTTGGTTCTAGTGTTGTTGATGCTTTTAATCCATTAGTTTTCTTTTTCTTAATAATGCCGATTTTGTTGACCGTTATTTTTAAAAAAAATCGTCATAAAATCAATTTGACACCATTAAGAGGTGGGGTGTATTCAATTGCTTATGTTGCTTCAACATTATTGTTATTACTTCTATTAAATGGAGCAATTTTAACGAGAACTGATATTTCAAGGGTATTTAAAATGTGGAATCGTGAGAGTGTAGTCAGTACAGTTGGGGTGTATACTTATCAGTTATCAGATTTTTATAAAGTAGTTTCTACTAATTTCTTTAGTAATGCGAGCGATTTTGAAAAGACGCAGGAAGATTTTGATAATTTCTTTTCAGTTAAAAAGGCTCCTGAAAAAAATGAGTATTCAAATATTTTAGAAGGAAAAGATGTCTATTATATTCATTTTGAAAGTGCGCAGTCATTTGCTTTAGATATGCTTGATGAGAGTGGAAGTGAGATTACACCTAATTTAAATAAGTTAAAAAACAATTCATTATATTTTAGCAATTTTCATTCACAAGTTGGCTATGGAACGAGTAGTGATACGGAATTGAATTTGTCAACAGGTCTTTATTCTTTACAAATGGGTTCAGCTTTTTTGAATAATGCTCATAATAATTATACTTCTTTTGAAAAACTTTTGAAGGAAAAAGGTTATGACATCTATGCTTTTCATGGAAATAAAGGTGCTTTCTGGAATCGTGAAGAAATGTATAAAAGTTTAGGATATGATGATTTTTACAGTTTAGAAGATTTTAATTATACAGAGGATGTTTTATTAGGAGCAAGTGGGTTAAAAGGGTTAAATGATGAATACTTTTTTAAAGAGTCAGTTGCAGAGATTGCTAGATTAAAGCAAAGTAATAATAATCCGCTATTTGCTAAGCTGATTACTTTATCACATCATCATCCTTTTACCGATTCAGCTGCTTTAGGTAACCTTAATTTAGAAGGAATGAAAGAAAAAGCACCTAGTTTGGAGAGATATTTACAATCTTTAAATTATGCTGATTATGCTTTAGGTATTTACTTAGAAGAAATGGAAAAAGCAGGTTTGTTAGATAATGCAGCAATTGTTTTATATGGTGATCATGATGCGAAGTTAAATGCAAGTAATTATAAGTATTTAGAGAAGCAAAAAGGTGATGATACTTTAACTACATATGATCATAAGATGTATAAAAAGGTTCCGTTGATGATTTATACAAAAGATGGAGACTTGAGTAAAGAAATTACTAATGTTACTGGAATGATTGATGTTTATGCAATTATGACAAATATGTTAAATATTTATAATCCGTATTCATTTTCTGTTGATACAACTGTTGATGAATCACCGATATTTTTTGTAAATGGTAGTATTTTAACTAATGATTACTATTTTGATGCTACTGAATCTATTTGGTATTATAATGGAGTAGTAGATGATGAAAGTAATGCACTAGAATTAAAGAGTTCTTTACTTGAGTTAAGAGATATTGAGTTAAATTTATCTTCAGATATTATTTTAAACGATTATTTTGCAATATTATTGCAATGAAAAAGCCCTATGATAGGGCTTTTTTATTTGTGTTTTTACAAGTATCTAGTATTTATAGTTGATTATTTTTTATTTTAAAGTTGACATCATGGATTGGAAAATCATAATAAAGCTTAATCATCTAATGATTTATTATTGTTGTTTAAATGATTTCTTAATTGCCAGTAACCGTATGATCCAGCGATTAAAGCACCTACAGTTGCAAGGGCAAAGTCAGACATTGTATCACTTAATCCAGGATCAACATACCTTCCTGTTTCTAAAATATAAGGTTCAAATTGTTCTGGTTCAATGATGTTGGGGTCTTCTAAGACAATACTTCGTTGCATATTTCCCCCTGTAATTTGGTCATAACCGTATTCGTAAAATTCCCAAAATACAGCAATTGATAGGCTAGTTAAAACACCCATTACAACAATAAAGAGAATTTCTTTAGAGTTTTTGCTTTTTCCAAAGTTAGTAACAATGAAAAAGTTGATAATAATAATACTTGTCAAACCTAATAGGATTCCTGATGAGAAGTGTAATAAAACATCCCACCATCCAAATAGTTCATAAAAATTTAAATAGCTTCCTAAGTATAATGAGAAAAAGGCAAAAATCATCGCTACGTAATAAAATGGGGCAGGGATGTTAAAACTTTGATTTTTAAAAACTTTTTCACTAACGATATATGCAATTAAAAATAGTGCAGTAATAATCGTATTTGAGAAATCAACATTATTAATACCACTTTTTAAAATAATAATCGTATTGATTATTAGTCCTACTGATATTATTAAGCTAAATGAACCTATTATTAAATAGTCAGTAAATTTTTCGATTTTTTTCATAATTTATCACCTATAGTAATACTAACATGTTATTTCTAAAAAGAAAAGGAAAATAGTCTAAATATTTGAATAGTTAGTAGAGGTGATTGAATGTTGAAGATTTCAAATTTACATTATGCATATCTTAATAATAAAGTTCTTTATGGGGTAGAAATGTGCTTAGAAGATAGTAAAATATATTGTTTAGCTGGTCATAATGGTAGTGGGAAAACAACCATTATTAATTTATTGACTAATATTTTAAAGTTACAAGAAGGTAGTATTAATTATAATAATTTAGAGATGAATGATTTTTTAAAGCAAAGAGAGATTTATTATATTGCTAGTGATTTTTATTTACCGGAATATTTTAGTGGCCGAGAATATTTGAAATTTATGGCTTGTCTTTATCAAGTATCTTTTAAAGAAACAGAGGTTCAACAACTTTGTGAATTATTTAAAATTAAAAATCGTTTAAGTGATTTGATAAGTGAGTATTCTTATGGTATGAAAAGAAAGTTGCAATTAATTTGTGCATTTTTATTGAAAAGACAATTGCTAATTTTAGATGAAACATTAAGTGGTCTAGATTTAGAAGCTTTAATTATCACGAAAAAGCTTCTGCGAAGATATGTTAGAGGAGGAAAAGTTATTTTATTTGCAACACATGATTTACATTTAGCTGAGCAACTTTGTGATGAAGTGTTTATTTTACGATCGGGAATTATTGTAGCTAATGGTACTATTGAGAAGTTAAAGTGTGAGTATAAAAGAAGTTTTGAAGAGTTGTTTTTATATTTATCAGGATTAAATTATGTTAAATAGGGATTATTATTATTTAGGGTTAATGTTCTATCGATATTTTAAAAGAAAGTTAATCAACAACAATTTTTTCAAAAAGTGGGAAAATCGTCTAATGTTTTTTATTTGCTGCATTACAGCGTATTTTTTATTAATTTATAGTATTTATCTATTTTTAGAAAAAGCACAAAATATCCCATTTTTATATTTAAGAATGATTATTTTATCATATAATAATAATTTTGTTTTATTAACAATGCTCGTTTTTATCTCACTTAAATTTATTACTTTAAGTAGTATGAAATTTTTAGAATATACGTATACGTTACCTATCTCTATGAATGTTCGTAATAAAAGTTTTTTATTATTTGAATGTGTTAGCGCTTTTATTATTTTACTTATTTTAAGTAGTATTTTTATTTTACCGTTTATTATGGTGTTTAAGCTTAGTAGTTTTATAGAATTATTGTTACCTATTTTATTTAATGTCGTAACGATAATTTTATTTAGTAATCTTTTATTCTACTTCATTATTACAAAAATTAAGCTTAAAATTTATTTTAAATATACACTTGTTTTTACGAGTTATTTTATGTTAATCATTTTAGGATATACGTATGCTCAAGAGCTGGCTTTTTTTATAAATTCTCATGATGTAAAACTTAATATTTTCAATTATTATTTGTACTGTTATTATAACTACGGTCTATTATCAATGATTTTATTATTTGTAATGATTATTTCTATAAATATCTTAGTCATTTTATTTTTAAAATTTGATGTATATATTTATTACAACGAATATTATAAGATAGGAAACTTATTCACTTGTCAAAATCCGTTAATAATGTATTTGCAAAAAGGCTTGTTGAGAATTATTCGTCATTTTGTGAATTTAAATTTTTTAATAACACTTATTTTCCTCTCATTATTAATAATATTATTTAAAGGTAGATTTAGCATTCAAGGATTAATTATTCTAGTAACTTTATTGAGTTATGAAGGATATGCTAAAACATATTTAGAAAGGCCATTTATGTATGTTTATAATGTTAAGCGATACTATCAATTAGTAGAATATATTATTTCGCCATTGCTAATTTTAGGAGTTTTTTCTTGTTGGATTTTTTGTTTAAATACTTTGTTTTTTGAAGAAGTTATCAACAGTAAGTACTATTTGCTTTGCTTATGCAGTTTGATCTTAAATGTTTTGTTAGGAATAATTTTTCCAGCGTATGATAATAATCCTTTGAGTCCTATTTTTAGTATAATGTTGATTTTAGTATTAGCAGTTATTTTGAATTTTTGTTTAGCATTTTTTGAAATAACATATTTTTATCATTCAAGAGCACTTATGGTGTATATATTTTTAGGTATTGTGGGATGTTATTGTTTACTGTGGTATAAAGATTGGTGGTTAAAATGAATTTTAAAATGCGTTTATTTTGGACTTTTATTATAGTAGTGTTAACGTTACTGCTTTTGTTTGTTTTTCTGTTAGTTAAAAGTGAACCACTCGGAAAGCATGAAATTTTATTTGCAACACTTTTTTTAGAAGCTATTAAAGTAGGTGATGTTGTCAGTGTAGAAGTAGGGATAGGTGATAAGTTCATAAGAAATTTTATAATAATCAGCGCTATTAGTTTTTGCTTGACGTTTATAGTAGATTTAGGAAAGGTGGTGAGAAAGTGATGATTCGCGTATATGATAATTTTATGTTGATGCCCATATTATTAAAAAATCCTAAATTGTTATTTGCAGAGGGATTTGTAACAGTATTACTTGCTGTAGTACTAGCTTTTGCAGTTGTAATTACAACTGGTTTAGCTATTTGGTGTGTTGTTAGTCAAAATGGAGAAGTACTAGTTGATTGGAAGTGGAGTATTTATGGAGTTAAAATAAAAGCTGAATGTGCAACTATTTAAGTTATATTTTATTTTATGGTTTTATTTATTGAGAAGATATCATTTATTTTTTATATTATTTTTAATTTGGGCTTCATTTATCCAAGTTAAAAGTCATCTGGCCATATTGCTAATTTTTCATTTAGTACACAGTTTTGTTATTCATGAGCTATCACATTATTTCGTTAGTAAATATCTATTGAAAATGCCGACGATAACTTTTTTTACAGCTCATAAAATTAAAGTAGTTTGTGTTAGTCAACTTTCAAACTATAAATTACTATTTTTTTATAGTAGTGGAGCACTAGGTAGTAGTTTTTTCGCAATTATATTTCCCTCATATGCTTTATTTTATATTGCACAACTAGTATTTTTATTACCTTGCTTTAAAGATGGATATAATTGTTTGATGATTATGAGGTCTTTTGTAAAATAAGGTATTTTCTGTTATAATCAAGTAAATTCGATTAAGGAAGGTGAAATAATGTTTGACAGTAAAAAAAGTATCATTGTCCATTTGAATGAAGAAGTAGCTGAGTATTTTAAAGATTTTGCACAATATTTTCCAAAAGAAGAGGATTTTAAACAAGTTGCTACTTTAGGAAAGTATGATTTTAGTTATATTTATTTTACTAATTTTAAAAGTACTAAAGAAAATTTTGCTAAGCTTTTTAAAACAGTTGAAGAAGATGTAAAGTTATTTACTGCTACTTATGATGATTATAGTGATGTTGTTTGGGCCAGTACTTTAGCTTTTGAACTTGTGAATTATCGTTTCGAAAAGTATAAGAGTGAAAAAGATGTGATTAATCATACATTAGAATTTGATATTTTAAATGATGAAGTTCATAAAGCACAAATTTATAGTCGAGGGATTAATAATACAAGAACACTTGTGAATGAACCTAGTAATAGTTTGACAGTAACTCAATTGAGTGAATATATGAAAAATTTGGCTAGTGATTGCTCGATGAGTTATGATGAAGTTACGTATGAAGAACTAGTAGAAATGAAAGCAGGAGGAATTTTAGCGGTAAATGCGGGTAGTTCTGAAAAAGCACGTATTTCAATTTTAAAGTATCAAGGAAAATCAACATTTGAAAAACCAATCGCATTAGTAGGTAAAGGACTGATTTTTGATACTGGTGGCTATAGTTTAAAACCTACTACTGGAATTGTTGGGATGAAAACAGATATGGGTGGTGCAGCAACAATGCTTGGGGTAATTGAAATAATTGCCAAATTAAAGTTGCCTGTTAATATTATTTGTGCTATTCCAATTACTGATAATTTAATTAATGAGAAGGCATATCGACCTGATGATGTTATAAAGATGTTAAATAAGAAGACTGTGGAAATTATTTCGACAGATGCTGAAGGTCGTTTGATTTTAGCAGATGCTTTAACATATATTCAAAAGTATGATCCCCAATTAATTGTAGATGCTGCTACTTTAACAGGGGCAGTTTTAGTAGCGTTAGGAACTAAAACGGCTGGTGTTTTTTCTAATGAGTATGAATTAGGACAGAAATTTGTAAAAACTTGTTTAACAAATTCTGAGTTGGCTTGGCAACTACCAATTAATGAAAATCATCGTAGTATGATTAAAGGGAAAATTGCTGATTTATCAAATTCAGGTGGTCGTTATGGTGGATCTTCAACGGCAGCAGCATTTTTAGAAAATTTTGTAGAAGATAAACCATGGATTCATTTAGATATAGCTGGAGTTGCTGCTAGTGAAAAGCCAACGAATTTAGGAATTAAGGGAGGCACTGGTGCAATTGTGCTATCATTAGTAAAATTTATCGAAGATTATGGCATTTAAGATATTAGTAAGTTATTTAATATTTATTAATATTATTGGTTTTATTTTTATGTATTATGATAAAAGAATGGCAATCAAAGGTAAGTGGCGTATTAAGGAAAAAACTTTACTCTTATTAGGTTTATTAGGTGCAGCACCATTAATGATATTAGCAATGAAAACTTTTAAGCATAAAGTTAATAAAATAAAATTTTTGCTTATCTTTATTTTTAGTATAATTATGTGGACTTGGATAACAACTATAGTCATTTGACTGTAGTTGTTATTATTTGACAAAAATTAACAGAAGGTGTATAATCGAACAAATGTTTGCTTCGGAGGTGAGTTATGCATCGTCAAATTGTTTGTATTGATTTGAAAACGTTTTATGCTTCATGTGAATGTATTGATAGAGGTCTAAATCCCCATAAAACTTCTTTAGTAGTTACTGATATCAAACGTGGTGGTAATAGCAGTATTACTTTAGCAGTAACACCTTATTTGAAAAAATTAGGAGTTAAAAGTAGATGTCGAGTATTTGAATTACCCCGTATTTCTAATATTATTTATGTACGACCAAGAATGCGTTTTTATTTACAAAAATCGATGGAAATTTTAAATATTTATTACGATTTTTTTAGTGAAGAAGATATTTATGTTTATTCTGTTGATGAAGTTTTTATTGATTTAACGCCTTATTTAAAGCTCTATAATAAGTCGAGTGTAGAGTTAATAAAAATGGTTATCAGTAAAATTTATGAGCAAACTAAATTAGAAGCTTGTGCTGGTATTGGTGAAAATATGGTCATTGCTAAATTAGCTTTAGATATTAAAGCCAAAAAGCATAAAAATAGTATTTGCTATTGGTCTTTACAAGATTTTCAAGATAATCTATGGCCTATGAAAGATTTACATAAAGTTTGGGGAATTGGTTTTGCAATGGAAAAAAGATTGAATTCTTTAGGTATTAAAACAATTGGAGAGCTTGCTATATATGATCGTAACTTAATGAAAAAGCAATTAGGAATTTATGGTGTATCTTTAATTGATAAAGCTAATGGAATTGATTATGATGTTATTTCTCATAGTCATCATGAAATATTACCAAAAAGTATTGGTCAAGCTCAAACTTTAATGACAATGTATCGTAAAGAAGAGATTCCTCTGTTGTTTAAAGAAATGGCAGAAGAACTTTGTATGAAATTACGTATAAAAAACATTGGTGCTAAAACAGTACAATTTTTTGTGAGCTATGATCGAAAATCAAACTCTAAAGTCTTTAACAAAGCTTTTAGTTTAGATTTTACAACTGATTCAGTTGAAGATATTATGGAAGTTATTAATTTCTTCGTGCATGAGTACTGTCTAAATTATGGAATAAAGAAAGTTGGATTGTCATTAACTAATTTATCTTATCTAAAATCTAAGCAATTAAATTTATTTTACGATGTAATTGAAAATGAAAAAATAAATCAAACTAGGGATTTAATTAGAACTAAATATGGGAAAAATAGTTTAGGTTATGCAAGTAAGCTTTTAAGTCATTCAACAGCTTTAAAACGCAGTAAGTTGATAGGAGGTCATCATGAGTAAGAAAATAAAAAATAAGACACCTTTTTATGCATTAGAAAATTTGCTTGATACGATTGATAAAACTAGAACTTCTAGGAATAAGGTAGAAAAATTAATATTGAGTGAAGATAAATTACAAGAAATCAATAAAACTATCGGTGAAGCTATTAAGTTATCACTTGATATTGAAATTGAATATTTTAATAATGGTATTATTGAAACTCTACAAGGTAAAATTGAAAAAGTTGATGTTTTTCAAAAATGTATTGTTTTAAATACGAAATCTTTACAATTTCAGAATATTTTAGATGTTAACTTTATTTAAACCATAGTAGTTATTAGATTTAATGTAAAATCTATTGCATTTATAATAGTGAAGTGATATAATTATTAGGCGTAAAGCATGCGGGTGTGGCGGAATTGGTAGACGCACTAGACTTAGGATCTAGCGCCTTTGGCGTGGGGGTTCGACTCCCTTCACCCGTACCATTTATTTTTGAACTAGCCCCAATAATTGGAGAAAAGTTCAAACATAATTAAATTATAATCAGGTAAGTTGTAAACAACTCAATCCTGTCAACGGAGGCTTCACCGCCCTCGTCAGTTGGGACGCCAGAGCCGAAGACTGGCCGACCCAAGGTCAAAGTGGATTTTTTAATAAAGGTGATAGACACGAGAATGTTATTCTCGTGTCTTTTTGCGTTCATTAATAATTTAGGAGGGTGAATAAATGAATTATAGAGCCAAAGATAAAAATAATATCTTCATCGAATTTAAACATATGCTAGATTATGAATTATCTGAAGATATTATTAAAGCAAGAATTTTTCATAGCAATTTAGGTAATCAAAAATCAACAATCGATGCTAAGTTAAGAAAATATCAATTGATTGATAAATTAAATAGACGACAAGCTGTTAATAATCGAAGTGCTTATGTCTTTGATGTAATGTTACCGAGAAACTATTTGATAAATAAAAACATTGGTAAGTTAAAAAACTATATTACTGAACTTGTAAATGATTTTAAAAATGATCATAACTTAAAATACTACGCTTACTTTATTAAAATAGGTAAAGCACGAATTTTAAGAATTGTTATTTTAAATAGAATAATCGATTTTTCTACTTTAAAGTTTTATGAAAAAGATGGAAAATTAATCTATGATAAACAGATTGTCTATATTAGTAATAAAATAAGGATTCCACATTTTGCAACTAGAACAAAGGGTTCAAAAGAAATTTTTCAAGCAACAATTGAAGAATATAAACTATTACTCATTCGCATATTAACGATAAAAGTCATTCAAGTAAATGACTTTATCAAAAAGGTGAGCTATAAGACATGCGTAAAAACCTATGAAGGATACACACATCTTTTAATTACACATAATTACTATAATCACCTCAAAAAACGGAAAATTAAGGCAATTAATACTTATATTGGTGCTATTAATGAACACTTGATATTGAACCAGGAACATTCTAAAACAATTATTAGAAATGCAAAAAATAAGATTAAATTCTATAAGGGGTTTAAAGTGAAAGACTTATTAAAGTTAGAAGCAGAAATAATTATTGAAATTGCTATTATCAAGCAAAAAAATTAAAAATTTAATATATGCAAAGAACTTTGCGTATTTATAGGATTAGTAGGAGCACATTTATGTGTGACAACCTTTCCGCCCATCAAAATAGAAAGTAGGTGAAATGATGAAAACAAAGTACAACTTTTCTAAATTAGAAGATTTAAAAAGAAGAAATCGAAAGATTTTTAAAATTAAGAGTCATTTAAGAAATAAAATAGTTATTGAATTAGTTGATCCTAGTCAATATTTAAAGAAAAAAGGGTATCGAGTAATTCATTTAAACAGTTTTTATAGATTTTTAAACTATTTAGAAGTCCATAAAGATGAACAACTTTTTAAATCTTTAGGTATTGATAAAACTATTGTTGACTTCTATATTATTTTCAATGGCTTTCCTTTAGAAAATGGCTTTACAGATAAACAACTTCAAGAATTAAAGAAAGTTAGTGATGAAAAACTTTATACAGTAGATGATTTATGGTTAGAAATTAGAATTAGAGAGAATAACAAATATTTAGCTCCTGAAAAAATTTACATTAAAGTGTGGGAACAAATTAATCTAGCTTATTATAACTATTTATTGAGCTTAGATTATCAAGATACAGCAATTGGAAAGAATTTGAAGAGGAGGATCTTAAGGTGAAAGAAGAGTCTAAGCCAAAAACTAAAAGAGAAAAGATGAACCGTAGTTGTCGAAATGTTGAGTATTTAAGAAAAATAATTTCTCAAAAAGAAGTCCGTGAATTGACTTCAATTAATGAATTTTGTGAAAAAAATAATCTTAATAAAGAAACTGCACATAGATTTGCAACATATATTGATCCTAAGATAAGAACAAAGGGATTTGATTATGGAATTGACTTAGATATTTTAAAATTTTATTTGTATTACATAGGTCACACTAAAAAAGTAGAAAGTACTAAAAGAGCAAGGGAACTCAGAAAACTTTCAACTAAAAATACTTATAGTGATAATTTATTATGGATCGAAATTAAAACAATGGATCAAAACAAATCAATTTATTTAGCTAAATCACATCATAAAATTACTAAATACATTAATGTTGGATACTATAGATATTTAGTAGAAAGAAAAATAATTAATAAAAAATAGAGGGAGGATTTAATTATGAAAGTTATAGCTATTTACAATTTTAAAGGTGGAGTTGGAAAAACTACCACTACAAAGTTTCTAGCAAAGTATTTTGCTGAAAAGAGAGGAAAAAGAGTTTTACTTGTTGATATGGATCCACAAGCAAATTTATCGAGTCAATTTATAATATCAAATGAAACTAATCGGACAACATATCATTTGTTATTAGAAGATAGTGCAAGTTTAAAGAATTGTATTTCTAAAACTACGGATAAAAACATAGATATTATCATAAGTGATTTCAACTTATTAAAAGCTAATAATGAATTATTGCAAGAAGCCATTACAAAACCACCTGCTGGAAGGTTAGCAAAGAAAATGGTATCAAATGATACCAAAGATTATGATTATATTTTAATTGATTGTCCACCAACAATGGATTTACTTGTGACTAATTCTTTAGTGATAACCGATGAAATTATTATTCCAGTTAAAGCTGATAGATATTCAGTAGATGGACTAGAAATGATGTTAGAAAAAATTAATGAGATTAAAAACTCTTATAATGAAAATTTAAAAATCTCATCTATATTTCTAAATCAATACAAACACACAAACTTACATAAAGAACTATTCACATTACTAAATGAACAGTTAGAATATATGAATGCAAATTATATTGGTGATTATTCAATTGTTTCTAGAGACACGGTATCAGATGATACCAAAATTGAAAAACATAAAATAACTGAACAGTATGATAAATTATTTTCCTCGATTATGGATGAGATAAATGAATTTAACTAATTTAGAAAATTTGAATAAGAAAATTACCATGAGTAATGAAAAAACCATTGGTCGAATAGCAGAAGTAGAAATTAATAAGTTGATTAAGAATCCTATTAATTTTTATGATGAATATTATGATCTGGATAACTTAGTAGCTTCCATTAAAGAATTTGGGTTAATAGAACCTATTCAAATAACCGCTAACTATCTTGTTATTAGTGGACATAGGAGACTAGAAGCTTGTAAGAGAGCAAAGTTAAATCAAATTAAGGTTATTTTTGTTGAAAGTGAAGATAAAGAAAAATTAGCTATCAAACTAATTGAAGCTAATCGTCATCGTGAAAAGACATCTGAGGAAAGACAAAAAGAAATTGCAATTTTAGAAAAATACTATCAAAATTTACAAGCTAAAGGTCTTAAACCTAAAGGTCGAATCAGAACTTTAATTGCCAAAGACTTAGGTATATCAGAAGCTACAGTTTCGAGGAACTTAAAAAAGGTATCAAATGATACCAATAACAAAGATAATGGATTAAAGAATTTTAGAAAGTTAGATAAGATATTAAGATTATGCAAGAAAGATTTAACAGAAGAGAAAGTAATATCTACACAATCACTCGAAGTGATAATTGATACGTTATTTGAAAATTTAGATCTCAAGCTTTTAGAACAACTTAATGAAGAACAAAACAATCACAAACAGTTTACGATTGACGATTGTATTACTGAATAATAATAAAATTTCTGTATTCATTGTTGGTTGTATAGCATTGATTACTTTCCCCCTCTATTGTAGTCAATGCTATACAGCTAATAATGAGTAATGGTTAAAAACTTTAATAGAATGGCGATTAATAAGTATTATTTTTGAATATACCATCTATATATTTTTATGCTGAATGTCAAAATGAATGCAAATACAAATAATTGAATAATTGTATCATTCCATAAAATTAAGAAATGATAATCAAAAAGTAGCAGTGGTTCATTTTCTAGTTCTATTGCAATAGATATTGCTTTGATTGATATGCTTATTGATGCAAATAAAGCCACAGTGTAGTGGAATTGTCGAACAAAATCAGTTCTAGTATAAATAAATATGTCACTTTTTCTCTTGTAAAATATTTTTGAGGTCACATTTGACATGTAAGTTTCACCAGGCTTATATGATTTTGTAAAAACAATTTTTGTTACAACAAATAAGTAGAATACTAAAAAAAATAATGAGCTGAATAAGATTGCATTAAATACATATTTTTCTGCATTGTTCAAAATGATAGTTCGGCTTGTTTCTACTACAACGTTTAATTGAGTGAATAATATAAAAGGCAAGAAATAGCCTAGGGATATCAGTACTCCAATTATCAAATAATATTCAATATTGAGATTCGTAATATTATTATGTTTGTAGTCTAAATATAGTACTGTTGTAAAGATGGAGATAATAAAAATAAAAACAAATGCTAAGCCATGCATAGGAGTAACTATTAGTGATGAGAAAATTGAAAAATTAATTTTTAATATTACAAAGCAAATGATTTGAATAATCAATATCCTTATTATTTGAAATTTTTCTATTTTTGAATTATAACAAAACCAATATATAAAACTACTTATAGAAGTTGTGAAAGCAATGGAAATTAAGATCATAAAAAAAATTTTTGGTAAAATAAATTTTTCTGGAATAAAGAAACAAATTATGCATATCATGATGGTAAAGCTGAATCCAACGTGAATTTGAGTTTTGTCACATGAGTGAACACTGCTTAGTATTGATTTTTTAGTAATTTCAACTAATTTTCTCATATAATACCTCCTAAAATCAATTCACTTAAATTATAACAAAATTAAAAAACGATATAAAGCAACATTATCACTCAATAATTATAAAACTATCAAATAGTTTTTATAATATAAATAAAAACTGAATAAATAAATTTTATATTTGTATGTGGATATGAAATTGTAGAAATAGGTTACGTGTTCCTTTGTAAAAAGCACTTGACACATATGTATGATTATTTATTATTAAGATATGAAAAATATGTTATAATAAAACTAATTAGTGATACAATTTGAGAGGTGATACTTATGAATATTATTAGAAAAATATTATTGATATTAATATCAATATGTTCAATAATAAGTATTTCTACACTTATTTATATTAGTGCATTTCAAAAGGTAAAAATAGGATTTGTGGCAGTAGAACAAACTGTTCAAATTCGTGATTATAAAAATTATAATACTTATGCTGATTTTATTGAAGAATTAGATTTTGATGAGTTGATGTTAGCATACAGTATTGAAGAAGATAGTTATGATTACATTAACTTAGCAATTTCTTTTGATCGAGAAGTAAATTTTTATAATCATAATCATCCTGAATACTCGATAGATGAGTTCTTAGAAAAGTTTGGCGATCAAAAAATTCAAGATGGAGCATTAGTTCATTTTGTTTACTATAAAGAAATAGAAAGTGAACAAGTGGAAATTATAAAATATGAAAGTTTTGAAGAAAAAGATGAGACACTTGATAGCGGTAGTACAGAAATCAAAGTTGAAGGTATTGATGGTAAAACTATTACACCTAAGATAGAAGTTTATCGTAATGGAAAATTAATAGATACTATTATAGGAGAAACAGAAAGAATTGAACCAGTTAATGAAATTGTTTTGGTGGGAACTAAATTGTCAAGAAACTATAGTAGTTCATCAACTTCAAGTAATAGTAGCTCAAGTCACTCAACTACTAATAATTCTTCAAATGACTCTAATAATACTTCTCCATCCAATGAAGCTACGAAACCTGTTGAAAAAACTTGGTACTTACGTGTGACACCTTTTGGAGGAACTCAATATGTTGATTCTACGTATACTAGTGAAAGCTCATGCATATCTGCTGGTAAAGCATGGGGAAATAGCAATTCCGGTTCGTGGGGTTGCAAAGATTGGTAATAGTTAAACGGTATCAGTTGATACCGTTTTTATATTGAATATAAAAGGAGTAAAATATGAAAAAACAAGTTAAATACTTAGGAATTATTGTAATGCTTTTTGGATTATTAAATCTAGAAAGTATTTTTTATGTAAAAAAAATTGAGGCACAAAACTTTGATACATATAAGATACCTAATTATAGTCAAGAAATAATTGATTTAGAAAAAGAAGAAGAAGATGTATATTACGCCAATGGTGAATTAAATGCATCTCCTGGGGAAATTCATTCTACAGAAGTTGAGTTACAAAACTTTGTAGATAAATATGCTGATACTGATAATAATGGCACAGTAATTATTAAAAATGCAACTAGAGCAGGTAATACTTTAACAGTTGTATTTGAAGGTGATTACGTAGGGACAGGAAATGTTTCAAATTTTGGATTGGTTTATAAATTTAATCAATATACTAGCGGTAGGACAGCATACGCTAGATATTATATTGATGGTGTCTACTCACTATGTATTGAACCAGGAAGAAGTGTTAGTCCTGGAACATCATATAATGTTAGTGCAGTAAATGGAGATTTAGTAGTAGATTGGAGTGCAGGATACTTTGCTAGTTATCATTCTAAAACATCGGTATTAACTGCTAATGAATCTAAAAGATTGTCGAGAATGGTCTATTATGCAAGTACTAAAGTAGATTTATCTAAAAGTAGTGATTTTGAAAAAGCATTACGTTTAATAGCTACACAGTATACAACTGATATAGATGTTACTTTTACATACAATAACAGTGAATATAGCAATATTGAAGATGAAGTGTCTATTTTACATAAGTATGCTGATGAATTTGAAATTGCACCTGTAATTGGTAATATGCCTAATGAGTTTTTAGTAGGAGAAACAATAAATTTAAATATTAACAATGCTAGTCAATGGACTCATATTAAAAGTACCGATAGTAACTTGAAGCTAGAAAGAACTAGTGATGGTATAAAAATAACACCTTTAAATAAAAGTGCTAATCTTTCACAAATAAAATTTACCAAAGGAAATGAAATTTCATCAAAATATAAGTTGTTTAGTAATAGTAATTCTCAAGATATGATTGCTTATACTGAGTCAGATCCATTTAATTATTTTATGGATATAAATGTTAGGGAGGCTAGTGGAAGTCTAGAAGTTTATAAGACTGATACTATAGGTAATAAATTAGAAGGAGTTGAATTTCAAATACTAGATGGATTTTATAATGATGTAAGTAATTTAGTAACAAATGAAGAAGGATATGCAAGATTAGATAAGCTTCCACTAGGAATTTATTATTTAGGTGAAATAAAGACATTAGATAATTTGATACTAAATAAAAATTTATTTCCTTTTGAGATAGATGAGGATGGTGCAAAGATTGTTATTAATGTCTCGAATACAGAATATGCTAATTTAACAATATTTAAAACTGATGCAAAAACAAAGGAAAAGCTAGAAGGAGCCAAATTAAAACTAAAGTATTTTGAAGATGAAACAGGTAATTATGAATCATATTACCATGGACTAAGTAATGAATATTTGAGTGCCAATGCGATAGCATACGTTTTAACAGGTGAGTATGATGATAATAGTTATCACATCATTGAAGATGAAACAGGAGTATTTCTTGTTGAAGATTCTACTGGAAACAAAGAACACATTGACAAGTCATATTTTGATAAAAAATATGATAATGAATATATAACAACAGTTGATGGAATAAACCTCAACATACCTATTGGCTTATATCAAGTTTGTGAGATTAAAGCTCCAAATGGTTATTTATTGAGAAATGATTGTCTGGAATTTGAAGTTTTGGAAGGAGAAAATGAAATCAAGATTGAATTTGATAACTACGAGATAGAAACATTAGTTAAAACAGGTAGTAGAAATGAATTATGTATTTATTTTCTTGTAATAATAGTTTTCTTATTAATGAAGGCGGTAAATCGTTTTTACAAGACATGCTAATAATATTAGAACTGTAATAATATTATATTAAACTATGGAGGGAGATTAATGTTTTATTTCATTATTTTTGTTATAATATTAATAGATATTAATATTAATAATGGAGAGGGTTTAATGAAAGCAATTGAGTGGTTAAAAAATCTTAGCATATTAAAGAGAATATCATTAGCAATAATTACCGTAGTTGGACTTATCGCTGGACTTCTTGTTAATACATACGGTGAAAGGGTAGTCAACTATTTTGACAATCTATGTGAAATAGAAGTAATAGCTATAGATGATCTCGTTGATGTTTACAGTTATGGTTATACAGATGCATATTTTAAAACTGAAGAAGATAGTGTAGTTTTTATTCAAGAGACTAAAATTCCAACACCGTATATTAAAATTGAAAGTAGCAAAAATAAATGTGTTGCAGATGCCTTAGTAACTTCCTACACAAAAAATTATGAACTTGATGTACATGTTAAAGATAACGAATTTAATAAACTTGGATTTCCTTATAGTGAGAATAAAGGTGTTGGATTTACTGAGAGAAATTTAGTCACTTACTCAGATAATGATGAAAGAATGGTTATAGAAAGCGTAGTAAATGAGATGGATAGAGGTGGAACTGCTGCTTTGAATCTATATGAAGAAGAAAATATCGCCAATAGTAAAGAATGGTGTAAAGAGAAAGAATGTTATGTGGGTATATATAATACAGCCTATGATTCTGAAATATATTATGAAAGTCCTATTACTACTTTTGCTTATAATGTTCTTGAAATTCAGTTAAATAATAGAGATGATAAATATAGGAAGTATGTTGTCTTCCATATTAACAATACTGAAACTAAGTATTCAAGAGTTTTTGTGGAAAATATTATGACTTATAATTCATCAACACTATTAAGTATAATTGAAGAAGTACAAGAAGACATTGACACGCATGAATTATGTGGAAATACAATTCAAAATGTACTTACAAATTCTTATTATAATTACTGTAACTTTTTTTATGATTCAGATATGAAAGAAGGGGTGTTATTAAGTAATTATTTGAATGAAAACCATAGTGGTGACTTTGAAATAAACTCAGAATATTATTCCGAATATAATAATACTTTATTGGAAAGGATAGAAGAATGAGCTTTTATATAAGAGCTATTCAATTGACGGCTTAATAGAAGAGTAATTTAAGGAGAGCTAATTAGCTCTTTTTTATTGTATTAAGGAGAAAAGAATGAAAAATAAATTAAATAATTTAATTATGGAAGTACAAAATCAACTTGATACTACATATAAAAGAAATACACGAGAAATTCTTTTATGTCTAACAGAAACTGACAAATATTATATAGAGTTATGTAATCTTTATGGTTCTGATAATATAGATGATTGGTATGATAAGCTAGAAAGGGAAGTAGCACAGTATGTTAGGTAGAAAAAACAGTTCAAGTGATGAAACATACATTATCGACGACTTTAAAGTTTTAAAAAACCAAAAGTTCTTACAAAGACTGATTAATGGATCAGTCTTTGTTTTTATCTTGTTTGGAGCAATATTTGGGTATACATCTTTAGTATCAGATGATAGCGAAAATGTAACCTATGAAGATGATAATGAATATATTACAGAAAGAGTATTTATGGAAAACTTTTTAAATTATTACTTTTCTAGTGAGAAAACAGAAGAAATGATTAATTATTTAGATAATCACTCTGTGAATACTTTAAACAAATTTAATTGCCTAGAGAAATGTATAGTTCAAGAAGTGAAAATTGAAAGCATTGTTTCAGACAACAGAATAGAAGAGAATGAATTAATTTCTACAGGGTCATTAAAAATTAATGATATTTTTTATGAATTTGAAGTAATTAGTAAGGCAGATAAATTGATTATAAAAACAATTAGCTTATTTGAAATAGAGAAAATTAATTATCTAGAAGAAGATTTAAGTAATGATATAAGTAGCCAATTTATCGATTTAGAACCAGTAACAAATGAAGAGTTATCACAAGCTTTAGAATTGCTTAAAATTTTCTTTAATACATATAATAGTGACTTTGAAAATTCAAAATATTTATATTCTGGAATATCTAAGCTTCATAATGGTGTTTATTATGATGTAGCAACTTTAAATGTTGAAGAAAGTGGTAAAGATGCAAATGGTGTAAAGCTTTTAATTGCGATTGAAGAACATGTTGAGAACATTGGAAGTTTTAAAGTGAATATGTTAATTGAGATTGATTTATCAAAAAATAAAATTATAAAGATTGAAATAAATTAAGGAGGAAAAGATGATTAATTTATTAGTTTCAAGTGGCAAGATAAGTGCAATATTTGAAATACCTATTGTTGGTGTTTTAATAGATATTATATTGTATGTTGTTATTATTGTCGCTTTTTTTAAAACAATTAGTAAAATACCTTCAGAATATAAAAGCAAAGGACTTAAGGGAATTATTAATGAAATACTACTATTACTGCTTTGTATTGTCTTAATTGCTTCATTATTAACAGGTTTTCTGATTGATGTTATTGATTTAATAGAATATATTGTAGTGTTGGTATGGGACAAAATAAAAGAAAGTATCAAATGGATAGTTGACTTAATCTTATGAAAGCTTATAATTATTCAATTGTTTTTCAAACAGAAGAAAAATTTGTAATACCTTTCACAAATTTTAAGATAAAAAATAAATTTTATTTAGTTATTAGTGTTACTGTAAGTTTGTTAATCGTTACACTATTCCTATTAATATTTAAGAGAGTTTTTTATGGCAGAATACTGCTATTTTTATCAATTGCAATATTTATGATGATTAATGCAAGTTTTGTTTTTATAATTACTTCTGTTAATAGTGAAACGCAAAACTTAAAGATCCAGGAGTTCTATTATCAAAATATTAGAAAATATAAAAATGTAGTTGATAGACGAGGTCAACAACATTTTTTAATTGTTAGGAAGTATCAACGTAACTTAGTTTATTTAGGAGGTGAGTATTATAAATTATTTGGGATCAAACGTGAAGATGATTGATGAAAATGTTTTTTACAGTAATGAGACAGTAGGCTATGTTTATAAATGTGAGATGATCAATACACTTTATAGTAATCATAATATTAGTGACAGCTTCAGTGAGTTATTTAAAAAGATAAACATGCCTGCTAATATTTATATTGTTCCTAAACGTTTAGACACTAAGAAAATTTGGAAGAATTATAAAAAGCAGATTAAAACAGTAGATGGGTATGGTAGATTACAAAAGAGATACTTGAAACAAACTCAGAAATTAGTCAATAAATATAAATATTATAACTACGATATTTACATAGTGTTTCTGGAATATCATAAGAAGGGTGGATTGGAGAAAAAGGAACGATTACAAATTTTTCAAAATGAGTATCAATTATCTAGTAAACAAATAAGGTTGTTAAATTTAATTAATGAAGAAATGACGAAAAAGAGTCAGACTATTTTTGGAGAAAAATTTAGAAAATCTAGCTTAAAAGATACAAAGTTTTTATTTGAGTATCTATGTTTACCGACAGATGAAATAGTTCAAAATTTTGTTTCTAAACCTTCAGCTAATCACATAGAATATATTTATGAAAAAAATGGAGTGACCAAAAAGCTTTATACAAGAAGCTTTATTGTGAAGAGTTTTCCTGAGAAAACAGCAGGATTTAATATTTTTAAAGAAGCTAAAAACTTAGGAATTCCAGTAGAAGTGATTGTCAAAACAGAACCTAATTTAAATAATTTTAAAATGCAAAATAAGATTAAAAAGCAGAAAAATCTTTTACGTAAATATTTACAGAAATATAAAAGAGATAATGAAATAAGTGATGATGATTATGAACAGGCAAATTATATGGCCAATATTGCTAATAATGAGATGAAAGACATGGATAAGATGATTATCGACACACAGATGATTATTAGGTTAAAAGGTGATAATTTAGAAACTTTAGAAAAATATTCTGAGAAAATTGTCATGAAATTTCTTTCTGAAAAGATTCAGTTAGTTTCATTATTAGGACTACAGCAGATTTGTCAAAAACATATTTTACCACAACATAATTTAATAGCGAATAATATTCATAATTTAGATAACAATTATTTTGATTTCTTTAATTTATTGGGTGGACTTAAAATAGGTGATGATGATGGAATAATTACAAACTACGTATTTCAAAATAAAAAGCCTGTTTTAGGATATGAATTTAATCCATTGAAAGGGGTTACTAATGCTACTACCGCTAACATGCTGTATAGTGGTGTTAGTGGTAGTGGGAAAAGTCAATTAGCTAATGGCGACATTTTTAGGTTGTTATTATTTGAACAAGCTAAAACATTATTAATTGATCCTAAAGGAGATCGCAAAGGCTTTTCTAAAAAGATTAAAGATGCAGAATCATTAATAAATGAAATTGTGATTGGTAGTGATTTGAAATATAAAGGGTGTTTAGATGTTTTTAAGTCGCGTGACAATGATTCTGAAGTTCTAACAAAGTTGATAGATATAATTATTAGTTTAGTTAGAGCGAGTAATGAAATAGTTGTAAAAACAGAACATATTACAAATGCTTATCATGAATATATTTCTAAAGATAGTACAAAGAAATGTTTTTGTGACTTCTTAGAAGTTTATAAGAAGTATGATGAGGATATTTATTATAACTTGAAGGCTTTAGAGAATGTTCAACATGCTAATTTGTTTTTTGGTGAACAAGCTTCAAATGAGTTTGATTTTTCAAAGAAATTTACAATTATTATTTTAGAGAAAGTGAATTTAAGTATGACAGATTCATTTACTAATAAATTAATTAAAGTTGTGATGGATAATGTTGATAGTATTACTTATCAATTTATGAGAAAAGATGGTATTGAAAAGAAAGTTGTTGCTTTTGAAGAATATGAATACTTTAAAAATCTTATGAATTCAGCAGAAAAAATGGTTAATAGTATGATTAGATTAGTTAGAGGTTTTGGTGGACTATTAAAATTAATTACTCAACAATTTAGTGATGTGTCAATTGCTATTTTAGATCAGATGGGGCAGTTTTATATTGGCAGAATGAAAAGTGTGAGTGAACTAAAGCTAGTATGTGAGTATTTTGATTTAAATTTTGAAAAGTTCAAATTTTTGATTAAGAAAGATGACCAAGTAGAAACAGAACAAGAAAAATATAGATTCCTGTACGTAGATTATAATAATCGAAAAAGCATTGTTAGACAACAATTTTTAGATATGTTTCAAACAGCATTTACTACTCATTTGAAAAGAGATGATGTTTATGAAAAACGTGTTTAAGACTTGCTGTGTTTTACTTTTAACTTTAAATTTATCTAGTTCTGTTTTAGCAGAAGAACAACAAGATGATTGTGAAAATTCGGAATGGGAATGTTATGAAGAATACGCTACAGAACTTGATGAAACAGAAGCAAACTTTTTCTCTAAATCATTCATATCCAATGATGAAGAAATAAGAGAGTTAGAATTGGAAGAATTTTATGTGAAATATTTTTTTGAAACAGCAACAGTACCTTATCAAGCAGTTGATACATTTGGGGTTGATGTTGTTGAAAATTCCATCTTAACTATTATTATTGCTGCTGCAACTTTATTAGAATTTGTGGGCTTGATGTTTACACTACTGATTATGATAGTTACTAACTTAGTAGAAAATAATTTCTTTGTAAATATAGTTATTGAAGGTGTTAACAGTTTGTTGGACATCGTATTTGATTTTGATAATCCTACAGGTACTTTTGCAATAATAGTTATTTTTATCACATTAATTAGTATTATTAGAGAAATTTTTAAGATTATTAGTAATAGTTTGCACCACTTCAACAAAGACTTTTTTATTAAGTCATTTAGAAAGATGATTATTGCTATTTTTATAGTTATTGGTTACACTTCGATTTTGCCAATTTACAATGATATTAGTAATTCATTAGAAGAATTTATCATGACAACCATTTTTCAAAGTGAAGAAGAAATTGAGAATGAAACTCCGTATGAAATTACAGCTAAAAGAGAAATTTTTAATGCAATGCAATTCTATCCGTATATGCAGAAAAATTTTTGTGTGGCGACAATTGATGAACTTGCTGAGAAAGATCAAATGAATATTGAAGAAACTAACAATAGAGTTACAGGAGTATTAGTCTTGGATGCAGGTGCTATCGGAAGAGAAGTGGATGATTATAATAATGAATGTATTACACAGTCAGTTGCAACTGGATTTTTAAGTTTAGCTTTCTCATTAATATTCTTTATTCATAAACTCCTTTTCTTTGTATTAATCTTTATTTTGAAAATTATGCTATTAATCATTAATTTGTTAGCAGAATTAGTCATCGTATTTTTATTCATTCCACTAATTCTTTTAATTTATGATAACAGTAGTAAAATTAGTACTGTAATTATTAAGAGAATAGAATGGGTTTTAGCCTTAATAGTTGTTGAGGTTATTTTTACATTTATCATTACAATTTTATCGAGTATTGTTTTCAAGCTATTATCTATCAATATGTTTTTATTACTAACGTTTGATATTACACTAATATTAATTGGTGTTCTAATTTATTCTAATCGTGAAGTTATTGCAGAATTTGCTTCTAAAATGATTGCTAATAATGCACTTAAAGGAATTTTAACAGGCAATTATTCTGTAAAAGAAGGATATAGTGATGTTAAAAGTGCAACTCTAAAAATTCAAGAAAATATCTCTAAAGTGTTCTCGCAAAAAACAGAAATTATTGACGAGGATGAAAAAACAAATGATAATGAAAGTACTTCTAATATAGAAAGTTTTGATGAGAATTTGATGGTGAAAACTGAACATAACCAAAGAGATAATCATGATAAGGAGGATATGAAAGCTGAGAATACAAATGATGATTTGAATATAGTACAAGAAGAAGTTGATGATGTAGAAGATAACATTAAAATTGAAAATGATAATTTTTCTGCAGAGAATAATTTGGATATAAATGAAGACTTAGTTTTGAATGATGAGGAAACACATACTGGTGATAGTGATGAGGATGATAATTTATGAAAAATACTACTAAATTAGCAATTTTAATTAAACTATCACCAATAATTATTATTATATCAATATTTTTGTTTGTACTTATTACAATTTCTTCAACAGTTATAAACAATCTTTATACAACAAGTCATAAGACAAATTATGATTCATATATTACCGATAGTGAAATCAATTTACCATTAAAGCAACTAGTAGTTACTTCTTCATACGGACAAAGATGGGGTAGACTTCATAAGGGAACAGACTATGATTGTGTGAATATTGCAGATGATGGAGCAAGAGAAGATGATTTAATATATGTAATTTTGCCGGGAAAGGTTACATATGTTAGAGATAGTGTTCAATATGGAAACATTATTAAAATTGATCATGGAGTAGTAAATGGTAAACATTTAGAATCAATCTATATTCATATGTATAAAAACTTTGTTAGTGTTAGTGATAAAGTTGAAAAAGGGGAAGCATTAGGAGTATGTGGAACAACTGGACGTTCTACTGGAACACATTTACATCTAGAATTAAAAGTTGATGGTGAATATGTTGATCCCCACAAATTTTTTGAATGATATAAGTAGAGGTAGGTGATATGATGATTGAACAATATCTCAAAAGAGAGCAGAAAAGATACTCTTTAATAAAAAAGGCTAGAATAATTATAGTTATTCTGGTCTTTTTCATCTTTTTAGTTATAATCTATCTTAGGTTTGAAACTAGTGAAAAACATACCATATTTTTAGAATATGCAGGTGTAGAAGAAAAACTTAAATGTGATGAGGGTGTCTATCTAGAAAAATGCTTAATAGATAAAAATATTGAGAAATATGATTTATTATTTATTAATAATAAAGAAGCTACATATGATGAATTTATTTATTATCAATCAGAGGATACAATTAATGTTAAAGTCATAAAAGTAGATAAAGTATATGATTTTGAAACTGAGGTTATTAAGTTTCAAATTGAGGAGAAAAAAGATAATACATTGATGGAGGGAGAGACTAAACTAGATATAAAAGGAATAGACGGTGAGAAATTATTAATATATCAAGTAATTTATCATAACGGTATATTATATGAAAAGGTTCAAATTAAGGAAAAAATAACTAATCCAACTAATCAAGTAGTTTTAGTAGGTACAAAAGTAGTTTCGACCACAAATAGTATAAATGCTAGTGAAGTTAAAAGAAATGATTATAAAGCTAATAGTAAAAAATCAAATAGTGAATCAGATGAAAAAATAGACAATCCATCAAATACTATTCATCAAGAAGAAACAATAGAAGAGAAGTGTACTATTACTATCAATGGTAAAGAATATGACTGTGATTGAATTAAAAAGATAGATTAGAAATATTGTAAAAAAGTCAGCTTAATAATTTAAATGTATTTTACACTACCTATTATTATGATAAAATTGTATTATAAAGAACTTAAAGGGGAAATGATAATGAACATTTTAAAAAAAATATTGATTGTTGGAAATGGATATGACCTTTGGTGTGGAATGAAAACAAGTTATGGAGATTATAAAGAATGGTTAGAGAACTATTTATATCAAAATAGTACTTATATTACCAATACTATTGTTAGAATTGCAGTAGATGAAGGGATATCTAGGGAAGTTTTTAGTAATGATAAAAGTGCGCTTGAATATGGACATAGCTTAAGATTGGCAGATTTTAAAAATAGATCGATAGTAAGATTATACCTTAATAAAGATAATGAAAGTGAATGGATATCAGCACTATATTCTTACAGTGTATCTTTCTTTAAGTGTGAAAATTCAGAATTTGACTCAAAAATGACAAGAATAAATAATGAATTAGGATATACAACAGGTAAATCGGAATTAAATATTTTGTTTTTTTATTTTATGTTATTTTCAAACATTTCTTCAAAATATGGGTATACAAATGAAAGTTGGGGTTGTTTAGAGAGTAGTTTGAATCATTTTTATAATGATAGTGAATTTCAAGCTTTAAAAACGTTTAGTAGTATAAGTTCGTATATTATTATTAGTTTTAAGCTATTTAAACAACATTTTGTTACTTATTTTATTGAAAGAGCCATTGCTCAAAGCTCTATTCAAAATCTAAATAAAAGACGTCCACATAACCTTAAAAATATGAATGATTATGTAGTCGTAGATTTTAACTATACAAATAGATGGGAATTGTTCACGGATAGTTATTTAAAGATTCATGGAACAATTAAAGATAACTCAAATATTGTTTTTGGTGCAAATTTGAATATTAATAAAAAGGTAGACACTTTAAAACTAGTTTTGGATAAAAAGTATCAAAAAATGTTTTTGAAAAGTTCGGAAGCTAGAAATGATTTCTTGAATAAAATTACTGAAATATATACGCTAGGATTTAGCTTTTCACAAAACGATGACTATTTTATTCATGGAATACTCCATGCCAATCCAGAAATTAAAATAAATATAATTGACTTTGAAAATGGGTATGATGAATCTGAGGATAGATTTGTCATTAATCAATTACAAGGATTGTATAGATCACTATCAGCATATGAGCATGATAAAAAAATATTAGAATTAAAAATATATCGAGATGAAATAAAAATAATTTCGGAACAAAATTTTGATAGAATGTTAAGAGGGAAAGAAATGATTTTATAAATACAAAAAACTTTTGAGGGGGTTTAATATGAAAATATACTGTTGGTTTGATACGTCATTTGTAATAAATTTAATTACTATGAATGAAGAGCTATTTAAAAAATTTATTGATTTTTATAGCAATGATAGTTATGAAATAATAATATCAAGTATAGTAATAGATGAATTGAAAAGAAATAAGAAAAAGATTTTTTCCAAAAATTCAGAATATTTGAATTTAGATAGAGAAAAAAAAGCAATAACTTCGCTTACTGATAGTATGAAAAAAATAATAGTTCATTCTTGGCATTATGATACTGGAATTAGTGAAATATCATTTCGTGGACTAGTAATGAGCTTAGAAGATTGTGTAAGAATATGGAGTGAAAAAAATGATGTTCAATTGGATGAAAATCAAAAAAGTAATCAAAAAAACTATTATGAATTTCTTAAATTTGTAAATGATTGTGTTTTGGAAATATCTGATTCTCAAAAAGTGAATTATTTTATAAAAGCACAAGCAAGATTAGAACTAAACATACCACCTGGTTATATATAAAGATAGATCAAAGAAAACTGATACAAAGTATAATGATATAATAATATGGTTACAACTTATTGATTATATGAAAAACAAGGCTTGTTCTAAATTACTTATATTTACTAATGATATTAAAGATAAAGACGAAGAAAGACAAGTAAAAGAGCTTAGAGAAATTTCAAAATATAATAATGAAGTTACATTTTATGATTCCAATACTGGTTACGAATCCATTTTAGGTGAATTAAAAGTGCCTAAATCTATTTGGGAAAAAATAAATCATGGTACTAGAGAAAACATTGATAAAGAGATTTCTTCTGAAAAGGGGAGTATACTATATGATAAAATTTCTTATTCAGGTATTATGTTAGAGGAAGTTTTTTTTGAAGAAGAAAAAGAAGAAGGATATAATTTTCGATTTATGTCAAGTGCAGACATTGAAATAACATATGTAACAAAACTAAGGTATTATTATAAGTATACTACTGATTACTCTGAATGTGGTAGCGGTTATATAAATGAAATTTTTAAGCTTAAATTTATTTATAATCGTGTTGAAGAAGTATATGTACTTTTAGATAAAGAAATTGATTTTAAAATAGAGGAAGATAATAGTAATTTGAACTGATTATCTAAGTCAAATACAAAAAAGTTTATATGGAATAGATAGAAAGGAGTTTTAATGTTAAGAATATTACTAAAAGATGATTACAAAACGGATGTAAGGAACTATAAATTGTTCTTAAATCAAATTCGAGCATTATTTGATAAAAGTTTTGTATCGATGTTTAAGAAGAAAACAATTATCACCTATGTGATTAATTGTAATAAAGATAATGAAATAGAATTTTATTTTGATGTTAATAATGAGGATAAGAAAGAGTATTTAAAAGGGTTTTTAAAAACTCTTTTTTTTGATACAGAAATTATTGATGTTGATTTTAAAGATGAGTTTAGATATAGTAATGCTATTTCAAAATATAAATATGCTAAAGAATATCAGTTATTAGATTTTGATCACACTTTGACAAAATATATTTTGAATAGTATGAGTAAGAACACAGCAATTGTTTTAAAGTATTATGTTGACCAGGATGATAGTTATTTTTTGAGTGTTAATGTTGCAACTGATTATGAAGAGAGTTTGCAAGGTATTAAAAATATCTGTAGTACTGTTCAACAGACGACTGCTGCTGATGAAAGTGTTAGAGGCAAGAAGATAAAGTTATATGTTAAATATAATAGTCATAAAAATAATTATATGAAGTTAAGTGTTGAGGAAATACTTAACTTTTTATTTATACCTTATGATATGAAAAAGATTGCTACAATTGATAAGTATCAAATAATTTCTACAAATGAGCAAGGAATAGTTGTTGGAAGATCATTGCATCCATTATCAAAAGATAAAGAGTTCAAAATACCTTTTGAAGTTATGCGAAAGCATGGTTTTTTATCTGGTCAAACAGGTAGTGGTAAGAGTTCTCTATTTGAAATGATAGTTAAATCCGTTATTCAATGTAAGAGTGATGGAACTAATGTAGGATTTACTTTATATGACCCTAAAGGTGCATCATGTGTAGGAGTAGTCAATGCTATTGAATATTTTTGTAATAAGGGACTTATTAAGAATAGAAATGAGTTTTATAAGAAAGTTCGTTATATTGATTTGAATTTGAAAAATACTTTGTTTTCAATTAATTTAATTGATAAGTCAACAGATGTAACTTTTTTAATTGATTTTTTTAGAAATGTATTTAATTCTAGTGGTGTAAGATTAGAAAGATACATTACTTCAGCAGTTGGCTTATTACATGCTGATGAAGATATTCATTATGTTGATGATATTTTAAAGTTATTTGATGATGAAGAATATCGAAGAAAAATAGTTCATAGAAATTTAAACAAACCACATGCTAAGAGATTTATTACTGTTTTTCGTGATGTTAGCTTTAAAGAAGAAGAAATTGCACCAATTAGAAATAGATTAGAACCTTTTATGAATACTTATAAAAAGGAATTGATGTTTAATTCTGGCCATGATTTACATGAAGTTAGAAAATGGATGGATGAAGGGTACATTGTTATTTTTAATTTAAATGGATTTTCTAAAAATGAGATTGAATTGATTATAGGTTATATTACATTACAATATCATTTAAAGGCTAAAAAGCGACCTAATGGTGCTAATAGTCATTATATGTTTATAGAAGAGGCTCACAATGTTCAATTAGATATAACTGAAAAGATTATTGCTGAAGATCGTAGTCAAGGTTTACATATTTTCCCAATGACTCAATTTTTAGAACAGTATAAGAAAAATCTATTAGAATCGATTACTGGAAATGTTGCTAGTAAGATTGTTTTACAACAAGGTAATAGTAGTAGTTCTCGTGCAGGTGCAATTGTTGGAGTAAAAGCTAATATTTTGGAAAATATGAAAAAATTTCACGCCTATGTAGTAAGTGAGAATGATGAAGGTGAAGTTGTAACTTCATATGTGAAAATAGATCCTCCGTATCGTTATGATAAAAAAGGGAATATTCTAGATTATGATATTTCTGATAAAAAGAAGATGTTTGAGATTCAAAAACGAGAGGAAGAATTGCTATTAATTTTAAAAGATAATATGCGAAAAAATTATCCAATGAAAAATGTAGTAGTAAATAATGATTCTGTTTCAAATATAATAAATCTTGATAATGATATTTTTGTAAAGGATGGTGATTAAAATGGATATTAGGAATGTACCTATTATCTCAAATAGAGATAAACTGCTTTTTGAATATCTGAACGTTTTTAAATTATTAGATATCAATTTTGTGAAAAAACATATTTACAATCATCGTTCACAAACATATGTGTACTCCAGGATCAAACAATTAGAGTATCATGGTTATATTAAATCAATTATATTATTTGAATTGAATAGTAGTAAAAATAATACTAATCAAAAGAAGATTATCTTTAATTCAAAGAATGCCGAAGAATTTTTAGAGTTTCACCTCTTTCATACAAATAAGGTTAATAATATTAGTAATCAAATTATTAATCACCAATTATTTTTAGCACATTCTTTAGTTTATTTTTATGATGAAGAGATTAGTGTTGCTAGTAATACTAATGTTCAAGTAGAAAGATTAGTTAGTGAAAATGAATTATCTTTAGCAAGAAAGGATTATTTAAGACCAGATGGGGGAGTTATTTTTTCCATCAATGATCAAAATATTTTAGTATTTGTAGAAGCAGAAAGAAGTTATGCTAAATTATCGGATGTTAGTAGGAAATTAGTTGATCAATATGGAAATATTTTCAAGTATGCTAGTAAACTTAAAGTAGTTGAAGAAGAAGATATAAAAGCTTTAAGAATTATGTTTGTTAGTGAAAATAGAAATAAGATGATGAATATTATTGAGAAAACAAATAATGTTATGAAAAGAAGAAAAGATTTTAGTTTAAGTAAAAACATTATTTTTACTTGTACTGAAGACATTGAAAAAATTATGAGAACTAATGGTAAAATATTATCGTTGTTATACTATACATTAAGTGGTTATCAAGTTAAGATCTATGAACCGATTGATTAAAATATAGGGGTGTAATTCAAGTAATAATTCGTGTATCTTTTCAAAGAAATGTAAAAGTAACTGAATTACACCTCAAAGATTAATAATAAATACTACTATATAACATTTTAAATATTAAGATAATATCAAAAAAAACTTATTCATTCATTTATAAAATAACAACCTTTGTCTTTATCTTCTAAATTATTGAATAAGCAGTAACTAAATAACTATACACGCATTAGTTACAAAATGGTTACAATGTAACTAAAATGTATTTATAATGTAACGAGGAAGATTTTGATTAAGTTTGCTGAATTAGTAAGTATTGTTCTAAGATATAAAAATATGTTATTATAAATGTATACAATGCGCTTATAAAATTAATAGTAGGGGGAATTCTAGTGGATGAAATGATTAATAGTGTAATGATTTATA
This sequence comes from uncultured Erysipelotrichia bacterium, assembly GCA_964593055.1. Lineage (GTDB taxonomy): Bacteria > Bacillota_I > Bacilli_A > JBKEDG01 > JBKEDG01 > CAZQIG01. The sequence goes on from CAZQIG010000006.1 coordinate 60,573, forward strand.
AAATTTGCGGAAGAGATTTAAACGATATTGAGGATATTTTACGTCGAGACAACTACGAAAAAACAGATTATGAATTCAATATCGAGGGTAATGATTTATATATTTATCAAAAGCATATTACTCAACAAAATGATTATGCATTACCTTTTTTAAGTAATAATGTTAGTATTAAAAGGTATGTTTATATTATTTTGATTCCAGATTTAGATAATGATAAAAACTTCTACTGGTTTAGAAGAGGGAGTGATAGGTCAAGGATAGATAGTTTTAAAAATAGCAATTTTGCATTTCATTATCTTGCAAACTGTAGAGATCATGGAGAATATAATGTAGTAAGTAGTGGCAAAATAGAGTTTTCAACATTTTCGGGAGAATCTAGAACTTCTATTATCAAAGATAAAGATATGACTAAATTAAGTGATATTAAAAGTGAATTAAATACGTATAAAGAAAGTATAGATGATTTAGTATTGAAGGTGAAAAAAAATTCACAAATATATGATGACTTGTGTATGGATAAAACTAGAGAAGTAAGAATTTCAAATGGAATAAAGGTCTATTTAGATATGAGTTCTGATGAATGTTTTAGAAAAGCTTTTAAAATCTGTAAAAATATTTCCAAGAGGCAAAGAAATGGTGAGAAAACAAACGTGTTTAGAAAAATTAGAAAATCAAATGTTGTTATTGATAGTGAAATAAAGGTGATTAATTTGTTTGAACTCAAGAAATCGAGTGATTTAGATATAGAGTATGTTGAGAATTCTGCAAATATTTCAAGTGATAAAAATTATTTTGGTATTTTTTCAAAAGATGACATTTACTATTACATTAATATAAAGCAAGAAAAATATAAGATGGATTTTAATGAAGAAAAGCTTTCAGAAAAACTCAATACGGAAGAGGAAAAAAGAATTTTAGAGTTGTTAAATGTGAATGAATACAAAAACGAAGCAGATTACATAGGTAAAATAAAAAATGTCAATAATGAGGATTGTTTGGTTCATGTTTTTCATCCTAAACACTATTGTCATACTAGCAAATCAAAATTTGAGTTGTGTGATGTATTATTATATGATAAGTCAAATGATAATTTATATTTAATTTTTATCAAGTATGAATTTTTAGCAAAAAGTTCTGAGGTTTTTTGGCAATCAACATTTGTCAAAGAATTTATATTAAAAGATAAACTAAGTCAAGATAAATTAGAGCGTTATTATGATAATGCTGGGTTTCGTTATTCTGATTATCGAAAAAAACTTTTTTTAGACAAAGCAAACTTTGTTAATATAATATTGCCTAGAGGTAACAACAGGAGTACAGATAATTTAGATCATGTCTATACATTAATTAAGCATATCGAAGGTAGAGAAAGACTTAAAATCATAGTTCCTGAGACTACAAGTAATGGGAATAGCACAAGGATTGAAATTTAAGATAATTGCAACAATTTTTATTATTGAAACAAAAAATACTAATAAGGGGGAGTTAGAATGAGAAAGAATATTCTTTTAGTTTTAATGTTTTTCATAACTATAAATTTGGTAGGATGCTTTAAATCAAATATTAAAGAAGAAGATGTAAAAAAAGAAATTGAGAATCAATTACAGCTAGAAAACATTGAATACGAATATAAAGAATTTGGTGATTTAAATTTCGAGTATTGGATTAGAGCATTTGCTGAGGAAAATGTTTCATTAAGATATGAAGATTTTAATAGTGGTGGTTCATATGAAATGAATGAAGGAATTATATTTTATCTTGAAATAAATGATGATGATACACTAGCTCAAATGGAAGAAGCTTATTCTAAGTTTGAGTATGATCATCCAATGTGTTATAAAGATAGCTTTGCTGTTTATGTACAAGAGGGTGACTTCAGTAAATTAGTGGAAGAGTTATGTGATAATCTTTAAAATAATACTTTTTAAGTAGCGATGATTTATATTTTAGAAAGTGTACTAGCGAAAGCTAGTACTTTTTTATTGCAAAAATATAGCAATAAATTACCTAATCTTCTTTAGAAAACTTATAAATGTTAAACTATGTAAACTAATATATTGTACGAATATAAACATTATAGAAGTAAGAGGTGGATTCATGAAATTAAAAAAAGTTGCTGCATATGTAAGAGTATCAACAAATGAACAAGCTAAAAAAGGCTTTTCTATCGAAGGACAAAAAAGAGATATTGTTGATTATTGTAATTATAAGCTTAAAGAGGGGTATAATATAGATTTTTTTGTAGATGAAGGAAAAAGTGCAAAAACTATGAATCGTAAGTCTTTAAAACAACTTATGAATGAAGTTAATAATTATGATTATGTAGTTGCATGGAAAATTGATCGTATTGGTCGTGGAGTACTAAATAATGAAATATTTAGAAAAGAGGTTACTGGTAGAGGTGCTTGTTTATTGTTTGTATTAGACAATATTGATTTATCGACAGATTCAGGAGTTATGCAGTATCAAATTATATCAGCTGTAAGTGAAAATGAAATTGCAAACACAAGTACCAGGACAAAAATGGGATTGCTTCAAAAAGCACGTAAAGGTGAATATCCATATGGGAATAAGCCTCCAATTGGTTTTTCTAAAGATAAACATCATCGACTATATTACAATAATGAAATAGAAATAATTAGAGAACTTTATGACTTGTATGTTAACTACGGTTATAGTTTTGAGTTTATAGCCTATTTATTTAGAGATAAGTATCCACAGTACAAGTGGGGGAAAAATTACCCTTGTGAATTATTGAAAAAAACAATTTATAGAGGATATTTAGAAGTGCAGGGAGAAAGGTTTGATTTGGTTGATCCTTTTTTTAGTGAAGAAGAAATTGAAAAACTAAAGTTTTTAGAAAATAGGAGTAGAGTTATAACTGATAACTTCTATAAATATAAAGGTCTTATTTTTTATAAAAATCAAGAGATGTGTGCTTATACTAAAAATAAAAAAATGAAAGACGGCAAGATGAAAAAGTATGTTTATTATTATGTTCGAATTAATGGTAAGAAAGTTATAAACATAGCTGAGAGTGTTATTGATAAAGAGGTATTTAAATATGAAAGAAGTGTTTTTCAAAGTAATATTGATGCTAGACAAAAATTAATAAATAATTTAGAAATATTACTAAAACAAGGAAGGATTACCAATAAAAAGTATGATTATTTAGTGTCTCAAAAATCACATCGACATTTTTCCATATCAAGAATAAATGTGATGGATAAAAATAGGATAATTATTGATTGGACTTAACATATATTTATAATTTTATAAAAGTATTTAAAAACAGCTACACTTGGATATAGATAATTATTTTGATATAATATATTTGAGATGTATTGTAACTAATTGTAAAAAAGTTTTTTTAGAGGGGTGTTTTAATTGAGTATATTTCATATAAAAGATTGCGTTATTGAAGATTTTGATTCAAAAGATTTTTTTAGTGGTAAAAAATATTCTAATACTTTGGCAAAAGCTATTGAAAATGATGAAATAACATCAATTGCAGTATATGGTAAATGGGGAGTTGGAAAAACTACAATTGTAAGAAATGCATTAATTAATCAGAAAAAATATTCCGACAAGAATATAGTTACTTATAATGCTTGGAAGTACAGTAAACATGATTTTATGCGTGATTTTTTGATTGAATGCTCAAAAAGAATTGAAGGTGAAGAAAAAGCAGCTACTAGAGAAGAAAGATACTATTCTAATCAAGTAGATCAAATAGAAGCACAAAGCTTATTTGATAGTTCATTGGGAGTATGGATAAGAAAGAATTGGAAGTCCTTGAGTATATTTGTGGTTATTTATGTTATTGTAGTTGTTGCAACAATAGTAATTAATAACTATAAACCCAATTTGTATAGGGTTGGTGATATTCTTATTCCGCTAACAACAATTTTCTTTTCGTTGCTTATACCTGTCATAATCGCTAAGACAATTACTGTAAAAGCTGTGGATAAGATTTTTTCACCAGAACAATTTGAAAGACAGTTTAAAGAAATAATAGGTAAAAAAGAAGTCTTAATATTTATTGATGATATTGATAGATGTGAAGTAGACGATATGAAAACAACATTAGATACAATTAAAACTTTTATTATTGATAATGAAAAACATAGTAGTAATGTAAAATTTATTATATCTATCGATCCAAATGTCATGTTGCCAAAATTAAAAAATACATCAAGCGATTATTTTTTCAAAATATTTAATCATGTACTTTTAATAAAAAATTATGTAAATGTAGATTATGAAAAAATGAGAAAAGAAATTTTGAGTATGATTAAGCAGTCAGAATATAAGTCGGTTGTTGATGATGGTTTAAAACTGGCGATTAATTATTATATTGATACACCTAGAAAATTAAAAATGTTTGCCAATGAGTTTATTAATGAGTTATATAATTATAAAATCGATGATATTAAAAGTTTTGGTGAATCATTCGCAAAAATTATTATTCTGAAAAATGAATATCCGGAGTTTTACGATTGTTTATCAAAAAACTATAATAGAAATATAAAAAAAATGAATGACCAAATTGAAGATTATGAACGAGAAAGAAATCAAGAAGAGATATCCTTACCATATTCTGAAGGGCTATTAAAATTTTTAAGTGAAACAAAAGATGTATCTTTGGAATGTTTTTCACTATACGCTTTAGGTATTAGTTATAGTCAATATATGCTTCAGGAATTTATTAAGAATCCAATCCCAAAAAATGCAATTGATAAGAAATCATCAGTTGATTTTGAATCAAACTTCTCTTTAATAAAAAAATCAATAAGAGATAATATAGTATACCCACTATCAGTTCGTAAGGAATATCAACCAGGGGATAGATTTACAAAGGTGATATTTTTATTGACAGAACTTGAAGATAAACTAAGTGAGGATAGTTTGAAATTGATTAAAGCGGAAATAATCAAAGTGTGGGATGAATTATTTAGAGATGAAAAATTGTTTCGTGAGATAGAAGATGATGAAGAATATTTTGAAGTTGTAGATTTTAGTTTTTTAAATGATACTATAAGAGAATATATGCTTAAACTTTTAGAAAAAAATTCTAATATTATTAATGATGCTATTGTAAATAAGATATTAAGTTCTATTGATTCTTCAGAGAAAAAATCTATAGGATTTGATTTGAACTTCTTTTCATTTATTGATTTTTTTAAAAAACAAGATGAACTTACTGAAAAAGCATTTATAAATATTATAAATAGTGCTATGAAAGATAACTTTGTGGTGTGTTTCAAACGCTTATCTTATTTATTTAGTAATGGAAATAAGTGTAATGAAAAGACATATGTGAAGAAGGTATTTGATAATTTAGGTGACGAAAAATTAGATGAAGAATATAAAAGTATTTCTACAAAATATATTGCAAATAGATATTCTGATGATAGGGGTCAAAATAATTTGATAATGGGATTAAACTCTATTTTTCCTCTTAAGGATGAAGATACTATTAACGAGTATATGTTTATTTTTGAGGTAATTGAGCGAATTATTCGTGTAAATACCTCAGATTATGAAAAAATAAAAGAATTAATATTAAATTTAATTGATTATTTTGATGTAGACGAAACAATTGATAAATTGATTGTTAAAATACTTTTATCAGTAAAGTATTCGAAGAATTTTGATTCAAGTGATTATGAAGGTGTATTGAATCAAGTAGCTGATAAATTTAATACTGCAAATTACGGAAGTGCTACTTTGAGCCGATACATTTCTCAATTAAATGAAGCAGAATTTAATAATTTTTTAAACTATAGTATAGAAGAGCACTATTATAATAATAGTAATATTATTTCTCAAAACAAAGGAATATTTGTTAATTTTCTAAAAGACAAAAATGTATTTTGTACATTAGCTAAGACTATTGACAAAAATGAAGGTAGCATTACTTCTGATTTGATTGAAGATTATGGGTTTAGTTTAAAGTTTCATATTGATTCAATTAAATATTTAATAAGTACAGATGTTGTTGGATACATTTATTTGCTTTCACCTTTTAGTTTTGGTGATATTAAGGATGTTAAATTAAACATTAGTGAAAATAATTATAATCAAATTGATTTTTCGCTCATAAAAGGCGATGCATTGTGGAAAAAAATAAAAGAAATTTACAAAAAGATTTCAGAAGAAATGTATAGTGATATCAAAGCCAATGAAGGTTCTGATATAAACATATTCCATGGATCTGTAAATAAATATATTGAATTTATAAAATTTTACTACAATAAACTGAATGTTGAAAATAAAAAAATTGATCACAGATTATTATGGAAACATTTATTAGAAATTGAGGGAATTTATCGTATTAAAGGTGACATTAATCTGTATAAAAGGTATTTACAAGAAGACCAAGAATTTAGAAATGTAATTAAAAATGGAAACTATAAAAAAAATCTAAATAAAAGTTCACTTAAAGAAACAATAAAATATTTAATTAATGATTAATGAATTTTTAGACTAAAGAGGTATAATAACAGGTATAAAATAATTTTTCAAATTTCTATTTGTTATTAAAAAGTTCGACACTTAAATTTAATTAATAGAATATATTTATTGTTGAAATAGCTAAATTATAACTACTTATATAAAAAACTTGCAATAGTTTTCGGGATATGATATCATCAAGTTAATGAATAACACGTCAAGCGTGTCTATTTATTAAAAAATCCACAATACGCTACCAGTTTGCCTATCTATAGTTCGTAGTTAGTCAACGTGACTGGTACCATTTATTTTTGAACTAGCCCCAATAATTGGAGAAAAGTTCAAACATAATTAAATTATAATCAGGTAAGTTGTAAACAACTCAATCCTGTCAACGGAGGCTTCACCGCCCTCGTCAGTTGGGACGCCAGAGCCGAAGACTGGCCGACCCAAGGTCAAAGTGGATTTTTTAATAAAGGTGATAGACACGAGAATGTTATTCTCGTGTCTTTTTGCGTTCATTAATAATTTAGGAGGGTGAATAAATGAATTATAGAGCCAAAGATAAAAATAATATCTTCATCGAATTTAAACATATGCTAGATTATGAATTATCTGAAGATATTATTAAAGCAAGAATTTTTCATAGCAATTTAGGTAATCAAAAATCAACAATCGATGCTAAGTTAAGAAAATATCAATTGATTGATAAATTAAATAGACGACAAGCTGTTAATAATCGAAGTGCTTATGTCTTTGATGTAATGTTACCGAGAAACTATTTGATAAATAAAAACATTGGTAAGTTAAAAAACTATATTACTGAACTTGTAAATGATTTTAAAAATGATCATAACTTAAAATACTACGCTTACTTTATTAAAATAGGTAAAGCACGAATTTTAAGAATTGTTATTTTAAATAGAATAATCGATTTTTCTACTTTAAAGTTTTATGAAAAAGATGGAAAATTAATCTATGATAAACAGATTGTCTATATTAGTAATAAAATAAGGATTCCACATTTTGCAACTAGAACAAAGGGTTCAAAAGAAATTTTTCAAGCAACAATTGAAGAATATAAACTATTACTCATTCGCATATTAACGATAAAAGTCATTCAAGTAAATGACTCTATCAAAAAGGTGAGCTACAAAACATGCATAAGAACGCATGAAGGATACACGCATCTACTAATGACACATACTTACTATAATCACCTCAAAAAACGGAAAATTAAGGCTATAAATACATATATAGGCGTCATAAACGAGTATTTAATATTCAATCAAAATAATTCAAAAGCAATCATTTCTAAAGCTAGAGACAAAATCAAGTTTTACAAAAGTTTCAAGGTGAAAGACTTGCTACCTTTAGAACAAGAAATAATCAACGAAATTAGCTTAATAAAGGGAAAAATATAAAATTTTCAAAAAAAACTTATATATGCAAAGAAATTTGCGTATTTATAAGATTAGTAGGAGCACATTTATGTGTGACAACCTTGTCATCCCAAAGTATTATATACAATTAAGTATATAAGAAAGTAGGTGAAAGAAATGAAAAAAAGTCTTAATTTATTAAAAGATTCTGAATTGAGTAAATTAAAACTTAAAAATAGAAAAGTTACGGTAGCTAAGAAGTATTTTAATAGGAAAAAAGTTTTAAGTTTAGTTTCTCCTAGTGAATATTTAAAAGAAAATGGCTTTGAAGAGCTTGAAAAGTATGAAATTGATAAATTTTACAGATTTCTAAGTTATTTAGAAGTAAGTTATGAAAAAAAGTTGTCAAGTAAGTTGATAGATAAAGATATTCTTGACTTTTACATTGATTATAACGGAATTCCAATTAGAAACGGATTTAATCAAAAACAGCTTGATGAAATAGAAAAAGCGTATGAAAAAAGAGGTGTTCAATGTAAAAAAAATTACACATGCGAGGACTTATGGATTGAAATTTGTGTGAGAGAGAATAATCGTAATTTAGGTACAAAAAAGCTTTACATCAAAGTGTGGGAACATATCAATATGTCCTATTACTATTATCTAATCCAATTATAGAATCTAAAAATTGAAAGGGGATTTTAAAATGAGAATGAGAAGAAATTTACAAAGAAAGAGTAGGAAAGATAGATTGGCTGAAAGGAGTTGTAACATTGAGTATGTTATGAAGCGGATTTCAGAAAAAAAAGTTAATAATACAACAACGATTGATGATCTCATTATTTTATAAATCTATCACAAAGCATACATACAAAAAGCGTCCTTTGAATGGAATATATGCCAAATCACTTGTAACAACTTTTTTAAGCTTATTTTGTGTTAACTATAGTATCAACTCTTTGTTTAAAATCATATCTAATTTGTTGGTATGGTTTGTACTTTTTTGTTATACAATGAACTTATGCCATTTACCTTTTGCCTCCATAGATTTAAGTACCTTATATGCTAATCAATATATCACTTTTTTATTAAACATGAACTGATTTTTTACTCTCATATATCAATCTTGAGGAGTTATATATCGCTTTTATTCGTTCATTAATTCTCAGCTCTTCTTCAACGATTTTAACATCTACTACATTTTGTTTTAGCTTCAATAACTTGTAATAACATATTCTTGATATTTTCAGTAATTTGCACATTATTTTAATTTGATGCTTGTGTTTATTTGCGCTAATAACTATTTTTTATCCCATTTTCAGTCCATCTTATTTTTATAAATTAACAATATTTATTGACTATTCTAAAAATTAATTATAAACTTATGATGTAAAAGATAAGTTGCTTGTAATCTTTTGCTAACGGTAATGTTCAAAATTAACTTATTAGGAGGGAATTTTATGAAAAAGAGATTTTTTGCTACAATTTTCATGGTATTTGTATTATTATTAACTACTTCTAGTGGAGAAAATGTTCATGCATATAGAGCATCAAAAACTGTATCTTCAGTTACTTCAAAAGCTGATTTACCTTATTTTTCGGATTTTAGTGGTTGTGGTAAATACAAGGCTTATAGTTCTACATCAAGAAGTGGATTTAAAAATTTAGAACATCATGTTAGTTTTTATACAGTAGGTGGAAGTGTTTCATTTAAAGGGGCAGGCTTAAGTGGATCGTCAAGTAGTCCAGGTTATAGTAAATCTACTAGTAGTAAGTCATACTATTCATCAGGAAATGTTTGCGGTAGCTTTCTATCAGTATATCTTGGAATGTACACAACAACACATGTAAATTATTCTAGTAGAACATACACTGCAACCGCAAAAATTTAATTATTTAAAGTATTATAGTTATTAATTTTGAACATTACCGAATAATCTTTATGTGAGGAGAATTAGAATGGAATTCAAAAAAACATGCATAATAATTTGCTGTTTCATATCCCTCGTTGGTTGTAGTCACAAGAAGCAATATGGTGATATTTATAATGAGAATTTTAAGAACGCGCTTTCTTCAGGTGTGATTGAAATTGAAGGTGGAAGTTTTTTTGAAATTAAGGGGCAGTTTGAAACAACATCAGAATTAGCATCAATAATGGCTTATTATTATAGAACTGAAGTTGCAGAAGGAAAAGATTTAGGTGATTATAATTACAATTGCGAAGAGACTGTGAATAATTTTTATTGTGATATTGCTATGACTTATTTAGAAAATGACTTTAAAATCGAAGTTTCTGAAATTGATAACATCAATTCTTTTTTAGATTTATATTTTGTTTATGAATTGTCTTTGAAAATTAATGATTTAGAAGTATTATCTCTTTTGGAAGAGCAGTTTAGCAATATCAATATAAAATCTGATACAAATATTTTAGAAACAAGGTATTATGATATTTTAAACTATTATTTAAATAATGTGAAATTGAATTACACAATTTCAGATTTAAATGAAGAAATGAGCTTAGTAACACAGATTGATTTAATTGATTATGATCAACCTTTTTACATATATTCCAATCTTGTAATAGGAAATATTTTGGAAGGGGATATAAACACTCGTAATTTAGAGAACTTATACGAATCAACGTCAGTTATTAACTCATTAATATTGAATGAAGAATTAGTTTTTTTTATCAATATCAAGATATTAGAGAAACTGCACCAAAAAGAATCATATGTTAGTCAAAAGCTTATTGATAAACTCCAAGAAGAGCCCGAAATATTTGAAGTATATTCATATAATTTAGAAGGGTTGCGTAATTTATACATGCTTGCAAATATTTTAAGCAAAAAAAACTATGAGTATCACGAACTCGCACATGATACGTTGTTGAGATACTATTCTTCTTTAAATATAACAGATAAGGATATTTCTTGGCAAAATCAATATTATATAAGTATATTGAATTATTTTTTTGAAACAGAGTACTATATTATAGAACATAGTGAAACTAATTGTGAAAAGGAAGTACAACTTATTGAAAAGTATTACTGTGCATTAATTAATGAGCAGGAAATTAGTTTTGAGAAAGAAAGTTTTGAAAATAATGATTTATATCTTAAAATTTTAGAATTAAGCACAAAAAAATCTCTTTCAGCGGATGATAAAAAAGAATTAGAAAATTTGTTCGAAGAAGTTTTAATGTATGATTCAAGTTTAGACTACATTACACAAAACATCTATATTCAGATGTTAATTAATCATAATATTACATTTGATGGAAATAAAGTAGAAAAATTGATTGGAAGTTTTGAGTGTTCATTTGGCTATTGTGGTAAGGAAGGGAACTACGATGTAGAAAGAGGTATTTATTATAACAATATTTTAATATTATTGGATTATGAAGAGGGTGTTGAATATGCACAAAAGTTTAAATAAGATTGAAGCAAACAAATTAAATTTCAAATACGCTTCTAATCATGTTATTAAAAATTTGTCCATAAATATAGAGGGGAATGGAGTATTTGTTATTTACGGCGAGAGTGGATGCGGTAAGACAACACTTTTGAATATACTTTCATTAATCAATAAATCTCAAGGAGAACTTTTTATTAACAATACATTGATTAATCACAATGATAGTATACAAATTGAGGAATTGAGAAAAAATAAAATTGCATATTTTTTTCAAGATTTAAATCTAATTTCTTCATTAAGTGTTGTAGAAAATTTAGAAATAATCTCTTTAATTAAAGGAGAATTACTTGATTATAGTAAATTAGAATACTATTATAAATTACTTGATATTGAAAACTTAATAACAGTAGCAGTTGAGAACTTGTCTGGTGGTGAAAGGCAAAGGATTGCCTTACTTAAAACACTTGTATTTGATTATGAAATAATTTTGATAGATGAACCTACTAATAATCTTGATGATAAAAATATTGAAACTGTTTTAACGGTCTTGGAACATTTAGGTAATAAAGCAATAGTTATTGTTGTTTCTCATTCTAAGAAATTATATTCTATTGCTACTAAGTTAATTGATTTTAATGAAATAAATGGTGATCAGAGTGAATAAGAGCATTTTTGAGTATATTATTACTAAGCATAGAAAACAAATTTTTAAATTAAAGATTTTAAATTATCTGATGTTAATAGTTTTATTTTTCTCATTTTTAACAGTTCTTTTTTCTTTTTACAACATAAATGATAATCTTCTAAACAATTCGCAGTTAAAAATTATTTCGATAGATGGATATAACGATTTAGGTGAAGGGTATGAATATGATATAAATGAAATTAAAAAAATGGAAAATGTAGCAAGTGTATTTTATGATTATCCTTATGTTATATCCTTTGCTATCGATCAAGATATTGAAATGCTTACATGTTTACCCCTAAATGAAGTAACTGAGAGTACAATAAATTATTCTGGTGAATATGATGTGTTATTACCAGAAAGCTATAAAAATCATGTTGTTAATATCATAGAACTTGAGAATTATCAAGAATACACAGTTGGATTTTATGAGGGAGAAGGTCAAATGTTTTTAAGGGATTACTGTTATGTTTCAGAAGATATTTACGATTATATTAGTCAATTTTATGTTGTTGGCGATAATTACATTAGTAATAAAAATCTTTTGGTGCTTGTTGATGAAACAGAACATATTGGAGACTTTGTTAAAACTTTTAACTTAAAATATGATGAAGAAGATGTTTTTATTTATTATCAATCTGCAGGATTAGAAAACTTATTTTCTTCTTCAAAGATTTCACAGTATTTGATTATTGCATTTGAAGCTATTTTAATATTAAGTATTAGTGTGATATATCATAATGCTATTTCATCACTATTTTCCATTTTGAATAAAGATATTGTTTCTTTATACTTGAATGGACTTTCAAGAAGTAAAATTGTTAGTAATCTTTCGAAAACAATTATTGCAATTAATACCAAAAGTTATATAGTTGTATTTGTATTTAATTTATTTTTGAATTTATCTTTATACTTAAGCCCTTATAGTTTGTTTTCAAAAAAAATATTTATAATAACTAATATATTTGTGTTTATAATAATCACAATCAATACTTTTTTAATTAGAAAATCAATTAAACGCTTAATGAAGAAAAACATGTCAAATACTAATATTACTTCATATATAAAAAATTAATATGGATAAATTAAGTTAGTGTAACTCAGTCAAATATATTTTAAATAGTTATTTGTTAATCTAGAACAGTAGTGTGTAAAAAAATTACATTACATATAGACAGTGTAAAATTTAAAACAATCGCAAAAAATAGTCGAACTTTTTAGTTCGACTATTTTACTATAAGGGTTAATCGATAAGCGTGAATTGTTAAAGAAAAGTTGAAAAATATCACAATTTTGAAATAAACCTTGCGAAATGATTGAAAGTATGTTAGTATGTGATTAATGAATAACACGCTTAGCGTGTCTATTTATTAAAAAATCCACAATCTGCCAGTTTGCCTATCTATAGTTCGTAGTTAGTCAACGTGACTGGTACCATAATTGAATGAAATGGCCCCAAAAGTTGGAAATAATATTCTAGCTTTTGGGGATTTTTATTATGCACATATACAGTGGAAGGAGAGAAAAATTAAAAATGATATTCTGACTTTTTTTAGTGATTAAAAAGCATAGATTGATTTAAAAAATTAATCTTATTAAATAATTACTATTTTTTATAGAAATGTCAATAATGTTTATTTATTGAATTAAACCTTTACATTTAAAAAAAAAAATGTTAATCTGAAATGGACAGTATATAATTATACAAATATTATTTGAAAGAAATATCTTATTTAGAAGCTGTTGAGTTTTTCATAGTTGTTACTGCTATTTATATTAGTTATAACTTATCTAAAAAGCAAGATTCAATTGTACTGTATTGAAAAAATGGTAATTATGTTGAAATATCATATTATGCATATGATAAGAGAATATTGCTAAAAAAATTATTGTTAGATATATGAAATATAAACATGTTATTTACATAATTTTAGATTGGGGGAATCTATGGAATCTTGCTTCATTTGTATTGGTGATCTCTCTGCTGGAGAGTATCAAATAATGTTCTCCTTTATTAAAAGTCTTGATTTAAAATCAATAAAAATCATAATTAATGAAAATTATAAACATCTTGCATTTGATGTTAATATTAATTGTGAGTATGTTTCACCTAGAAATGATATTTTAGAAAATAAGAATATTATTTTTAGAAATGTGTCAGAAGCTGATAATGTTTTTTTATTTGACCCAAGTACTTTTAACTATTCTTCTAGCTGGAGCGGTGTTGCTTTTTTTGAACTTTTGAAAATGGGTAAAAAAATTATTGGATATGATGAGTTTGGTTACTCTTTATTCTCAAACACAAAGGATTACTATCCGAATGATATCATAACGCATCCACCATTTATAGCTTTTTGTGATTACGTTATTTTAAGCGCTTCTTATGCTAAAAAGAAAGAATATAAACAAATGTACGTTTATAACTCAAGCTTTTTATCAGGAGAAACATCATTTATCAATAAAAGAAATACCGATACAAAAAAAATTTTGATTACCTTTTCTAAATGGGAAATTGAAGGTTCAAAAAATGAAGAATCTAAAATATTAGGTAAATTATTATTACCGATGTTAATTTCACTTTTAGAGCTCGTTAACACAGATTTTGAGGTAATAATAGTAGGTGAGTGTGTTATCGATTTCTTGAAAGAAAAATCTAGATTGAAAATCATTCAATATGATCAATTGAAATCTGACGAATATACTCAATTACTAAGTAGCATTGATTTATATCTGACTTTTAATATTATGTCAGTGACATTAAATAGGATGCTTGAACTTGGTATTCCTTCAATTGTTTTGAATAACTCAATGGATTTATTAATAGAAAATATTGATGAATTGTATAAAAAATATGTTGCTTTCAAAAAGGATTTGATTATAAAAAAGTTTTCAGCTAGTACATTTGGTTGGCACGATTTTATTATGAAACGTCAAGAAACAAAATATATGGAGTCATTGTGTGTATTAGAATTTTTTGATAGTGATGAGATAGTTAAGACAGTTTTAAAAATTTTAAATTCGGAAAATACTTTTGATGATATACATCCAAAGTATTTAGAGTATGTTAGTTTTGTAGAAGGATTGGATGATGCACAAACAATTTATAATAATATTATAGAAAGGGGATATAAATGTTAATTGTAGAAAAATTATACAAAAATTTTGGGACAGCAGAGGTTTTAAAAGACATTTCTCTTAATGTTGAGAAGAATAATATAGTTGCATTAATTGGTAAAAATGGTGCGGGTAAATCAACTTTATTAGAAATTATTGAAGGATTAAGTGATTGTGATTCCGGTGATGTAAAAAGAAATTATAAAAGATTAGGAGCACAACTACAAAAAGGAGGATTACCTGCTGAATTTAGTGTTATGGAAGTTATTAAGCTTTTTTCGAATTTTAGAGATGAATATAGATACGATGAGGGTATTTTTGAGTTTTTTAAAATAAATGAGCTAAAAAATAAGAAAATAAAGTTTCTTTCAGTTGGAGAATACAGAAAAGTAATTTTAACACTTTGTTTTATAAACAAACCAGATTTTTTGATTCTAGATGAACCCACGGCAGGTTTAGATATTGAGACTAAAGTTGAATTATATGAAATAATACAGGAGTTAAAGAAAAATAATTATAGTATTTTATTTGCAACGCATGATATGAATGAGGTTGTGAAACTTGCTGATTATGTTTATTTTATGGAAAATGGGGAAATTAAAAGAGGGTTATCAAAACATGAAGTGGAAGTAATCATTAAAAATAAGTTTGAAATTCATTTGTCAAATAATAGTGATAAATATGTTAAAAGAATTCAAGAGTACACTGATTCTTTTACAGTTTCAGATGAAAAAATAGTCGTAGAGAATATTGATTTGGAAACGAAAATTAAAATTTCAGAAGATTTTAAGGGAAAAATAATCAATGAAATAGAGTACAGTGTAGAAGAAATATTGCTTAAAGAGATTTTTGTAAATAAAAAGGGGGATAACAACTGTGAAAAGTAATTTGTTTTATTTGAAGTTTGAATTTTTATCGGTCATAAAGAAAGTTACGATGTTTTTCTTGATATATATATTTCCATTAATATTTGTATTAGTAGTTTCAGAAGTTTTAATTGTACAACACCCAGAAGCACAAAATTTTATTTTATACGGAATGATGATATTTCCAGTTTTAGTTGTTGGTATGATTGTTCTCCCAGAGCATGTAGTTTTGTTGCGAAATACAGAGGTATATAAAAACTATAAACTATATGGTGCAAAAAAATATCAGATTATGTATACTCCTATTATAAGTTTATTAATACATCTTATTATTGTTGAGGTGATAATATTTATGTATTTTAAATTATTTAAAACAGTTATTTTTCCAGAAAATATTGTTCTTTTTTGGGGATTGATAACATTTTGCATTCTATATTTTTTGGTATTAGGTGCATACATTGGGACTGTAATAAAAAATTCAAAACAAGCACTTATGATTGGATTGACTATTTTTGTTTTATCAATGTTAGTTGGAGGGATAACCGGTAATCTTTCTTCACTGGATGAAAATTTATTGAAGTTTAGTCTAGCGATTCCGACATCACACTTTTCAAATATTTTCGGATATCTTTTTGAAAGCGAGAAAATTTTAAGTTTAACTGTTTCAGCTATTATTTTAATGGCAACATTTATCACCACTTTATTCTGCTACAATTCTCTTTTTACATACGATGTAAGGAATGTAAAAAAAAGAGGTTTGTTGATATTGATAGTTATCTTGGCTTCATTTATCTTAACTTTAGGAGGGAAATAAAATGAATGAAAGTACATACGAAAAAATAAAAGGGATATTAGAAAGATTAATTGTTGACAAAGATTACAAAGCTAGATTTCTAGCAAATAAAGATGAAGCACTTGAGGAATATGACTTGACTGATGCCCAAAAACTATTGTTTATGTCTTTAGATGAAAGCGAAATTAGTTCTTTAAATAAGGAGAATTTGGACGAATATTTTTCAGCTGATTCAGCTGTATATACTCCAGATATTGAAGATGAAGAGACAACTTATGAGTAGAAAATACAAAATTGAAATGAAAAACAGGAAAAATGACGAATTGTCTGAACTAGTTATGTGGTATACCGTCATGAATAAAGGGTTTATTGATGATAACTGTATGCTACAAGAATTTTTAATCGAAAAAGTTATTTATAAGTGTGATGACTTAGAAAAGGAGTTTACCTTTATAAAGGATAAAACCTTTACAAACATTGACTTTAGGATTGATAAGCATAATTTTAGAGAAAAATTTTCTAAAAATGGAAACATGTTTGATAGACAACAAGATCAACTACAAGTGGTTAAAGACTTAATAAAGCCATTATTAAAAACTCAGAGTACGTACTTGATTGTAATGCAAATTTTTGATATTTTACTATTTGAAACTGTCAAGTCACTTTCAAATTCTAAACAAGTTACTATTAGTGATAACTATTCCATTATCAAAGAGATGACAGACAAAAAAGTAGAAATAGGGGCAGGAATCTTTAGTGATGACAGTTTTTTTCTAAAGAAAGATTTCTATATGAAAAATAATGCTCATAATATAACAAATTTTTATTCTTTCAATAATGAATATGAATACAAAGTATATAAGGTCACTACTTCAAGTAGTGGAAGCAATAGATATAATTTAGCTACTAGAGGAAAAGTAATTAATTGGGCTCAATCTAAATTAGGTAGACCGTATGATAAAGGTTTTTCAAATAACAAAAAATTTACTTCAAGTGAAGATGAAAAATACAATTGTTCTGAACTAGTATGGAAAGCGTGGAAATCAGAAGTTGGTCTTGACTTAGATAGCAATGGTGGATTAGGAGTTTATCCTAATAATATTACAAACTCTAGTAGAACAAAGTATGTAACTAAGGGGTAAATTTATGAAGAAAAAGCTATTAATTGTCCTTTCTGCATTATTAGCAATAATATTAGTTGTTTCTATATATGTATACTTTCGTTTTTTCAACTATGATGAAAAAATTAAATTAGATGAAAACACGAGAATAATTATTACTTATACAAATGGGAATAATGCAAGTGTTCCCTTTCCAGTCCCTGAAAGAGGTGAACTTTTTCAAATCGATAATAATGGTGAAGTAGCAGGTTTTACTGCTGTAAATAGTGTAATAAATCCTTATGCTATAAACTATGAAAATGGATTATTAGAAATTTTTACAAATGACAATGTATATTATGCTAGTAAAGATGGAAAAACAGAAACTATTAATAATCCAGATTTGAAAGGTGAGTATAGTCTTGCGAACAAAAATGGAAGAGATTTTGTAAATGACTATGCTTATATTGAAAAATACGATACAAGTGTTAGAGTAGTTCCTCATGGACTTGCTTATGCTATAGAAGAGAAGGTTTTTTTTGACTTACTTGTCTTTAGTAATGAAGAAGAAGTTTACAATATAGAAGTAGGTAGTGTGAATTATCGTGGTATGACAATAGATCAAGAAAGTGGAGACATAATATTAGTTGAAACAAGACCAATGGGTGAAGATTCAAATATCCCTATTGATTATATACCATACCATATATTGAGCTATAACGAAGATACACAAAGATATGAAACAAATAGATATGTTAATGTCCCTTATGAAGGGAGTGAGATACCTGAAATTGTAGAAGGTAGGAAACAAGAAGACGGACTGTATGTAGCTAGTGTAGATGCATATTTTCATAACGGATTTTTATATAGCATTCAAAGTGTGACTGACCAAGAAGCTATGAAATATGGAGGTCGATACATTGAAAAAATCGATTTAAAGGAAGAGAAAATAGTATCTACACGTAAAATAGATGCGTCTGAGGATAGAATTAATCACGCATTTATGTATTACTATGAAATTGATGGAACAATATATATGTTTTCAGAGTTAATAGATAAAGATGAATATTACTATGACACATATAACATTGAAACCAATGTATATGAGGAGTATAAAATAGACTTTTTTGAAGAAAATGAATACATTGATGAATGCGAAGAAGCAAGCTCTTGCGGTGTTTATTTTAAACTAAGCAATAATAAGATATATGCATTTCAATTTAATAGTGAGACACAAAAAGGAACAATTATAGATTTTGATTACCAAAACAATGAAACTCATGGAGTTGTTTTAAATTTTGACATTCCAGATGTTAAGGGCATTGAATATGCATTTTTTAGTGACTTTGAAGTTATTGAGGATTAATGAAAATAGAGCAATAGAGCTAGATTAATAGCTCTATTTTTTAGTACTTCCTTTTCCCAAAAAATACAATAAAAAAGTTCGACCATTGATATTTTAATTGAAAATAGTATATCAACATTAAAAAACTATTATTGAGGAATTGTTAAGAATTATTATATTTACGTTATATTGCTTGCTGTAGCAAAATAAGTGTGTTAGTATGTTAGTAATGAATAGCACGCAAGACGTGTCTATTTATTAACATTTCATCAACACACTACCAGTTTGACCATCTATAGTTCCACCGTGGTCAACGTGACTGGTACCATAATTGTTTAAAGAATCTCCAAAAGTAAGTGATGGTATATTTATATATATCATGCTAACTTTTGGAGATTTTATATATTTTAACACTAATATAAAAGTGTATTATTCAAAAACCAATAATCTTAAGTTGTATAAAATCATTATAAGATATAAAAAAATATTGTAGTTTTCTTTGTATGAGATAATAACTTGTTTAATTATGATCAGCTTTAAACAAAACATTGAATTTTATATTTACATATGTTATTATAAAAATATATTGAATTATATTTAAGTATATTTAATAATAGGATAACATTTATTTAGTATAAACAACTTCAATTGAGGAGGAATATTATGAAAAAAGTAATTTTAGCAACTGGAGTGTCAATTTTTTTATTTTTAAGTATTGCAAACCAAGTAAGTGCAGCTGATCATAATCATGAATTTGTATTTAAAATCAAAGGTTACTATCAAAATTCATATTCTAGTCAAAGATATCGTCAAACTGGTTCAAAGGATAATCCATGGAAAGCGAATCTCGTAACGTCTAGTGAAGGTAGCGGAACGAAAATGCATTTTTGGTTAGATGCACCAGGAAATGTTATTAGCAGCCCAGTAGCTTCTAAAGTTTATAAAGTAACACAAGGGACTGGAGCAAATTATTATCCTGCTTATAGTCGTGCTAACAAAAGAAATGTACGTCTAGGATCAGAAAATAATAACTATAGTACACGTGCATATACTATCTCAGGATTTTGGGATGAGGAAACTTGGTAAGATTTAACGTTATAATAGTATCTTAGTTTAATGCAAACATCAATAAATGTTATCCACTTTTAAAGTGAGGGGTATATTATGAAAGCACAGCTATATAGAATCAATATTGGAAGAGCTAAATATATTACACTTGTATACTTTATGGTACTAGCTATTTATGATTCTATTTTAATTTTGAGTAATAACGATATTTTTTTTGGTGATCGATATTTTTATGGGAACTATCTATTTATCCAATCAGGGTTAATAGGCCATTTTGCAATTTTCTTCTTTTTTCTTACATTTCCAATAATATTTTATATTCTATTTTTTAGGCATCTTAGTACAGACAGTAAAAACAATATTTTGTATACACAAATATCAAGGATGAAAATCGCTAAATATATTTATCGTAACTATATCGTTATTTCTTTATCTACTTTTATTATTATGATGATGTTTCAAATTGTAAATATATTTATTGTTTGGACGCTGTTTTATATAGGAGGACTAGAGTTAGATATTCCATTGGAATCTATGTATATTTTCAAGAAAATTGTAATTCACACTTTAATGTTTTCAACAGTTATTACTTTATATAATACTTTGTTTACAGGGGTATATTTATTAAAGATTAATCAATATATTTCTTTGGCTGTGACTATAGGATATGTCTATATCGCACAAATGGTTTTTAATTTAGGAAATATTTTACAGCCATTTACAGAATATTCTTCAGAGTATGTTTTAAAAAACTTTTCATCATTCGCAATTTTCAATTTACTTTTAATAATAATGTTCATAATTTATAATGTAAATAAGAAAGACTTTTTAAATGAGTAGAAGACAGATCATAAAATATTTAATATTATTATGTAGTATTGAAGTAATTATAGCAATTATTTCAAATTTTTCCATTTATAGTTCTAAACTAGGTGAATTTGATAAAGTATTATCTGTAGTTACTTCAGGGATAGGCTATAATTCTTTTCTTTTTTATTCTTTCATTGTAGTATTATGTTATTTGATTCTGATAAACAAATCTTTAATAAATGATAATAAAATTGTAATAAGATATGGACGAAAAAAAATAAATGTTAATAACTTAAAAAAAGTTGTTATGTGGGCTATAATCTTTGGTTTTTCAAATATAATGGGTACTTTTTTTACTATAGCAATTTTGTACGGTCATACTTATTATAGTATTGAATATTTATTCTTTGTTTTGGTTAATTTCTTATTTTACAGCAGTATCCTTTGTGTTTGGGGACTCTTGCTGATAATGGTGAAAAGGTATACTGGATCTATACAATCCATTTTAATACTAATTATATCCAGTAGCTCTATTTATATTTCTTTAAAATATAGTGAACACTATTATTTGTATGAATATTTAAATTTTACTAGGTTTTATTGGGCTATGCAGAATGACATTACTATTAGCATTAACATGATAAACTTAGCTTATCATTTATCATCATTGTTTTTAATAATATATGTACTATACTCATTTTCCAAAAAGGTGGTTTATACACATGATTATTACTAAAGATAGAGTAATTCTAATAATAATGATTCTATTGATAACATTTGTACAGGCACTTTCACATGGGTTTTTCACAGATTCGAATGAATTTATATTTTTGACTAAATTGTTCATTGAATCTCCCATAATTATGTCATCACAATTAATAATGTTTGTTGTTTTGATAATATCATTTAAGGGATATTTAAAAAGTATGTTTTTAAATATTGAATTACTAAACTTTGTTAGACAAGATAGAATTTATAAAGTATTAATAAAATATTTATTAAGGTTAGTAGTTTCATTGATAATATATCTTGCCTTACATTTAGTGCTATATCAACTTTTTTGTAATATATTTGGATATAGTGAGGGAATTATTTTCTTTAACAATATAACTTTTGTAGAATTGATTAATTACAATTTATGCATTTTACTTTATCTTCTGTCTTCTAATCTCTTACTATGTTTATTTCGAACACATATTTTTGATGTAATTATAATTGCTGCTATAATATTAGAAAACATCAGAGTAATTAGTACAAATGCTGACTTTAGTATAATACCATTGTGGAATGCTAATATAATCGAGCTTCCTTATTTAATAATTATGATTATATCGCTTATTGTAGCAACTTATTTTTTTATAAAAAAAGGAGATAAATTAAATGACTATTAAAGTAGAGAATTATAGTAAAACAATAAAAAAAAATCAAGTTTTAAAGAATATTAATGCTACTTTTGAAAGTGGTAAAATTTATGGTTTAATTGGACATAATGGAAGTGGTAAAACAATGCTGTTAAGAGCTATAACAGGTTTAATATGTCCAACTAAAGGTAAAATATATTTAGATAACAAGGAAATGTTTAAAGATTTTGATATTATGCCAGATGTTGGTATTATTATCAATAATCAAGAAATGATTCCTTCCCTTACTGCCAAAGAAAATATGGAATATTTACGCAAAATTAACCTTAAAGTTCAACCTGAAAGGATTTTGGAGGTTTTAAAAAGAGTTGGCTTAGAAAGACAAATAAATAATAAGGTGAAAAATTTTTCATTAGGTATGAAGCAACGTTTAAACATTGCACAAGCTATTTTTGAAGATCAAAAAGTTATTTTGTTAGATGAACCTACAAATGCTATAGATAGTGAAGGAATTATAGATATATTAGAGTTGTTGAAAGAACTGAAAAGTGAAGATAAAATAATTATTATCGCAACACATGATACAGGATATTTCAAAGAAGTGTTTGATGAAATTATCAAATTAAAGGAGGGAGAACTTGTTGAAGTTTCTTAAGAGTTGGATTTTAACTATAATTTTAATATGCATACTAGTTGTTTCTTTGTTTGTGTATTATAATAATATGATTTTATCTTATAGTGATAGGAACATCATCGATGAATTTTATGCTGAATTTGAAAATATGACACTTATAGTTGGTGAAGATATATCAAAAGGTTTTTACGATATTCAGTTAAATGATGGTACAATAATATTGCATAACGATATTTTGGAATATCGTAATTATGTTAGAAGTGTTCCTTTAAATAATGGAGATAGTTTAAAAATTGAGGGTCAAGCTGTAATTAGAAATCATCAAAAGCGTGAAAGAACAGATGATGTTACAGAATCAGGTTATTATCTTATTGAAGAGGATCTTTTCACTCTAGATGATGAGTTAGGAAATACATATAGCGTTTATAGTGAGTCTCTAAATTGTGCTTTTTCACTTATAACATTTCAAAATTTTGGATTAATCTTTTACAGCGATATTTATGAACAATACTATTCAAATGGTTATGCAAAGGTTGTTCCATTTACTACTAAGGATGCAGTACTTTATATAAAAAATGATAATGAATGTCAATTAACTACATCTAGGGGGCTTAAATGATAAGAAATATAATTTTAGTATTAATGATAGCTTTTCTCATAATAATGTACTTTGTTTATCCACTTCCTAGTGAATATGCATCAAATATTTCTTATGTAAAAAAAGACTTTAATATCATTCAAGAGGAACAAAATGACTATTTTGTACTGAAGTATAATGAAGACTACTCTTTGTTTATCACAGCAGATCTAAGCAATAATATCAAGATTAGCGTTGCTATATTAGATGCATATACAGGAAATTTAATAAAAGAGCTTGCTTCAGACATTACATATGAGCTATATCGTGAAAAAGAATTAATTAATTATGAATTTTTATATGACGATTCAAAAAATTGTGTAAGTGAAGGATTAGAATTGAAAATTATTTATAATGATGATTTTGAAAATCCAAACACAATAAATATTGGCCTAGATTTAGATGATGATTTTTGTGGAAATGAGGCAAATTTATGAAAAAAAATTTACAATATATAGCTATTGTATTTTCAATTGTATTATCAGGATGTAATAGAAGTCCCGAAGAGGAACTAGACTATGGAAACGAATTTTCAGATATGGGTGAAGTTGAGCATGTGGTTGATAATAATATTAGTGTAATTTTTCACAAAAAATTTGATACAGAAAAATATGAGCTTAAGATAGCATATTTTGATAGAAAGACTAACAAAAAGGTAAAGGAATTTGATTTTTTAATAGTTGATACACTTGGAGATGATGAGTTATTATATTCAATAAATGGCGGAGGGTTAACTGTTAAGCCAATCTATAATGCTAATACACAATGCTATACTACAGAAATGGATATTACTATTGCATATGCTAAAGACAATAAACTATTTGAGACAAAAGATATAACAGTTGATCAAACAAATGATGGATATCCATTTATATATTGTATAGATAAATAAGGATGATTTAAAAATATTCAATTATTATGATTGATTAAAAAGTCGAACTTTTCAGTTCGGCTTTTACAATGAGTAGTATTATTATAGAGAAAATGATAATGAAAATAGATTTTTTTATAACAAATTACATATAATACTTGCATGCGTATTTTGAAAATGTTATTATGTGATTGATGAATAACACGTTAAGAGTGTCTATTTATTAAAAATACGTCATTTACAGTAGTTGATAACCGATTAGGACTTAAAGGTTGTTAAATTGAAAGATAAAAACTATTGCAACGGACAGTTGAACAAAAATTGTATAGAACTGTATGTAACTAATTATTATAAATAAAATATATTGCAAAGTTTAAAAGAGTGCTAGTAAGATAAGAACTAGCACTCTTTTTGTTTGCAATAATATAACAGTAATTTAGTGATTCGTTAAATAATGTTAAGAAAATGTATAATAGAAAATGCAGGGATTTAGTTACTATATTTTGTATTAAAAAAAATTAAAACTAATTTTTAAATATATCGCACATAAGGGGTGGTTTAACTTGAAGAAAGATAGTAAAAAGATTTATGGATATATACGTGCATCTACAGAAGATCAAAAAAAGCATGGATATAGTGCTGAGGAACAAAAACGTAAAATAAAAGGCTATTGTGAATTACACTATGATAGTTATGAGCTAATCATAATTGATGATTCAGGATACTCTGCGTGGAAGAAGAACGTAAATAGACCAGGAATGACAAAAGTGATGAAAGAGGTAGATGAAATTGATATTTTTATCTTTTATGACATTGATAGGTTTTCAAGATAAATTTTAGATGGTCTAACTTTTTTTACAAAACTTCAATCAGCTAATGTTAAGATAATTTCATTAGTAGAAGAATTGAATTTAGATACAGCAGATGGAATGGCATTTGCACAGATTAAACTTGTGCTTTCACAATATAAATCATCCAAGATATCAGAAAAAACTAGATTTGGACTTTTAGGAAAAGCAAAAAAAGGTCAGTACCCCTTTGGTAACAAACCACTCATAGGTATTTCAAAGGACGAGAATGATATCTTATATTATGATGATGAAATTCATATTGTACGTGAAATTTATGAGTTGTATGTTAATTGCGAATATAGTTCTGAATTCATAGCGTACTTATTTAGAGAAAAATATCCGCAGTATAGTTGAGGAAAGAACTATCCACTTGTATTGCTTAGAAAAACTATTTATAGAGGCTATATTATGATTTCTGATGAAAAAATTTATTTAATTGAGCCAATATTTAGTGAGGAAGAAATTGAAAATTTAAAAAGTATTCAAAATAATGAAAGGTTTATTACGAACAATAACTATAAGTATAAAGTCAATGTTTATTATAAAAACAAAAAGATGCATGTATATTCAAAAAGTAAAAAAATGAGTAATGGTAAAATAAAGAATTATGCATATTATTATGCACGTGAAAATGGAGAGAAGATATTGAATATACCTGAGAGCAAAATCGACAAAGAAGTTTTAAAACATCAAGTCATAGCAAAACGTAAAAATATTGAAGAAAGATTGAAAACCCTAAATCATGCTGATAAGTTATTGAAACAAGGAAAGATAACAAAAGAAAAGTATGCCTATATTGCGAAGATCAATTCTAAAAATAAAAATAGCACAATGAAAATAATTGTTAAAAGCAAAGATTTGATAGTTATAGAAGAAAATCAGTGATGTCCATTTTGTTTAACAATTCTATTATTGACAGACTTTGTTTGAAATAATATACTCATGTTATAAAATAACAATACTTATTTAAAAAGCTGATTAAAAGTAATTATAAATCCATTGAGGAATTAGAAGTGGATGCAGAGTTTGTAAATAACTATAATTACTTTAGAACACATGCGACACTTAATTATCGATTACCTGCTGGATATAGGTTAAATAATATTAGATAGAATAAAATATCAACTAATTACTTGAAAGTTTAGAATTGCACAATTGTAGCATTTTTAATTTGAATTATTCTTTGTAATGTTTCATTTGGTTCGCCTACTATGATTTTATTTTATCATAGAATTTCTTGATTACTTTATTTTAATTAATTCAATATTGCTAAATTCACAAAATATTATATATTAAAAAGAGGGGGAAGTATGAAAAGAGAAATTGAATGGTATACACAAGAATATTTAAGAGTAAATAATAATTCCAAGTATGAAAGAAAAAATAAAATATCTAAAGAAAACTTTGTCAGAATGATAGAGGATAATACTTGTATAAATGGAAGTCAAGCCTTAAATACACCTGTAAAAATTGAATGGCACATCACAAAAAAATGCAATTTAAAATGCAAGTTTTGTTATTCTTCTGCTATTGAAAAAAAAGTTGATGAATTAAGTAGAAATGAAATTGATAAAGTTATCAATGATATTCATAAAAATAATGTATTAGAAGTTCAAATTGAAGGAGGTGAGCCTTTTTTACATTCGGAACTTACATACATATTGAAAAGATTGAAGGAAAATCATATTAGGGTTAGGTTATTAACAAATGGAACTGTGGTAAATGAAAGCGTCTTAAAAACTGTAAAGGAATTGTTTGATGAAAATGATGTATTACAAGTCAGTCTTCATGGTCACGATAGTGAAACTCATGATAATATTGTTGGACTAAAAGGTTCATTTCAAAACGTTATCAGATTCTTTGAAAAAACAGAAGAACTTAATATAGCAACTAGAGTGAGTTGTGTTGTATCAACTAAAAATATTCAGTATTTGAGAGAAATGATAGAATTACTTTTAAACTATAAAAATATTGTAACATTTGTTACACAACCTATAATACCTATTGGAAGAGCTGAGAAGAAAGAAACTGTTCCCAAACATGATTTACTGAAAGCTTATTATGATTTGAGAGATCTATCTAATTCTATCCATCTAGCATTGTTGTTAGGTCATGCTTATGAAATAGAGTTATTAGCAGAGTACATGCTAAAATTTGGTAAAAAACAAGACCGCACTTATTGTGCTGCAGGAAGAGCAAGGCTACATATTGATGAGTCAGGAAATATATATCCATGTCATTTTTTGGTCGATGAGGAATTTCATTTAGGAAATATAAGAAAAGATAGTTTTGCTAAAGTTTGGCATGGCGAAAAAATCCAGATTATTAGAAATGGAAGAAGTGAAGATAATTATTGTTCAAAGTGTAAATTGAAGAAAAATTGTACAAGAAAAGGGTTATGTACCTCATATGTAAACGGTGGAATAAACAATAAGCCGATAAACTGTAATATTAATGAAAATATGATTATTAAATAGGGAGGAAATATGCAAAATATATTAGCTGATTGGTTAGATAATCATAATAAAACTAGAATTTTAACATCATCTGAAACTACATATGATAAAATGGTGCATGATAAAAAATGGAACAAAATGTATTTAGATAATTCGAAAGGAATTTTTAGACCACTAACTCCACAAGAACCGATAAATTGGCAAAAAAAAGTATTCATCGAACTATATAAAGATAAAATATCAAAGTGTGGGATAAATCCAGTAGTACTTGATATAGGATCAGGTTCAGGATATCCTTCAATCAGTGTTTGTGATATTGCCAAAAAGGTTTATTCAGTAGATTTTTCAAAAGAGTTACAAAAAATTGCTAAAAAAAATATTTTGGAATTTGAAAAAAAGAATATTGAAGTCGTGCATGCGAGGGGTGAGAATCTACCTTTTGAAGATAATGTATTTGATTGTGTAATTGCTTCACATTTTATTGAATTTTCAAAAGATGCGAACAAGTGCATGCAAGAAATTTCTAGAGTTTTAAAAAAAGGAGGATCTTTTGTATCGCTTACTAGTAATTGGGATATGGCTTTGAATTCTAGTTTTGGATATTTAGATGGTGAAAGAATTTTATATCCTGCATTAAGAGCAGAAAAAGTTTCGATTAAAGGTGTAGAATATTTAAAGTATAGAGTGTGTAGTAAGGAACCGATGCTTGAAAATACATACTATGTACTTCTAGGTGATAATGAATATATTGATGTGTTAGTAAAAATCATAAATAATGGTTATTTGAATCTTGCAATCGAAACGTTAAACAAAATTGAGATCAAACAGATTGATAATGCAAGGTGTCATCAATATAATGAGAAAAGCATTGTAAATTTATTTAATGATAATAATTTTGCGATTGAATCAATGCATGGGGTTAGAATTCCTATATATGAGTTTATAAAAAAATTGATGGATAATAAAGACTTTGATTTTAGTTTTTTTGAAAAAAACTATGAATTATTATCAAAAGAAATGATAAACATCGTGAGAACAACTTCACCAATACTTGGATTTGATATGTTCATAAGTTCAATAAATAATAAATAACTGATGGATGGTGAGAAAATGAACTTAAGATTAAACAAGAGGGCACAGCTAATTGAAGGAGAAGATAGTGCTGTTTTAAACATTATCAAAAAAAATTACAATTATACTTATAAAATAAATAAATCTTTTTATAAAATTTTAATTTTTTTACTGACAAATAATGATTATAAAAAAATTATTAATGAATTAGTACAAAGAAGCGATATGGTGAGTGCTAAATTTCTTGAAGAGATTAATGAAATGATTGATAAAGAAATTTTAATTGAAACTGAGGAATTAGTTTATGATCAATATCAAATCAAAAAATATGATAGCCATGTGGGTATTTCAAGAATATTTTTTGAAGTCACAAATGATTGTAATATGAAGTGTATCCATTGCTATAATGAACGCAATCAAGATAATAAGTATCTGGATTTAAATATTTTAGAAAAATTATTAATGGAAGCACATGAATTAGGAGTTTGTTTTGTAGATGTTACTGGAGGAGAAGCAACTCTACATCCACAAATTAGAGATATTTTACTTCTTTTTACGAAGTATGGTATGTTTATAAATCTTTATACAAATGGATTATTATTAGATGAAAAATTTTTACTTTTTTTAGAAAAAGAATGTAGACTATCAAGCATAATTTCAAGTATAGATAGTATAAATCCTGAGGTTTACAATAACTTTAGAAAAACAGAAAAAGCTTATGAAGTAGTAGTTGATAATTTAAAAGTAATCAAAGATATAGATATTGATTTACGTATTAATGTTACTATACATGAAGAAAATATAGGTGAAATTGTAGAAATTGCGAAATATGCAAATGATATATTGGGGGCTGAGTCAGTAGTAATTGCTCCAATAGTACAGGCTGGCAATGGTAAGTTAACATCTACTGCAGAAATTGATAAAAATGAAATCTTAGATGCACAATTTGAAGCATATAAGAAGCTTGATTTTGAGACAATTAATAATATAAACCTTGGAACAAATACAAGGTGTGGAGTATTTGAAAGCATGATTTATTTCTCACCTGAATTCGAAGCTTATGTTTGTCCGACACTTACGAAATACGAGAGTGATGAATTTATTTTAGGAAAATACCCTAAAGACAATCTCTTAAAAATTTTTAGAAGTCTTTTGGATAGAGAACATAATTATGTTTGTGAAGAATATGATAATTGTAAATATTCAAAACTTTGTATGAGTGGTTGTAGAAGTAGAGCATTCTTAGAAACGAGTAAAATTAATGGTATTGACAAATATATGTGCGAATTTTACGAGCATTTATCAAAAAAATATCCGAACCTTTTCTAATTTTGTCACATGCTTTTCCTTGTTATGTCAATTAAGAAGAATGTTGAAGGGATGATTAATTATGAATAATAAAAAAATTGATAAAGAAATAGAAAAATTAATATCTGATTTAAAGATTGAAATTACTCCTGAAGTTTTAGAAGTAGTAGAAATAAGTCCTGATATTCCATCTGGTGGAACTAGTCATTGTTCAGGAACAAGTACAAGTGTTTATTAAACAGTTTAAGTAATATAGATTAAGCACTTAGATATAATGTGTGAAAAGCATGTGCTAAAGTTAAAGAAAAGGGGATTATATGGTTTTTTGTGAAATAACATTATTGTGTAATTTGAATTGTGACTTTTGCTATAATATAAAGTCAGAAAGTTATTTAATGAATAACAAGATATTTGAAAGAATACTTGATATATTGAAAGAAACAGATTTACTACTCCATATTACAGGTGGAGAGCCAACGATACATCCTAAATTAAAGGAATATATTTCTTTGTGTAAGAAAAACAGTTTAAAATATAGTATTAGTAGTAATGGTACTAGTGTTTCAAAAATTATTAATGTTTTAGAAAAATATAAGCCAATTTCAATACATTTAAGTCTTGATGGTAATGAACAATATCATGATAATATAAGAAGTTCAACTGGACTATATAAAAATAATATGCAAATTATTAATTGTGCTAATATCAATGGTATAGAAGTTGGGGTTCAATTTACTGTAACGAGTAAAAATGTTTCTATGCTTGAATCTGAAGTATTAAACATGTGCAATAATTTGAATGTAAATACAATTAAAATTACCAAGAACTGTTATATAGGAAATGAAATATTTGATAATGATATTATTAATGCTGTTAAATCGACTCACGGTAATAATAAATATAATATTAATGTATGTACTGAAGTAATGAATAATCAGCAACTTAAATATCATGTAAATAAATTAATTAATAGTCAATCAATGATTGTGTTTAAGCCTAATGGATACATTCATCCGTATTTTGGTTTATCCTCTGACTGGGATTATATTCATGTAGATGATATTAACGATATCTCTTTGATTGATAAGTATTTTAAATATATTTTTTTGATAATTTTGTCTAAAAATAATGAAGTTTTTAATTTTGAAACAGTTGATTTTAATAAAGTTCTTTATGATGGATATATTGATTTAAAAAATAAAAAAGCAAAATACAAACTCAATTCAAGATACATAATTAGATATGATTTTGTTTCGTATCTATATGACTGCGAAATGAAAAGTGTTTTAAAAATAAGTAATGTATTAGGAGCAGTTCTAGATTATTGCAGAGAGGGATGGAGAGATGATTTAGAAATACTTTATTATTTAATGCAAAAATGTTATGATGTAGACTATGAAGATGTACAAAAAATATTAAAAATTTTGCGATATAAAAACTTTATTACAACGAATTTAATTGATTAGGGGTTGTGAAATGATAAAAATTAAGAATATGACATTTGCTTACGAAGAAAAAAATATTTTTGAAAATTTGGATTTAGATATCAAAAATGGTGAAAAGGTTGCACTTTTAGGTCATAATGGTGCAGGGAAAACAACTTTAGTTAAGTTAATTGCTAAGTTATTAAAACCACAATATACTGATAAATTTAATACTTACGATAGTATTTCTGTAGTTTTTAATAGTAATCAATTATATGATGATTTAACTGTGTTAGATAATTTGAAATTGTTTGCTCACTTGTATAAAAAGAATGTTAGCGATGATTTTATTCAAAAATATTTAATACAAGTTGGAATACAAAAATATATTGATGCAACTGTTGGTTCACTGTCTACTGGATATAAACAGAGAGTTAATATTGCTAAAACACTAATATTAGATACTGATTTAGTAATTCTAGACGAGCCTACAAGTGGATTTGATCCGCATAGCAAAACAGAAATAATCAATGTGATTAACAGTTCGTATAGAGATGATAAGCATACTTTAATATTATGCTCTCATGATATGGACGAAGTATTAGAAGTTGCATCAAGAATTATTTTTCTAAAAGAAGGAAAGATAATTTTTGATAAATATATTGAAGAGATATTAGTAGTTTTAGAAAAGGAATTTCATTTAATAAAATGTAATCAAGAGCCTAATCTTAAAGATGAAAAAGCCTTTGTTTTTTATGACGGTATAACATACAATGTTTATTATTTTGGCAATATTGAGAGTTTAAAACTTCAAGGAATAGTTGAGACTGTGACACGCAATTTTAGGCTTTCTGATCTTTATACAATATTGGAGTGTGAAGACAATGATTTTATTGTTAGTCAAATCTTTACTAAAATATAAAAAAGGTCTTTTAAAAATAAATATAATTAATATTATTTTGGGTATTTTTCCAATAGTTGTTTTAATTAATGAATATAATTCCACATATGATATTAATATTTTAACAAAGATATCATTATATGGTTTATTTGTATCAGTAATATTTGAAATGATTTTTTTCACAATGAATTTTTTACAATATAATAAAATATATGATGTCTTAATATCTAAAACAGGTTTACTTGTATTTGCTATTAAATATAGTATCTCATTATTTATAGTATTTTTACCTTCATTTTTTATGCAATATGCACTTTATAGCGTATTATTTTTAGCAATTCCTGATCTGATAATGCTTTTTTATGTTTTATTGATGTTGTTTATTGTAATTATTATGTATTCAATTTTGAGTTTTGCAATATTTTTGAGAAAACCTAATATTTTTCACCAAATAAACTTAACTATGGATATCGTAAAGATTTTATCAGGAACTACCTATCCAATTGTTGTGATGCCAGCAATTTTGATCTATTTTTCTAAAGCAAATATGTTTTCTTATATCTCAAAATTTGTTGATAGTGGCAAATTCCATTATGAGTTTTTTATCGTAGCATTTGTGATGATTGTAATTACAATGTTTTTAGTAAGGGGTGTAAAAAAGAAATGATTAAATACTACTATAAAATGTTTAAGAGTAGTTTTTCAAGTGAAATAAGTATGATAGTTCGACCTGTAATTTTTATAGTACCTTATTTATTCTTTTTAAAAAATTTATCATCTGAACCACTTTCTTATTTATCTTTTGGATTTATTACAGGATACATTCAAGCTGATCTTATAATAGGCATTAATTACAGATATTATATATTGGAGAGTAATTATAAACTGTTTGATATTGAATTATCGAAAACAAATCCTCATGTTATGATATTTTTCAACTATGGATTGCAAATAATCATTTTGACAATTTTTCAAATGTTAGCAGTTGCAATATTTTTAAACAATAACCTATACATTTATTTGTTAATTACTTGTACAAGTGTCTTGTCAATTGTTTTAGGAATATATCTTACGTCTTTGACACGTGCAAAAAAAACTTTTATGACGGTTGCTAAATTAAGTTCCATCATCTTTCTGACAGGTAGCTCAGTTATCCCTTTATATTTACTTCCAAAACTACTTCAATATATATTTTTACTGAATCCTTATACTGCATTATTTGAAATGATTAGAGGAATATATCAGAACAGTTTAATGGAGTATGAATTTAGTTTTTTAGTAGTAGTTTTTGCCTTTGATATTTTATTAGCGTTTTTGTTACGCCATAAGATATATAAGCTATTGAATCAGTTTTTTTAGAAAAGAAAGTAAGTTTCTTTTCTTACTTGAAGAATTTTTATCAGAATAAAAAAGTGCAAATAATATGAACTTATTAAAATAAAGTAGAAGCTAAGTTCATGATTTATTACACTATAAAAACTAAGAGTAGTAGGTAGAGGTTTTATAGTGTAATAAACGTAAAAAGTGGTCGAACTAAAAAGTTCGAGCATTAGTATTTAAACATAAGAATATATATAGAAACAAGCTGTGAAATCAAAATGAGTATTTAATTTTATCGAATTATTGTGATATTTCTTGCTACAGATAGATAAGTATGTTATCATGTAATTAATGAATAGCACGCAAGATGTGTCTATTTATTAAATTCTTATCAATACACTGCCAGTCTGCACATTTATCCGTGCCGATGGATTCCCACGACTGGTACCAAAACGACAAAAAACGGCTTTATTTAGCCGTTTTTATTATGCTGATATATGTTGGAGTAGTGATATCCTTAATAGTTCATGAATTATTAAGAATTGCTCTCTTTTTTTATGTTGAACAATTTATGGTATACTAATTACAAGAAGTATTGTGAAGCCAATAAAGGAGGATAAAAAGTCTAATCACAATACAAATTACAACATAGGAGGAGTTATTATGAAAAAATTAATATTAAGTATTTTTGTTATTTTATCTCCATTTGTGATATTTGAAACTGTGGATAAAGAAATAAGTGCGTATGAAGACAATGATGTTAACGAAATATCTATTGATCAAGACGTATTAAATGATTTAGAAAATTTAAACTTTAATACATACGTAGAAGAATATGATAAGAATGAGTTAATCAATCTTTCTGTTGGGGCATTTGATGAAACTACTTTGGATGATGGAATTGATTTTAAGAATACTAGGAAAAGCAATACAGTCCAAGAAAGAGAAAGTGTTTCACTACTAAGTGTAGAGGATAAAGAAATTGTAAAAAACCTTGTTATCTATAATATACAATTGAAATATATTGATGAAGAAGAGATTAATGAAAAGTACGATTTATTTAATAAACCTGAAAACAATGACTTAGTAAAAGTAACGTTATTAAATGAAGTATATGATGTCAATGAGGAAGTATTTGCTGACTTATACGAATTCGAGTTAAAAGGAATTGATGAAAAGGGTTATATAATAGTATCAAGATATATTGATACGAACTTAACTTTAATGTTCACATTAGATAAATCTAACTATAAAAACAACAAACTCAAAAATGCTGATAAGATTGTTTTTGTTGACACAAACAGTTTATTGTTTGTAAGTAAGGGGAAATATTTTTTGAATGATAGTAAAATATCTGAGGAAGAATATAAAAACACATTAGATGTTAATAGTTTAAATAAGAATATTTTAGAAAATGATTTAGAAACAACCGAGACTATTCAACAGATTAATAATAATTTATTATATGGCATAGTGATATATGAGAATGAAGTGTTGAGCATTTCGGAGAAAAGCTATGCTGGTCAAGAAAAAAATAGCAGCAGTAGATATTTAAATACAGGCATATATAATCCTTACGATTATGCTAAAGACAAGTATAGAGGAGGCAAAATATATTTCAGCAGCTCAAAGTATGCTGGTAATGTGTCTAATGTTACACAAAAGAGTTTGAGTAGTACTGATAAGGGTAATTGTGTGCCCGCATCTATTGCAAGGCTGATGTCTTTTTATAGATCCAAGGGATACAGTTCGGGATCTTTCAGCAATAACACTAAAACTAATTATAATAATATAAAACATATAAAGAGGTCAAACGGTAAAAAGTACTATGATTATAACAAAGGTGGGGTTAGTCCGAACTATATTGATAACTATGCTGAGGCAGCCTTTAAGAATGCAAATTATAAAAAAACAGATGCTTTTAACATTTACACTTGGAGTGTGAGTGCGTTAAAAAGAGAACTTGCCAGTAGACCTATTTTGATGAATATGAACAATGGATATTATGGAGGTCACACAGTTGTTGTTGATGGGTATCGCATTTACAAAAAATCCATAGCTGGAATTGATCCGTCATATACTTTTTTTAGAATTTCGGATGGTTGGACTTCTAAGGATATGTGGGTAGATATGACAAAATTTAATTCATCATTAGAAGTTGCTTCATTCACGTATGTAAGAGTTAAAAAATAATGAAGGAGGGTACACTATGGATATTATTGTTTTATTCGGATTATTGATTTTGATGGTTTTAATGATAATTTTTTGGAAAAAGAAAAAAATTATTTTTTGGATGTGCTCATTTCTGACCTTTCTTTTAATTTTCGTGATTTGTTATATATTTTATTTGGATTATTTCAGATATCAAGATGAGATTATTTATGATACATCAAAAATTATGTATAATGAAAATTATACAAATGAATGTACATTATCTTATGATGCTCGCAAAGTAGATTGGGAAGCTGTAAGTGAAACATACGAGCTAAAAAACGAAGAAAATATAGAAGCATTAAAAAATGACTTTATATTTTATTATAATCAGACATTTGTTGTAGAAGATGGTAGTGAAATATATGTTAATGCTGGTGTATATAAATGTAATGAAGATTTGTTAGTTATTCATATTGAAGAAAATGGTGACATTACAATTGATGAAATAATAAATGTTCATTGGTATGGAACAGATGATGAGGATGGATTGTTGATTGATGTACCTCTTCCAAGCTTTTTTGAAAGTGAATTTAACAGTGTGAATGATACCCTTATCTATTACAACAACTACGAAGATAGTATTTATATTGTCGAGCAATTGCTAGGGTATGAATTAGAAGTTGGAGAGATTTATTCTTATTCTGCAACTTATAAAGACATTTCAGAAGAAACCAAGAAATATCAATTAGAAGTATTTGAAGATAAACTAGTGTTTAGCATAGATGATTAACTCCTCAAATTGAGGAGTTTTCGTTGCCCAAGAAATGCCCAAAATAAAAATAAGTGATATATTCTGAATGGTTTTGAGTGAAATAAATGGTCGCAAATGGCTTTATTACGTTATTAATTACATATATTATCTACCCTTCACCCGTACTAAAACAACAGAAAATGGCTAAATAAAGCCATTTTTATTATGAGTTGATATATGTTGAATTAGCTATATCATTAATACACACATGAACTATTAAGGAGTGATAGCTCTTTTTTATTTT
>CAZQIG010000007.1:0-49758 GCA_964593055.1 uncultured Erysipelotrichia bacterium
AAACACTTACAAAAGTGTTTTTTCTTTGTTATTATATATTTGATGAGTATTATAAAACTTTATGACACGCATAAAAACAGAGCCATAAGCTCTGGTAAATTCAGTTTTCAATACTCACACCTTTAGCTAAGAATCTACTAACGCATTAATCCTTGAAAACTAAATATAAGATTTATAATCAAAACTACTGTTTATTTTTAGTAGTTTGACTTTCTTAAATGGCGCGCTCGAGAGGAATCGAACCCCTAACCTCTTGATCCGTAGTCAAGCACTCTATCCAGTTGAGCTACGAGCGCATACATCATCTTATAATGCTATATAATTATAACATAAATAAAAAAGTATGGCAATAAAAAAAGAGATAAATATTAATCTCTTTTTTGGTTTATATATTCTTTTAACCCTTTTTCAAAAATATTCATAGCTTTAATTAAAGCTTGCTCATTTAAAATGTATGCTATTCTAATTTCATCTATTCCAGTATTTGGAGTTGCATAAAATCCTTCAGCGGGTGCTAACATAATAGTTTCATTATCAATTGCAAAATTTTCTAATAGCCAAATAGTAAAATCTTCAGCATCTTCAATAGGTAATTTAGCAATTATATAAAATGCTCCTGCTGGTTTCTTGCAAATAACTCCATCAATTTTACTAATAGTTTCAAAGACAATATTACGTCTTTTTTCATATTCATCTTTAACTTCATCTAAGTATGAAGATGGTGTTTCATACAATTTAGCTGCTGCTAGTTGCTCTAAAGTAGCTACACAAAGTCTTCCTTGAGCTAACTTTAAAACACTTTGCATTAGTTCACGGTTTTTAGAAGCAATACAACCTATTCTTGCTCCACATGCACTATAACGTTTAGAAACACTATCAACAATAATAACGCGGTTTTCAATATCTGTTAACGTTCCAAGACTAATATAGTTTTGATTATCATAAACAAATTCACGGTAAACTTCATCGCTAATTAAGAAAAGATCATGCTCTTGACTTAGTTCTTTAAGCATTACAATTTCTTCACTTGTATAAACAACTCCAGTAGGATTTCCAGGATTAGAGAATAAAATAGCTTTTGTTTTACTATCAATCTGTTTTTTTATTGTTGCTTTATTAGGTAAATGAAATCCATTATCAGCATATGTTGTGATTGGTTTAATTTCGACATTAATAGAAGTGGCGAAGCTATTATAATTAGTATAAAATGGTTCAGGAACAATAATATTATCTCCTGGATCACAAAGAGCTATCATTGCAAACAACAATGCTTCACTCCCACCTGTTGTTACTAAAATATCTTCTGGTTTATAATCAATATCATAAGTTTTATAATAATTACTAATTGCTGTTAATAAAGATGCTTCACCATGTGAAAATGAATATTTAATAATTTTTTCATCGAATGAATGAATAGTAGTTAAAAATTCTGCTGGTGTTTTGATATCGGGTTGTCCGATATTTAAATGATAAACGTTTTTACCTTGTTTTTTAGCATTTTCAGCAATTGGAGCTAATTTTCTAATAGGTGACTCTTGTAAATTTTGTATTCTTTTTGATAAACTCATCTTCATCCCTCCAAAGTTAGTTTGGAATAATTATACCACACAAAATTAAATATACATAGTCGAGGACTAGATTTTATGTATTAAACACGATATAATAAAATTATTGATAAAAGTGTGGTGAGAAGATGGAATTAGCAAAAATAGATATTAAAAAATTAACACCGATGATGCAACAATATGCCAATATTAAAAAGCAATACCAAGATGCAATTGTTTTTTTTCGTTTAGGTGAGTTTTATGAGATGTTTTTTGAAGACTCTTTCTTAGCTGCTTCAATTTTAGAAATTGCGATGACAAAAAAAAGTGCTGGCCTAGAAGAAAGGGTTCCTATGTGTGGTGTTCCTGCCCATACTGTTAATACCTATATTAACAAGCTCGTAGAAAAAGGATATAAAGTTGCTATTTGCGAACAACTAGAACCACCTAGCAAGAAACGTTTAGTAAAACGTGAAGTTATCCGTGTTGTTACACCGGGAACTTTAGTTTCAATGGAAGAAAAAACGAGTAATCATATTATGGGATTACAGCGAACAATTTTTGGGTTTGAACTTTGTACTATTGATCTGTCGACTGGTAAAATTACAATGGGAAGTTATCAAAATAGTAGTGAAGTAGTAAACTTAATTCACAGCTATAATGTTTTAGAAGTTGTAGTAAATGAAAAAATTCCTTTTTTAGATAAGCTTCAAGTTATGCAAACTGTTTTTTCAGAAAAAGAAGATGTTTCTTCATATACACATTTAGTAAAAGAAATTACACCTGTTTTCAAAATGATGATTCATTATTTAGAAGATACACAAAAACAGAGCTTGATGCATTTGCAAAAAGCGGTTTATCACGAACAAGACAAGACGATGAAATTAGATTATGCAACGAAGAAAAATTTAGAACTAACACAAACTTTGCGTACAAATAATAAAGAAGGTAGTTTGTTAGGATTTCTAGATTATACGAAAACATCAATGGGATTTAGAATGTTGAAATCATGGATTGAAAACCCATTGTATGATTTGACAAAAATTTTAGAAAGACAAGCTTACATAAAAAATTTAACTGATAACTATTTAGAGCGTGATTCACTTGTGGAGCTTTTGAAAAAGGTATATGATTTAGAAAGAATTTGTGCAAAAATTGCTCTTAGTAGTGTTAACCCCCGTGAAGTTTCGTGGTTAAAAAATTCACTCTTTTCTTTAATAGAAATCAAAGAAATTTTAGATGATATAAATTATCCACATCAAATATTTGATTTTAAACAACTATATAAGTTATTAGATAATGCTTTATTAGAAGAATGCCCAGTTACTGCTAAAGATGGCATGATTTTTAAAGATGGTTATAATAGTAACTTAGACGAATATCGTAATATTTCTTCTAATGTAACAACATATTTACTCGAATTAGAGCAAAAAGAACGACAAAAGACAAATATTAAAAATTTGAAGATAAAATACAATCGTGTTTTTGGTTACTTCATTGAAATTAGTAATAGTAACTTAGGATTGATTAAAGAAGAGTATGGTTATGAAAGAAAGCAGACATTAGCTAATGGAGAGCGCTTTATTACAACAGAGTTAAAAGAGCAAGAGGAACTTATTTTAAATGCAGAAGAAAAAAAGATAAAGTTAGAGCTTGAATTATTTAATCAATTAAAAGAAATTTTACAACTAGAAATTAGTAAAATTCAAAGTAGTGCAGCTGAAGTTGCTAGATTAGATGTTTTTTGTGCATTTGCTATTGCTAGTGAACGACATAATTTAGTCAAGCCTGAATTTAATGAAAGTAATGTGATAGAAATAATTGATAGCAAGCATCCTGTTATTGAAAATATTCAAGGAATTGATTTTGTGGAAAATGATCTCAAATTTACAGCAGATGATTGTATTATGATTATTACTGGTCCTAATATGAGTGGGAAGTCAACTTATATGCGTCAAATGGCTTTAACATCAATTATGGCACAAATAGGTTGTTATGTTGCTGCTTCTACTTGTAATATACCTTTATTTGATGGCATTTACACGAGAATTGGTGCAAGTGATGATATTACTTCTGGGCAATCAACATTTATGGTAGAAATGTCAGAAGCAAATTATGCTATTCAAAATGCAACATCTAATAGTTTGATTATTTTTGATGAATTAGGAAGAGGTACTTCTACATTTGATGGTATGAGTATTGCTAGTAGTATTGTTTCTTATATTAATCAACACTTGCAAGCAAAAACAATGTTTTCAACACATTATCATGAATTGACATCTCTAGCAGACAATAAGGGGATTTTTAATGTGAATGCCGATTGTTTAGAAGAAGGAGATAATGTAGTTTTTACTCATAAAATAGTTTCTGGTGCTGCCTCGGATAGCTATGGTATTTATGTTGCTAAGTTAGCAGGATTAGATGAAGAGATTATAAAAAATGCCAATGAGTTGTTAAAATTTTATGAAAAAGAGCATGCCCGTAGTGTTGTTAAAGAATACGTTCGTCTTCCAAGTCAAGTTGATGATATTTTAAAGACGGTTAATCCGCATAACTTGACGCCGATGGAAGCGTTATTATTAGTTGAAGAACTTGTGAGAAAGCTGAGGTAAGTAATGCGTAAGATAAAAGTGATGAATGAGAAGTTAGCTAGCTTAATAGCAGCTGGTGAAGTAGTTGAAAGTCCACTTTCAGTCGTTAAAGAATTGATTGAGAATAGTATTGATGCTGAAGCAACATCTATTAGAATTGAACTTATCGAAAGTGGAATGGGATTGATTAAAGTAGTTGATAATGGTTTAGGGATGTCAAGAAGTGATGTTGAAAAGTGTTTGCTAAGACATGCTAGTAGCAAGGTGTATGATGAAAGTGATTTAAATACTATTACTACTTTAGGTTTTAGAGGTGAAGCTTTAGCGGCCATTGCTGCTGTTAGTGAGATTATCATTAGTAGTTGTGATGGAACTAATAGTACAAAATTATTTGCTAATGCAGGAGTAGTTGGGGAAATAACGTCAACTACTTTTCGTAAAGGGACAATTGTAGAAGTTAAGAATCTTTTTTATAATACTCCTGCGCGTTTAAAATATATTGTTAATCTTTATACAGAGCTAGCAAAAATTTCTGATTTTGTAACAAGAATTGCTCTAGCATATCCAAATATTAGTTTTTTATTGATTAATGATGATAAGGAATTGATTAAAACTTCAATTTCTGAATCACAGTTAAAAACAATTAGTGAAGTATATGGTTCAAATACTGCTAAACTAATGGATTATTTGCAATTTAATAATCAAAACTATGAAATTGAAATGTATATTTCTAAAACACAGATGCAAAGAGCTAGTCGTAAATATATTAATATTTTTGTAAATGGGAGATATATTCAAAGTACTTATTTGACAAAAGCTTTAATTAAAGTTTATCACAATTATATACCTAGTTCACGCTTCCCTTTGGCAGTAATTAATATTAAGTGTGATCCGTCTTTAATTGATGTTAATATTCATCCACATAAAACAGAAATCAAGTTTAGTATGAGTACAGCATTGAAAGATTTACTAGTTAATGAAGTATCAAAGCATTTATCAAGTTATACGCACGAAGTAAGAGTAGCTAGTGATTACGATGAAAAAATAACATTTGAGCAACTTCCGTTAGAAAGAATCTTTGAAAAAGTATCAGAAGTAGATACTACAACAGAAGAAAATATTGTGATTAGTCAACCTTCACAAAAATTTTTGAATGTAATTGGACAATTATATGGTACTTATATTTTAGCGCAAAACGATGAAGGTTTTTATATTATTGACCAACATGCAGCACAAGAGCGTATTAATTATGAAAAATTACGTAAATCATTTAATGAAGAAGAAGTTTATAAAACAGATTTGTTAATGCCAATTACTTTAGAATATCCTCTTCACGAATATGAGAAGCTTGTTAAAAAATTAGATGAAGTGCGAGAGTTAGGTATTGGAATTGAAACATTTGGTGTCAACGCTTTTGTCGTTCGAGAAGTACCAACTTGGATTATTAAAGATTTTGAAGAAGAAATCGTTAGTATTATTTTAGAATCGTTATTGAATAATCAAAAAATTACACTGTTGGATTTATTAGATGATATTATTGAAACAATTAGTTGTCGTAGTTCTATTAAAGCTAATGATCGTTTATCACTAACTGCTATGGAAAAGTTATTAGATGATTTATTTGCTTGTGATGATCCTTATCATTGTCCACACAAAAGACCGACTGTTATTGTGTATAGTAAAGAAAATATTGAGAAAATGTTTATGAGGATTATGTAATGATAAAAAAAATTGTTGGGTTTTTAATTGGACTATTTATTCTAAGTTTAGGTATTGCATTTAGTGTAAAAGCAGATTTTGGTATCAGTGCTGTGACCTCTTTACCAATGACGATTAGTGCGATAATTGATGGTCTTAGTGCAGGAGAAGCAGTCATTGCTTTTAGTTTATTTTATACGCTAATGCAAGTCATCATGTTACGTCGTAATTTTCCTAAAAATCAATTTTTACAAATACCATTAGCATTTGCTTTTGGGTATTTTACAGATTTATCTCTATATTTATTGCGTAACTTTAGCACGGAATTTTTCTTAGTACAAGTTCTTTATTTTGTTGTTGGTTTATTTTTGATTGCTTTTGCAGTGATTTTTATTATTGAAATTAATTTGTGCTATACGCATGCTGAAGGTATTATGCAAGTTATTAGTCAAAAATTTATGCTTCCTTTTGCACGTGTAAAATTACTTTTTGATATTAGTTTAGTAATTTTATCACTAATTTTATCATTGTTATTTTTAGGTGAATTCGGCTACATTAAACTAGGTACAGTAGTTGCTGCATTAGCTGTTGGACCGATTATTAAACTACTGCATAAACATGTTAAAAAATTAGTAGGTTTAGTATGGAAAATATAAAATTAATTTGTATTGTAGGGCCAACTGGTGTTGGTAAAACGGCATTAAGTTTAAAGCTAGCTAAGCATTATAATGGTGAGATTGTGAATGCTGATGCTTTTGCTGTCTATAAATATTTAAACATCGGTACTGCTAAGCCAACTAATGAAGAGTTAAAAGATGTAAGGCATCATCTAGTCTCTTTTTTAAATCCAGATGAAGAATTTAATGTCATGCTTTTTCAAAAATATGCTAGACAAAAAATTTCAGATATACATCGTAGAGGAAAACTTGCAATTGTAGTTGGAGGAAGTGGGTTCTATCTAAAAGCACTTTTATATAATTATGAATTTGGTGAAGAAGAAACAAAAGATTTTACTAATTATTCTAATGAGCAGCTAAAAGCGATGTTGAACGAAAAAAATCCTGTTAAAGCAGCTAAAATCCATGTTAATAACCGTAAGCGTCTCGAGCGTGCGCTTTCGATAAAAAAAGAAAAGCAAGTAGATCGTCTTTTGTATGATCCGTTAATTATCGGGTTAACTACTAAACGAGAAGTTTTATATGAAAGAATTAATGCTCGTGTAGAAAAAATGTTTACCTTAGGACTTGAAAAAGAAGTTGCCTCTTTATTAAAGAAGGGGTATGGATTTAGTTTGAATTCAATGCAAGCGATTGGTTATAAAGAATTTAGCGCTTATTATAAAGGAGAAATCGATTTAGAAACATTAAAAAATGTAATAAAACGCAATTCCAGACGATATGCTAAAAAACAATATACGTGGTTTAATAATCAGATGAATGTTGAGTGGTATGAATTCGAGAATATCAAGTTTATTGACAAAATCGTAAAAAGATATGTAAATGATTGTGAAAACTTGCACTATTGAAATAATAGTGTTATAATTTATAAAAATTACGTAAAAGTTAAATGGAGGGTTTTATGGAAATAACATCAGTTAAGGTAAAGATTATTGAAAGAGAAAATTCTAGAA
This sequence comes from uncultured Erysipelotrichia bacterium, assembly GCA_964593055.1. GTDB lineage: Bacteria > Bacillota_I > Bacilli_A > JBKEDG01 > JBKEDG01 > CAZQIG01. The sequence continues at coordinate 7,464 of CAZQIG010000007.1, forward strand.
TGAGAGGAGTAGCTGTTGCTGTTTTAGATGATTGCTTTGTAGTAAGAGATTTAAGAATTATTGAAGGAGAAGATGGAATGTTTATTGCAATGCCATCTGTAAAGCTAGCTAGCGGTGAGTTTAGAGATACGTGTCATCCTATTAATCCTGAAACTAGAAAAATGTTTGAAGATGCCATCTTGAAGGAATATGAAGCTCAAAAAATGGATATTCAATAGAAAACTGTTTATTAAACAGTTTTTTTTTGTTATAATTGTAATGGTGATTATATGAAAATAAATGGTTTAATTTTAGCGGCTGGACAAGGGACACGAATGAAGTCTAGTAAGCCGAAAGTTCTTTTTGATGTTATTGAAAAGCCAATGATTCAATGTGTTGGTGAGAGTTTAAAGAAAGCTGGAGTTACAAATATTATTCCTATTGTTCATTCTCAGAGAATGGAAGTTTTACGTTTTGTTGATTATAGCGACTATGTTATTCAAGATAAAACACTTGGAACAGGTCATGCTGTTATGCAAGCAAAAGATTTGTTAGCCGGTGAAGAAGGCTTAACACTTGTTTTAGCTGGTGATCAGCCTTTAATTAGTTCTAAGTCGCTTAAGAGTTTGATTAATTATCACATTAAACATAATTGTGATATGACATTGATGACCGCAAAGTTAGAGAATCCTTTTGGATATGGTCGTGTTATCAAGAAAAATCAACAAGTTGTGAAAATTGTTGAGCAAAAAGATTTGAGCAAAGAAGAAGAAAATGTCGATGAAGTAAATATTTCTACTTTTTGCTTTAATAATAAAAGGCTTTTTGAATTAATTGATGAATTAAAAAATGAGAATAATTCGAATGAATATTATATTACTGATTTAGTAGAAATTTTTAATAAACATGAATTAGTAATAGGAGCAATTCCAATTGACGATAATAATGATAGTATAGGTGTTAATGATTTAGAAACGCTTGCTTATGTTAACAAGCTAGTGCGTGAAAAAGTTAATCAAAAGTGGATGCAAAGAGGAGTGTATATCGTTGATCCTGAAAATACTTTAATAGGTGTTGATGTTGAAATAGGATGTGGAACAATTATTTATCCAAATACGACAATTTTAGGTAAATCAAAAATTGGTGAAGATGTTACGATAAGGTCATCACATATTGAAAATTCTACTATTGGAGATCGTACGACAATAGGACCTTTTGCTCATGTGCGCCTAAATTCAAATGTTGGTAGTGATTGTCGAATTGGTAATTTTGTTGAGTTAAAAAAAGTAGTTATGGGTAATAATAGTAAGTGTGCGCATTTAGCTTATTTAGGTGATGCAACTATCGGTAATAATGTTAATGTTGGTTGTGGAGTTATTACGGTGAATTACGATGGTAAAAATAAATATCATACAGTAATTGAAGATGATGCTTTTATCGGTAGCAATGTTAACTTAATTGCTCCTTTAAAAGTTGGTAAAAATAGTAAAATTGCTGCGGGAACTACTTTGACACAAGATACTTGTGAGTATGATTTGGCAATTGGAAGAGTTCGTGAAACGATAAAACAAGGTTATTATAAGGAGAAGAAATGATGAGAGAATTGAAATTATTTACATTATCAGCTAATCCGAAGCTAGGCTTAGAAATTGCAAAGCATTTAGGAATTGAAGTAAGTGCAAGTAGTATTAAAAGATTTGCTGATGGCGAGATTATGATTGATGAATTCGAAAGTGTTCGAGGAAGTCATTGTTATGTTGTACAACCTACTTCATCACCGAATGTTAATGAAAACATTATGGAACTTTTAGTAATGATTGATGCTTTAAAAAGAGCGGATGCTAAAACAATATGTGCTGTTATACCTTATTATGGCTATGCTAGGCAAGATCGCAAGACTAAGCCACGTCAACCGATTACTTCAAAATTAGTAGCTACACTTCTAGAAGCAGCAGGTGCGACTAGAGTTATGGTTATGGATTTACATGCTTCACAGATTCAAGGTTTTTTCAATATTCATATTGATGAATTTTATGCTTTGCCGATTATTTCAAAATATTTTGCAGATAAAAAAATAGAAAACCTAACGGTTGTTTCTCCAGATCATGGTGGAGCAGCACGTGCTAAGAAAATGGGTATTTATCTTGATGCTCCAAATGCAATTATTGATAAGCGTCGTCCAAAACCGAATGTGAGTGAAGTAGTAGGAATTATCGGTGATGTTAAAGGGCGTAATTGTATTTTAATTGATGATATGATTGATACTGGAGGTTCGATTGTAAATGCTGCTTATGAGTTGAAAAATCAAGGAGCACTTGATGTTTATATTGCTTGTACACACCCTGTGTTTAGTGGTAAGGCGATTGAGCGCTTAAAAGATGCACCAGTTAAAGAAGTCGTAGTGACTAATACAATTAAATTAGATGAAGAAAAGCATTTTAAAAATTTGACAGTTATTTCTGTAGCAGAGTTAATTGCTAATGGTATTAAAGCAGTTTATGAAGATCGTTCTATTGGTGAAGTGTTTAATTCATATGAAAAGCGTATTTAAATGACGAGAAATCGTCATTTTTTGGAGGTTAAGATGAAAGATTTAGTAAAAGAAGTAGCAAATGTTGTCAAAGTTAGTGAAAAACAAGCACGTGTTGTTTTGAAATTGTTAGCTGAAAAAAACACGATTCCTTTTATTGCTAGATATCGTAAAGAAGTAACAGATGGTCTCAATGAGGAACAAATTTTTGAAATCAATAAAGTATATGAGTACAAGCTGAATTTAGAAGAACGCAAAGAACAAGTTTTACGTTTGATTGATGAAAAAGGTCTATTAACAGAACAGCTTCGTACACAGATTTTAAAGTGTGAGAAAATGGTTGATGTAGAAGATTTATATCAGCCTTTTAAGGAAAAGAAAAATACTTTAGCTACAGTTGCTAAAAACCGCGGGTTAGAACCGCTTGCATTAAGAGTGCTTAATTTTGAGGAATTTGCTTTTTTTGATGCAGCAAAAGCTTTTTTTAATGATGATATTAAAAGCGTAGAAGATGCTAGTAATGGTGTTGTGCACATTATAGCTGAAGTTATTGCAGATCGTGCTGATTTGCGTAAATATTTGCGAAATAATGCGACTAAAGAAGGCATGATAGTTTCAACGATTAAGAAAAATGCTCAAGATGAAAAACAAACGTATAAAATGTATTATGATTTTAGTGAACGTGTTTTAAAAGTAAAACCACATCATATTTTAGCAATTAACCGTGCAGTTAAAGAAAAGGTGATTAGTGCTAAATTAGTTGTTGATGTAGAAAAGATTCATGATTATTTAGCAAAAAAAGTTATTGATAAGACAACGCAAAACAATGATATTTGGCATCTTGCTATTAAAGATAGTTACAAGCGTTTACTTGCTCCTAGTATTGAAAGAGAAATTTTTAAAGAATTGACAGTGAATGCAGAAGAAGTATCTATTAAAGTTTTTGGTGAGAATCTTTCGCAAATCTTATTACAACCGCCATTAACAAATGTGCGTGTTCTAGGGATAGATCCTGCTTATCGTACGGGATGTAAGTTAGTTGTTGTAGATGAGACAGGCGATTTACTTAAAGTAGATAAAATATTTTTACATCAAAATGACGATCAAAAAATTGCTGCTTATGTTAAGCAATACGACATTGATGTAATCGCTATTGGAAATGGTACTGCTTCAAGAGAAACTGAGCAATTAGTTGCTACGATAATTAAAGAACATAATTTAAAAACCTCTTATATTATCGTAAATGAGGCAGGGGCAAGTGTTTATTCTGCTTCGAAAATAGCACGCGATGAATTTCCGAATTTAGCAGTAGAAGAGCGTAGTGCAGTAAGTATTGCAAGAAGGTTACAAGATCCGTTAGCAGAGTTAGTTAAAATTGATCCACAAAGTATCGGAATTGGGCAATATCAACATGATTTAAATCAAAAAAAATTAGGCAAGGAATTGGATTTTGTCGTAAGTTCTATTGTAAATCAAGTAGGTGTTGACATTAATAGTGCTAGTGAAGCTATTTTAAATCATATTTCAGGCTTAAATGCTAAATTGTCGAAAAATATAGTAGAGTATCGTCGCGAAAATGGTAAAATAACTAATCGTAAAGCAATAGCTAAAATTAAAGGTGTGGGACCTAAAAGTTATGAACAAGCTATCGGATTTTTACGTATTAATGATGGAGAAAATCCTTTAGATAAAACGAGTATTCATCCAGAAAACTATGCATTAGTTACTAAATTAGTACAAGAGCTTAATTTAGATTTAAATTTAATTGGAACGTTAGAAATGGAAGAAGCTTTAAAAAGTGTTGATTTTGCTGAATTGTGTTTAAAGTTGTCATGTAGTAACTATGTTTTAGAAGATATTATTTTGAATTTACAAAAGCCTCTAAGAGATCCACGAGAAGAAATCGATAAACCTATCTTAAGGCAAGATGTTTTATCAATTGAAGATCTAAAATTAGGCATGAAATTAAAAGGAACAGTGCGAAATGTTTTAGATTTTGGCGCTTTTGTAGATATTGGTATTAAAAATGATGGATTGGTACATATTTCTAAATTAGCTAAAAAGTTTGTCAAGCATCCTTTAGATGTTGTTTCTATTGGTGAAATTGTTACTGTTACAATTGATGAGATTGATGAAAAGAGTGGTAAAGTATCTTTGACAATGCTTGATTAAACTAGAAATTTTTAATAAAAAATGGTATAATGGGTTTTGAAAGAGAGAAGTGATTTAATGGTTAAAATAGGTGATAAAATCACAATTGAATCTTTTAAACACAATGGTGAATTACATCGTATCTGGAAGAATGCTATTGTTTATAGTTTAGATGAAGAAAAAATTATAGTTATTATTGAAAAAGGTAAAGTAAAAGAGCAAAATGGTCGTGAATGGATTACAAAAGAGCCTGCGGTTTTATCATTCTATTTTAAGAAATGGTATAATGTTATGGCGATGTTACGAGAAGATGGTATTTATTACTATTGCAATGTTGCTAGTCCAGTTAATGTAGTGAATAAAAAATTGCAATATATTGATTATGACCTAGATTTGAAAACATATCCTAATAATACATATCGTGTTTTAGATTGTAATGAATTTTATTGTCATCGTTATGCGATGAATTATGGAGAAACAATTGAAAATATTGTGATGAGTTCTCTTGATGAATTGATTTTTTTATTTAAAAAACGTCGTGGACCTTTTAGTGATGATAATATTGATAATATTTACTATGATTTTAAAAGGGGGTAACCCTTTTTTGCTAGGAGGTTAAAAGTGTTAGAAGATGTAATATTTAATGAAGAGCAATTTATGGAATATGTTTCTGAGAAGCATCCAATTGATATTGCTGAAGAATTTAGCGAGTTAGATCGTGAAGAAATGCTTTATGTTTACCACCATGTAGATGCTGAATTTTTTGCTAATATTGTTGTAAATTTAGATGAATCTTTGATAAGAGAAGTGGCTGCGCTTTTAGATGTACATAAGTTTACGCATTTATTACTGTATTTAAATTCTGATGATGTAGTAGATATTTTAGGTTTTTTGAGTTTTGCAGAGCGTAAGGAAATTCTTAATTTAATGAAAACTAAAGAAAAAGCTATTTATAAAATGCTTTTAGGTTATGATAGCGATAGTGCTGGTGGAATTATGACAACAGATTATATCGCTTTAAAGTCTTATTTAACAGCCGAAGAGGCTTTGAAAAAAGTTAAGAGCATCGGCCCAAATACTGAATATATTGATACAATTTATATTGTTGATCAAAGTACTAAATTGATAGGTTATTTATCATTAAGAGAGCTCTTATTAGCGAAAAATGAGGAAAAGTTAGAAAATATTATGTCTGAAAATACAATCACTATTAAAGTTTCAGAAGATCAAGAAGTTGCTTCTGATTTAGTTTCTAAGTATGATTTGACTGCTTTGCCAGTAGTTAGTGAGAACAATCGTATTTTGGGAATTATTACAGTTGATGATATTATTGATGTTTTAATTGAAGAACAAAGTGAAGATATTTTGAGATTAGGTGGAGTTAGTGATCAAAAAAATGAGGAATCGATCAGTGCTTCAATTAGAGCACGCTTACCATGGTTATGCATTAATTTATTTACCGCATTTTTAGCAGCATTAGTTGTAAGTATGTTTGATAATGTGATAGATGAAGTTGTAGCTTTAGCAGTAGCTATGCCAATTGTTGCAGGAATGGGTGGTAATGCGGGAACACAGGCTTTATCAGTGATGATTAGAAATATTTCTTTGAATGATGTTAGTTTAAGTAGTGAGTGGAAGAAAGCTTATCAAGAAATTTTAACTGGCCTTGTTAATGGTTTAGTAACTGGTCTTGGAGCAGGACTTGTGATTGCCTATTTATACAATAATATTTATTTAGGGATTTTATTGTTAGTTGCAATGACGGGTAATTTAATTTTAGCGGGCTTAGTCGGTTCTTTTGTACCTTTAATTTTAAAAAAGCTTAATTTTGATCCAGCACTAGCATCTTCTATTTTTATTACTACAGCAACAGATATTTGTGGTTTTTTTCTCTTCTTAAGTTTAGGATCTTATTTTATTGATTTTCTATCATAATGCTAAAAAAAATTATGGTATAATGTTTGTGAGGTGATTAGATGCTTTTTGATACACATGTTCATTTGCAAAAAATATCAACAAAATGGAATTTTGACAATGTTTTAGCAACGGTTACAAAGGCAAAATCAGAAGGTGTAGCAATGATGGTTACGAATGGATATGATAGTAGTAGTAGTAAATTAGGAGTTGAAATTGCCAATAAAATTAATGAAGTTTATGCTACTGTAGGACTACATCCATTAGATATTAACGATGATTTTGAAGAAGAGTTGGATAAAATTGAGGATTTGATTAAGGAAAAGAAAGTTGTTGCCATTGGTGAAATAGGCTTAGATTATTATTATGATAAAAGTGTTGAAGTTAAAGAAAAGCAAGCAGTTGTTTTTAAAAAGCAGTTAGCGTGGGCACGTAAATATAATTTACCGGTAACTATTCATATGCGTGATGCAACACAAGATGTTTATGAAATTTTAAAAACGTCAGGAGTCAAAGGAATTATGCATTGCTACTCTAGTAGTTTAGAAATGGCCTATAAATTTATTGAACTAGGATTTTTAATTAGTATTAGTGGGGTAGTTACTTTTAAAAACGCGAAAGAAGCGAAAAGAGTAGCTAAAGAAATACCCCTAAAATATTTAGTTTTGGAAACAGATACACCATTTTTAGCACCAACACCTTTTAGAGGTAAGCCTAATGAGCCAGCTTATTTGAGATACGTTTGTGAAATGATTAGTGAGTTAAGAGAAGATAGTTTTGAAAATATTGCTAAGCAAACATTTTTGAATGCTTGTAAGATGTATGGAGTGAAATTATGAAAAATACGAAAATGCCTTTATTTGCATTGACTATTAGTTTGATTGTTATAGTAAATATTTTTCTTTTACTATTTTTTAGTTATCGTGTAATTTCATATATTTTAGTGTTTGAATTTTTAATTTTAATGATTTATGTTTGGGTTAATTTAATTTACATGATGCAGTATAATAAAAATGCTGTTAATCGTTTTACGACAAATATTGATATGACTTTAAAGAATGTGACAGATAATTTACCAGTAGCTATTATTGTATTAAATAGTGGTGGAATTATTAGTTGGATAAATAAAGCAGCTAATGAAATATTTGATGTAGATATTATGAATGAGTATATTGATAATTTGATTGATAATTTTATTATTAAGTTTGATGAAACAAATGAAATAGTAGAAAATATTGGGCAAAGGACTTTTAAGATTCAAAAAGTTATGGAAACATATTATTTTTTTGATATTACAGAACAAGAAAAAGTTTCTCAAAAGTATATTGATAGACGTCTAGTATTAGGTTACGTTAATCTTGATAATTATGAAGATTACACTTCAAGAATTGATGATCATATGGCTAGTGAAGTAGCTTTAGAGTTAAATAAGATTTTGAATAACTGGTCTATGAAACACAATAGTTATTTGCGTAAATATTCTAGTGAAAAATATATGATTATTAGTGATGTGAAAAATTTAAATCAAATGATTAAAGAAAACTTTTCTATTTTGGATGAGATTAGAGAATATGGTGAAAAAGCGAATTTACCAACAACGCTATCTATGAGCTTTGTTCTTTCTAGAGATGATATTGCCGAGGTTGGTGAGATGGCTCAAGAAGCTTTGAATGTTGTTATGAGCCGTGGTGGAGATCAAGTTATTGTTCGAGATGATAAAGGTGATAATAAGTTTTTTGGTGGTAAGAGTGAGGCTGTTGAGAAGCGTACGCGTGTAAAAGTAAGAATGTATGCTAAAAGTTTGCAAAATCTTTTTACTAGTAGTAAAAAGATATTTATTATGGGACATCAACATCCTGATTTAGATTCAATTGGAGCTTGTGTAGGAATGGCGAGTCTAGCAAAGAATTATAATGAAAACGTTTTTTGTTTACTTAATCGTGGAGATTTAAATAAATCGGTACAAAAACTTGTAAATTATCTGGAAGAAGAAGAAGAAATATTTACTGACTCCTCAGAAATAATGCATGAAATTGATAATAAATCACTTGTGATTGTCGTTGATACACATCGTCCTTCTTCAGTATGTTTTCCCGAAATATTAGATAAAGCTGTTAATGTAATTATCGTTGATCACCATCGCCGTGGTGAAGAGTTTATTGAAAATGCGTTGATTAGTTATGTTGAGCCATATGCTTCTTCTACTTCAGAACTAATAACAGAGCTTATCACATATCAAGAAGAGGCTGCTAAAATGCCTTTAAGAGTTGCTACAGCACTTCTATCAGGAATTGTACTAGATACGAAGAATTTCGTTTATCGTACGGGTGGAAGAACTTTTTCTGCAGCAGCTATTTTAAAAAAGTTTGGTGCTGATGCAACTGTGATTAATAATTTGTTAAAGGATGATATTACCGAAGTTTTAATTAAAAATAAAATTAAATCATCCCTTACATTAGAAGATAAAGTAGGAATAGCGTTTATCGATGAAGTAATAGAGCCTTATTTATTAGCACAAGTTGCTGATGAATTACTATATATTAGCGATGTTAACTGTTCTTTTGCAATTGGTAAGTTAAAAGAGAGTGTCTATTATGTAAGTGCCAGAAGTAATGGTGCTGTTAATGTTCAAATTATTATGGAGCAATTAGGTGGTGGTGGTCATTTGACTAATGCTGCTTCTAAAGTTAGTGATACTGAATTAGAAGAATTGATCGTTAAAATTAAGGAATTAGTAAGAGGTGAAAATCATGAAAATAATCTTTCTTGAAAATGTAAAAGGTAAAGGTAAAAAGGGTGAAGTAAAAGATTTTGCTAATGGGTATGCGAATTACTTAATTAAAAATAGTTTAGCTGTAGAAGCTAATAGTAAGAATATGTTACAGTTAGAAAAGCAAAAGGTTGCTGATTTAAAGAAGCGTACATTAGAAGTTGAAGAAGCTAGAGAGCTTGCACGCAACTTGGAAAAATTGAACTTATCATTCTTTTTAAAGACTGATGAAAAGTCACAAAAGGTGTTTGGTTCGGTTTCGACAAAACAAATTCGTAATGAGTTAACAAAGCATGGATTTAATGTAAATACAAAAGATATTCATATAGAAAATCAAATTAATACATTAGGTTACCATGAGATTAACATTAAATTAGACCGTGAAGTTGAGGCAAGTTTAAAAATTCACGTTGAAGGAAAGTAGTGATTAGGTGAAAAGAAAGCAACCGTATAATGCAGATGCTGAACAAGCTGTTTTAGGAGCGATGTGTTTATCTAAGGATGCGATTATTTTAGCTAAGGATCGCTTAGATGTAGAAGATTTTTATTTGACTCAACATCAAGTTATTTTTAAGATGATTATTGATATGATCGAGCGTAAGATGCCAGTAGATATTGTGACATTGACTTCTGAATTAGAAAAATCACAATTATTAGAAGAAGTAGGTGGGCTTGATTATTTAGCAACAGTAGTTACCTATATTACTACTGCAGCAAATGTAGAGTTCCATATTGATGTAATTGAAGAAAAATCACTTTTACGTAGATTAATTAATGTTTCAGAAGGAGTTATAAACGATGTTTATAACTTTGAAGGGGAAATTGTTGATTTATTAGACATGACAGAGCAAAAGATTTTAAGTGTTGTTAAGAATCGCAAAAGTGGTGAGTTTAAGAGTATTAAAGAAGTAGTTAATGCTTTTAGTCAAAAACTGCTTAATATGCAAGATCATCAAGGTGTTTCTGGAGAGTCTACTGGGTTTAAGTATTTAGATGAAAAAATTAATGGTTTAAATCCTAATGAATTAATAATTATCGCTTCAAGACCAGCAATGGGTAAGACGGCATTTGCTTTAAATATTGCTAGTTCAGTGGCATTGCGTAATGAAAAATCTGTAGCTGTTTTTAGTTTAGAAATGGGTGCTGAGCAATTAGTAAGTAGGATGGTAAGTTCAATTGGTAAAGTTGATTCGATGAAGCTTCGTAATGCAAGTTTTAAAAGTGATGAATGGGATTTAGTAAATACGGCTATGGTAAAATTAAGTAAAAGTAGTTTGTATTTAGATGATACTGCTGGAATAAAGGTTAGTGATATTAGAGCTAAATGTCGTCGTTTAGCCTCCACAACCGATTTAGGGTTAGTTGTAATTGATTATTTACAACTTATTCAAGGTAGTGGACGTAATGGACAAAATCGTCAACAAGAAGTTTCAGAAATTTCAAGAATGTTAAAGCTCATGGCACTTGAACTTGGTGTACCAGTAATTGCGCTTAGTCAGTTATCAAGAGCAGTAGAAAGTCGTGAAGATAAAAGACCGATGATGTCTGATTTGCGAGAGTCTGGTTCGATTGAACAAGATGCTGATATTGTGATGTTTTTGTATCGTGATGATTATTATAATAAAGAAGCTTCAAGTTCTGATAATAGTAATATGGAAGTTATTATTGGTAAAAATAGGAGTGGAGCTACAGGTACTGTTGGTTTGACATTTATGAAACAATATAGTTTCTTTACTAATTTAGTTAAATATGATGAATAATCTTATTGTGTAATAAATGTGGTTCATTATGTAAAAGTTGATTTGTGAATAGTTTTTTTAGAAGAAAGGGTGTAAAATAAGTTATGATAAATGGGATGGATATTTTAAATGCATAGTAAAAAACTAATTATCTCTTCAATCATTACGGTAGTAATACTTGCTACTCAATATACAGCGGTCGTCTCAGCATTTGAACCTTATAAAGCATATGAAGTATATGTTGATGATGAAAGCATTGGATTGATTTCAAATTTGAATATCATTGATGAAGTAATTAATGCTAAACGCCAAGTTTTAGAAGAAGAATTTGGTGATCGTAAAATTTATGATCCGACAAACTATTATATATCAACTGATATTTCGCTTATTAAAAAAGAAACGAATGATGAAGAAGTGCAAGCTTTATTGTATGAATTGTTGGATTTTAGTATAGATGCTTACTACTATACAATAACACCAAATGCTGAAAAGATTGCTGATTATAACTTGAATGATGTTAATCGTCAGCCTGTTAATTTTGCAGTTATTGAACCAACTGTCTTTGATGAAGCATTTAAGCGTTATTTATCACTTTATTTATCAAATGCAGAAATAGAGTTAATTAATAATGGATTTGAACCACTTGAACCTAAAGTAAATAATAGTACTGTTATCGATTACTATGTTGTAGCCGATGTTAATTATAATTATCAGGCAATTGAATTAAGTAAAGTATATGATAAGAGTGAATTAATAAGGTTGTTAATTTTTGGTGAAGATTATCAAGAAGAAACGTATACTGTGAAAGTAGGAGATAGTTTAACTAATATTGCTCGTGAGAATAACGTCGGGATTAATGATTTAGTTATAGCTAATGAAAATATTGTTAATGAAGATACTTTGATTGCTGTAGGAGAAAAGTTGAAAATTGTTGCAACAGCTCCAATCATTCCTGTTTTTACGCAAAAGCATGAGAAAAGTGAAGCTGTTATTCCTTTTGAAATAAAGTATGTCGATGATCCTAATCGTTATACAACAGAGCCTTTACTAGTCAAAGTTGAAGGTAAGAATGGTAAGCAACTTATTGAGAGTAATAAATTATATGTTAATGGTATTGAAACTTCAGATTCAAATATTATTAAGATTGAAGATGTAGATAAAGCTGTTGATAAAGTTGTTGTTCGTGGGACGAAAAAATATGTTAATCCTAATGTAGGTGGGATTGTTAGTGGTGCTAAATGGTTAACACCACCAGCAGGTTCTTTGAAAGGTACAGGTAGTTGGATTCGCCCAAGTAATGGAGAAATTACAAGTATTTTCTATGATCCACGTACTGGTCGAATGCACCGTGCAGTTGATTATGCTAATAGACCAGAAGGGACTCCTAATAAAGCTGCTGATTCTGGCTATGTTGTTTATCGTGGCTATAATCCTGGTGGAGAAGGATATTATGTGATAATTAATCACGGTAATGGTTATTATACAAAGTATGCACACTGTTCTTCAAGGTATCCAATCGTTAGTCTAGGAACGAATATTTATCAAGGTGAAACAGTTTGTGGAATGGGTAATTCAGGAAAAACTTATGGTAGAACGGGAATCCACCTTCATTTTCAAGTTTTAAATGAAAGTCTTCGTTCAATTGATCCTTTTAATTTAAGCAGTGTTTTTAAGTAGGTGAAATAATGAAAAAAAGATGGCAATTTCTAATAGCTTTTTTGATAACTAGTTTAGTTGCAACTTCACAAGTTTCTGTAATTGCAGCTGTTTTTGATTATCGAAATACTTATGATATATACTATGATGTTTATGTAAATAACCAAAAAGTAGGAAGAATTTCCGATTTGAAGATTGTTGATCAAGCAGTGCAGGAAAAGCGTGCTATAGTTGAAGCCGAGTTTCCTAATTCTAAAATATATGATGCAACTAACTATTATACAGTAACTGATATTTCATTTAAGCAACAAAGTGTAGATAATGAGATAGTAAAAGCATCTTTAATTGAAAATTTAGATTTCATGGTGGATGGTTATTATTATACTATTACACCAGATATTGAAAAGATTAGTGAGTATGAAGCGATTGATACTAATAAAATACCATATAGTTTTGGTGTTACTAGTACAGACATTTTTGATGAGGCGTTGAAAAAATATTTATCTCTTTATTTATCTAATAGTGAAATTGAGCTTATTAACAATGGTTTAGAGCCAATTACTCCTAAAGTTAATGATAGTACTGTTATAGACTATCGTGTTGTAGCAGATATTGATGTTGTTTCTAAAAAAGTAGCAATTAGTGAACTATATGGCGTTAATGAACTTAGTCAGTTATTTCTTTTTGGTAAAGATTATGATGTTTCTACATATGAAGTTAAAAAAGGTGATAGTCTTGAGAAAATTGCTTTAAGTCAAAAAGTAGGAGTAGAAGATATAATTATTGCCAATGAAGGAATAATTAATGAAGATACTTTAATAGCAGAAGGAGAGATTCTTAATATTGCTACGACTAATCCCATTATCCCTATTTTTACTCAAGAATATGAAAAATTAGAGTCAGTAGTACCTTTTGAAATTGAATATATTGATGATCCTTCTCGTTATAATACTTCTCCTTTAATTGTTAAAGTTGAGGGACAAAATGGTAAACAAATTATTGAAAGTAATAAATTAGTCGTTAATGGTCTTGAAACATCTAGTGCAGAACTTTTAAATGTCAATGTTGTTAATCCTGCAGTAAATAAAGTTGTTATTAGAGGAACGAGAAAATATACGAATAGTTCAGGAGCAACGGGATTGAATCGTAGTGCAATTGGTGATTTGTTAATTCCACCTTCGAGTGCTTTGAAAGGAACAAATACATGGGTTCGCCCTCATAGTGGTTATATTTCAAGTGGATATGGCTGGCGTTGGGGTCGTTTACATGGAGCATTAGATTATGCTGGTAAAAAAGAAGGGTCACCTAATGTTGCAACTGATTCAGGCTATGTTGTTTACCGTGATTATAATCCGCGTGGAGAAGGTTATTATGTAGTAATTGATCATGGTAATGGGTTTTATTCTAAATATTCGCATTGTTCACCGAGTTTTCCAATTGTAGAGCTTGGAACAAATATTTATCAAGGGGAAACTGTATGTGGTGTTGGTAATTCTGGTTTTTCAACGGGTGTACATTTACATTTCCAAATATTAGATCAAAATTTTAAAACGGTAAATCCTTTATCGCTTAGTGAAAGGTTTAGATGATGGAAATACATGTTTTGGCATCTGGTAGTAAAGGGAATAGTACATTGCTTATTATTGATAATTTACATATTCTAGTAGATGTTGGTATAAGTTATACACACTTAAAAAAAGCTTTGGAAAAGCTAAATATTGAGCATCTTGATTTAGTTTTAATTACGCACGAGCATCAAGATCATATTAAAGGGTTAGAGCAATTAATAAAAAAACGAAATGTCAAAGTATGTGGTGCTCCGTTAAGAAAGGTGTTACCATCATATGAAGTTATGGGCGATAAAATGGTTTTTAAGGGGTTAGAAATAGAAGCTTTTAGTGTTTCACACGATTGTTTAACTACTTTTGGATATATTATACATGCGGACAAGAAAATTGCATATGTTACAGATTGTGGATACTTAGATGCAGAGATATTAAAAAAATTAAATGGCTGTAATATTATTCTAATGGAAGCAAATCATGATGTAGAAATGCTTATTAATAATAAAAACTATACTTGGAATTTGAAACAGCGTATCATTGGAGATAGTGGACATTTATCGAATATACAATTTTTTCAGTATCTACGTAAATTACAACACGATAAATTAGAAGTAGTTGTTGCTCTACATTTAAGTGAGGAAAATAATCGTTTTGATTTAGTTCAAAATTTGTTTGATGATTTAGATTTAGGTGAAATTGGTTTTGTTGCTCAACAACATGAGATTTTAAATATTAAATTATAGGAGGATTAATAATGGAAAATAAAAAGAATCGTTTTTTGAACATAGTTTCCATAACAATAATTATTACGCTAGCAACGTTATTAGTAATTTCACTACTACCTAAAAGTAATAATGATTTTACGCAATTATATGAGCGAACTTCTAGTTCAATTGTGACAATTGAATCTTATGGAGTTGCCCAGCAAGGTGGAAGTGGTTCTGGTATTGTATATGATATCAAAGGGGATTTAGTTTATATTTTAACTAATGCACATGTTGTGGAAGGAGCAAGAAACTTAAAAATTTATAATTCTTTTTTAGAAAGCTCAACAGAAGTAGAAATTTTAGGATATGATAGCTATCATGATTTAGCTGTTTTAACAGTAAAAAATCTTGATGGTGTAAAAAAGGCGACAATTGGTAACTCAGATCATAATAAAATTGGTGAAAGTGTTTATGCAATTGGTAGTCCGTTATCTAAAAACTATTATGGGACAATTACTGATGGAATTATCAGTGGTCCAGAGCGTTTTATTAATCCAGAAGCAAATAGTTATTGGGGGTTGCATCTAATTCAAACTAATGCGGTTATTAACCCAGGAAATAGTGGTGGAGCATTATTTAATAGTGATGGCGAAGTAATTGGTATTAATACGATTAAATATGTTGATAATTCATTAGAGGGTATGGGATTTGCTATTCCTATCAATGATGCTATGGATCGTATTGAGTATTATGAAGAAGGTAAGACAACAAGAGTTTCTGTTGGAATTCAAATAATGGAAAATTTAGTTATTGCTAAAACAATTACTGGTTCTCCTGCTAGTGAAGCAGATATTCGTAGTGGTGATAAAATTATCGGTATTGATGGTCATGAAATTAGTGATTTATACGAATTTAATTACTATTTATACAATTATTTACCAGGTGATGAGGTAGTTTTGACAATAGATCGTGAAGGTAAGGAGATTAAAACTAAATTAACATTAGGTTATTATGAAAATTAGAATCATTAGTGTTGGTAAGATCAAAAAAAGTTATTTGAGTGAAGCAATAGGTGACTATCTTCAACGACTTAGGAAGTATTGTACTATTGAAGAAATAGTTTTAAAAGATATTGATGATAAAAAATATTCGATAAATGAAGTTATTGCTAAAGAAAGTGCTAATATTTTAAAGCATTTAAATGATAAGCATATTAATGTAGTACTTGATATTTCTGGGAATTCATACGATAGTATTGCTTTTTCAAGACAGTTAGAAAAATGGTTTCAAGCCTCTTCAACTATTACTTTAATTATTGGTGGCAGTCATGGTGTTAGCGATGAAATAGTAAAGAAATGTCAACGTCTTTCTTTTTCACAAATGACTTTTCCACATCAACTTATTAAATTATTTTGTTTAGAACAAATTTATCGTAGTTTTAAAATTAAAAATAATGAAGAGTATCATAAATAAGAGTTATAATGAGGGAGTAAAAATGTTTAGTATAGTTATTCTTAGTAGTGGTAGTGGTTCTAGAATGAATTTGGGTTATAATAAGATGTTATACCGTTTTCAAAATAAAATGCTTATAGAGCATACAATTGATAAATTTCGTCATCTAAGAGGCGAAATTCTTTTGGTTGTAAATGAAAATGATTATGAAAATTATCAAGAAATAGCAGATGTTAAGTTAATTATTGGTGGTGCTAGAAGACAGGATTCTGTTTATAATGGCGTTGTGGCAGCTAAATATGATAATGTGCTTATTCATGATGGTGCCCGTGTTAATATAAGTAGACGTGTTATTGATGAAGTTTGTTTGAAAATGAAGTATTCTAAAGCAGTTTTGACGTGTGTTAAGGCTAAAGATTCGATAAAAAAGTTTGATGGTAATAACTATATAAACTTAGAGCGCGAACATCTTTATTATGCCCAAACACCACAAGCTGTTAAAAAAAAGTTGTACTTAGAATGTTATAATGATAAAATTGTGTATACAGATGATGTTAGTGTAGTAGAAAGTATTGCTAAGATTGAAGTAGTTTTAGGAGAATATGATAATTTTAAAATTACAACACTTGAAGATTTGTCTTACTATAAATTTTTAAAGGAGGAAACTAATGCAAAGAAGAGTTTTAAAAAAACTGAATAAAGATATTTCTTTATTAACTTTTGGCATGATGCGTTTGCCGCTAAAAGATGATGGAGCAATTGATGAAGAACATGTTTTTGAAATGGTTGACTACGCTTATGAAAATGGTGTGACACATTTTGATACAGCTTGGTTTTATCACAACTATCAAAGTGAGAAATTGCTTGGAAAGGCTTTAAAGAAATATGAAAGATCAAGTTATACTTTAGCAACTAAGCTTCCTTTATGGGAGTGTAAAACTGTCGATGATGCGAAAGCTTTATTTCATAAGCAACTTGAAAATCTACAAACAGATTATATTGATTACTATTTAGTTCATTCTTTGAATGATGATCGTTGTAAGCAAGTTGTCGATTGGAATATTATGGAAATTTTAGAAGGGTATCAAAAAGCTGGGAAGATAAAACATTTAGGTTTTTCTTTTCACGGCGAGTTAGCTGAATTTCCTACGGCTGTAAATTTATATGCATGGGATTTTGCCTTAATCCAATTAAACTATGTTGATATTAACCACCAGCAAGGTCTGAAAGGGTATGAAATGCTTCGTGAAAAAGAAATCCCAACTTTTATTATGGAACCTTTAAAAGGTGGTAATTTAGCTAAATTTAGTCCGAGTATCGAACAAATTTTTCATAGTTATGATGAAAACGCTTCTATGGCTGCGTGGGCTTTAAGATGGGTTGCTAACTTAGATAATGTTGTAACTATTTTAAGTGGTATGAGTAATTTAGCACAAATGAAAGATAATATAGAAACATTGAGTAATTTCAAGAAATTAACTACAGAAGAATTACAGTTAATTGAAAGAGTCCATGAAGAAATATTAAAAAGAAAACAGATTAACTGTACAGGATGTAATTACTGCTTGCCTTGTCCACATGGGGTAAGCATTCCCAAAGCCTTTGCTTTATATAACAATTATCGAATGTATGAAAATGATGAATTTTTAAAATGGTCATATGGTTTAATTCAAAGAGAGCAAGGGGAGCCAAGTAACTGTGTAGATTGTGATGTTTGTTTGGATTTATGTCCGCAAAAATTAGCAATTCCTTCATTATTGAAGGAGGTTGATAAACTTGTTAGATGAAATGAAGAGTGAAATTCGGCATAAAAAAGCGAGCTTGATTTTTTTGTCTGAGGAAGAAGTTGTATTAAATGAAAATAAATTTGGTGTAATTAGTTTAGTACAAAATTATCAAAAACCTTATTGTGATATCCTAGTTTTCGATAAACTTGTTGGTAAAGCAGGAGCATTATTTTTAAAAGAGTATAAGCCTAAATATATTTATGCAGAAGTTATTACAAAAGAGGCTTTTGAGATTTTAAAAGAATTTAATGTGGAGTATGATAGTATTGTAGAGCATATTTTAAACCGTGATAAGAGCGATCTTTGCCCAATAGAAAAAATAGCGCAAGAGTGTGATGATGTGTTTGAACTGTATAAAAAAACTTTTATTTTTTATCATAAGTTAGGAGTTTTGAAATGATCAAAATAGGTAGTTCAATCGATATCCATCGTTTTGGAAGTAATAAGGCTTTAAAGCTTGGTGGAATAGAAATTAATCACAATGAAGGTTTAATAGGACACAGTGATGCTGATGTTTTATTACATGCGATTAGTGAAGCATTAATTGGTGCGATGGGTCATGGCGACTTAGGAGATTGGTTTAGTGATCAAGATGAGCAATATAAAGATATTGATTCTAGTATTTTATTACGTGAAGTGCTTAATGTTATGGAAGAAGAGTCTTATAAGATTGGTAATATTGATACGCTGATAATTTGTGAAAAACCGTATTTAAAGGATTTTAAGAGTAGTATTAAGGAAAATGTAGCAAAGATATGTAAAATAAGTAATAAACAGATTAATATTAAAGCAACAAGACCAGAAAAGCTTGGTGATTTAGGTCAGGGAAAAGGTATTTTAGTCTTAGTAACGCTTTTAATTGAAAAGGAGAAAGAAAATGAATGAAATGATTTTAGCAATTAATCCAGGATCTACATCTACAAAAATTGGGATTTTTAAAAGAACGGAGTGTTTAGAAGAGATTGTTATTCGCCATAGTAGTGATGTTATCTCAAGTTTTAACTCTGTTTATGATCAGTATGAATTCCGTAAAGATTTAGTCGTGAGCAGTTTAGAAGAAAAAGGGTACAAAGTTCAAGACTTTGCAGCAATTGTTGGTCGTGGAGGAATGCTAAAGCCGATTCCTTCAGGAACTTATTTAGTAAATGAGGCGATGCTTGAATGGGTTAAAAAAGCTCCACGAGGAGAACACGCTTCTAATTTAGGATGTGTAATCGCACGTATAATAGCTGATGAGATTGGTGTTAATGCTTATATTGTTGATCCAGTTGCAGTAGATGAAATGGCTGATATAGCTCGAATTACAGGGATGCCACAGTTTGAAAGGGATTCACTTTTTCATGCTTTAAATCAAAAAGCTGTTGCTAAAAGGTATGCAAAAGCTAAAGGAATAGCGTATGATTCACTAAATTTAATTGTCGCTCATTTAGGAGGGGGAATTAGTGTTGGTGTTCATGAAAAAGGGTTAGTAGTTGATGTTAATAATGCTTTAGATGGTGATGGTCCTATGTCTCCTGAAAGAAGTGGAACAGTACCACTAGGTAAATTGTATAAGGCGATTTTCAATAATGAATATACTTTAGAAGAAATCAAAAAAATGAACTACGGTCAAGGGGGATTAGTGGCGCATTTAAATTCTAATGATGGAAGAGAAATTGGAAAAATGATTGATGCTGGAGATAAAAAGGCTGAACTTGTTTATGGGGCTTTAGCATATCAAGTAGCTAAAGAAATTGGAAGTGCTGCTGCAGTTTTAAGCGGTAAAGTAGATGCTATTATTATTACAGGTGGGTTAGCATATGATCAAAGATTAGTTTCTTGGATTAAAGATCGTGTTGGATTTATTACAGATATTGAAGTTTATCCAGGAGAAGATGAATTACTTGCATTAGTAGAGGGAACATTACGTGTTTTAGATGGTGAGGAAGAGCCGCAAATTTATATTTAAGTAAGAAGGAATAAGTATGAAAAAGAATTTGAAAGTTGTTACTTTAGCAGTAACATTAGTAATTTTAACGGGGGCATATTTTTTTGTACGAGATAATCCATTTAATTATGGCATAGTTAAAAAAGAGTTTAATGCTGAGGAATTAGTGTATGAGTTTAGCAATTTTAGTAGTTTGGACCTACAACTAGAAGAAATGAGTTTTTATCATGAAGAGGGGACAGAAAAATCATTACTTTTAGTAGAAATGAATGAATACATTCAAGATTTTTCTCCAATTTTTAGCGATGATGATGAATATGATTATGTATTTTCTTTTAAAAATGGTGTTATGACATATGGCAATGATGATGAAAGTTTAGTGTTTGATTTTAATCAACAAACTATTGACATGACTGAGTTGTTGTTACTTGATACATTGTTTATGAAAGGTGATGATGCTAGTCAAATATCAGACATCGTAGATAAAAATTTATCTTCAGAAGAAGAGGTTATTTTAGATAATACTAGAAAAATCGTTTCTTTGTTAGAATATGGAATGGAAATAATTTATGATGATGGTAAATATTATGTACCGATTTCTTTAGTAAATTTATTTTTTACAGGATATGAAACAAAAATTATTTATCGTGATGGAAAAGCTGCACTTTTAGAGGTTGCCAATGTTTTTAATCATGTTGATAGTTTATTTGAATTTTCTTCGGGAAATTCTACTTTAATGAGTTCTCAAAAAGATCAAATACTAGCCGCAAATTATTATGATTTTTTATTAGAAAATTATTATGGATTAGAATTAGAGCTAGATACGGATGCTAAAACAGATGAACTAGCTAGTAGTAATCAATATTTTAGCGATTTAGGCAATCTGTTTGTAGAACTTGAAGATCCACATTCAACGGTTATTTTTAATGTAGGTGCCAATGATGATGATCGATTTAATGTTAATTATTATAATTATTTTGAACAAAGTTATTATAATAAATGGAAATGTGATGAAAGATCTACTATAGCAGCTCAAAATTTAGGAGATGGTGTTGGCTATATTAATGTTCCTTCTTTTGGAGAAGCGAATATGTTTGATACTTATGTTAAAGAAATGGAGAAAATTTCTGAGAACGATAAAATTATTTTAGATATTTCTTGTAATATAGGTGGTTATTTAGGGAATACTTTATTATTTTATGCAGGTGCTAAACCAGAAATTAGCACACACTTTTTTTCTATTAATGATGGGCGTCTTCGTGAAACTAGTAAATACTTAGGAAAAAAACCATTAGAAAACAAGGATTTATATTTAGTTACGTCCAATGTTACTTTTAGTGCTGGAAACATGGCTGCTTCTATTTTTGCTGATGAAGGGTTTGGAAAAATTATTGGTGAAAAAACGAGTGGAGGCAGTGCAGCAGTAGGATATATCATAGGACATGATGGAAGTTTATTAACACTTTCTAATGGAAGTATAATTATTAGTAATAGTGATTATGAATATATTGAAGATGGTGTTGAAGTAGATATTGCATATGATTACAAGAGTACTTATTTAAAAGATTTGAAGGAGATAGCGAATGGACAATAAAGTTTTAATTTATACTTTTAGTACATGCCCTTATTGTTTAAGAGCAAAACAAATGTTAAATGATTTAGAACTTGATTTTGAAGAAATTGTTATTACAAGAGCTGAATTAGCGGATTTACAAAATGAAACGGGTTATGCAACAGTACCGCAAATTTTTATTAATGGTGATTTAATTGGTGGTGCTTCAGAATTAGCCGATTTAGTTAAAAGTGAAAAAATTTATAATTTATTAAATAATTAAGAGATTTTATCTCTTTTTTGTTTACGAAAAGTATGGTATAATTTCTACAATACCTTTAAGATTTATCAGTGAGTAAATCAAGGCATCTTTTTTATGCTGTGGTATTAGAAAGAGAGGAAACAATGAATTTAGTTTATGGAGTTAAAGATAAACCTAATCCTTTGAAATGGTTTGTCCTGAGTTTACAACATGTTTTTGCGATGTTTGGAGCAACAGTTTTAGTACCGATTTTAGTGGGAATTCCTATTTCCACGGCACTATTATCTAGTGGAGTTGGAACGATAATTTATTTTTTTATTACTCGTCAAAACTCACCAGTGTATTTAGGGAGTTCTTTTGCCTATATTGCACCTTTAATAGCAGTTATTGCTTATAATAAAAGTAATGCAGCTTCTAATTACATGTTAGCAGTTGTCACAGTAGGACTTATTTATGTTGCGTTTTCACTTATTTTCCGTTTTTTAGGAACTAAGTGGTTTTATAAAATGTTACCACCTATTGTTATTGGACCAGTAATAATGATTATTGGATTGAGCTTAAGTAGTGTTGCTGTAGATAGTACACAAATTTTAGAAATTGGGACAGGTACTTGGAAAGAGCCATTAACATCATTAATAACTATTGCTATAATTATTTCTGCGTTAATTCTTGGGAAAAGTGTTGTAAAAACTATTCCTGTTCTAATAGGTATAGTTTTAGGATATCTTTTTGCCTTAATAATTGGTATTGTAGATATTTCTCCTATTGCTGAGGCAAGTCTTTTTGCTTTACCAGAAGTTTCTTTGCCTATTATAGATTATCAATTACAGTTTGATTTTGAAGTGCTAGTAATTGTTATTCCCGTTTCCATAGTAACTATGGCTGAACATATCGGTGATCATATTGTATTAGGTAGTATCATCAATAAAAATTTATTAAAAGAACCTGGCTTAAAAAGAACTATGCTTGGAGATGGGTTAGCAACTATTTTTGCTGGTCTGATTGGTGGTCCAGTCAATACGACATATGCTGAAAATACAGGTGTTATTTCTTTGACAAAAATTGCCAGTGTATACGTTATTTTAACCGCTGGAATTACAGCAATTATTTTATCGATGATTGGTGTGTTTACCGCAGCTATCAGTACAATTCCTGCTAGTGTGATGGGTGGGGTTTCTGTTATCTTGTTTGGATTAATTGCTTTAAATGGAGTGCGTGTTTTAGTTGAGAACGAAATTGATTTAAAGAATGAGCGAAATGTCTTAATGCTAGCAATTATGTTAGTACTTGGTGTTGGAGGAGCAGCTGGGATTAATGTTGTTATAAATGATGTTAAATTTGTTGTTACTAGTGTTGTCTTAACTGCTGTTTCAGGAATCATTCTACATTTGCTTTTACCGAATAAGGAAGTTGCTTATGGGAAGAAAAATTTAGAAACAGACCAAGATTATTGAGGTTTTTATTGTCATTTGTAAACAATTCGTAATAAAAATTCTTAAAACTCTTTATAAAACTACATATAATAATGTTATAATATAGTTAGTAGTTGGAATTTTTGTTAAAAATTTCACGAATTAGTGAAATGGAATAAAAAATGTCACATATGGGGTTATTTATAACTGTTCATATAGAAATGCAGAGTTCTTTCCAAAATTAGAAATTAGTTTTAAGGAGTGGTCAGAATATGAGAATTTGTGTTATTGATGATGATATAGAAATTTTAAAAAACATTAAAGTAGTTTTAGAAATGGAAGATTATGAAGTAGATGCCTTTGTATCTGCGAAAGAAGGATTATCAGCCTGTATGACTGGTGATTACGATTTGTTGTTAACTGATTTACATATGGAAGAGATTAATGGTTTTACGATTGTTGATTTACTTCTTGATTTAAAGAGTGATTTAAAAATTATTCTTTTTACGGGTGACTATTCAATTGAAAATGAAGTTAAAGCTTTAGAAAAGCAGGTAGTTGATTATTTAACTAAACCTGTTGATCCACGTGTTTTACTTTTAAGAATAAGTAAAGCTTTAGAAAAACGAGATGATAAATCTTTTAATGAAAGAATTATTGAAAGTAATTCTTGTGATTTGAAATTAAATGTTGATAGTAGAGAAGTTCATGTTAGTAACAAGAAAATTAATCTAACAAATATTGAGTACCGTATTTTACTATTGTTTTTGAGAAATAAACGTGAAGTATTATCAAGACAGTTTATTTATTCTTCTGTTTGGAATGATAGTGAAATTGATGCAACAGAGTTAAGAGTAATTGATACTCATATCCAAAGGTTGCGTACGAAATTAGTTAGTCATCGCATCTTTTCTGAAAGAGGCGTAGGATATGTTTGGCAAGAAGGAGCTTAATAAAGAAAAGAGTGGCTGGAGCTTAATAGTAAAAGTTTTCTTTTCTAGTCTTTTGATACTAACTATTGTTTTAGTTACTTACGTTATACAATCACCAAGTGCATATGAAGAATATAGTAATAAATACATAAGAGATGTGAAAAATAATATTGTAGAAGTGATTGCTAAGTCTCCTGAAGAAGAAATTGAGGGAGACTTAGTTTTGTTGCGTAATAAATACAATTTTGAAGTAATTGTTGTAAGAGGTGGAGAAGTTGTTTATACTTCCAATAATATTTATAATATTGATTATGCTCAAGATGTTTATGATGATAAAATTTATTATACTGAAGTTTTTCAAGAAGGTGAATACTTTGTATGGGTAGTTATCCAAAATATAGATAGTTATGTCTTTTTTGATAATTTTATTACTAAAGCAATGATTATTGTAATTATTATGGTTGTTATTGTGCTTATTTTTGTCGCCTATATTTTAGCACGGATGTTAATGCCTTTAAAAAGATTGAGGTCATTAGTTTCGGCGTTAAAAACAAATGAAGATCTTAAAAATTTAAATTTACATGAAGGTGTAGATGTTATTAGTTTAGAACTTATGGGAATTGCTAATGATATGAATTTGGAACTACATAAGAGTCAAAATTACGGTAAGGAATATCAAAGAAGATTCGCTGAAAGTAAAAACTTGATTGAAGAACAGCGTGATTATTTAACTTCTGTTGTACATAGTATGAAAAATCCGTTAAGTGTTATTGAGTTTGCCAAATATATTTTGGAGCAAAATGTACAAGTAAATAGTTCTATGACAGAAAGTATTAATTCTATTGGTAATGCAACAGAGAGTTTGTTAAATTTAGTTGATACAACATTAGCAAATGTTAGCGAAGAAAATATTTTAATTTATAGTGAAACAACAGATGTTAATTTAAAAAAGGTAATTATTGAATATCTTGAAACTAATAATTTATTATTAAAAAATAAAAATTTATCTTATGATATCAAGGGGAAAGATATTGAGCTAAATATTAATTATTTAAAAGTATCCCAATTGCTTGAAAACGTTATTTCCAATATGATAAGACATGCTAAAGATTCAACAGAACTAAAAATTAAGATTAATCCCACTAGTATTCATTTTATCAATGATCATGATGGAAGAGAAGTTGTCAGAGGTAGTAGTCGTGATTTTAGTAAAGGCTATGGGTTACACCGTATCAAGCAGTTAAGTAATGAAATAAATATTCGCATCGACTATCACAATTATGATAATTATTTTGAAATTATTCTATATATAGGTGAGTGATTATGAAAATATTAATGACTTTAATGTTAACATTTATACCTACTTATTTTCCTGAATCTTTACCCGATGATGCGGGTACTTATGAAGTACGTTTAGAGTATGATTCTGATCCAGGAATTGAGACTAGTCTTAATCTAACTATTTTAACTGCTGAAACAATTATTAAAGATAATAGAATAGCCATTGATGCTCATTCATTTTATATTGAGGAAAATACAAAATTGACTAATGAAATTATTTTGGATAAATCCAATGTAGTTATTTGGGATTTAAACACATATGAAGAATATGATGTTAAAAGAATAGAAACAATTAAAAATGCTGATTATTATAATATTAGGTTATATGTCACAGATGATTTTTATAAAGATATTCAAGCAAAGATTTTGTCACCAGAAGACTATTATATTTATGATGTAGAAGAACCTGTTTATTATGAGAATCCTACTTATATTAGTACACTTACAACAATTAATTTTATCGCTTTTGCTGCTCCTTTTTTGTTTCTAATATTTTTAATTTTAATTTATTTTATAAATAGATTTTTGATAGAAAACGTTAATGAAATTCACAAAGTTTTCAAAAAAGGTGAGTAATTTAAGATTGGAGTGATAAAATGAAATTTATGCAAATATTACTTACTTGTTTAGCGAGTTTTCAGTTATTTAATATAAGTGATGTATATTTTGCTAATGACAGCTTGCAGTTAGGGACATGTGATAATGTAAGTTTAGATGGTAGTGAGTATCAAGTTAGTCACTTTGATCCGCAAACTTATGAAGCTATGTTTGCAATTCCATTTAATATTGAAGTTTCAGAAGTTAGTAGTATAACAGCAGATGAGATTATAAAAAGATCAAAAATACACGCTTTTTCAATTAAAAGTTTTCATGAAAAGGTTGAAATTACTACTGTTGATTTTTCTAGTTTAAAAAGTGAAATCGGTGTTTATAAAGTTAATTTAAGCACTTCTAAAGGTAGTCAAGTTACTATTCCTGTAGTTGTAAGCTATGATAATGGTAATATTACTATTAATAATGAGGAAGCAGTTATTTCAAAGAATTTTGTCACTTTTTTAGATGAAACATCACAATTATCATTTAATCGAGTTTTGGAGTTAACTTCGGCTAAAGCATATAATTTAGTTACATATGAACAGATAGAAATATACGGTATTAACTATAGCTCTGTTTTACGAAAAGTCGGAGCTTATGAAATAGGGATTAGTACGAGAAAAGGAACTTGTGTTCAAAGTGTAGCAAATATTGGTAGTGGAAGAACTGTTATAAATGAAGAGTTTCAAGAAGCAATCGACGCACAAACTTTTTTAGTTTTAGTTGATGAAGTTGATGAATTAGATAAAAAGAAAATGATTGATAAAGCTTTTGCAAAAGCTTGGAGTATGGTTGATAAAAAAGAAAATTTAGATATTTTTGTAGATATGTCAAATTTAAAAAAAGAGTCTGGTATTTACAATATTATCTATAGTACTAAGAAAGGAACGAGTGTAGAAGTTCCCGTGATCGTTAAGCAGCCTTTTGATAAAGTAGTCATCGACTACGAAAAAGATGAAGCAATATTATTATGTAATTTTACGATTACACCTAAAGAAGTGAGTACTTTAACAGAAGATGATGTAGCAAGGTTATCATTAGCACAAGCAGTTGATATTAAAAATAATAAGGAAGTTCCTTTCACAGAGATAGATATTAGTAAAATTAAGTCAGAGGTAGGCAGTTATCCCATTTCTTTTAAAACAACGAATAATTCGCTTGTTAATGTTTACGCTATTGTTGGCTATAATGGAAATATTGAGGGGAATTTAGCAATTTCTAGTAAGAATATTACTTTAGATATTACAGATATTGATACAGCTAATATCCAAGATTTTCATGAACAGATTTTAACTTTAAGTGAAACAAAAATAATTGATGTGACAAGTAATGAGTTAGTTGAATATGATAATGATAATTTTGAGATGATGATTTTAGAAAATTATACTAGAAAAAATGAAATCGGTTATCAAAATCTTAGAACAAATGAAATGTTTAAGATGGATAATATTGAATATAATGTTAAGATGAATCAAGGTGTATTACCTGTTGAATTTGAAATAACAAAAGCAAAAGATTTTAGTATTTTAGATAGTGAAGTTAAATCTTTAACTGAAGAAGATATAATTGAGTTAGCGGGTGCTAAGGCTTGGAATAATTTTACGGAAGTTGGTCTTAAAGTCGATCATAATAATTTAAAGACTGAAGAGGGAGTTTATAGTATTTATTTTAAAACGGATAAGGGAACTTATTCTTTAGTTGATGCTTATGTAGGTGATGGTAGACGTCCGATAATTAAAGAGGGAATTGTGTTTTTTGGCGATAATTATATTTTGGATGAAGATGTAGTATTTAAAGATTTAACTATGGAAGATCATGTAGAAAATATGAATCTTCGTGCATTTAATCAGTATACTCATGAACTTTTAACGATTGATTATATTGATACTAGTAAGGTGATGGATGAAAACGGCACATATCCTATTATCTTAGGTGTTGAAGATGTTAGAGTGACATTTGAAGTGACTTTGACAAATATTGGTGAAGGTTATGATGTGACTCATAATAGTTTTATTAGCTACTTATTAGTAATATTTATTTTTCTAGTAATGTTTTTGCTATATAGAATATTTAAAAAAAAGTATTTAAGTTAAAAAGTAGCATGAGATAAGGCTACTTTTTTTGTGTATAGCTTTAAATTATTAGTGAAATATAGTATAATTGAAGTAGTGCAATTTTGCAAGAGAGGTGGTAAAAATGAAACAAACAAAAATAGTATGTACGGTTGGTCCTGCTTGTTCAAATTTAGAAGTTATGGAAAATTTAATAAAAGCTGGAATGAATTGTGCAAGAATGAATTTTTCTCATGGTGATCATGAGTTTCATAAGGAAAATATAGCAAAAATAAAGAGATTAAATAAGAAGTTAGGAACTAATGTAGGTGTTTTATTAGATACAAAGGGACCTGAAATTAGAACACATGATTTTGTCGATGGTGAAGCTAGTCTAGAAACTGGTGATAGTGTTATTATTTCGATGAATGAAGTGTTAGGTACAAAAGAGAAATTTTCGATTACTTATAGTAAACTTGTTGAAGATGTTAAAAAAGGGGATACTATTTTAATTGATGATGGACTAATTGCTTTAGAAATTATTGATGTTAAATCCGATGAAATTCATTGTGTTGTTGAAAATAGTGGAGTTGTTAAAAATAAAAAGGGTGTAAATATTCCTAATGTGAATTTAAGTATGGATTTTATATCTGCAAAAGATGATGCAGATATTAGATTAGGAGCAACTGAAGATGTTGATTTTATCGCTGCCTCATTTACTAGAAGAAGACAAGATATTTTAGATATAAAAAAGATTTTGAAAGAAGAAGGAAATGAAGATATTAAAATTTTAGCTAAAATTGAAAATCAAGAAGGTCTTGATAATTTAGATGAAATTATTGATGAGTGTGCAGGAATTATGGTAGCACGTGGTGATTTAGGAGTAGAGATTCCTCTAGAGGCTGTACCTTCAGCACAAAAAATAATTATCAGAAAATGTAATAAAGCGGGTAAAATAGTTATTACGGCAACGCACTTATTAGATTCAATGCAACGTAATCCTAGACCTACAAGAGCAGAATCTGCTGATGTTGCCAATGCTATTTTAGATGGTAGTGATGCTGTCATGTTAAGTGGAGAAACAGCTGCAGGATTATATCCGGTAGAATCAGTAGAAGTTATGTCAACAATTGCAAAGTATGTTGAAAAAGATGCTTTTGATTATGATTTAGTATTTAATAGGCAAGTAAAAGCGATGAATGATGATCCAAGTAGTGCGATTGCTATTAGTGTAGCATCGACAACACATAAACTTAAGCCTAAGTACGTTGTAGCAGCAACAAATAGTGGTTACACTGCAAAATTGATTTCTAGTTTTCGATTGCCAGTACCAATTATTGCTGTGACTCCTAATGAAAAAACACGTACGAGATTATGCCTAAATTGGGGTGTTATTACAGAAATAGTACCACTATCAACAAAAGCTCATGAAATAGAAGCAGAAATTAAAACTTTACTAACATCAAAATATAATTTGCAAAAGAACGATCAATACATTATAACTGCGGGTATGCCAATTAGTAAAGTTCCACGTACAAATTACATGAAAATTGAATGTTATGATGAATAATTATATAGATCATACGCTTCTAAGAAGTAGTGCTACTGTTGAAGAAATAGCTAAACTTTGTCAAGAAGCAAAAGAATATGAGTTTTTTAGTGTTTGTTTAAATCCTGCTTATATTGAAGTGGCAAAGCAATATTTGCAAGATAGTAATGTTAAAGTTTGCACTGTTATTGGGTTTCCATTAGGAGCTAATACAATTGAAACTAAAGTTTTTGAAACGCGAAATGCTATTATTCTTGGAGCTGATGAAGTAGATATGGTAATAAATATAGGACAAGCTAAAGCTAATAATTTTACTTATATTTATGAAGAAATTAAGGAAGTTGTAAATGCTGCTGATCATAAAACAGTAAAAGTTATTTTAGAAACGAGTGAATTAACGAATGAGCAAATTGTTAATTGTACGAAAATGGCAGTTCAAGCAAAAGCAACTTTTGTGAAAACTTCTACGGGATTTAGTAGTGCTGGAGCTACGATTGAGCATATTAGGTTAATGAAGAGTGTGTGTGATGAAAATACATTTGTAAAAGCTAGTGGAGGTATACGTGACTTACAAGCAGCAGAACAAATGATTGCTGCTGGTGCTAGTAGATTAGGTGTTAGTAGTGGTGTAAAAATTATGAAACAATTAAGAAATGAGGAGATTAATGATGAAAATACCAACAGCGCATATTAATTGCGAAGATGAAAGCAAAGTTGCTAAATTAGTTTTAATGCCAGGAGATCCGTTGCGTGCAAAATATATTGCAGAAACTTATTTAGAAGATGTAGAACAGTTTAATACGGTTCGTAATATGTTTGGATATACGGGAACTTATAAAGGGAAAAAAGTAAGTGTTATGGGTAGTGGTATGGGTATGCCAAGTATTGGAATTTACTCATATGAATTATTTGCTTTTTATGGAGTTGAAAAGATTTTGCGTATAGGTACTGCTGGAAGTTATAGTGAAGATTATAATGTTTATGATGTTGTTTTAGCAGATAGTGTCTATTCTGAATCAACTTTTGCTTCAGCAATGTTAGGTGAATTTGATCAAGAAATAATTGCACCGAGTAAAAGTTTTAATGAAGAAATTTTAAAAAGTGCTGATGAGCTAGGAAAAACATTGAAAAAGGGTTGTATTCATTCTTCAGATGTCTTCTATCGTAAGCAAAGAGATTTAGAAACTTTAAGAGATGTTCATAACTGTGTAGCTGTAGAAATGGAAGCATATGCGCTATTTACTAATGCTGCATATTTAAATAAGCAAGCAGCTTGTATTTTAACTATTTCTGATTCACTAGTTACAGGAGAAGCAACAACTTCAGAAGAGCGTGAAAAGAAATTGCATAATATGATTGAAATAGCACTTAATACACTATAGAAAGATGAATAATCTTTCTTTTGCTGTTTATAGGAGGATATATGTACATAAATGAAAATAAATTTAAAACAAACTATATTACAATAAATTTTATTGAAGAGATTTCAGAAGGTTTTGTTTTAGAAAGAGAGTTGCTAGCTTATTTATTACCATTAGCAACTAATAAATATAATTCGATTAAATTATTAAATATCCGTTTAGAAGAACTTTATAATACTAAACTGCATATTTCAACAGAATTAGTTGGTAGATTTCACGTTCTAAAAATAGGTATTTCTTTTATAAAAGAAAAGTTGATTGGTGATATTAAAAGTGAGATTTTGGAACTTTTAAGTGAGTTTATGTCACCACAATGTTTTGATAGTTCACTACTTGAAATTGCTCAAAATGAGCTTAAATTAGATGTTAAAGAGCTTCATAATAGTAAAATGGCATATGCAATGGCTAGAGTGATGGAAATGTATGCAGATGATGAGTTTAAAGTGACTAGTTTATGGACAGAAGAAGAAATTGATAAAATTACTATTCGTGATTTAGAAACTTATTATCAAAGAATTTTAGCAAATAATGTACGCTGTGTTTATAATATGGGTGATAAAATTAACACTGATATTTTTGAAGTAAATGTTGCTAAATTAAAATCATCATATTGTCAACCAACGTATAGTGAACAAAATGTTGTTATAGAAACAGAAGATTTACAGCAAGCTAAGTTGGTAATGGCTTGTAATGTTGATTTAAATAAGAAAGAGCGTGTGGTAATGAGAGTGCTAAATAGTATGCTTGGCGAAGGAATGTATTCACTACTTTTTACAGAAGTGCGTGAAAAGCATGGTTTAGCATATGCTATTCATAGTATTTATAATCCACGTATTAATTCACTTTTTATTCGTGCTGGAATTAGTAATTTAAAAGCTCAAAAGGCGTATGATGTGATAAATAAGCAGATTAAGTATTTACAAAATGGTGAATTTAGTGATGAGCTAGTAATAATGGCAAAAAAGAATTTATATTCGCGTTTTAATAGTATTTTAGATACTCAAGGTGGTATAGCAAGACTTTACTTTTTAGCAGATATAGATAACAAGAATTATTCTAAAGAAGAATTTTTTGCCGAAATTGCTGAAGTTAGTCATCAAGATATTATTGATGTGGCCCAAAAAATAAAAATTAATTTAGTTTACGTTTTGAGTGGTGATAAAAATGAAAAAATTATATTATAAAGAACTTGAAGAAACTCTTTATCTAGAAACTCTAGATAATGGTTTAAGCGTTCAATATCTACCTAAATCTTCTTTTAGTAATGTTCAAGCGATGATTAGTGTAAATTATGGTTCGATGGATCGTGAATTTTATTTTCATGAAGAAAGAAAAATCGTTCCTGATGGGATTGCACATTTTTTAGAGCATAAAATGTTTGAAAAAGAACATGAGACAATTGATAGTTTATTTTCGAAGTACGGTGCTGCTGCTAATGCTTATACAACTTATGATCATACTTCGTATTTTTTTGAGACAACAGAAAACTTTTTTGAAAATTTGGAAACATTAATTAAGATGGTTAATGAACCTTATTTTACAGATGAGACAGTAGCAAAGGAAAAAAGTATTATAAATGAAGAAATTAAAATGTATCAAGATAATCCTGATGCAGTTATTTTTAAAGAAATGATGAAAAATTTATTTTTAGAGCATCCTTTAGGAAGTGAAATTTTGGGAAGTAGTGAAAGTATTAGTAAAATTACTGCTGATGATCTTTATTTGTGTCATAAAGCTTTTTATAGTCCTGAAAATTCTTTTTTAACAATTGTAGGAAACTTTGATTTGATGAAAACTTCAAAGTTCATTAAGACAATTTATGAGCAGTATGAAACACATGAAGTTTTAAGGATTAATCATGAAGTTAGTGAAAAACCTATTGGTGAAAGTTCTTTAAAAGCGAATCTTACAGTGGATAAAGGAATTATTGGAGCTCGCTTTACAACTGATGGAAATATACTTTACAATGAAATTTTAGCAAATATTTATTTACAGAGTTTGTTTGGTAAGAGTAGTGACAACTATGAAAAGCTAGTTAAAAATAATTTTTTTATTAGTTATGGTTATAAGCAAATTGCTAATCAGGGATTTAGTTTCATTACTACAGATAGTGATGATTTAGATAAGTTTTTTCTGCTAATTGAAGAGATTATTTCAGAAACAGTTATTTCAGATCAAGAGCTTATTCGTATGAGAAATAAAATTTTTGGTGAAAAAATTCGTTCGTTTAATACGATGGAGGGAATGCTTTTTAATTTAGTTGATTTTCAGTTAACAAAAATGGAGCTTGAGGAAACTATTTCATTATTAAAAACAGTTGGTGCTCAAGAAATACGAGATTTAGGAGAAAATTTATTTAGCAAAAATTTAATGACACGAATAAAAATGGAGAAGAAAGATGATTAGAACATTTGTTACAGGAATTATTGTAGGAATTGCTAATATCATTCCCGGTGTTAGTGGTGGAAGTATTCTCGTAATAATGGGTTATTACGATAGAATTATGGAAAGTATTGCTACTTTTACGAAGATGACAAAAATAAAGCGTTTAGAAACATTAAAAATGTTATTTATTCTCGTTTTAGGCCTAGGTTTAGGATTAATAGGATTTTCAAAAGGGTTAGCGTATTTATTAGAAAACTATTATGTAATTACGATGTGGTGGTTTTTAGGACTAATCATTTTTAGTTATCCGTTTATTTCTAAGAGTGAGCTTAATGGCGAGCGTATAAATCTTTTATTTTTAATTATTGGCTTGATTTTAGTTTTAGTTTTAGGTTTTTTTACACCAGAAAAAACAGATAGTATTATTTCTTTACCACAGCTATCTTTTGAATTGTTGTTGAAAATATTTTTCTTAGGATTTATTGCTGGAGCTACAATGATTGTACCAGGTATTAGTGGTTCATTAGTATTACTTATTCTTGGAGAGTACTATTTATTCAATACTTATATTTCTAGTTTGCCTGTGCTAGATATTAACGTCCTTTTACCAGTAGTAATACTTTTTATTGGTATTGTTATAGGAATATATCTTGTTTCACTTTTTATGCATCAGCTACTCCAAAATCATCGTCGTACGATTGTAAGTTTAATTTTAGGATTTATTTTAGGTTCATTAGTTGTTATTGTTCCTAAAGGAGGGTATGACTTAATGACGATAATTGGGTCGTTATTTGCTCTTTTAATAGGAGCGATGATGATTTTAGTTTTTAATAAAAAGGTGTCGATATGAAAAAAATTATTGCAGTGATTATTATCTTCTTATTAGCTGTTTCACAGTTAGTTGTTACTAATACTAATCATAGTTCACAGTTTCATAATAGAGATCTTCCATTAATAATTGCTCATGGTGGTGGTAAGACCAATAATCCTGAAAATACTATGAGAGCCTTTGATTGGGCTTATGAAGTTGGCAGTGATGTTTTAGAAGGAGATGTACAGTTAACGAAGGATTATCAACTTGTATTATTTCACGATGAAGTGATTAATGATTTAACAGAAGGTTCTGGAAGGGTATTTGACTATACTTTTGAAGAGTTACAAATATTTGATGCGGGAGTTAATTTTCAACCAAAAGATTCATCATATGTGAGGCAAAAGCAAACTATTCCACTTTTATCTGAATTATTTGCTAAATATAAAAGTGAGATGTTATTTGTAATTGAGTTAAAAAATGAAGGAGATTTAGGGCGTCGAGCAGCTAAAGAGCTTTATAAGTTGATTGAAATGTATAATCTAGAAGAAAAAATCATCGTCGCTTCTTTCAACAAAGATACGTTACATTATTTTAGAGAAATTACGGATGGAAAAATCATGACATCCGCATATTATGATGAAGCAACTAATTTCGTTTTACAATCTTTTAGTTTAAGAGATCCATTTATTAGTGATAACTTTCAAGGATTACAGCTACCTATAAGCGAAAAAAAATTTGGTCTTAATATTAATTTGACAAATAGATATTTATTATTTAGAGCGAAAAAAAACAATGTTTTTATTCACTACTGGACAGTAAATGAAGAAAATGAAATGCGAAGATTGATTGAACTAGGTGTTGATGGAATTATTACTGATGAGCCAGAATTATTAGCAAATATTTTAAAGGAATATAAATAAAAACTGCATTTAGCAGTTTTTCTCATAAAGCATCTGTAAAGAGTTTACAATAAGTTGTGCAGTTGATAGATTAGTGGCAAGAGGAACCATATATACATCTGCTAATCTAATTAAAGCGCTAACATCAGGTTCATGCGGTTGAGAAGTTAAGGGATCTCTAAAAAAAAGAACTAAATCTAACTTTCCATTAGCTACCATACTACCAATTTCTTGATCACCACCTAAGGGACCACTTTTCTTTAAAGAAACTTTTAGGGAAGTTTGTTCCATAATTTTAGTTCCTGTTGTTCCTGTAGCATATAATTTATGTTTTTGTAACCAAACTTCATTTTCTTTGGCAAAATCAATCATCAATTTTTTCTTTTTATCGTGTGCGATCAATGCAATTTTCATAATTCAACCTCCAATATCATTATAGAAGATTTAATAATAAATAGCAAATTATAGAAAGTGGTGTTACGATGTTTATTCCAATGTTAAAAAGTGAAGCAACAAAGCAATTTGATTTTGTTTTTATAAGTGGAGATGCTTATGTTGATCATCCTAGTTTTGCTAATGCTTTAATTTGTCGTTTATTAGAAAAGTTTGGTTATTCTGTTGCTTTAATTGCACAACCAAGTATTAATAATGATGATGATTTTTTACGTTTTGGAAAACCAAAATATGCTTTTTTAGTTTCTAGTGGCAATATAGAATCAATGGTGAATCATTATTATGTTTCTAAGAAAAAGCGTAAGCTGGATGAATATAGTCCAGGAGGTAAAAGTAATCGACCAGATCGAGCAGTAAATGTATATACGCAAATTTTAAAAAGAATATTTCCAGATGTTGATGTTATTATCGGTGGAGTAGAAGCTTCTTTAAGAAGATTTGCGCATTATGATTTTTGGGCTGATAAAGTTTTACCGAGTATTATCTTAAGTAGTGGTGCAGATTTATTAGTATATGGTATGGGTGAGAAAACGATCGTAGAAATTGCAGATTATTACAAGAGTGGTTTAACAGCAGCTGATATGATTTTTTTAGATGGTACAGCATTTAAAACAAATACACTTGATTCATTATATGATTATGTTTTACTAAGTGATTTTAAAACAATTAAAGAAGATAAGAAGGCATTTGTTGAAAGCTTTAAACAACAACAAGCTAATCACGATTGTTTTACTGGCAAGACTTTAGTTGAAAAATATCACGATTGTTTTATTGTCCAAAACAAACCGCGTATGATTTTAACACAGCTAGAATTAGACGAATTGTATAACTTGAAATTTATGCGAAAACCACATCCTAGCTATCGAGAAAAAATTCCTGCTTTTCAAGAAATTGAATTCAGTATTAATGTTAATCGTGGATGTAATGGAAGTTGTACTTTTTGTGCAATTACTTATCATCAAGGAAGGCAAGTTCAAATGCGTTCTCAGCAATCATGTGTACACGAAGCAGAAATTATGAAAAATTCTCCAAACTTTAAAGGATATATTCACGATGTTGGTGGACCAACAGCAAATTTTAATGATGAGATGTGTATGAAGTTAATGAAAAAAGGTGCTTGTGCTCAAAAATATTGTTTAGGGTTTAAGGAGTGTGTACATTTAAAAAAATCACATGATAAGTATTTGGATATTTTAACAACATTACGTAATTTAGAAGGAATAAAAAAAGTTTTTATTCGTTCGGGAATAAGATATGATTATGCTATTGATGATTATCGTTTTATTAAAGATTTAGCAAAGTATCACGTTAGTGGTCAATTACGTTTGGCACCAGAACATATTAGTGATAATGTTTTATATTATATGAATAAACCGTCTTTTGCAACTTATGAAAGTTTTGTGCAAAAATTCAATAAATTTTCTAATGAATATCAAAAAAAGCAATTTGTCGTTCCTTATTTAATTTCATCACATCCTGGTTCTACATTAGATGACGCTTGTGAATTAGCACTTTATTTAAACAAACATAATTTAAATTTAAAGCAAGTTCAGGATTTTTATCCAACACCTGGTACTTTAGCAACAGTAATGTATTATACAGAATTAGATCCTTGGACTTTTAAGAAGATATATGTAGCGAAAACTAATCAAGATAAATTAGCACAAAGGGCATTATTGCAATTTAAAAATCCTAAGTATCGAGAAATTGTTATTAAGACATTGCAAGATTATAACAAACAAGATTTGCTAAAAAAATTGTATTAAAAAATGCTATAGCTTGTTTTTGACTATGAATAATAGTATAATTAAGATAATAGTTAAATACTTCACAAAGGAGAAAGACGATGGAAAAAGTAATTGTAATTGGTGCAAATCATGCTGGAACACATGTTATTACAACATTATTGGATAATTATAAAGATAAGGTAGAAGTTACAACGTATGACAAAAATACGAATATTTCCTTTTTAGGCTGTGGAATGGCTTTATGGATCGGAAATCAAATTGAAAGTTCTGATGGATTATTTTATGCTTCACCAGAGTCATTAACGGCTGCCGGTGCAAATGTGCATATGAGTCATGAATTAATAAGTGTCGATTTTCAAAAGAAGTGCGTTGTTTTAAAAGATATCCAAGAAGATAGGGAATTTATTGACTACTATGATAAGTTAGTTTTAGCTATGGGTTCTTGGCCAATTTTGCCAAAACTAGAAGGTTATGATTTAGATAATATCATGTATGCAAAGATTTTTCAAAATGCGGAAATGGCAATTGCGAAGTCTAAAGATGAAACAATAAAAAATATTGTGATTATTGGAGCAGGTTATATTGGTGTTGAGTTGGCAGAAGCATTCCAAAAGAATGGTAAGCAAGTTACATTAATCAATGATACTGATGTTTTAAATTGTTATTATGATGAAGCTTTTCAAAAGAAGATGCAAAAGCGTTTAGAAGAAAATGGTGTTAATGTCTTAATTGGTGAACGTGTAGAAAAATATTTAGGTAAAGATGGTAAAGTATGTGCTGTGCAAACACCATCAAAAGTTATTGATGCAGATTTAGTATTAGTAGCGGTAGGTTTTAAAGCAAATACAGAAATCTTTGAGAATACTGTGTTAGAGTTAGATGATACTAGGACAATAGTAGTAGATGAATATCAAAAAACTAATCTTGAAGATGTCTACGCTGTTGGTGATTGTGCGACTGTTTATTCTAATGCTAGCCAAAGAAAAACTAATATATGTTTGGCGACGAATGCTGTTCGTACGGGAATTGTTGCTGCTCATAATATTGGTGGAACTAAGATTGCTATGCAAGGAGTACAAGGCAGTAATGCTATTCACATTTACGGTTTAACATTAGCTTCAACTGGACTTACAGTTAGAAGTGCACAAGAACAAGGATATGATGTTAATTATACGCATGTAAAAGAAAAATTGAAACCAGGTTTTATGAAAGAAAATGATGATGTAGAATTAATTGTTGTGTGGGATAAGAAGACTCGCCGTATTTTAGGAGCACAAATGGCTTCAGAAACAGATATTACGCTAGCCTTACATATGTTTTCATTAGCAATTCAAGAAAACTATAGCATTGATAAATTAGCATTGCTAGATTTGTTTTTCCTACCACATTTCAATCAGCCAGTTAATTTTATTACTAAAGCGGGGTTATTATCTTTAGGTAAATAAAAATGAGCATAGCTCATTTTTATTATGAAAGGGGGTAGCAGTGAGAAAAAAGCGCAAATTATTTGGAATTGCTTTAGTAGTAAGTATTTTATTTACAACAATTTATTATAGTTTTATTTTTGTTGGAGGGAAGTATGTTTTAATGCCTAGTGATAAAATAAGAGGAGTAGATATTTCACACTATCAGCGTGATTTTCCATTTAATAAAATTGATCAAGAGCAAATACAGTTTGTCTTCATAAAAGCTACAGAAGGATTAAGTTTTAAAGATCCGTATTTTGAAAGAAATTGGCAAGAAGCTAGTGATAATATGATTTTAAAAGGTGCATATCACTTTTTTCACCCTACTATGGATGGAAAGTTGCAAGCAGAGCATTTTATTAAAACTGTAGGATATGAAAAACAAGTTTTACGACCTGTTGTTGATGTAGAGATATATTCTAAAAATATAGAAAAGCAGTTGATTAATGAATTAGATAAATTTATTGCTACTATTGAAAGTTTTTATGGAGTTACTCCCATTATTTATACTAATGGATCGATTTACCAAAAAGTTATTCAAGCAAATTATGATAATTATATTATTTGGATTGCTCATTATACTGACAATGATAAACCAAGTTATATTGCTAATGATGCATGGAGTTTTTGGCAATATACTGATACAGGTAAACTTGACGGCTATGACGGACCTCTAGATTTAAATTTATTTAATGGTACTATTGAAGATTTAGAAAAATTAGTTATTAAGTAATTTACATACTTTCCCATATTTATTTAATAATTTGTTGCATTTAATTGTATATAATATAGTAGATAAGATTTTACTAGTCGAGTTGTATTTAAATAAGTATAATTTGATAGTTAAATTGTGAATGAAATAACTGTTCTTTGAATAATGAGCGGTTATTAATGAGGATTTTAATGTTAAGGTGATGAAATGAAAGTATTTTTAGTTGAAGATGAAAGAAATTTGAATGAGCTACTAAGAGCATATTTAGAAAATGAAGGTTTTTCTGTTATTTCTTATACTAGTGGTGAAGAAGCAATGGAAAATATTGCCATTGAAGCTGATATCTATGTTTTAGATATTATGTTAGATAGTGTTAATGGCTTTGACTTGTTAAAAAAAATTAGGGAATACAATACGAGTAGCATTATAATCTTTATTAGTGCTAGAGATTCTGATATTGATCGTGTTTTAGGACTAGAAAATGGTTGTGATGATTATATTACGAAACCTTTTTCTCCAAAAGAACTTGTAATTAGGATAAAAAACATCTTATCTCGTAAAACAATTAATACGGAGTTTATAAACTATGATAGTTATCGTATCGATATTGCTAGACGGGTAGTTTATAATAGTGATGAAATTGTCAACTTAACTACGAAAGAGTTTGATTTAGTCTTGTTATTTGTCCAAAATCCTCGTAAAGCTTTTTCAAGAGAAGAAATTTTAAAAAATGTTTGGGACGATGATTACTTTGGTAGCGATCGTGCTGTAGATGATCTTGTTCGAAGAATGCGTAGTAAGCTTCCTTATTTACGTGTTGAAACAATTTATGGATATGGATATCGTTTGTTATGAAAATGACTTTAAAAAGAAAAATAACAGCTACGTTAATTTTACTCGGTGTTTCATTTTCTTTAATTCAATATTTTACACTACCTAAGTTTTTAGAATTATCATATCAAAATAGTATCTATACATCTTTACAAAAAAGTTTGAAAGTAGCTAAAATTACGGAAGATAATATTACTCAAGACATTAGATCAACACAATATTTTGTTATAAATAGAAATATTAATGCTGGACATGATTTACTACCAAAAGATTTTTATGCCGAAGCCCTTTTAAACAGTAGTCGTCAAAAAACAGCGAATGAGGAGTATATTTTTTATGGTGATGGATTTCGTATTTTTTATGTTATTGATGTAATTCAAACTTTAGATGATGAAGAAGTTCCTGTTGTAGCTTTTCAATATGATTATTATTTTGAAAATTTACTAACACAATTAGAAAAAATTATGCTTTATATGGTAATTATTTTTATTGTTGCTATTTTGATTTTTGCCAATATTTTAGCAGCATATTTTGTTAATCCATTAGAAAAAATTATTGCTCAAGTAAAAAAAATTGCTGAAAGAAACTGGCATCAAAAGCTAGTAGTAGTTAATAATGGTGATGAAATTAGTGTTTTGGTTGATGAAATTGAAGCGATGCGTTTAGAATTAATTCGTCAAGAAAGTCTGCAAAAAGAGATGTTTCAAAACATATCTCATGACCTAAAAACACCAATTATGGTAATTCAAAGCTATGTAGAGTGTATTCAAGAAGGCTTTTATCCTAAAAATAATATGAATGATTCTCTAGGTGTTGTACTAAATGAAACGGCTAGATTAAGTGAAAAAGTTAATTCTTTACTACATCTATCTAAATTAAATTATTTACAAAACGAAGAAGCTGATCAAATATTTGATGTTAGTGAATTGATAGAGAGTGTAGCAAGTCGTTTTAGAGCACAGAGAAAAGATATTGAATGGATTTTAGATTTAGAAGAGGCAATGTTTCGTGGTAATATAAAAGTGTGGGAAATAGCGATTGAAAATATCCTTCAAAATGGATTACGCTATGCACAAAGTATTATTAAAATAACTATCAGTGATAATACTATTACAATTTATAATGATGGTAAACCAATTGAAGAAGAAATCATTGATAAATTATTTGTACCTTACCAAAAAGGTATTGATGGTGAATTTGGTTTAGGTTTATCAATTGTGAAAAAGACTGTTGATTTATATAAATATAAAATTTCAATTATTAATGAAGAGTTAGGAGTTTCATTTAAAATAGAGAGTAAATGATAATTACATAATTTCTCATAATTATCAGATAATTATTCACAAATAGTTTATTATAATAGAGTTAGGAAGAATAAGTAGATATATTCTTCTCAGTATTTCTTTAGTAAACATAAAACTCTCTATATATAATTTCTCCTAAAATTATATATAACAGAAGCACTCGTAAGAGTGTTTTTGTTTCTTACATAATCTCTCATAATTATGAGATAATTATGCTTCAATGAAGTAGTATAATA
This sequence comes from uncultured Erysipelotrichia bacterium, assembly GCA_964593055.1. GTDB lineage: Bacteria > Bacillota_I > Bacilli_A > JBKEDG01 > JBKEDG01 > CAZQIG01. The sequence continues at coordinate 49,603 of CAZQIG010000007.1, forward strand.
AATATAGAAAGAAAGTAGTTCTTTCTAAAATAGAATAATCTCTCTCTTATATGATTTCTCCCTAAATCGTATAAAAACAGAAGCACTCGTAAGAGTGTTTTTTTCTTACATAATCTCTCATAATTATGAGATAATTATGCTTCAATGAAGTAGTAT
>CAZQIG010000007.1:49858-93132 GCA_964593055.1 uncultured Erysipelotrichia bacterium
CGTAAGAGTGTTTTTTTCTTACATAATCTCTCATAATTATGAGATAATTATGCTTAAACAATTATTTATAATATATTTAAAGGAGATGAATTTTATGATTAATTTTATTTTAGCTAGTTTAGTTACTATTGGAGCAATAAATTTTAGTGTACGTTCACAAAGTGAAGAAGTATCTAGAAACGAATACAAAAAAACTTTTCATCATAGCAAGGTAGCTTTTGTAAAAGAAGAGCAATTAGAAAGTTTATCAACATCTTCAGATTCTCATGATAATGAAATGCTTTCGCAACTAAAGACGGCATATTTAAATATTCATCCTAATTTATTTACAAGTAATGGTCAAATAAAGGAAAATTTAACTAGTAGTGAACACTTAATCTTAGAAAAATATAATGAAGAACAAGAGTTGATAAAAAGAATTTATGGTATTTAAAAAAATGTTTAGGCCATTGACAAAATAGTCAGTGGCTTTTTAATTTGATAAGATATAACTATGAGTGATATGTTTAGAATGTTTGAAGAAGAAATACAAGTGAATTCAGCATTTAGATAATTTATGTGATTGAATATGACAGCAAAAATAATCTGTGATGGAAACTTTTACTAGCGACAAAACTAGTCATTGGAAATAAATATGATAACACTACACTTTGTGGATGATAAGTATGGGAATAAAATAGCAATAGTGAGTGCAAATTAGAAGAAGTATTGTACGCTCTCAATATGTTATTCTTGATATAATGTCATCTAAAATTTTAACAAGTATTGTATTGACAGTTAGAGTTAAACTTTGTTAACATATATTAAAGAAAGCTTATTTTAATATATTAGAGAGGGGGCATATTAAACATAAGTACAACAATTATAAGCTTTTACATAGTAAAATGAAACAGCTGTGAATTTATTTTAATTAGGAGGGTATTATGAAAAAGAAAATCATATTTTTATTATGTGCATTTTTGTTTGTTTCAATATCATTAAATATTCAAAATCCAATAAGTGCGGTTAGTAAAGGCTCTATAAGTAATAATATATTAGAACAAGGGGGAGCGATAGCAAATATTCCTGATGTAGAATTTAAAGCATGTTTAAATAATAAATTAGGTCAAGTAGCAACAAATGAAATCACAAAAGAACAACTAACAAGTATCACTGGTTATTTGAACTGTTCTAAGAAAGGAATTCAAAGTATTGAAGGGGCTGAGTATTTAACTAATTTAAAATCATTATGGTTAGAGTATAATAATATTAGTGATTTGAGCTATTTAAATAGTTTAGATAAATTAGAAATTTTATTTCTGTATGATAATAATATAAGTGATTTGAGTGTAGTTAACTGGAGTAACTTAAGTAGTTTAAGAGAATTGAGATTAGGTGCAAACATGATTGAAGATATTACACCGTTACAATATCTTGAAAATATTGAGGATCTTAGGTTAAATCAAAATCGTATAAAAGATACAACAATATTTTATATAATGGACCGTATTAAACACCTAAAACTAGATAACCAAGTCATTAAACTAGATGATATATCAATTTATCATTCTACATATGAATTACCTACAATAGTTTTTACAGCTTATTTTTATTCAGCCGAATATCAACATGAAAATAAATACACATTCGAAGCTAATGAAACAAAAAAGATCAATAATAGTTGGGAAGAAACAATATATTCTGGAAATGAAACAGTAATTTACAGTGGTAAAATTGAACAAACAGTAACTTATATAGAAAATGATGGTATAAATATTTCCGATATAAATTTTAGAAAAGCAATAAATCTTAAATTAGGAAGAGCAGAAGATAGTAATGAAAAAACAACAACAGAAGAGATGGCTACTATTGAATCAATATATGTTACTGGAAAAGATGTTTTTGATATTAGTGCTGCAGAGTTCTTAGTAAATTTAAAAAGTATCAACATTATGAATAGTCAAATAACTGATATTGAACCACTAAGTAAGTTAGTTAATTTAGAAATTATAGGTTTAGAAAATAATAAAGTAAAAGATATCACACCACTGAGTAATCTAACTAATTTAGATATGTTATTTTTAAATAAAAACGAAATTAAAGATATATCAGCGATTAGCAATTTGACTAACTTACGTTATTTAAATATTGACAATAATCAAGTAACTGAGATAAGTGCAGTGGCCAACTTATTTAATTTAGAGTACTTAACTATAGGTAATAATGAGATAACTAATATTGAACCAGTTGAAAATTTAATAAAATTAAAGAGTATTAGTTTAAACAATGCTAATGTTAGTGATTTAAATTCATTAAAAAATCTAACAAATTTATCATTTTTTCACGCGAATGAAAATAGTATAAAAGATATTTCAGCTCTAAATCAGCTTACTAATTTGAGAAGAGTCAGTTTAGTTCGTAATCAAATAGAGGATTTATCTCCTTTAGAAAATTTATCTTACGTGAATACTCTAGATTTAGGATATAATCAAATAGAAGATATAAGTGTGTTGCGCAAATTAAAAAATCTAGAATCTTTGTATTTGTATAATAATCAAATAAAAGATATCACACCACTAAATGATTTGAATAAATTAATTACTCTGTCTGTGAGTGATAATCTAGTAAATAGTTTAGAAAGTCTCTCAAATTTATCAGGATTAAAAAGCTTAAGTTTAAATAGAAATCAAATTAGTGACATAACACCATTAAGAGATTTATCAAGATTAACAAGTTTACATTTAAGTAGAAATCAAATTAGTGACATAACACCATTAAGAAAATTAACAGCACTAACTTCACTTCATATCGATGATCAAAATATTACCCTGGTTGATAAAACAATTAATAAGCCAACTTATTCAATAAGTCAAGATATTGTTTCAATAGATGGAAGTATAATTAGTTATAATCAATTAAACGAATACAGTTTTATCGAATATGAAGAAAAGGTTGTTAGTAATAATTGGGACACTACTATTTCATATGGAAATTCAAGATATAATACTAAGTTTAGTGGTACTGTAGCACAAACTGTTAAGTATGAATTACCATATGTAACTAACTGATTATAGTTTTATAACAAGGCTTGAATGCAAATCTAGTTGAAATCTCAAGTGAAATAATACTTAATGAAGAAAAATTTAATAGTATTACTTGTGAATTAAATTGTACTTAGAAATTAATACCTAATATTGCAAGAGCTCAGTATTTAATAAGTGATACTTCACTATTATTGCTTAAAAGTAATATAACTAACTTAAGTACAATTGCAAATTTAAAGAATCTTAGTTTACTTGATTATAATAGATTATCTGATATAACTTCACTAGTTTAAGGTATTAACTATAAATGGAAAGATTGGTAAAGTTATATCCGTAATTAGACAAAAGGGTATGTATAGAGAAGTTAATAATATTATAAATGAAAACTACTGACTAATGTCAGTAGTTAAAGCCATTGACAAAATAGTCAGTGGTTTTTTAATTTGATAAGATATACTATGTATGATGGTATTAATATAATTGAATTTGACTTGATGTTAGCTTCCATTAATCTCAAGAAGGTTAATAAATAACAATTCTTAAGTCCGCGTAATTATTATTTACTTGTTAATCATTTAGAACTTTTATTTTTTCTTATATAAAGTAATTCAGAGGTTACTTTATCACTATTATTTAAATCATGTTTTTATTTTTATTTGTAAAATGAAGCTAAAATTTGTCCCATTTAATATTTTAGAGTGATGATCATAAGTTATCAAAATATCACCACTACAACAATAATTATTGTTTTTTAAATGCATCCAAAACTTTTGTACTTCTATATCTAAGTCTGCTTCAGTATTTGTTAGAAATTTGTATGTGAGATATTCTCCTTTTGGATAAGTGATTTGTTTTAAATAAGCAATTTTTTTAGAAATAAGATGGTTAATATTATTTTTGTTAATACTAAAGAAAATATTATCTTTGTAAATTGTAGAAGTATCTATATTATGTTTATGATATGTATCATAAAGTTCTTTTATAGAGTAATTAAATTCGCAGTTGTTTTCTTTTAAAATATAGAATGTACGTTCGAGTTCTGTTGTTATAAAATATGTGTTAAATATTTCTGAAATAGATGTAATGTTTTCTATTTCTAACTTTATTCTCTCTAGTTCTTTAATTTGGTCATCGATTTTTTGCCTTGATATTTCTAATGCTTGTAAATATTGAGTTTTTGAAAAATTGTTTTTTAATTTTTTAATTTCTTTAATAGAGACATTATTTTTTCTTAATGCTAAAATAACACTGAGGTATAAGGCACTTTCAAAGTCGTATAAGCGATAATTGTTTTTTAAAGTACGCGTCGGTTTTAAAAGTTCTTGTTTTTCATAATAGCGAATAGTGTGGGTAGTAATTTGAAATAATTTTGCTAATTCTCCTACTGTCAATTCTTTACGCATCTTTGTCTAAACTCTCTAATTCTAATATGTAGCTAAAACCATTTTCTTCTTCATGATTTCCTAAAAAAGAGCTATTCAGCTTTTTGTGTAATGTAAATCCATAGTAATCATAAAATCCGTAATTACAATTTGCATCAGTTATTAAAATAATATTTTTGATTTTATTTGTTTTACAATAAGAAATATATCTATTCATTAGTTTTTTACCAATACCTAGACCCCTAGCTTGTGAACTTACAAAAAATAAAAGTATTTCACTATCAAATTTTTTTTCTGCAACTAGCAATGTTTTTTTGAGATCTAAATATTGCTTTAATGCTTTTAATCCAGAAATAATATTTCCAAATTTACCGAAAATAATATCAAGAAGAGTTTTACTATAAAACTTTAATGATTGTAGTAGCTTTCGTTCTGAAATATTCATGTTTTTTGCCATGAGGTAACCTAAAGTTTTTTCGTGTTCATCAACCGCCATTTCACAATAAGTACTTTCTAAGTACGCACTTTGAAAAACTAGTTCATATAGTAATTGTTTACTTTTTAAATTAGGAAAATTTTTATGATAGTTCCAAGTATCTAACATTATATGTGCAGCATCTTCTAAATATTGTTGTTTGTATTTTTTAAAATAAATTTTCATAATATCACCCCTTTATATTTCTTATAATACACCTTAGAGTAAGTCTAAAGTCAAGTAAAAAAAAGATTATACTTTAGTATAATCTAGTTAGATTGTTCAATTTTATTTTTTATAAATTGTAGTTCTTTTTCTAAGTCTGTAATATCGTTTAATCCTGGAACTAACATTACTAATTTTGCAAAAAACTTTAATGGTGTTAATGTTCTTACAAGTTCTAGCTCCAATTTTTTATCATTTATTTCTACCAATTTGTATTCAAAATCATATCGATAGTCCTCATGAACTAATCCCGTAGCTTTTAAATTCATAACAGCTAATGATTTAGTAAATGTTTCAACAACTAAATCGTATTCTTCAGTTTTAGTATGCGATTTATACGTATGATTAATAACTGAACCAATAAAATTTTCGGTAACATTTTTGAATTTTGCTTCTTGGAACTCATCAAACGACATAAATGAATACTCAGGATTTTTTAAAAAATATTCGACAGCTTCATTGAAATTACAATCGATTAAAATACTGCTTCTTCGTATTGTCACGCTGATCACCCTTTCGAATTACAATTATAGCATGAATAGTTTTATAATTCAAGATGATTTGTAGGTTTGACATTAACGATATTTTCTTGCTTAACAATAACACCACCTAACTTAAATTTATCTTTTTTCAAATATTTTATCTGTGTTACAATGACTCTTGATGTTGTTTCTTTTTGATCTTTAGAATAATATGCAGCTAATTCAGCAGCTACTTGTAAAACTTTTTTTGAAGGGTTTTCACTTTGAACAACAACATGAGAACCAGGAGTATCCTTAGTGTGTAACCAATAAAAGTTACGATTGTTTTTAAAAGTAATCTCTTCATTTTGCTTATTATTTTTTCCAATAATAATTGTAGTATTATCAATAACTTTTTTCGTATAAGTTTTTTTATTTTCATTTAATTTTTTGCCTTTAATTACTTTTAAACTAACTAGTTCATTGTAAATAGGTTTTAGTTGGTCACTGTTTGCAAACTGTAACTGCATTTCAATATTTTTTAAGTAGTTTATACGTTGATTAGTTAACTCAATTTGCTCTTCTAAATGTGGTATTGAGTTTTTAGCTTTACGATATAGTTTAAAATAATGATTGGCATTTTCACTAATACTTAAATCTTCTACTAAAGGTATCTCGATTTCTTCATTATCAAAAGTTGAACACTTTAATATTTGATTATCACTACTACGATAACCGTATGTTAAGATTAAATCGCCGTAATCTCGATATTTAAAATTTTGTTTATTTTTCTTTAAGTCTGAATGTAATTTCTCAAGGCGTCGATCCTCTTTTTTTAATTGTTTAGCAACTATTTGTACTAAATTATAATCTTGATGCTTTGTAAGTTTTTGTTGTGAAAAACTTTCTAGCAGTTCTGAAAGAGTTGAAAAAGTTTTACCAGGAAAAATATTCGTAAAATAAAGATCATCTTTCATGAGTGTAGGTGTAACATCATCAATAAAATCTAGCGAATTATTTTTAATATAAGTAAGAATCTTTTGATTTGTACCATAACAATGTTCATAATTGATCGTGTCTAAGAAATAAGGGCGATCATGCACTGGTAATTCATAGATAGCATTAGGGATAATCGTGCGAAATTCATTAATTAGTCTGTGCGTTACAATTATTATTTTGTGTTCTGCATCAGTGACGATAAAGTTACTAATGCGTCCTAAAATTTCATAATAAATATACTTAGTATTTCTATCTTTTAATTCGTTTAATCCTTCAAGTGTTAATTTAATGATTCTTTCTGTTTTAACAGCTTCAACTTTCATAATTGTATAATTTTCTAAATGTTTGCGAATTTGCATAACTAAATTACTAGGCGTTTGTGGCGTATCAAATGAAGAGGTTTTTAAAAAAGGGGCTTTGTTAGTAAAAAGTAAATTTTTCTTATTACTGAGTTTAAAAAGAATTTCATTATTATTAATATTATAAACTTTTTTTACTTTAGCCTCTTTTATAGCATCATTTAATTCCACAGCTAAATGTTGAATAAAAAGTGAATCAATAGGCATCTAATCATCCTTTCACAGCAATCATTTTTTTAATATAATTTCTAATTGTTCATTTAAATAATTAAGTAAATGATTAACTTCTTTTTGCATCTCTTCATAACGAGATGTAGTAAAAAGTGTGTCTAAAATTTCATGTTTTTGCTTAATCTCTGTTGATAATTGTTGGCTGATATCATCACGTTCTATTTTTCTAGCATTAACGCGTTGTTGTTGTAAATTTTTGATATCCTCAACTAAAGCACATGCCTCTTCATCTGTTAAAAACTTTTCTTTTCTTCGAAGATATTCATGATAAAATTCACTTTGTTCTAAATTTTGAATAAATTCTTGAAAAATTTCATGAACTGATTTTTCCATATAGACTCCATGTATTTACTTTTGTAATTTCAACTTCGACAATTTTACCAATTAAACTTTTATTTCCTTTGAAATTAACTACCTTATTTTGTTCGTTATAACCACTTAAAACGCTACTATCTTTTTTACTAACTCCATCAACTAAAACTTTAACGTGCTTATGTAAATAACGTTCATTATTTTTTAAAGCTTTTTCATTAACAACCTCATTCAAACGCTTTAGACGTTGTTTCTTTTCTTCTAGACTAACATTGTCATTCATTTTTGCTGCTGGCGTGCCACTTCTTTGAGAATAGATGAAAGTAAATGCACCATCGTATTCTACTTGATTAACCATTTTTAAAGTATCTTCAAACTGTGCTGCACTTTCGTTAGGAAATCCGACAATAATATCAGTTGTAATACTGTAGTTTTTAATTTTACGCTTAATTTTTTCGACTAATTCTAAATAATCTTTAGCAGTGTGTCTACGACCCATCAATTTTAAAATTTCATCATTTCCTGATTGAAGTGGTAGGTGGATATAAGGCATGATATTATCATACTTTGCAATTGTATCAATTAATTCATCAGTAAAATTCCATGGATTAGATGTAGTAAAACGTAACCTTGGGATTTTCATCTCAGCAATTTCACTTAGTAATTCAGCAATCGAAGAACCATTTTCTAAATCAAGTCCATAAGAGTTAACATTTTGACCTAATAAAGTAATTTCTTGATAACCTGCTTGAATTAATTCTCGTACCTCATTTAAAATATCTTCTTTACTACGGCTACGTTCTTTTCCACGTGTATAAGGGACAATACAATAAGTACAAAAGCGATCACATCCATACATAATTGTTACCCAGGCTTTGTGTGTAAAATCTCTTTTGACTGGTAAGCCTTCGATTACTTCTGCTTGCTTTGACCATACTTCTGTTAAACGAGCTTTAGTATACGTAGCTTCTTGTAATAATGTTGGTAAACGATGAATATTATGTGTTCCAAAAATCAAATCAACTTGAGGATATTTTTCATAAATAGTATTGACAACAGCTTCTTCTTGACTCATACAACCACAAACAGCAATAAGTAAATCGGGATTATCTTTTTTCTGCTGCTTTAGTGCACCTATGAAACCAAATACTTTATTTTCTGCACCTTCGCGAACAGCGCACGTATTTAGTAAAATTAAATCAGCTTCTTCAACAACTTCTGTGCGAACAAAAGCAATTTTTTCTAAAAGAGCGCTAATTTTTTCAGAATCATTAACATTCATTTGACACCCAAATGTTTTTAAGTAATATTTTTTGTTTTTGCCAAAATTTTGTAAATCTACTAAACTTAGATCGTCAAAGTATGAAGTTTTGATATCTAAGGAATTTCTTTTAGAAGCATCTTTTAAATTAGGTAAGTTCTTTGTTGGAGTTACTTTTATTTCTTTCATTTTTATCACCTTTTATATTATATATTAAAACTGTTTGCTTTTCAAAGGTTAGAGGAAATTAATATTTTAATTGATACTTAAACATAGCGTATTAAATGCAAAATTTATTGAACTTCTAAAAATTATAATATTAAAGTAATGTCTTGTACTCCAATAAAAGATGAAACTTAAATACAAATATGAAATATATCAAATACAATAGCTACTATATATAGGAGTTAGTGTAGTAATGAAAATAAAGAGCATAAATTTTTAAAACTAATACATATATTGAAAATTGTAGATAATGAAGTGGTAAATAAATTATTAAATTTAAGCTAATAACAAAGGCAATTATTCAAAAATTGAGTTTATTATGCTATAATTAGAGGTGAGAAATAGGTGATGGAATGTATTTAAAGAAAATTGAGACAAAAGGATTTAAATCTTTTGCAGATAAAACATATATTAATTTTGAAAGTGGAATTACAGGAGTAGTTGGACCTAATGGTTCGGGAAAAAGTAATGTAGTTGATGCAGTACGTTGGGTTTTAGGAGAGCAATCGATAAAACAACTTCGTGGAGCAGAGCATATGAGTGATGTTATCTTTGCTGGTAGTAGTTCAAGAAGTGCTCATAATTTTGCTTATGTTGCAATTGTTTTAGATAATAGTGATCGTTATTTAAATCTTGATTATGATGAAGTAGAAATCACACGTAAAGTTTATCGTAGTGGTGAAAGTGAGTATTTACTTAATAAAGAGAAATGTCGTTTAAAAGACATTCATGATTTGATTTTAGATACGGGATTAGGAAAAGATGCTTTTAATATTATTTCCCAAGATCGTGTCCAATCACTTTTGAATGCTAAACCTGCTGAAAGACGTGATATTTTTGAAGAAGCTGCTGGTGTTTTAAAGTATCGTAGACGTAAAGAAAAAGCACAAAGAAAGTTGGAAAAAGCAGATGAGAATTTCACACGTGTTGCTGATATTTTAAGTGAGCTTGAAAATCAAGTAGAGCCATTACGTTTACAAAGCGAGCAAGCAAAAAAGTATGTGGAGATGAAAAAGAATCTAGAAGCTGTCGAAATAGCTTTACTAGCTCATGAAATAAGTGATGCAAAGTTTTTGTTAGATAAAAATGCGAAATTAAGTCGTTCTTTAGAAGATGAAAAAATCTTTTTAGAAAATGAAGAGTATAAGTTTGAAAGTACTTTGAAAGATTTAAATATGCAAGTTAAAAATCTTGATGAAAATATGGAGCAGATAAATAATGATATTTTTTCGTTAACTAGAGAAGTGGATAAAACAATAACACAGCAAAAACTAGTTATGGAAAGAAAAAAATATACGCATGAAAAAAAAGCACTTGATGATAACTATCAATCACTTACTAAAGAAATTTTAAGTTTAAAAGATAATGAGCGTAGTTTACGTAGCCGTGTTAAAACTGTTTTAGATGAGCAAGCAAGCTATAAGAGTAAGATTGCTAAAAGTGATCAGTTAATCACCGATTTAAAAAAGAAAAAGAGTGATATTTTAATTAAGGTTAGTCAACTAAATACGATGACAAGTAAACTTACTAGCCAAATTAAAAAATATGAAAGCATGGAAAAAGAAAATTATCACCTTCATGCAGGTGTACGAGAAGTACTTCATAATCCAACTTTGAAAGGTATACATGATATTGTTGGAAAAGTAATTAATTTTGATGAAAAATATCAAGATGCACTTGAGGCAGCTTTAGGAGGAGCATCGCAATTCATTATTAGTGATGATCAGTATAGTGTTAAAGAAGCTATTCGTTATTTAGTTAAGAATAAATTAGGAAGAGCAACGTTTTTACCATTAGATAACTTAAAAATTAGAAAAGTTGATCTACATGAGCTATCACAATTTGAATATTTAGGAATTGCTGCTGAATTTGTACAATGTGATGAAAAGTATCAAAGAGCTATTGATCATTTGTTGGCTAATGTCATCGTGTGTAAATCTTTAGAAGATGCTCATCAAATTAACAAACAGATTCGTAAATATCGAATTGTTACTTTAGATGGTAGTGTTGTAAATACTGGTGGAAGTATTAGTGGAGGTAAAAATTCACGTCATGCTAATGTTATCGGTGTTCGACATGAATATGAAACAAATAAGAGAAACTTAATCGATTTAGAAGATGAAATAACTAATTATTTGTTAGAAGTGAATCGCCTTGAACAAAATATGAATCAAGTTGAAGATGAAAATTATCAAGCACGTATTAAAATAATGCAATTAGATGAAAATTTGAAGTATCGTAATGGGATTTTACAAGATGTTTGTGAAAAAATTACTGATTTAGAAAAAGAGTTGCAAAGTTTTGAAAATTTCTTAAATGATGATGATGAGGAATTGCGTCTTTTAGATCTAGTGAATAATTTAAATGATCAATTAAGTAAATTAAAGCTAGTTTTACAAGATGATAAAACAAAAAAGGCACAAATTTTATTAGAAATTGATGAATGTCGTGCTAATTTAAAAGAGAATAATACTCGTTTGAAACAATTAGATCAAGAGTATGCAAAAATAAGTATTGAGAATGGTAAAATAGAAGTACGTGTGGAAAGCTATTTGCAAAAATTAAGTGATGAGTATGAAATTACTTTTGAAAGAGCTTTTAGTGAATACGAGTTAGAAATAGATGTAGTTGATGCACGCGTTAAAGTTAAGCGCTTAAATCGTGATATTAATCGTCTAGGATTAATCAACATGCATGCTATTGAAGAATACGAACAAGTTTCGACACGTTATGAGTTTTTAAAAGAGCAGCGCGATGATTTAACTAAAGCGCGTGAAGATATTCAAGAAACGATTAGTGAACTTGATTTAGTCATGGAAAAGGAATTTAAAACTACTTTTGATGAAGTTAGTTCTGAATTTAGTTTTATGTTTAAACAACTATTCGGTGGAGGTCATGCTAAGCTATCATTAATTGATGAGCATGATCTACTTAATACAGGAATTGAAATTGAAGCTCAACCACCAGGTAAAAAATTGCAATTTTTAACGCTTTTAAGTGGTGGTGAGAAGGCTTTAACGACATTAGTTTTACTTTTTGCGATTTTAAAGGTTAGACCTGTTCCTTTTTGTATTCTTGATGAAGTAGAAGCAGCTTTAGATGAAGCTAATTTAGCAAGATTTGCAAAATTTTTAGCAGAGTTTAAAATGCAAACACAATTTATTATAATTACTCATCGTAAAGTTACAATGGAAAGTACTGATATACTTTATGGTGTTACGATGCAAGAAAGTGGTGTATCTAAGCTTGTTAGTGTGAAGTTAGCAGATGCTCATGAGCTTGTAGGTTAGGAGGAAGAATGGGAATTTTTGATAAATTTAAAAATGTTTTTAGTAGTAAAGAACAAAAACGTTATGAGGATTCATTACGACGTAGTCGTGATAATTTCGGTTCGAAATTAGTGGAGCTTACAAAGCGTAAGAGTGAAATAGATGATGAATTTTATGATGAGTTATTAGAAATTTTAATTATGGCTGATGTTGGAGTAGAAAGCTCTACAACACTTTTAGACCGTGTGCGTGAAAGAGCACGTGATGCGAAGCTAGTAGCAAGTCACGACACGATAGAAATTGTGATTGATGAGTTAATTATGGCATATATTGGTAAAGAAGCTTTGTCTACTAAAATCGATTTTGCTGATGATTTGACAGTAATTTTAGTAGTTGGTGTGAATGGTGTTGGAAAAACAACCACGATTGGGAAGCTAGCACATAAGTATCAAAATATGGGTAAAAAAGTTATTTTAGCAGCTGGAGATACATTTCGTGCAGGAGCGACAAAACAGTTAGAGCTTTGGGGTGAAAAAGTCGGGTGTCAAGTTGTTGCTAAAGAAATTAATAGTGATCCTGCTAGTGTAATTTATGATGCAATTGCTGTTGCTAAAGAAGAGAAAGCAGATGTTTTGATTTGTGATACTGCTGGAAGATTGCAAAATAAAGTGAATTTAATGCAAGAGTTAGAAAAAATTGTGCGTATTATTGGTAGAGAAGTTCCTAATGCACCGCAAGAAACATTAATAGTGCTAGATGGAACTACTGGACAAAATGGGATTAGACAAGCAGAAGCATTTACAGAAATTGCTGATGTTACAGGAATTGTTTTAACAAAGATGGATGGAGCTAGTAAAGGTGGAATTATTTTACCTATTCGTCAAGAATTGAATTTAGCTGTAAAATATATTGGACTTGGTGAACAAATGGAAGATTTAGATGAATTTGATATTGAAAAGTATATTTATGGGTTGTTTGCTAATGTGAATTAAGGAGGAACTATGCGTAGAGTTGTTGTAATAGTAAGTTTCGTTTTACTAGTAATTAGTGGTTTTTGTATTACTTATTTTACTGTTTTAAGTAAGTCTTTAGATGATAGTTATGAAATTGTTGGTCTAGAGATTACGAGTTTAAATGAAACTAATAATACGGAATTGTATTCAGTTGTAGTCTCTATAAAAATGGATGAACCTGATGTGACAAAACGCATTTTGATTAGCAATGAAGTTTTTCATAAGATTAATAGTGAGTATGATTTAGAAAATAGTACAAAGTCAACAATTATTAAAATATTTCTACTAGATGAATTTAGTTATAATATATCTAATTTAGTAATAAATACTAAAGGAAATTTAGGGGAAGCTTTTATTATTAATGGAAAACGTCAATATTATATTGATGAAATAGATTATAAGCAAGTAGCTCCTAGCGAGTTAGAATACGAATTGTATTTAGAGTACCAAGAATATTTAGAAACTAAGGATAGGAAATTTTCTTTTGGGAATAAAAAACTGATTGAAGAATTTGTGCAAGCTAAAGATTATGCATATGATGATATTTATAGCTCCTTTAAGAAAGTTGAGAATTGGATAAATGGAAATTTTTAGAAGTACTTTAGAAACTAAATACGGTACTTTCCGCGTCGATGCAACTTCTTCTCATATTGTTGAAATTACAATGGTTACTGATAGGCAAATACTTCGTGAAAATACACTATCAAGGCAAGGAGTAGTACAGTTAAAAGAGTATTTTGCAGGAAATCGTCAACAATTTATATTACCGTTATATTTTGGAGATGACTTTCGTAGTCAAGTATTAAAAAAATTGTTTGAATTGCCGTTTGGAGATGTGATAACTTATAAAGAACTTGCTAATAGTTTAGGTTCAAAAGCTTATCGTGCAGTTGGAACATCGATGCGTTTAAATCCTTATGCAATTGTTGTTCCTTGTCATCGAGTTTTAAATACAGGACATAAAATAAGTAATCACAGTAATAGTAATTATTTTTATGGCTCTAAAATGAAAAATGATTTATTAAACTTTGAATTTGATATAGTTCATAAAGACGATATTTATGAGCAAAAGAATTTTACTAAAGAAACTTTAGTACAGTTTTCAAAGCATTCTGAATTAAAAACAATATTTCCTAATATGCAAGTAGTGGATCATTTTTTCGTTTTTCGTTCAAAGTTTATGTGTCTAGTTTTTCAAATTATTGAACAAAATATTTCTAAAACTTTAGCTTTAAATATTCAAAGAAATTTATGTCGTAAGTTAGGTTGTAATTTTACAGCTGTAGAGTTATGTAAGTTAGATAGAAACTTTTTGAAAAGCATTTCTTTAAGTGAAGAAAAAATAAATTATTTATATAATTTATGTGAGGTTACTTTAAAAAATAAGCTGTGGAAAATAATTGCTGCATTGAGTGATGAAGAAATTTATGAATTTTTATTGTCGATAGAAGGTGTTGATAAATTAATGATACAAATGTTTTTGATTTTTGGATTAGGAAGAGAAAATGTTATTTCTTTTGAAAGGATAGATTATTTGCTAGAAATAATGAAAAGGGAGTTCAGTCATTTTGAAGAACTTACTTCTTTAAATTTATGGCAGTATTATCGAGTTTGTAATTATGAGTAAATTTGTAAAAAATCGCTTTGTTTATATGGACTATGCTATCTTTTTTGCTATGATTTTTTTAAGTTTGTTTGGAACTATTATGATGTATAGTGCTAATAGTTATTCTGTGATAGTCTCTAATGAATCACCTAATGATATTCTAATTAAGCAAGGTGTGATTTTAGCATTAGCAGTAGGAATGTTTTTTGTAACTGTTTCAATACCTGCTAAAGTTTATCTACATTTTTCAAAAATTTTCTATTTGATTTCAATAGCATTGTTAATTATCGTTTTTTTATTTCCTGCTATTAATGATTCACATAGTTGGATTCCAATTGGCTTTTTTAACTTACAGCCATCTGAAGTAGCTAAAATTAGTTCAATTATCTTTTTTGCGAGTTATTATGAACATCATCAAAAAAAGTTAGGTGATTTTAATACAGCTTTTATTAAACCTTTCTACATTTTTGCAATTCCTTTTGTTTTAATAGTTGTTCAACCTGATCCAGGAAGTGCAGTTATTTTAGCAACTATTATTTTTGTTGTCGTACTTTCCAGTAAAATTACTAAAATGGTAAGAAGGAAGATTCTTTTAACAATTGCTAGCTTTGCAGTGATTATTTATTTTGCAGTTAATTTTTTAAATATTTCGACACTCGAACGTGCAATTTCTCGATTTGATTCATTTTTAGAGCCTTGTTTAGAATACCGTGAATCAGGGTTTCAAGTATGTAATGCAATTATTGCAATTAATAAGGGTGGGGCTTTAGGAGAAGGTTTAGGAAATAGTACACAAAAAAACCTTTATATTCCTGAAGCGCATACAGATGCTATTTCAGCAATTGTTTCAGAAGAATTAGGTTATCTATCAGTGCTTGTTATTTTAGCAATATATTTATTTATAATTATTCGTTTAGTTCACTATTCATCAAACGCTAAAAATGATTTTCAAAGACTGACTTTACTTGGAGTATCAGCAATTATCTTTATTCATGTTACAGTAAATTTAGGTGGAATTACAGGATTGATTCCCCTTGCTGGTGTGCCACTACCTTTTTTGAGTTATGGAGGTACTTTTACTTTGTTAATGTATAGTTCTTTAGGAATATCTGAATCAATTATTATTTCAATTAGGAGAGAAGGATATGGAAAAAATCGTTAAAGAATTTTTGAATCAATTAGAGAACAATAAAAGTATTTTAGAAAAAAAGCGTTTAGAAAAAGTTCTTGAAGAAACAGAAATTGTTTTTTTAATAGAAGAGTTTAGAAAAGCGATGAAAATTGATGATTTTGAAAAAGCTCTTGCAATAAAAAAAAGCATCCAGAGTGATGAAATTTATGTTAAATATAAAGTATTAGAACTAGAATTGATTGATGAGTTGTTGTATTTACGACAAGAATTAGAGCGCTTATTTAAGAAAGAGATGTTGAAATGAGAATTATTACAGGAAAATTTAAAGGACGAAAGTTATTTGAAGTTAAGAGTGATTCTACAAGATCAACTACAGATCGTGCTAAAGAGGCAATGTTTAGTATTATTGCTGATAATTATAATGATTTAGTAGTAGCTGATTTTTTTTCAGGTAGTGGTTCACTTAATTTAGAAGCATTGAGTCGTGGTGCTTGTCACGCTTATTTTTTTGAAAAAAACCATGAAGCTTTAAAAGTGATTAGAGCTAATATTAAAGCTTTGAAATTAGGTGAAGTGACAACTATTTACGAAGGAGATTTTCGAAATAATATTGCCAGAATATCACAAAAGGTTGATATACTGTTTCTTGATCCACCTTATTTTCAAAATTTAGTGTCAGAATCCTTGTCACTTGCAAAAGAATATGATATTTTTAATGAGAATGCAATTATTGTTTGTGAAGTAGATCGAAATGAAGCAATTAATTATCACGGCTATGAATTGTTAAAAGAAAAATGTTATGGACGTGTAAAGTTGCTATTTTTAAGGAGGAAGTTATGAAAGCGATTTATCCCGGTAGTTTTGATCCAATTACTTATGGTCATCTAGATATCATTTCTAGAGCAGCTAAAATGTATGATAAGTTGTATATTGCGGTTGCTAAAAATATTAGTAAACAGTACTTATTTTCATCTAGAGAAAGATTTTTGATGGTAAAAAAGAGCATCGCGCATTTAGAAAATGTTGAAGTCGTTGAAATTGAAGGACTTATTGTCGAATATGCTTTAAGAAACAATATTGAAGTTATGGTTAGGGGATTACGTGTTGTGAGTGATTTTGAACATGAGTTGCAAATTGCAATTACTAATCGTGTTTTAAGTGACAAAATTGAAACAGTTTTTTTGATGAGTGATCATAAACATTCTTTTTTATCTAGTTCTCAAGCACGTGAGCTTGCTAAGTTTAATGGTGATTTATCACTATTTGTTCCAGATCATATTGCAAGGGAGTTAAGAAAAAAATATGCATAATGGGATTTTAGTCATTAATAAACCACAAAATATGACAAGTCGTGATGTTGTTAATATTATCTGTAAAAAGTATAATACGAAAAAAGTTGGACATTGTGGTACGCTTGATCCTTTAGCTTCTGGAGTTTTAATTGTATGTGTTGGAAAAGCTTTGAAATACGTTCAATTTTTAATGGAAGATCATAAGAAATATCGTGTAGAGCTCCTTCTAGGGCAAACAACGGCAACTTTGGACCGTGAAGGAGATATTGTTGAAGAAGCTGCAGTCATGCAAAGTGATGAAGAAATTATTGCAGGGGTTAAAAGTTTTTTAGGAAGTTATGAACAAGAAGTACCGATTTATAGTGCTGTTAAGATTAAAGGGAAAAAACTTTATGAGTATGCACGAGAAGGTATTGAAGTTGAGTTACCGAAAAGAGAAGTTGTTATTAAAGAGATTTCTAATATAAGTGTGCAAAAAGAAGCGTGTGTGAAAGTTCATTTTGATGTTAGTGTTTCAAAAGGGACATTCATTAGAGCTCTTTGTCGTGATATAGCATATAAATTAGGTACGGTTGGTTATATGTATAATCTTATACGAATTGAACAAGGTGAGTATAAGATTGAAGATAGTACTACTATTGAAGAAAGTAATTTTACCGCTTTAAAGTTAAGTTTTAAAAATATTATTGCTGATGAAGTGATTTTAGAAAGTGTTAGGCATGGAAGAAAATTAGTTGATAATTGTAATGAAGGTTTAGTTAGTATTTCATATGATGGAGAAATCATTGCTGTTTATGAATGTAAGCAAGGTTTGTGCCGTGCTAAAAGAGTATTTATTTAAGGAGCGTTATGGAAGTAATTTTTGTTAATACAGTTGAAGATGTACATAGTTTTAAAGATAACTTGACAGTAGCTCATGGTTTTTTTGATGGTGTTCATATTGGGCATCAAGAATTGATTTTAAAGGCGCGTGAAATTGCTAATTCTAGTAATACGAAATTAGCAGTTGTTACTTTTAATACTAAACCTAGTGCTAAACATTTGTGTCATGTCGATGATTACTTACAATTTATTTTGCTTACTTCAATGGAACGAAAGATAGAACGCTTTGAAATGTTAAAAGTGGATTATGTTTTTGTTGTCAATTTTTTGGAATTTAATGAAGTTAGTGCTCAAGATTATATAGATAAATTTTTAAAGGAAATTAATACTAAACATTTTGTAATGGGAGAAGATAATCGTTTTGGTTATCGTGGTGAAGGAAATAGTAAAAATATTGCTAAGCTAATTAATGGGAAGTTTTCTTATAGTATAATTGCTAGTAAACTAAAAGATGGACAAAAAATTAGTTCTTCTACTATTCGTAGAGCTATTGCTTCTGGAAGAGTTAAAGAGGCTAATGAGTTGTTAGGCTATTATTATCAAATCAAAGGAACTGTTTTAAGGGGAAAAATGATTGGTAGAACAATAGGTTTTCCAACAGCTAATATTCAAGTTAATAACCGTGTTATTTTACCAAAGATTGGTGCTTATGCAACCGTGTTAAAATATAAGGGGAAAGAGTATTTATCAATGACGAATATTGGTTATAATCCAACAATTAAAAATGGTACACCATTTATTACATTAGAAACTCATGTAATTGGTGAGAATTTAGATTTATACGATGAGGTAATTGAATTGTTTTTTATTGAAAGACTTCGTGATGAAAAGAAGTTTTCGTCCGTAGAATCTCTAATCGAACAACTGAAAAATGACCGCGATTATGTTTTACATAATATTAAGCTAAACTATTGCTATTTAATATAAAAAAAGTTATAATTAGTTTGACCAATTACTATGTCAATGTTTCTCCGGACATCTCATGGTTTTTGGAATAATATATTAAATAGGAGGTTGTTTAAATGGCATTATCGAAAGAAAAAAAGCAAGATATTATTCAAAAGTTTGCTGTTAATAAGAATGATACAGGTTCACCTGAAGTTCAAGTAGCAATTTTAACGGCGGAAATTGATGAATTAAATCTACATTTAAAAACACATATTCATGATTTTCATTCAAAAAGAGGATTGTTGAAAAAAGTTGGACATCGTCGTAATTTATTAAGTTATTTAAAAGATAAAGATGTTACGAGATATCGTAATTTAATTCAAGAATTAGGATTAAGAAGATAAAAACTGCTTTGGCAGTTTTTTTCATTGTATAATAATACTATTACAATGTAATAAAATATGGGGATTTACACAATATTTACTGTTCATATTTCTTTTAGTTACAAAAAGGTGCTAAACTTTAAATAATTCCGGAAGAAATTTTTTGTTATAGGAGGAAATATGAAGAAATTAAGTAAAGTTGTTTTAGTAAGTTTTATGTTATCAACGATATTTGTTGGTAGTAGTTCTAAAGAAGTAAGTGCGGCAACGACAACAAAGATTTATCCTTCCGATTGTACAGGTTATCGTTATCAAAAATTAGTGAAAAAACATGTTCGATATGATCTTTATTATCATTACGCTTATTACAAATCAAATGTTTGTAAAAGCAAAGAAAAAGCAGTTTCTCAGTCAGTAAAGCATACAAAAGGATATACTGGTCCAACTATCACAGTAGCAAACTCAAAGAGTTATACTGTTAGCGCAACAGCAAATGTCTCTAATATAGCTGCTGCTTATGGTGCTTCACTTGGTTATAGTTATTCAGAAACCGTATCATCTAGTTATTCTTTTCCAATTGATGCTAGACGTGCTTCAGGAAAATATGCGGTTTATGGTGTAGCTGAAGGTTATGGGTTTAAAGTTAATAGAAGAACTTGTGGTGGACGAACTGGTTGTAGTACATATCGCACTATCGATACAGCTGTTAGAATGAAAGATGGCTATATGTTCTTGAAAAAGGTAGGGTAAAATTAAATGAGAAAAGTTAATATTGTTTTTGGTTTATTTATAATAATTTTAGTAGGGTGTAGTAATAGTATTGGAGATTTAAAAGTTAAAGAAGGAGCTTTAAAAGATACTTTTATCGATGTAGCAATTTCTAATAAGGGTGATAGTCATCAATTTTTTGCTAGTATAGTTAGTGATGATGAGTTAGCCAATGAGTATTATTTAAAAGATTTTTTAGTTGTTGGTAACAATATAGATAAAATAAATTATGATAATAGCAAAATTTATATTAATAAGTTATCATTTGAAGATTTTAGTAGTATGTACAGTAATAATTTTAAGAACAATATTGATTTTTTTTCAGAAAAAGATTCTAAGATTAAGTTTCATGATATAGATAAAATTTTACATGAGTTTTATGAAAATAATAATTTTTATAACGTTACCTTCTACTTTGATTTTCATGCTAGTAATAATAATGAAGTGATTGATATAAAAAGTATGCAGTTAGATAATTTGCGTTTTGAATTTGAACAATTGCAATATACTTATGTAGAAGGTGACTATCTTTATGATAATCAATGCTTAAGTACAGATACTGTTTATGGTATTTATCATGGTTCTCCTCTTATAGTTGCTGATGGTTTAGATTTAAATGCTCATTTTTCTATTGATAATCTTTCAGATGATTTAGAAATTGATGTTGAAGCCTTTAATGATAAAATTACAGTATCACTTTTTGATGATGCAAATAAGGTTATTAAAAAATCAGAGTTTTTGAAGTATCAAGAGCGCGATGAAAGTTATGTGTTAGATTTTTATATTACCTCTGATGATGTAGCTAGTATTTCACAAAATTCCGAGCAAATTGCCAATTTTGGTACAACTTTTTTTATAAATACAACTTGTGAAGGAAAGCCTCTAAAACTACTTATGCAATATAGTCGTGTTAGTCACCTTGACTTATGGAGTATTTATTATGAAACAATTAAGTAAAATAGTTTTTATCGCGATTACGATTTCTGTATTAGTTATTCCGATAACAACACTTTTAGTAATTAGTTACTTTAAAGTAGAAGAACTGTCTTTTTATACACTAAATACTAAAAAAATTGCTGTCGATTATGAGCAAGTGCAAACAAAAGATTTATCAGAAGAATTTGAGGTACAATTATTTTCTGTAGCTAATCAAGTTTTTAGTTACGATTGTCAATTTTGTCATGTAAATAATAACTATGCTTTTGTAGTTGATGAAGGTGATGTAGTTTATCGTAACCAAGTGTTGGCAATATTTGGGGATAAAAAGTTAATTAGTAAACACGATGGGAAAGTTAAGCGAATTATTCATGGGCAGAATAGTAGTAGTGTTTTAATCGAAATTACCGATAATCAAGAATTTGTTGCTTATGTTAGTGAAGTTGATTTAGAAAAAATCACGCGTGAAACTACTTTGATTTTAGAAGAGCAAAAGTGTACATATGAACAAAAATCTTCGCTATATGATAGTGAGTATAAAGGGTATCGTGTTTTATTCGTTTGTGGAAAAGCATTGCAAAAATCTCCTAATTTAGCAAAGTATGTAGTTAAAACAGGGACAATTAAACATAATGTTCTTGTTATTAGTAAGAATGCTTTAATATACGATGAAAATAACAATGAGTATTTAATACAATTAGTTGATGAGAATGGGAACTATTTAGAGCTTATTAGTGTAAAACCACTCCTTTATTCTAATAATGAAGTTGCGATTGATGGAGAGATTTCTACTAATGATTACGTTGCCCTTTTTTCTCAAGAAAGTAATGAGCGTGAGTGATATGCTTGAATTACAAAATATAAAAAAAAAGTATGGTAATAAGAATATTCTCAATGGGCTAAATTTACATATTAATGAAGGTGATTTCATAGTTATTTTTGGTGAGAGTGGTTGTGGTAAAACTACTTTGTTAAACATTTTAGCTCATTTTGATACACAATATAGTGGTAAGTATTTATATAACGCAGAAATATTTGCTACACAAAAAAAAATTAATCATTTTCACGCAAGGGATGTAGGATTTGTTTTTCAAAATTATCGTTTAATTAATGATTATACAGTGTTAGAAAATCTTTGTTTAAAAAATTATTTTATGAAATGTGATTTTACTACAAAAGCTATAAAATCGTTAGAAGAATTTTGCCTACTTGATAAAAAAGATCAATTAGCATCTACATTGAGTGGTGGAGAAGCCCAACGTGTTGCTATTATTAGAAGTATTTTACATGATCCAAAAATTATTATAGCTGATGAACCGACTGGTAATCTTGATTGTGATAATAGTAAATTTGTACTTGATTCTTTAACATTGTTAAATAAACGGGGAATGACAGTTATCATTGTTTCACATGATAGAGAAATTTCAATCTATGGATCACAGTGTTATGAATTGAAGAATGGTAGATTATATGTTGTTTAATTTAGCTGTATTAAATTTAAAAAAAAGATTTTTAAAGCGTAAATATTTTATTTTGAGTCTAAGTGTTTCGTATATTGTTTTTCTTTTAATGAGTATTTATTTTGATTTAAGTATTGCAAAGCTTGATTACGATACAAAAAAGTTTCAAGAAAACAGTGTTGTTATTGATCATATTTCATCACCATTTACAACTTATGAAGGTTTAATGAACGATTATCGTTTTCAAAATTATGATAATTTTAAAACGTATCAACTTACTTCAGATATGCGCTATGCAGCTAAAAATGGTGATGATTTATTAGTTGTACAGCAAATAATTGGGATTGAGAATGGTTTTTTAGAGATAGCTCATGTTACCTCAAATAATGATTTTAGTTTAAATAGTCAAGAAAAATTGCATTTTAAATATGGGAGGAATTTCTTTCATAGTTTTGATGAAGTTATCATCAGTGATGAACTAAGCTTGTTATTGTTTGAAACTGAGAATAGTATTGGTAAAAAAATGGAGTTACAAGTTAGTGGGTTAACTTATCAGTTTACTGTTGCAGGTGTTTATCAAAATACAGGATTTATTCGTGAGCTTAATCGAGATTTTCGTAAAACAGAAGATATGAATTACATTCAAGGTTATTATACAAATATTTATATTCCATTAATGAATCCTTTATTAAAATATGATGGCAGACCGATGTATACTTACGTAGTTTTTAATGATCTTAAAAAACTTGATGCCTTTATAAATACATTACAAGATACAGAAATTGTCTATTATGATAAAAAAACTTTAGTTAATGAATTTTATTATAGCAAAGCACAAAAAACACTTACTAAGTATCAAATATTATTAGTAACTGTTATTATAGTAGGGATTAATGTTTTAGGAGTTACATTTAAAGTAGTCGAGGAACGTAAACGCGAATTTGGGATTTATCGTGCCCATGGTGCGAGCAGAAAACAATTGTTTTATTTAATATTAATTGAAAATCTTTTATACAATGCGCTTGCTATTTTATTGAGTATTTTAGTAGTAGCTTTTTGCCTCTTTATCTATGTTTTTTATCAACGTTATTTTTCAAACACGCAAATTTATTTTCAAATTTATGAGAGTACTTATAGTGGTTTTATATTATTTTCTTTAGTATCAGTAATTGGTTATACGCTCTTACCTGCACATGAGATCAGTAAAATTGATATTTCTGAAATGATGATAGATGAATAAAAAACTAATTCATGTGAATTAGTTTTTTTCATTAATTATTTCAATTTGTTTTAAGATTCGGCCAAAAACAATTAAATAACGACGACGATTTTTTTTACTAATAATATTTGAATTATTAAGATATTTAATGATATTTTCTAAATTTTCTTTTGCCATTTCCTTTGTTTTTAAGTCAATCATTTTTTGAGCTACTGGTTTATAAAGAATTTCTTTTACCTTTTTTAATTCGTAAACAAATTGTAGTAAGAGGAAGAGAATGATTATAGGAAAGAAAATTATAGTATTTATTCTAAAAAATAGTGATGCCACAATGATGGCTATTAGTATATAAAGAAAATTACGTGTTTTTCTACTTGCTTGTTGAATATGTTTTGATAAAGCTATATCTTGTTGTAAATAAAATTCGGTAAAATCACGGCTTGCAAACATATTATCAATAATTGCTTCTGGGGCATAAATCTTTTCATTATCATCTTGGAATTGAAAAATTAGCACTTCTTGTAAAAGTTGATCACTATTTTTATGCTCTTCCATTTTATACAAAGCAATGTTTTTGTTAATTAATTCGCTATCAAATGAATAAATTGGTTTTATTTCTTCATCTTCTAAAAAAATTGGATTCATATTTACCTTCTTTCTACTATATATCTTCTAATTATGTATAATTATAGCATATAAATGTTTGTTAAAACACAAAGAATTACTTTAAAATTTAATATCTATTTATATTAAAAGAAATATGTGCTAAAATATAATTAAAGAAAGGCAAGGTAATATATGAAAAAAGTATTTGAACTTGATTTTTATGGAAAAAAATTAAGTGTGGAAATAGGCGAAATTGCCAAAAATAGTAAAGGTTCTTGTTTAGTAAGGTATGAAGATACTGTTGCGCTTTCTGTTGTAAGTGCGAAAGATAAGCCAACGGATATGGGATTTTTCCCATTGATGGTTGTTTATCAAGAAAAGCTTTATGCAGTTGGTAAGATACCAGGAGGATTTATTAAAAGAGAAGGACGTCCTAGTGAAAATGCAACTTTAACATCGAGGTTGATCGATAGACCAATTAGACCTTTATTTCCTAAAGGCTTTATGTATGATGTTCAAATTATTAATACAGTATTAAGTGTTGATAAAGAATCTAGTCCCGAAATGAGTGCCATGTTTGGATCATCGTTAGCGCTATCAATGTCTGATTTACCATTTATGGGTCCAATTGCAGGAGTAGTCGTTGGTTTAGTAGATGGAGAGTTTATTATTAATCCAACACCACAGCAGTTAGAAATAAGTGAAATTGATTTAACAGTAGCAGGTACAGCAGAAGCGATTAATATGGTAGAAGCTGGAGCAAAAGAAGTGAGCGAAAAAATAATGCTTGATGCAATTATGTTTGGTCATGAAGCAATTAAAAAATTGATTACTTTTCAAAAACAGATTTGTGAAGATCTTGGTGTAGAAAAGAAAGTATATGAGTTAAAAGAAATTGAAGAAGAATTAACAAAAAAAGTGAAACAAGATTTGGAAAATTCACTGATTGAAGCTCTACAAATTATTGATAAGGAAGAACGTGACAATAAAGTTTCTGCTTTAAAAGAAGCTTATTTAGCAGATATCGAGGAAGATTTGCAAGCAGATGTAAAAACAGTTTTTGATGAGATTGTTAAAAATGAAGTACGTCGTCAAATTACGATTGACAAGAAGAGAATTGATGGGCGATTACTTGATGAAGTACGTCATTTAGATTCGCAAATAGATATTTTACCACGTGTACATGGGTCATCTCTATTTACAAGAGGACAAACACAAGCTTTAAGTATTACAACATTAGGAGCTTTTAATGAATATCAAATTATTGATGGTTTAGGTGTTGAAGAACAAAAGCGTTTTATGCTACATTATAACTTTCCACCATTTAGTGTTGGAGAAACAGGCAGATATGGACCTCCTGGTAGACGTGAAATAGGTCATGGAGCTTTAGGAGAAAGAGCTTTAGCACAAGTTCTTCCAAATGAAGAAGATTTTCCTTATACAATTCGTGTAGTAAGTGAAATTTTAGAAAGTAATGGTTCAACTTCACAAGCTTCCATTTGTGCAGGATGTATGTCTTTGATGGCTGCTGGTGTGCCAATTAAATCAGTTGTAGCCGGTATTGCTATGGGTCTTGTTAAAGAAGGCGATGATTATAGTGTTTTAACAGATATTCAAGGTTTAGAAGATCATTTAGGTGATATGGATTTTAAAGTTGCTGGTAGTGAAAAAGGTATTGTTGCACTACAAATGGATATTAAGATTGATGGATTAAATCGTGAAATTTTAGAAGAAGCACTTGAACAAGCGAGGATTGGACGCTTACATATTTTAGAAAATATGAAGGCAACAATTAGTGAGCCACGCCATGAATTAAGTGAATATGCACCGAAGATTAAGACATTGATGATTGATCCTAGTAAAATCAAAGAAGTTATTGGTCGTGGTGGTGAAGTTATTTCTAAAATTATTGAAGAAAGTGATAATGTTAAAATTGATATTGAAGATGATGGGCGTGTTATAATTTATCATACTGATTATGAAGCAATTGATAAAGCTTTAAGTTTGATTGAAGATATTATTAAGGAAGCTAAAGTAGATGAAATATATGATGCTAAGGTTATGCGTATTGAAAAATTTGGAGCTTTTGTTGAACTATGGCCTGGAACAGAAGGTTTGGTGCATATTTCTCAACTTGCACATGAACGTGTAGCGAAAGTTGAAGATGTTTTAAAGCTTGGTGATATTTTGAAAGTAAAAGTTATTAAAATAGATGAGAAAGGACGTATTGATTTAAGTCATAAAGTTTTGCTTAAAAAACCTGAACCTAAAAAGGAAGAACAAAAAGAAAAGTCTTAAGCTTTTCTTTTTAAACATGATGTTATATTTATGGACTAGAACCCAATCAACTTTATTAGATAGTTTAATTACAATTGATAGTTATCTAGATTTTATTGTTGAACGTGGTTATAAATATGCAGCAATTGCTGATTTAAATGTTTCTACAGCACATTTAGAGTTTTATTTTAAATGTAAAGAAAGAGGAATTCATCCAGTTATCGGAATTGAACTTTTGTATGATTATGAAGATAAAGAGTATAGTTTATTAATGTATGCTAAAAATAAAGCGGGATTATATGATATTCACTATTTATCAAGCATTATCCAAAAGCATCAAAAATTAAATTTTAAAGATATTATAGGGTATAGCAAAGACTGTAAACTGATTTTTACGGTTAATTCTCACTTTGTACAAGAGTATTCGAATTTTAATGAAGTTAATAGCTTAATAGATTTTAAACTACAAAACTTTGATTATTATTTAGGTTTTGAAGAAGATCAACAACATATTTTAGAATTAGGTCAGAAAACTAATTCTAAAATTGTTTATGTTAAATTGGCAAAATATGTATATTTAAGAGATGATCGTACATTAAGTATTTTACATGCAATTCGTGATGATAAAACTTTTATTAACCAAAGGCATGAAATGAGATATGACTTGGAAAGTATTGATACGGAGTTTTCTTTCGATGAATTTTTAGAAGATATTGATTTAAAAATAATTCCAGAAGATTATTTACCGAAATTTAATGAAAAATATGATAGCTATCAATAT
The DNA here is from genome assembly GCA_964593055.1 of uncultured Erysipelotrichia bacterium. GTDB lineage: Bacteria > Bacillota_I > Bacilli_A > JBKEDG01 > JBKEDG01 > CAZQIG01. Next base: position 77,324 of record CAZQIG010000007.1, read on the forward strand.
TTAGAAGCACTTTGTTTAAAGGGGTTAGAAAAAAGATTTAAAGGCGAACATCTAGATAGATTAAAATATGAATTAAGTGTTATTAAAAAAATGGGTTATGCCGATTATTTTTTGATTGTGTATGATTTTGTCAAATTTGCTAAGAAGGCAAATATTTTAGTAGGGTGTGGAAGAGGTAGTGCAGCTGGTTCATTAGTCGCTTATTGTTTAGGAATTACAGATATTGATCCAATTAAATATCAACTCTTATTTGAGAGATTTTTAAATCCTGAAAGAGTTACAATGCCTGATATTGATATTGATTTTGCTGATGATCGTCGTGAAGAAGTAATTGAGTATTTAAAAAAACGGTATGGGCAAGATTACATTGCTAGTATTATGACTTTTAATACTTTTGGATCTAGACAAGCATTACGTGATGTTGCTCGTAGTTTAAAACAGATGAATATGACAGAAATTAAGTATATGACAGAAGTTGTTGATCCATTTTCTACTTTGCAAGATAATTTTAAAAATTCTAGTGCGTTTGTTTCAAGACTTGGAAAAGAAAATCTAGATATTTATAACTACGCTTTAGAAATAGAAGGTAAGTATCGTCATAGTTCTGTACATGCAGCAGGAATCGTGATTTCTAAAGTTCGTCTTGATCAGTTAATTGGTGTTTGTGATTCTAATTACATTCTCCATACTTTGCAAAGTACAATGGATTATTTAGAAAAATTTGGTATTTTAAAATTTGACCTGCTATCTTTAAAAAGTTTGACAAATATTCAAAATATTATTGATGAAATAGCAGGTTTTAGTCTAGAAAAAATTGTGTTAAATGATCCTAAAGTTATGCAATTATTTTCAAGAGCTCATACTTTAGGAGTTTTCCAGTTTGAATCTAAAGGTATGCAAAGCTTATTAGTCAAAATGAAACCACAAACTTTAGAAGATTTAGCAATTGCTAATGCTTTACATAGACCTGGACCGATGGAAAACATTAATTTATATTTGGAAGCTAGAAAAGATAATAACGCTGAGTATTTAAATGATGATTTAAGAAAAATTTTACATTCTACGCATGGTGTAATCGTTTTTCAAGAGCAAATTATGGAAATTGCGCGAGTTGTAGGTAACCTTAGTTTAGCTGAAGCCGATATTTTAAGAAGAGCGATGGGGAAAAAAGATTTAACGCTTTTGCAAAAATTAAAAGATAAATTTATTGCAGGTGGATTAGAAAATAATTATAGTTATGACGATGTCATGTATATTTATCAAGATATAGAGAAATTTTCCAATTACGGATTTAATAAATCTCATGCTATTTCATATAGTTATATTGGTTATCAAATGGCCTATTTAAAAACTTATTATCCCTTACATTACAATGTTGAAATGTTGAATACACATTTAAATTCTAAATTAAAGATTAGAGCTTTAATTAACGAAGGAAAGATGATGAATTTAACTTATCATCATGTTGATATTAATTTAAGTAAAAGTATGACAATATTTAAAGATAATATTATTATATTAGGTTTTAATTTAGTTGCCACAATAGGGCCACGTGTTGCAGAAATATTAGAACAAATTCAACGCTTAGGTGAAATTGAAAGTTTTGATGATTTTTTAATGAGAGCAAAACAGTTACGATTACCGCAAAATGCAATTGAAGCTTTAATTTATGTGGGAGCATTTAATAGAGTTTGCAAGGAAAATAAGGCAACATTAATTGAAATATTAACTAAAAAATACAATGAAGAAGCTTTAAATTACATTCACATGTTTAATGATGATAAATCATATATTGTAGAAGAGTTTAGTACAGCAGAACTTTTAAAATTTGAAAAACAGTATTTAGGTTTCTATTTCAATGATCATCCAACGAAAAAATTTATTACTTCAAAACATATCTTGTTACAGAATATAACTAATTATTATAAAAAATATCTTAAAGTAGTAGGATTAGTAGAAAAGTTACGTGTTATTAAAACTAAAAAAGGGTTAGAAATGGCTTTTGCTACTATTTCTGATTTGACTAGTGAGATGGAAGTAGTTATTTTTCCAAATGTTTATCATCATAATTTAAAAGCAGGATTAGTTTTAGAAATTAAAGGGTTCATTGAATTTCGTAATAGTAAATGGCAGTTAGTTGCCAATGAAATTGTAATATTAGTCGAATAGGAGGAATTTATGAGAGTATTTTGTCATCCGAGATGATCAACGTGTAAAAAAGTAATTAGGTTAATTACTGAAAAAAATTGGGAGTATACTTATATTGATTTAACAATAAATAGTATTGATTATAAAGAATTACTTAATATTTATAAGCGAGAAAAAAGACCATTAAAAAAATATTTCAATACTTCTTCACCTGTATATCGTGAAAATAACATTAAAGATTTGTTTGCGTTTAAAAGTGATGAAGAGATGTTAAAACTTATTAGTGATGATGGTATTTTATTAAAAAGGCCATTTATTCTTACAGAAGATAGAGTATATATTGGTAAAGAATACGAGGAGCTGTTTTAAGGGGAGAAAATATGTATTTAATAAATAAAGAGGATAAAAAGCTTAGTAAAGTATTATGTAACAGTTTTTCTAAACTAGCTTTACAAGAACGCTATGATTTACAAGAGTGGGTTGTAAATCATCCAGAAATTTTTTCTGAAGAGTTATTAATCATTCAAAAAGAGTTTGATGGGTTTGATGGAACACGTGAGCGATTAGATGTTCTAGCATTAGATAAAAATGGTAATATTGTTGTTATTGAAAATAAGGGTGATGATACAGGAAGAAACGTTATTTGGCAAAATTTGAAATACGTATCATATTGTTCAACATTGACAAAGCAACAAATATTAGATATTTATCAACTTTATTTAGATAAATTTTTTCCTAATGAAAAAGCAATTGATAATTTAAAAGAATTTTACGAAGTTGAGGATTTAAATGAATTAATTTTAAATGAAGACCAAAGAATGTTTTTCGTAGCTCTTGATTATCGTAAGGAAGTTACTTCTAGTGCAATGTGGCTTTTGAATAAGGGAATTGATGTTAAATGTTTTAAAGTTTCTTTATATGAAATATCTCATAATTTATTAATCGATATTGAACAAATTATACCAGTTAAAGAAGCTGAAGATTATATTATAAGTATGACTAATAAAGTTAGTGATGCTAGTGCTGCTAAAAAGCGAACTTATGAAATTTATAATTTACGCTATGAGTATTGGTCAAGTTTATTACCACTACTACATAGCAGTAAAACAGAACTTTATAAAGATGTTAATCCTTCAAAAAATCACTGGCTTAATTGTCGTTCTGGAATTGAAGGTTTATCATATAATTTATTATCTGGCGTTGATTTCGTGGGGGTAGAATTAAAAATTGAGAAGGCAACTTTAGCAGCTAGTAAAGCGATTTTTGATGAACTATTAACTAAAAAAGATATTATAGAGACTTCTTTTGGTGATGCTCTACAATGGAATCGTTTAGATGATAAGAAAGTTAGTCGAATTGTTTATTCTGCTTATGATGTATCAATTAAGAATAGAGATGATTGGATGTGGATGCAAAGCTTTCAAATTGAACATCTAGAAAAATTAGAAGCTGCTTTAACACCATATTTGTATGAAGAAAAAAACTCTTAAAATCAAGAGTTTTTTATTATACGTATATTTCCTTGTCTTTGGGTTAAATTGATTTTATCAAAGTGTTCTAAATATGCTACTAAGTATTTTCTACTACAATCACAGTAGACTTTTACATCAGGTAAAGCAATTTCTTGTTTTTCTTGATAAAGATTTTTTAAAAAATTTTGCAAGTTTTTATAGTGTGTATCTAATAAATAAATTTCATTTTCGATATGTACTAAGTTTTGTTTTTGGATTAGAAAGTTCAAAACTTTTTCTAGCTCACTTTTATTAGCAATACGTTTTTTTACATCACTAATATTTTGTGGTGTATACTTAGCTTGCTTATAATTATTAATAAGCATATTTTTAATATGAACTTGTTCATCAGTGAGTTTTGTTTGCATACCTATTAATGAAACATTACCAGTAATTACTTTTAATTCAGGAAAATGTTGTAGTAATTGGGTGAATTCTTTAATATTTAAGTTTAAATTTAGTTTTTGTAGTAAGACTTGTACTGGTATATTTATCAATAAATTATTGTGCATTAGTTCATTTTGAAAAATATTTTTTATATTATCTAGAATAAGAGCAAGATTTTTTTGATAAATTACTTTATTATTAATTGAGAAAACATGTGGAATTTCTTCTAAATTCAAATGTACTAATTTTTTTTGTAAGTCGCTAATAGTAATAAAATCTTGTGCTTCTACTTCTATTAAAGACTCTATTTCTACTGATTCTCTTGTCGTTGTACGACTTGCATAAGCATTTAAAACTTTAAAGCCACCAATTGTTTTTTTAGGGGAAAGTTTTCGAATAATTCCTAAATCACCAATCATTGTAATTAGTGGTTTTTCTAAAATTAAGTGTGCTGAACTTTTAGAAAACTTGATTCTTGCAATTACTTCACTACTACCTAAATATATTTTAACGCGTTCATGATTTTTGATTTCTTCAAGCATGGTCGTTTCTACTTCAATTCGCGAAGTTAATTCAAAAGTATTTGGAGTAGTGATAATATCACCTTTTTTAACATGAATTTTTTCATTAGATTTAATATTTAAAGCACAGCGCTTATTACTTTCAATAACTTCTAAAACTTTGTTATGAGATTGAATCTGTTTAACGTTAACTATTTGTTTAGAAGGAAAAATTTGTAATTGCTCGTCAACATGAAGTGCTTTTCCTTCTGAAGTTCCAGTAATAATTTGTCCGATGCCTTCTAGTATAAAAGCGCGATCAATATTCATTCTAAAATATTGTTTTGCTATTTTTTGTGGTTTTGTATTGATAACGATATTTTCTAAATAGTTTTTTAAGTTAAGTATCGAATTTTCATCATTTATAGAAGTTAAAATGATTTCGGGGTTTTCTAAAAAAGTACCTTTACAAAGCTCTTCAATTTCTAATTGACGTTCAATTAAAGTATCTTGATCAACTAAATCTACTTTTGTTAAAACAACCATCCCCTTTTGTAATCCTAATAAATTCATTAAATGTAAATGTTCAGTTGTTTGTGGCATAATACCATCATCTGCAGCAATAATTAACATAATAAAATCAATTCCATGTGCAGCAGTTAACATATTTTTAATAAATTTTTCATGACCTGGAACATCAATAATACCAATATCTTGATTATTGATAGTTAAATATGCAAAGCCACTAACGATGGAAATGTTTTGTTTTTGTTCACTAGCTAAACGATCAGTATTAATACCTGTTAAAGCTCTTATTAAACTAGTTTTTCCATGATCAACATGTCCACTAGTACCAATGATTATATTTGACAATTTAACACCTCACTTAAATACGCAAAATCTTCTTCAAAAATAGTTTTTACATCAATAATTAATTTATTATTACTAATTCTTGTAATAATAGGGATTTTATTATCATGCAACATCTTAAAAGTATTTTCTAAATTATTAACACTTAAAGCAATAGCATAACTCTTCAAGTATTCATTAGGTAGGCTACCTCCACCAATAGTTGCCTTTGTTTCAATAATTTCATGCTCAATTGTTAATAAACTTGAGAGTTTATAAGCACGCTTTTTAGTTTCACTTACATCTTCAGTAATCATTCTCATTGTAGGAATTTCATGTAAACTGCTTTCATCAAGATAGCTATCTAAAGTAGCTTCAATAACACTTAAAGTTAATTTATCAACACGTAAACTGCGTAATAGATTATTTTTCTTCATTTTATCGATTAAACTTTTTTTACCAACGATAAAACCTGCTTGTGCAGAGCCTAAAAGTTTATCACCACTAAACGTAACAATATCTGCTCCTTTAGCAAGTGAATTTTGCACAGTAGGTTCATTTAAGTGTGTATACTTATTTAAATCTACTAGTGTGCCACTACCAATATCTTCAATTAAAAGGAGATTATTTTTCTTCGCTATATTAGCAAGTTGTTCTATACCTACATCGCTTGTAAAGCCAATGATTTTGTAATTAGAAGTATGAACTTTTAAAATAGCTGCTGTTTTGTCACTAATAGCTTTTTCATAATCAAAAAGATGTGTTTTATTAGTAGTTCCTACTTCATTTAGAGTAGTATTACTATAATTCATAATTTCTGGTACACGGAAGCTACCACCAATTTCTACTAATTCTCCACGAGAAATGATGACTTCACTATTTGTTACTAAAGAAGTTAAAGTTAAAAGAACGGCAGCAGCATTATTATTAACAACTAGCATATCTTCAGCACCTGTTAACTCACAGATGATTGATTTTATATGATCGTAGCGACTACCACGTTGAAAGTTATTTAAGTTATATTCAAGATTATTGTAATTAGTTGCAACTTCTACAAGATTTTGCACGCTTTTTAAACTTAGAACACTTCTTCCTAAATTAGTATGTAAAATTGTCCCAGTAGCATTGATAACTTTTTTTAAATTGTACTTTGGTAGAGCTAACATTCGTGAAATATCAGCTACTATTTCGGTTAATTCAATGTTTTGACGCTGACCAGCTATTATTTCCTCACGAATATTATCCAATTCACGATTAATTACTTTTTTCAAATACCCTTTGTTATCGTAGTTTGGGAAAAACGATAGTAATTTATCAACACTAGGAATTTGTTGAAATAAATTCATTACTTCACCTCAATTTTCTTTTCACTAGTAACATAACCTATTTTATAGATTTCAAGTCCTTTTTGATGCATTTCTGAAATCATTTTTGTAGCATTATCTTGATCAATTGTAAATAGTAGACCTCCTGATGTTTGTGCATCAAATAATACGTTAGGTGCAGTACCATTAATTTTTGTCTTCAAATAAGCTTTATTTTGCTTGATTGAGCCTGTTTCGATATTAGTAAAATCACTAATTCTTGTAAATGTTGGAATTGCCTTTTTTTCGAGCACAAATCCATAATCACGTTGCATTTCATATAGATGTCCTAAAAGGCCAAATCCAGTAACATCTGTACAAGCAGTAACAGGATATTTTTTCATAATTTCAAAATGATATTTATTTAGCATCGTCATACTTTCTAAAACTTCAGTAAACTCATCTTTTTGAAGCTCATCTTCTACAGCAACAAGCATTCCAGTACCTAATTTTTTAGTTAAGTATATTTCATCATTGACATTACAAGTATTATTAGCCCAAACATTTTGTGCTATCCCAGTGACACTTAATCCAAATTTCACTGTTTCATCATAAATAGAATGTCCTCCCGTTAAAGAAACATTAGCTTCAGCTAATTTATCATTAGCACCTTTAAGCATTAAATCTAAAATATCATGATCCATTTTTTTTATAAATGCAACAATTGATTGAGCAGTAATTGGTTCTGCTCCCATAGCATAAATGTCACTTAAAGCATTTACTGTAGCTATTTGACCAAATAAGTATGGATCAGCAATTAACGGAGTAAAAAAGTCCAGTGTTTGAACTAGTAGTGTATCACCTAATTTATAAACGCTAGCATCATCGCTACTTCTAAAATCGATTAATATGTTAGGATCATTATTTGGGATGAATTTATCTAAGACATCACCTAAGACACCCGGTCCTATTTTGGCTTGTCAACCACCACTTCTTGATTTTTCAAGTAATAATTTTTCTTTTGTTTGCAATTTCATCACCTCGTACTTATTATACCATATAAGTAAAGAGCAAGAGCATTTATTATTTTCATTTTGTAAATAAAAAAATTAATAGCGTTTTATTTTGAAATAGCCACAGTGTGTGATATAATTTCTTCATAAACAAAGAATGAGTAGCTTTGTTGGTGTTTTTTAACTTGAGGAGGGAAAATGAAAAACTTTAATTTTGAGGAATATGACTATAGTGTTTTAGATAAGTATGTATCTGCTAATCGCTTTAAAAGTTATATTTTTGAAAAAACAACGCATGATTTAAAGGTAATTGAGGAAATGTGTAATGGCTCTAAGCATTTGAAAAAATTACCACTAATTGATATCTTAGCACATAGTAAAGAGCTGAATTTAGAACCGAAATATTATGATAGTGTTAATAAAGTTTATTCACTATATTATTTTTTAGAGACTTTATCAAAAAAGTCATCTGAACCACCGCTGAGTATTGTCTCATATATTGAAAGTGATTTTGTGACAATGAGTGATTTTATGGCAAATTTAGAAAATGCTTTAAATAATCAAGTTAATGAAAAATATGTTTTAATTCATATTGATGATGATGAATTTATACATTTTTCATTAAGTAATGGTGTTGGTAATTATGTTAATAGTAGTAAAGTTTTAGCAGTTTTTAATGTAGAAGCATCTTTTTTGGATTTACTAAATGTTAGTAAAAGTGAATATGCGAAAATGATTTGGAATTATTTTAATTGGCATGAGTTTTCTGCACGAATTAAATGTAACATATGTGAGGGATGTGAATAAGTCATCCTTTTTTCTTGAGCTAAAATGTTGTATAATTATAAGATAAGGAGTGTGGTAATATGAAAATAGCAATCGATGCTATGGGAAGTGATCAAGGATTAGAAGTTGAAGTTAACGCTTCTTTACGTGCGCTTAAGCAATATCCTAATTTAGAAGTTATTCTATATGGTGATGAAACATTAATTAAAAAAACACAGGTTAGTCATGAACGTTTAAGTATTGTACATTGTGAAGAAGTAATTGATGTTAATTTAGATCCAGTAATTCAAATTAGAAAACGCAAAAATTCTTCAATGGTTAGAGGATTAGAATCTTTGAAAAAAGGTGAAGCTGATTGTTTTATTAGCGCAGGATCAACTGGAGGAATAGTTGCAGGAGCAATCTTTATTAGTGGGCGTATTAAAGGTGTGAAAAGACCTGCACTTTCACCGATTATACCTTCACTTAATGGTTCTAAAAAAATTATGTTAGATATTGGTGCTAATGATGAAGCTACTGCAGAACATATTTATCAAAATGCTCTTCTAGGAAATATTTATATGCAAGTGTTAGGAAAAGATAATCCCCGTATTGGGTTACTTAATATAGGTTCTGAAGACGGTAAGGGTAATAAATTATATAAAAAGGCTTTTAACTTAATTAGTGAAGATAAATCTTTGAATTTTGTTGGAAATATCGAAGGTCGTGGAGTTTTAGAAAATGATACTGATGTTGTAGTAACAGATGGGTTTAGTGGCAATGTTGCTTTAAAGACGCTAGAGGGAACAGCATTAGGAATTATGAAGTTATTAAAAGATGTTTTATATAAATCACCGAAAAATAAATTGGCAGGAGCAGTAATAAAAAAGGATTTAGTAGATTCTTTGAAGTTTATGGATTACCATGAAACAGGTGGTTCGATTGTATTAGGCGTTCAACATCCTATTTTTAAAGCTCATGGTTCAAGTAATGAATACAGTTTTTTTAAGACAATTGAATTAGCTATAACTGCTTATGAAGAAAAGATGGTTATGAAAATAACTGAGGCTATTCGTGGATAAGTTATTAAAAAACTTACAAATTTCATATCAAAACATACATTTATATGAGCAAGCGATGATTCACCCTTCAATGCATAATGAACTTCACAGTGATAAAAACAATCAGCGCTTAGAGTTTTTAGGGGATAGTGTTTTAGGGTTAGTTATGACTAACTATCTTTTTTACGCGTATGAAAATGAACGTGAGGGGGAGCTTTCAAAGTTGCGTGCGAGTTTTGTTTGTGAAGAAGCACTTGTTTATTATAGTGAAAAGTTAGATGTCAAAAGATATATCAAAATTGGAAAAAGTGAAAAAATTATTCATGATTCAGTTGTTGCTGATGCTTTTGAAGCATTAATTGGTGCGCTTTTCTTAGATTTAGGTTTAGCAGGTGTTCAAACTTTTTTTGATAATAATCTTAAAGGGTTATTGAAAATAGGAGATTTTGTAAAAATTGACTATAAATCAAAGTTGCAAGAATTAGTACAAGCAGATAAACGTACAATTATTTATAGATTAATTAAGCAAGAAGGTCCTCCACACGCACCAACTTTTTATGTAGATGTGATGATGGAAGATATTATTTTAGGAAGAGGAGTAGCTAGTAGTAAAAAGAAAGCAGAGCAATTAGCAGCTAAGAGTGCTCTAGAGAAAATGGCTAGTGCAAGTGATTAATGAAAAAAAAATTTATCAGTTATTATAGAAAGCATCTAGGTTTATTTACACTTGATATGCTATGCGCATTAGTAATTGCGTTAATTGAGCTATCTATACCTTTTATTGTAGGAATTATTATTGATGATGCGGTTATGAATCGTGATACTAATCTTGTATTTAAGTTTGGAACATTGTTAGGTATTTTGATTATAATCGATTTTATAATGCGCTTTATTGTAACATATTATGGTCATATGATGGGAACGCGTATTGAAAAAGATATGCGATACGATTTATTTATGCATTTTCAAAAAATGGATATAAAATTTTTTACAAATGAAAAAGTAGGTCGATTGATGAACCGTTTAGTTGGAGATTTACGTGATATTAGTGAGTTTGCTCATCATGGACCAGAAGATATTTTTCTATCTTTAGTGATGTTAATAGGAAGCTTTGTAGTATTATTTTCAATTAATTCTTTATTGACACTTTTGTTATTAGCTATTTTGCTAGGAATGATGATTTTTACTGTTTTGCGTAGGCATAAAATGATGGATGCTTTTCGAGAAACGCGAATTTATCAAGCAGAACTTAACTCTCAAGTAGAGAATAGTTTAAGTGGTATGGCAGTAATGAAGGCTTATACTAATGAAAGTTATGAATTAAATAAATTTGAGGAGTCTAATTTTGATTTTCAACAAAGTTGGGTAGGCGCGTATTTTCAAATGGGTATTTTTAATTCTACTATGAATTTTGCTTTAAAAATCATTACGGTTTTGACAGTTGTTTTTGGTGGTTATTTAGCAATAAATGCCCATATTTCTTATGGAAACTACGCATCTTTTATTTTATATGTTACATATTTTACAGCACCGTTAAAAACTTTAATATCTTTTTTTGATCACCTACAAAAAGGGTATTCTGGGTTTGAACGATTTTATGAAATGATTTTAAAAGATGATGAAGTTAAATCTGGTGATTTATCATTTACTAAATTTGAAAAAGATATTTCTTTTGTAGATGCGAGCTTTAAGTATGAAGATGAACTTATTTTTAATAAGTTAAGTTTTACAATTTTAAAAAATGAAAGTGTTGCTTTAGTTGGTAAAACAGGAGTAGGAAAATCGACAATTGCCAAAATGTTACCACGTTTTTATGATTTGACAACTGGAGAACTTTTAATAGATGGTTGTAATATTAAAAATTATAAACTAGATGAGCTTCGTCAAAAAATCGGATATGTTCAACAAGATGCGCATATTTTTTATGGAACGATTAAGGAGAATATTTTATATGGTAATGTTAATGCTAGTGATGATGAAGTAAGAGTGGCAGCTAAGCTAGCACATCTTGATGAATTTGTAGAGAGTTTGCCAAAAAAATATGAGACAGAAGTAGGAGAACGAGGATTGAAATTAAGTGGTGGTCAAAAGCAGAGACTGTCTTTGGCACGTATATTTTTAAAGAATCCAGATATTTTAGTATTTGATGAAGCTACTAGTGCACTAGATAATGAGACGGAGAAATTCATCCAAAAATCGATTGCTAAGTTAAGTGAGAATCGAACTACTTTAATTATAGCGCACCGCTTAACAACGATTAAAAACGTTGATAAAATCTATTTGTTAGGAGATGATGGATTTATCGAAGTTGGTAGTCATGATGAGCTGATGGCTAATAAGCATGAGTACTATCATTTATATATGGCTGCTCTAAAAAATGATGAGCTTTTATAGGAGGAAGTAATGGCAGATTTAATTATTTACAATATTGGCGAAATTTTTACAAATGAAGTTAAAAAAGGTCCATACTGGTTTAGTGTGAAAAATGGTTTAATCAATAACTTAGTTCAAGCAGAAAAGTATGATGAAGCTGAAGTTGAAGAACATACCTTAATAGTTGATTGTGCTAATTTGTGTGTTACACCTACACTAACTGATTTCAACCACGATTTATTGTTAGAAGAAGAAATGTCTTTAGAGCATAAGCGTAAAATTGTCAAACAGCGTTTAAATAAAATGCTTGTTCAAGGAGTAACAAAACTTTATACGAAGAGCGACTTTTTTATAGAGCACGATGTACAAATAATTCAAGAGGCTTGTGATGTTGTGTGTCCAATTGCAGATTTGTCGAAAGATGAGCTTATCGTTGGTGAAAAGCTAGGAAGTTGCTTTGGCAAGACAGTTTCGCAAAACATCTATTTAGCAATGTTTTTAATTGCTCATAAAGCTAATGCTGAAAAAGTTTTTCGTGGATTTCTTTCTACAGAATTAGGAATTGATAAGCGTGCTGATTTTATTATTCACAATCGAACTACTTTAAAAGAAGTTGTAAATAATTATGGAGAAAAAACCCCCATCCATGTTATTTGTAATGGAGAAATTGTCGTTCAAAATGGACAAGTTGTCAAAAAAGAACATGATTGTAGTAGTTGTTCAAAATGTTAGAAAAAAGAATTATCCTTGCTAAATAGCTTAATTTAATATATAATTAAGTTGTCGTATAGTCGTGAAAATCGGTTCACAAGTTTCTACCCACTAACCTTAATTAGTGGACTACGATAGGATGATTTTTTTGCTGTCCTATTGAAGAAACTACTAATCGACTTAGTAAGTTTTTTTATTTTAGGAGGAAGAAATGTTAGAAAAACTATTTCATTTATCTGATAGAAAGAGTTCTGTAAAAACAGAAATCATTTCTGGATTTACAGTATTTTTATCAATTGCTTATATTTTGCCAGTTAACACTTATATGTTAAGCGAGACAGGTTTATCACCTTCAGCAGTTTTTTTTGCTACCGCAATTTCAGCAGCAGTAGCTTCATTAATCATGGGATTAGCTGCTAATTTACCAATTGCTTTAGCACCTGGTATGGGACTTAATGCTTTTTTTACTTATAGTATTGTTTTTGGACTTGGTTATACACCAGGAGAAGCTTTAGGTGCTGTTTTCTTCAGTGGAGTTATTTTTTTAATTTTATCGCTTACAGGATTTAGAAAAAAAGTAATTGATGCGATTCCATTAGCTATTAAATATGCGATTGGTGCGGGTATTGGTTTTTTCATTGCGTTTATCGGTTTGAAAAATATGGGAATTATCGTTGATAATCCGGCAACATTAGTAGCTGTTGGTGATTTGACAAAACCTTATGTATTATTAGGTGTTATCGGTGTTATTGTTACACTTATTCTACATGTTAAAGAAGTAAAATACGCTATTTTCAAAGGAATGTTGTCTACTTTAACAATTGGATTCATTTTATCGCTTTTAGGTGTTAATAATATGCCATCATTTGATGAAACTACGATTTTAAAGTTTGATGAAGCTACTAGTTCACTGTTTTTAGGGTTTAAAAGTTTTGGTAGTTTATTCTTTGATGGAGATGGATTTAGATTAGAAAGTCTTGTAGTAATTTTTACTTTGTTATTTGTAGATTTCTTTGATACTGCAGGAACATTAATTGCGGTTGGTGAACAAGCAGGATTGACAAATGAAAAAGGCGAGCTTCAAGGCTCTAAAAATGCTTTAATAGCAGATGCGACTGGAACAATTGTTGGTTCTATTGTTGGAACTAGTAATGTTACATCTTTTGTAGAAAGTAGTGCAGGAGTTAAAGTTGGTGGAAGAACAGGTTTAAGTTCTGTAGTAGTAGCCATATTATTTATTTTATCTTTAGCATTTTATCCAATTTTATCTTTATTTAATGGTGTAATAGTTGAAGGGGTTTCCTACTCACCAGTTACAGGACCAGCTTTAGTAATAGTAGGTATTTTAATGATTTCTTCACTGCGTTTAATAAAATGGGAAGATTCAGTATTAGTAATTAGTTCATTTTTCATTATTATTTTTATGCTATTAGGTTATTCGATTGCAACAGGTATTGCTGCTGGATTTATCGTATATCCAATTATGATGTTAGCAACAGGAAGAGTTAAAGAGATGAATTGGATTATTATTTTTATTTTTGCAGTTTCAATTTTATATTTCTTATAAGCATCAAAACATCCAACTTATGAATTGGATGTTTTTTATTATATAAATAGCTAGTCAAAATACTTTATTAGATTAACATGAAGTGTTACAATATTATTGAGGTGATATAATGGCAATACAAGTAAAAGAAAAGACATATTGGGTAGGTGTTCAAGATTGGAATTTGCGTGAATTTCATGGTCCGACTTTTCATATTCCTAATGGGACAACATATAATGCTTATTTGATTGTTGATGATGATATAACATTGATTGATATTGTAGAATATGATTTTTTTGATCAGTTTTATGCAAAAGTTATCGGTTTAATTGGTGACAAACCGATTAAGAATTTAATTATTAATCATACTGAGCCAGATCATAGTAGTTCGTTTTTAAAGCTTTTAGAGAAGTATCCTGATATTAATGTATATTGTAGTAAAAAAGGTGCAGAATTTATGAATAGTCAGTATGGAATTGATTATGATAAATATAATATTGTAGGTAATGGTTCCCGTCTATCAATTGGGAAAAATACTTTAGATTTTATCGATATGAAAATGTTACACTGGCCAGATAGTATTGCTACTTATATGCGTGAAGAAAAAATTCTTTTTTCAAATGATGCTTTTGGGCAGCATATTGTTTCTACTAAAATATTTGATGAAGCACATCGTTTAGACGTAGCGTTATATGAGGCTAAAAGATATTATGCTAATATTATTATGCCGATGGCTAAAATTTTGCAAAAGAAGTTAGAAGAATTAACGAGAATGAATTTAGAAATTGATGTTATTGCTCCAAGTCATGGTATTATTTGGCGTAAATATGTGAAAGAAATTTTTGAAAAATATTTTGAGTGGGCTACGTGGAAGACAAAAGATAAAGTAATTATTGCTTATGATACAATGTGGAATAACACAGAGAAAATGGCTTTTGCACTAGCAAGAGGGCTAGAAAAGGCTAAAATGCAAGTAAAAATGTATAAAGTTAGTAAGAGCGATGTTAATGAAATTATGACAGATATTGTTGATGCTAAAGCTATTTTAATTGGTTCTTCAACAGTTTATGGAGGAATGATTGCTAACATTGCTTATTTATTAGAAGAGTTACGAGTTTTAAAACCTGCAGGAAAGGTGGGCTTAGCTTTTGGAAGCAATGGTTGGGCTAAAGGTGCTGTACCACGTATTGAATCAGCGCTTTTAGAAATTGGATGTGAACTTTACAATGAGGGTATCAATGTTAATTTTTTACCTACTGTAGAAGAACTTAAAGAATTGGAAAACTTAGCGTTTAATTTAGCAAAAACTCTTCGAGATGATGAAGATGGTGCTAAAGAAATTACGATCCAAATTTGTGAAAAATGTCATACTAAAAGTTTAATAGATATACGTGATTTAGCCTATGAAGCAGGTTATGTTCTACACACTGAATATCAATGTTTGTTTCATTGTGGTAGTAAAAATGTTTTTTGTAAATATCGTGATGTTTTACTTGAAGCTTCTGATGCTAATAGTTTATGGCATAAAATTTTGCAACATCATTCTGAGTATAAGAATATTTGAGTTACTAAAAAGCAGCTGTTTAAGCTGCTTTTTGATATATTAATTATTCAGGAAGTTGGTAATTAATTTCCCAACAA
>CAZQIG010000008.1:0-71190 GCA_964593055.1 uncultured Erysipelotrichia bacterium
CAAGAAACAAGCCACCTTTTCCAGCGAATAAAGGATTGTTTGAGAGTCCAACAATCATTAATAATGTAGAAACTTTGGCTAATATACCTATCATCTTCTTAAAAGGTGCTACTTGGTATAAAAGTATTGGGACTCCTGAAAGCCCAGGGACAAAAGTTTTTGCTTTAGGTGGAAAGATTAAAAATACTGGTTTAATAGAAGTACCTATGGGAACTACTTTAAGAGAAATTATTTATGAAGTAGGTGGAGGAATTCCTAATGGTCGTGAATTTTTAGCAGTTCAAACTGGTGGCCCTAGTGGTGGGGTTATCCCTAAAGAGCATTTAGATATTCCTATTGAGTATAAAACTTTAACAGAAATTGGGACAATGATGGGTTCAGGTGGAATGATTGTTCTAGATGATTCTGATTGTATTGTCGATATTGCTAAATTTTACTTAGATTTTACTTGTGAAGAGTCATGTGGTAAGTGTACTCCTTGTCGTATCGGTACAACTCGCTTATACGAAATTCTTGACAAAATTTCTAAAGGTCAAGCAACGATAGAAGATTTAAAAACTTTAGAAGATCTTTCACATGTTATTAAAGAAACATCTCTTTGTGGACTAGGAAAAAGTGCTCCTAATCCAATTATTTCTTCATTGCAATACTTCTATGATATTTACTTAGCGCACGTTGTTGATAAAAAATGTCCTGCTGGAGTGTGTAAGGATTTATTAGAAGTATTTATTACTGATAAATGTATTGGCTGTACAAAGTGTAAAAAAGTTTGTCCAGTTGATTGTATTGATGGAAAAGTTAAAGAATTACATATTATTGATCAAGAAAAATGTATTAAGTGTCAAGCATGTATCGATGTTTGTCCTGTAAATGCAATAATAAATAGGTAGGTGAATATCATGAAAGTAATTATAAATAATATTGAATTACAAGCAAAACAAGGTGAAACTGTTTTAGAGCTTGCCAAAAGAAATGGATTTCATATCCCTACTCTATGTCATTTAAAATTAGAAGATATGGTCTATGAAAACAAACCTGTTTCATGCCGTATTTGTATGGTTGAAGCTCATAGAGGTGAGACATCTTCACTTATTCCTGCTTGTGGCACAGAAGTTTATGAGGGAATGGAAATTATTACTGATTCTAGTAAAGCAATTACTGCTAGAAGAACTAATATGGAACTTTTATTATCGAACCATCCTAATGATTGTTTATTTTGCGAGCGTTCAACAAATTGTGATTTACAAAAACTAGCTTTCGATTTAAATGTTAAACAAATACGTTTTGAAGGGAAAAAATCAAATTTTGGTATTGATCAAAGCTCACAGTCAATTGTTAAAAATTTAGATAAATGTATTTTATGTCGTCGTTGTGAATCGATTTGTCGCGAAGTACAAGCTGTAAATGTTTATTCAGATGTCGATCGTGGATTTGACACGGTAATAGCACCTGCTTTCAACGATCCACTCCATGAAACAAATTGTACTTTCTGTGGACAATGTGTAAGTGTTTGTCCAACTGCTGCTTTAACTGAAATTAATAATGTTGATAAAGTATGGAATGCTTTACACGACAAAGAAAAAGTGGTTATTGTTCAAACTGCTCCTGCTGTTCGTGTAGCTTTAGCAGAAGAATTCGGTGCAAATCCGGGAACTATTTCAACAGGAAAAATGGTTTCTGCTTTAAAACGTATTGGCTTTAATTATGTTTTTGATACAAACTGGGGAGCAGATTTAACAATTATTGAAGAAGCTAATGAAATTCTAAATCGTTTAAATGGTAATGGTCAGTTACCTATTTTAACTTCATGTTGTCCAGCATGGGTTAAATTTATTGAACACCAATTTCCTGAATTAATCGATATACCATCAACTTGTAAATCACCACATGAGATGTTTGGAGCTATTACTAAAACTTATTTTGCTGAGAAATTAAACTTGGATCCAAAAAAAATTGTTGTTGTTTCAGTTATGCCATGTGTTTCTAAAAAATATGAAGCAGCTAGACCAGAATTAGCTAATGAAGGACATAGTGATGTTGATTTAGTAATTACAACAAGAGAGTTTGCCCGTATGGTTAATGAAGCAGGTATTAGCTATTTAGATTTACCAGACACAGAGTTTGATAATCCGTTAGGAATATCAACTGGTGCAGGAACTATTTTTGGAACTACTGGTGGTGTTTTAGAGGCGGCTTTAAGAACTGTCTCTAGTTGGTTAGGAGATGAAAGTGAAAAGTCATTAGTCTTTAAAGATATTCGTGGTTTTAAAGGTGTGAAAGAAGCAACCATCAATATTGCTGATCATAAAATAAAAGTTGCTGCTGCTCACGGTTTAGGTAATGCAAAACAACTTTTAGAAAAAATTCGTGACAATGAAAATCAATATCATATCATTGAAATTATGGCTTGTCCTGGTGGATGTATTGCTGGTGGTGGTCAACCATATCACCATGGAAACCTTGAAGTAATTCAAAAGCGTATGGATGCTATTTATGCTATTGATGAAGAAAAAACAATTCGCCGTAGTCACGAAAATCCAGATATTATTAAAATATATGAAGATTTCTTAGGTGAAAAAGGTAGTAAAAAAGCTCATGAATTACTACATACTCACTATATTAAACGTTAGAAGTAAAAAAAACTATCGACTAATCGATAGTTTTTTACTGATAATAACAATTAATTAGTTTAATAATATGACCTATATTACCGTCACCTGCAAATTTTTCTAAGTCAAAAAAATTTTCAGATAATAAAAACCAATGTAGTGACTGTGATTCACAAATTAAATCAACACTATGTTTTAACTTTCCATAATAAACTTCAAGAATACAACTTTCATGATAATACGTATAATCAACAATATGGTTAAGTTCTACATCATCATTACTAATCCCTGTTTCTTCATAAAGTTCACGATAAGCAGCAGGTAAACTTAATTCATTTTCCTCAACTAATCCCCCAACAAAATTGAATAAACCTTGATAAGGATTTTTTTGACGTTTACATAGTAAAACTTTTGTCCCTTCTTTATTATAAATTGCTATTAAATTATATTTTTTCATTTAAAACCTCATTTGCTAGCTTAGAAGATTTTTTTACAATTTTCTTATTACTTATATATATTAGAATATTATATCATATATACTTCAAAATACAAAAAAAGTGAGTATAACTCACTTTTTTGATTATACCCCTACTCTAATTTAGGAATATAATAAGTTGTGTAAAAAAATTACGTTAGAAGATTACCCAAAAATTAAAGTCATTAATTGTGTAATAATCCATTGAATTAACTCTAGCCACATATTATTTCCCCCATTCTAATATTTGATTTATGAGACAATTATATTATATAATACAACAATAGCTATGAATATTAACAAAATTTAATTATTTTAACATAATAATATATAATAATGCTTACATAAATTTTAAATAAATAATAGTTAATTTATTTTTTATATTAATAGCATCGAAATTAATTTAATATTATTTTACATAAAATACTAAAATAGATCTTGTAAAATAAATATCTCACCTATTTATGAATTGAGTAAGATATAATGTAAATTTGACCAATATTTAAAAATAGTATATGATAATGAGTGTGTATATAGTATAACTTTATATTTTCTAGTTATTAAAAGATAATTTTAAGGAGTAGATTCAAAATGAAAAAATTTACAAAAATAGGATTAGTGTTATCAATAATTTATGTAATTATTGTAGGAAATACTGTTAATATAAAATCAGTAAATGCACAAGATATAAACATACCAGATGTGAATTTTAGGGAGTGTATTAA
Organism: uncultured Erysipelotrichia bacterium; assembly: GCA_964593055.1. GTDB lineage: Bacteria > Bacillota_I > Bacilli_A > JBKEDG01 > JBKEDG01 > CAZQIG01. The sequence continues at coordinate 3,810 of CAZQIG010000008.1, forward strand.
TGCAGAATTAGGACAAGGACCAGCAGATAATATTACTGATGCACAAATGAGTACAATTAGTATTTTAGATTGTGCTAGTAAAAATATTAGAAGTATCGTTGGTGCTGAATATTTAATAAATGCTAATATATTGTATTTAGATGATAATCAATTAACTGATTTAAGTCCATTAAACGGATTGCTTAATTTAAACTTTGCTACTTTAAATAGTCAAAATGTTCAATTAGACCCTAAAGTTATAAATAGTAGTAACTATAGTTTACCAACCATTTTTGACAATCGCGGATCAGATTTGTATTACGATAGTACAAATAATTATAATATACAAGCTGGAACTACATTGACAATAAATAATAGTTGGCGTGCTTGGATAGTTATTAGTTCATCAGTTGTAACATTTGATGGAGTAATTGAGCAAGAAGTAACTAATATGCCTTTACCAGTATTAAATGCTACTTCTTTTACAAATTTAAAGGGAACTACATTAACAGATGATGAGATTATTAATTTAGCAAGTGCTACTGCAACAGATGGTAAACAAACAGATATTACAAATAATATCGTAGTAAGTGATAGAAATAGCTTAAACATAGATAAAGTAGGAGTATATCCAATTAGTTTAAGTGTTAAAGATTTATATGATCAAGAAGTAATTAAAGAAATATATGTGAGTATACTTGAAGAAAATAGCGTTATTAGTAATGGAAAAGTATTATCCCTTGAAAAAGAAGAGTTAGTATATAGTATAGAAGAAGCAACTAAAGTAAGTGAAAAAAGTATTATTGAAGAAGTATCAGCAGTAGCATGGGTCATAGAGACTGGAGAATATTTAGATATAACGATAATAGAACAAGATTTATTATCAAAAATTCAATCTGGAGAAATAGGAAAATATTTTTTAACGTTAAAAGCAAATCCAGAAAAAGTTATTGTAGTAGAAGTAGTCGATAATAATTTACCACCAGCAGGAAATTTAGATATGCTATTAATATTAGTAATAACACTAATATTGTTAATATCAGCAAGCATAGTTTTAAGAAAAAAAGTATTTAAACTATATTAAAACAGCAAGAAAACTCTTGCTGTTTCTTTATTTATATTTTAAGCTCAATCACATTATTTAATCATAACGATATTAGTAATGTAATCATCTGATGTTTTATGCCTAATTCAGATAAAACACGAAACATTTCTTTTTTATTGCTTATTTGCTATTTTTACATCAATAATTATTTTACTGTCTAATATTAGCAGTGTACATTTACTACAATCACAAGGGCAAATTAGTCCTAAAGCTATAATTGTCAATAATTACTTTCTACGTAATATTTGATTTCATCAATTCTCGATATTTATTGCAACCAAGTATTCTTAGATAAATACCATTTACTAGCCTAACTCCCTTACATATAAAAGTTATTTCAAACAGCTAAATAAAAACTAATTCTTCTTAAAAGAACTAGTTTTAACATCGCTATATCTTTCTAAAATGCTTAGTAAGCACTTTAAAGTAAACAATAACTATTATGATGGTAGATAAAATTACTAAAAACAAAAACAATGGATTCTCATAAAATGGTATTTCTTCTAACTTAATCACTACATCTTTATCTGTAGGTAAAAGCATATCTATTGACTTATACTTGTTAGATTCAATTTTAAATAACTTAAATTCTACTCCATCTTCATTAAAGTAAAACTCACCATGCATATTAGTAAGAAAGGTATTCTTGCCATCAACACTAACTAAAGCTCCTTCTACAGGTTCTCCTTTACTATTAACAACTAGACCTACACGTTGTTGTCCTAATTTCAAATTAACAGTTGCTGAACTAGTACTTGTAGTATTTGAATTAACAATCTCAGTAAAATACTTCTTACTATCATGATTGATATTAACCCTTTCTGGCATATTATCATCAATATTTAATTTATAAACATAGCTATCTGTAATTCCAAAAGAATCAGTTAATAACTCAAAATAAATTTCTTGACCCTTGTAAACAAGAATTTCATAATATCCAGTTCCTGTAGCATCAAAATAACCGAAATTATCAAAATAATTAGAAATTTCTACTAACTGATACTGATCGTATTTTTCATCATGTAAAATATATCCCGAAATATTATGAAAATCTACTTCATCAATTTGATATAATATAATATCTTTTTGTTTTTTACTAGTAACTACTTTTTTACTCTCTGGTGCATAACCTTCTTTATAAATCGTCACAATATAATAACCACGCTCTTGTGCATGTTTTAAAAACTCATTCTTATTTTTCGATGACTTTAAAAAATTAACTTCAAAACTTCCATCTTCTTTACTAAAAATAAAGACATTATCTAATCCGTTTAAGAAAATTCGTGCATCTGAAACAGGACTTCCCTTTGAATCAACTATCTTACCAGTAATTGTTTCATAACCACCACTATAAGTAGCTAAAACATTATGATTTGGAAACATAATATATGTTCCCATTATAAAGAAAAACAAAAGTTTTTTCATATTTTCACCTACAATTGTTAAATATTGCTACTAATAATTTTCAAAACATCACTACGACCTTCTTTTGTAACTGCTGAGAATGGTACTACATTAATTATAGCACCAAAAGCTTCATTAATTGTCTCATTATGTTGTTTTCGTTTATTCTTAGAAACTTTATCTGCTTTTGTTGCAATAACTACTACTTCTATTTGATAATATCGTAAAAACTCATACATTAAAATATCATCTTCAGTTGGTTTATGACGATAATCAATCAACAAAAAAACCTTCTTCAACTGCTTTCGTGAAGCTAGATACATTTCAATCATCGCACCAAACTTTTCACGAATTCTATGATTAGTTTTAGCATAACCGTATCCTGGAACATCTACTAAATAAAAATTATTATTAACTAAATAGAAATTAAGCGTTTGTGTCTTTCCCGGTTTAGAAGAAATATGGGCAATTGCTTTCCTATTTAATAGACAATTAATAAAAGAACTCTTACCAACATTACTTCTTCCAGATAGTAAAAACTCTGGAAAGAAAGTTTGTGGATAATCTTTTTTGTCAACTACACTACTTATAAAAACAGCATTATTTATTTTCACTATTCAATCGACTCAATTACAAGTTGATATTCGCCCATTGGAGCATTTACAGTTACCGTATCTCCTATTTTCTTACCAATTAACGCTTGAGCAATTGGCGAATTATTCGAAATCTTACCTTCATCTGGATTAGTTTCTTGACTACCAACAATACGATAGCTAGCACGTTCTTTTGTTGTAACATCATAAATAATTACCGTACTTCCTATTTCAGCAACATCATGATGAATATTTTCTTCAATAATAACAGCACTTTCTAAAACAGCTTCTAACTCCTTAATACGTCCCTCATTTAAAGACTGCTCTTCACGTGCAGCAGCATAATCAGCATTTTCACTTAAATCCCCTTGCGCACGTGCTTCTTGTAAATCAATTATTATTTGATCTCTTTTAGTAAATTTCAATTCATGTAACTCTTTTTCTAACTCATCATATTTATTTTGCGTTAAATATATTTCATTTTTTTTCATTTCTTTCAACCTTTCTTAGCAAATACTTTCCCTTCAAATTAAGATTGCTTTCTAAATAAATAATTTCTTGTGGGTGCCTTGCAACATCAATTTCTTCCATCATCTCATTATACATTTTTTTTACTTCTAATACAACATTTTCTGATGTTGGTCCAAAAAATTCTAAAAAATCACCTTTTTTAAAATAATTTCGTTGTTCAATCTTTAAAAATGGGCCTTGTTGTTCTAAAAAAACACCGCAAAACTCTTTCGTTGGAATTTCAGCACGATTATTAAAATTTTGTTGTGTATAATTAGGCATCCCATTAAAATATTGCGGTGAAATTCTTCTATTAGCCGCCTTTAGTAGCTCACGATAATAATAATCATGTCCTTTAAAAGCATCTGTATAATAATCATCGATTAATTTACGATATGTAGATACAATAGTAGCAATATAGTAAATAGAACGCATTCTACCTTCTATTTTTAAAGAAGTAATCCCCATTTCACACATCTCTGTAAGATACTCTACTAGCGTCAAATCATCAGGATTCATCGTAAACATAATTTCTTCAGCCAATTTTTTTTTATTGAGATACATATAGTATTCCCAGCGACAATTTTGACTACAACCACCTCGATTAGCATCACGGGCAGTCATATGATTAGAAAGCATACATCTTCCACTATAACCAATGCACATACTTCCATGAATAAACGTTTCAATCTCCAAATCACTAAAATCACTAATTATTTGAATATCTTGCTTAGTCGCTTCACGAGCTAAAACAATTCTTTTTACACCTAGTTTTTCAAAAAATTGTGCACTGTATTTATTAATAACTGACTGTTGCGTACTTAAGTGAATTTCTAAATCAGTATACTCATTAATAATTTTGATAGCATAAATATCAGCTACAATACACGCATCTACTCCACAAGCTTCTAATTGCTTAACATATTCAATAAAACCTTGTGTATTCTCATCATGAAAAATAATATTAGTCGTTACATAAACTCTCGCATTATGCTGTTTTGCATAAATACATCCCTTCTTAATCTCCTCAAAAGTAAAATTATCGGCATTAGCCCTTAAGCCGAACTCTTGTCCACCAATATAAACTGCATCTGCCCCATAATCAATTGCAGTTTTTAATCTAGTTAAATCACCAGCAGGAGCTAATAATTCCGGTTTATTCATACTTTAATTTATACAAGGTTTTCTTATGCAAAAAACCAATACTCTCTTCTAATTTTGTGATTTGGGCTAGATCACTTTTAGTATATTTATCTCCACATAATTGCTCTAAATACATTTTAGTAACTAATAAATTATCAGAACTTGTAATAAAGGGTTGATCAATCCAAAAAGTAAAATTTGTAAATAATGATAATTTTTCAATTAAACATTGTTCAAAATGTGTATAGATTATACAACCTCTCTCATTTTCTAAAACTTTAAACCGTTGTTGACGACCTTCTAGTGCCAATTCTATTTCCAAAGCTTCACCTTTATAAGCAATTTTCTGTAAATAGTTATCTATTAAAGGTCGCACAGAATAAAAGATAGGATATAACCCTTGAATCTGCATTGAAAGCTTACCACAAGCATTTTCACTTATATAAATAATTTCTTCTAATGTCAACTCACGTGAAATTACGCATTCATCAAGACCTTCGTTAAATAATTCATTCATAGCTGCAACAGAAGTATTTAACATTTCCCCATCATAAATCAAATAATGCTTTAAGTTATATTTTTTGCAAATCATTAAAACAGCAAAATCACTAAAAATAATTCCTGCAACTTTTCCTGAACTATCTTTTAACAATTGTTCAACTTCAAGTAATTCATGATTGTGAATTACTCCCTTAATAATTAACAACTTTTTTAATTTAGTTGAATAATTTAAAATATCTACTAACTTGAAATGCTTATGATGACTACTAAAACGAGTAGGAAAAGCTAATTCAAAAATATTTAATTTATCAAGCTCATTTGCATGCTCTAAATCATTTACTGTTACTCTCATAACTTAACCTTTCTAGAAATACTCATTCCATCACCTACTTCATAAAACTTCGTTGAAAAATATTTATTATTTTCTAAAAATTTGCGAAAACGCACGATTTTTTTTACAAGCTGCTTCGTATTACGATTTTTAATTTCTGTATGATTATTTACTAATCCGTGGAAATTTAAATTATCACAAACAATTACACCTGTTTCACTCAAATTAGGTGCGAATTTTTCAAAAAACTTTTGATATTGACTTTTAGCTGCATCGATAAAAATTAAATCATATTGCTTTGTTGTCTCAAAATTCAAAGCATCTTCAAAAAAAACATTGATACGTGTTTCTAAATTAGCTTTAAAAATATTTTTTTTTGCTAATTGATACATTTTATTATCACGCTCAACTGTATCAATATGAATTAAGTCATCTAAAATGGCAAAATTGATACTACTATAACCAATAGCAGTACCAATTTCTAATATACGATAACATTTATTTTCCATAATATAATTACTTAAAAACAGTAGTCCTTCATGTTCAACAATCGGTACTTGCTCTTTTAAAGCCATTTGCTTCATCGCTTCTAATATTCGAACCATAAGCCACTATCCTTTAACTCTTTAACAATTGCTAAATGCTCATCATATGTTTTTGTATAATACATTTTAGCATTTTTATCAGAAACAAAGTACATATAATCATGATCAACATAATCTAAAACTGCTTTTAAAGTTTCATCATTTGGATTATTAATCGGTCCGATTGGTAATCCTATAAAATTAGCACGTGTATTATAATCATTAATCTCATTAATTTCTTTAGTATATAAATCACGCTCACTCATATCTACTTGAATGCCATAATAAGTCGTAACATCGCTACCTAAAGGCATATCAATTTCTAAACGATTCATGAATACACCTGCAACCATACGATAATCTTCATAATTATTAGCTTCACGTTGAACAATAGAACCTAGAGTCAATAACTCATGGACATTAGTTATTTCATCATTGAACTTATAATCATTTAAAATCTTTTCTAATTCCTGCATTCTTTGATCAATCAAAATATTTGTAATGTATTTAACATTTGTTAATTGATAATCTTCATGCTTGAAAAAATAAGTTTCTGGTGCAAGATAACCTTCTAAAGCATAATACAAACTTTTATTCAAAATATCCTCATCTATATATTCATATTTTGAAACTAAAGTTCGCAGATATTCTTCATCACTACATAACTCAAGAAATGCTTCTTTCATTCCAGAAACTCCTGTTTTAGCTTCTAATTGTATAGCGTATTGTAAAAGTCTTTCTCCATCAATAAACGTTAAGATTTCATATTCATCTTTAGTTGTTGCACCTTGCATAAATTTATTCATAACTGATTCTAAATCATCTTCAAGACTAATTGTATAGTTACCAGCATAAAAAGGTGTTACATCATTTAAACGTGCATATAATTTTGTAAAAAAGCGATTTTTTACAACACCTTTATCATGTAATTTTTCATAAACAGTACTGTTATAACTACCTTCTTCAATTGTAAAAACTATTTCCTCATCAACTTGCAAATTTTGATTCTGTGAATACAAATAGTATATTATTCCACCAAAAAGAGCACTTATAAATACTAAAGCTGCAAAAACATAGATAAGTTTTTTAAGCATTGACATGCTCCTCATCTTCAAAGAACGCATTTATTACTTCTTCGATCATTTCCCATTCTTCTTCAGATTCAATATTATTTAACTGTCCACCTTCTTTATCATCTTGAGTATATGAACTTACGTATATTTCATCTTTATCTTCTTCAAAATAAACGACATACTCTTTATCATAATCATCCGATTTAAAAGTAAATAAAATTCTAAACTCTACTTCCACACCTTCATCATTTGTAATATATATTACATCATCAAACATTACTTTCCTCCTAAGCGATCTAAATACGATTGCAAAATAATTTGACTAGCAATAGTATCGATATTTTGTTTCTTTTTAATACGGCCCTTTACGCCCTTATTTAAAACATTCTCAGCCATGATTGTTGTCATTCTTTCATCAATTAAAATAATTTCTTTTTGAAAATGCTTTTGCAACTTTTTTTCAAAACGCAAAACATATTTTGTTGTTTCACTTGCTGAATTATTCATATTTTTTGGCAATCCGAGAATAAATTTGTCAACTTCATATTTAGCAATCATTACTTCTAGTTTTTCTAAAACTTCTTTAAAGTTATTAGGTGTATATGTTATTGTTCCTACAGGCTGCGCAGTTAACATAAACAAATCACTAACACTAACACCAAGTGTTTTTGTACCTACATCTAATCCTATTAAACGTTTCATTTTGATAAATATGAATATAGCAACTCTTCTAAAATATCATTACGATCCAACGTTTGAATAATTTTACGTGAATCATTATAATTGGAAATATAAGCGACATCACCACTAATTAAATATCCTACTATTTGATTAATAGGATTATAACCTTTTTTTTCCAAATTATCGTAAACTTGTTTCAAAACATACCTTGTATTTTCAGAACGAATACTACTCTTATCATATAGTTGTGTTAAATCTGATACCATATTTTTCACCTCACCTAATTGTAACATTTTATTTAAAAATAAACTATAATTTTTCAATAATTACTGTAATTTTACTAAATATATCATCAATATTAGTAACACTAGTTGCTCCACCTTGAGCAAAACTAGCCTTTCCACCACCACGACCATCTACTAAAGTAGCAACTTCTCTTACTATATTACCACAATGAATTCCTTTAACAGTAGCAATATCATTAGCTTTGGCGATAAAAGATGTCTTTTCACTTGAATTTATCAGGAAAATAAAATCTAATTTAAGTTCATGCAAACTTTTATCAACAAGAGCACGAAACATTTTATCATCTAATGTAACACTATCTAAAACCGTACGTAAACCATTTATTTCAACAACTTTATCTGTAAAATCAACACTATTTAAATTAGCTTGCTTTAAAACTTCCTCTTCAGCTTTTTTTTGTTTATAAACTAATTTTTGTAACTGCGCAATTCTATTATTTAGACTATTTTTTTTCGCATATGAATCCAAATCATCAAAAAGTATATCAATATTTTCAAATAATTCCTTCAATTGTGATTGGCTATCTAAAATCGGTGCAACCATTGCTTCTAAAACCTTATTCTTTTCACCTAACTTCTGTAACTTAGTAAAGCGCTCATGACTTTCCATTTTTTGTTCTCTAAATTGCTCATATTGCTTTTCCAATGATTTTAAAAGCTTTATATGTACATAATCTTTAGTCGTAGCTGTAATGCGGTAAATACCTGAACCTTTAGATTCACAACTCAAAATTGCAAACTTTTTGATTTCGCTAGTATTTTCAATATGACACCCTCCACAAAACTCTTTACTTTCACCAAACATGACTACACGAACAATATCACCATACTTTTCACCAAAAAGTGCATTTGCCCCGAGTTTTTTTGCTTCTTCTAGCGGTAACTCTAAAATCTTTGCTGTAAGTCCTTTAGTAATTAAATCATTAACATAATTTTCAATTTCTATTAGCATTTCATTAGAAATACTTTCAAAGTGATTGAAATCAAAACGTAAATAGTCACTATCCACATATGAACCTTGTTGTGTAGAATGTTCACCTACAACTTGCTTTATAGCAAAATGAAGCAGATGAGTTGCACTATGATTTAAAGTAATACTACGCCTTGTTTTTTCATCTACTTCTAATAAAGCAGCACCTTTTGTAATGACTTCTGCTGTATTTATTATATGTGCATGCTGATCATGAGGTAATTTAACAACGTCTAGCACATCATATGTAATATTGTTAATAGTAATTTTACCACTATCACTAACTTGTCCACCTGATATAGCATAAAACGGTGTTTTATCAAAAACAATTTCCATCATACCCTTAGCAGATTCAACAATTTTTCCATCTTTAATAATTGCGATAATCTGAGAATCACATCGTAATTCTTCATAACCGATAAATTTACTTGTTAATGTAAAATTTAATAACTCTTCATTTTGAGTAGAAAGAGAGCTCGTAACATTACGCGAAGCTTGTGAACGTTTTTTTTGCTCTTCTAACTCATGATAAAAACCTTCCAAATCAACTTTTACGCCTAACTCTTCAGATATTTCTACTGTCAACTCAATCGGAAATCCATACGTGTCATATAGCATAAATGCTTTTTCACCAGAAAGTTCACTTTGATCTTCAATAAATAATTTTAAAAGCTTTTCACCTTTTTCTAAAGTTAATAGAAACTTTTCTTCTTCTAACTTAATTATCTTTTCAATCATTTCACGATGGTTTTTTAAAGCAGGATAATAATCATTAATCTCAACAATAGTTTTTACTATTTTATACATAAAAGCATTGTTAAACCCCAAAATTCTTCCATATCGACTAGCTCTTCGCAAAAGACGTCTTAAAACATATCCACGTCCCTCATTACTCAAAACAGCACCATCACTAAGAGCAAAAACAACACACTTCAAATGATCAGCGATAATACGATATGAAGCTTGCATATGATATTTTTCATTAGCATTTTGAGCAATTTTCTCAATAATTGGCATGAAACCATCAGTTTCATAGTTAGTATCTACATCTTGTAAAATTGATGCAACTCTTTCTAAACCCATTCCCGTATCAATATTTTTGCTAGGAAGTTCAGCATATTCTTCTCTTTTTAAACCTTTTTGTGAATTATATTGTGAAAAAACAATATTCCAAATTTCTACAAAACGTTCATTATCAATATCTTCAACTAGTAGTTCAATACCACGTTCATCAAATGCTTCTCCACGATCATAAAAAATTTCCGTATCTGGTCCACAAGGTCCTTCACCAATTTCCCAATAATTACCAGCTAGAGGAATTAGATGACTTTGTTCAACTCCTAATGATAACCATTTATCACGTGTCTTAATATCACTAGGATAATAAGTGAAGTAAAGTCTACTTAAATCTAAATTTAGATACTCTTCTCCAGTTAAAAACTCCAAAGCCCATGTTAATGCATCATCACGAAAATAGTCACCAATCGAAAAATTACCGAGCATTTCAAACAAAGTGTGATGTCTTGAAGTTACGCCAACATTTTCGATGTCATTTGTCCTAATACATTTTTGAGCACTAACAAGGCGCTTGTTTTGTGGAATTTGCGTTCCATCAAAATATTTTTTTAATGGTGCTATTCCTGCATTAATCCACAATAAAGTATCATCATCAATTGGTATAAGCGGTGCACTTTCAATTACTTGATGTCCTTTTTTTGCAAAAAAATTCAGCCACATTGTTCTTATTTCATTTGTTTTCATTTATTCCTCCAAAGAAAAAAGCACGAATAGGAGCATTAAAAATGCGGTACCATCCTATTAAGTACTTAATTTAGATATAACGTATCTCTCGTCTTAAGCTCTCCAAAGTAGCTTCCATTTACTATTCTCTTAGTTTCCAGCGCCCACTAAGTCTCTATAAAAAATCATAAATGTACTCATCTTCTTCAACAATTTATTAAATTATATCACCTCATACATAAATTAGCAACTACTTTAAAATTTCTGGATATGTATCTGTGACTTTATAATAAATAAAAATTATTAATATTTTTAACATTGACATTAATGGTATAGCGATAAGAAAGCCGATAAATCCCCATAAACTACCAAAAATAACAACTGACATTAAAATAGCTACCGGACTTAAATAAGTTCGTTTTCCCATTAATTTTGGCTTTAAAAAATTTGCATCAATTTGTTGAATAACCGTAATACCAATTCCTGTTACTAAAACAATAGTCCAACCGTGATTAACTGCAAAAAGAACTGCAGGTAAAGCTCCAATATATGGTCCAAAATATGGAATGAAATTAGCTAAAGCAATAATAACAGCTAATAAAAGAGGCGCTTCTAAGCCAATTATTATAAAGAAAATATACGACATAATTCCTACGATAATACTAATAACTGTATAGCTTTTAAAATAACCAATAACTACTTTATCAAACTCTGAAAGTAAAAACATTACATCATTGTAAAATCTACTCGGAATTTTTTTAAATAAACTTATTTTAATATTTTCAAAATCAATTAATAAATACCACGTAATAATTACTGTTAAAAAAGTTGTAATTAAAAACGAAACTACCGAATTAAATAAATTCAACATCGTCTCAACAATCGAAGCACCATATTCTTTAATATTATTAACTAAAACTTCTACACTACCAAAATTATCATTAATAAAATTTTGAATATAACCATCCAAATTCATCTCTTGAGCAAGTTCTAATAAACTATCAAAAACAATAATTAAAGTTTGATCAAAATCATGATAATCTTGAACAATTAATTGTGATTGAGAAATAATTACCGGAATTAATAAATACATAATTCCCGAAATAGCTAAAATAATGAGTAATGTGATGCAAACTACTGCTAAAACGCGATTCTTAACTATCTTTTCAAAATAATTTACAGCAGGGTTTAAAATCCAGCTTAAAACAATCCCGTATAGTAAAGGAAGTAATAACTGTAATAACACTAATAAAACTGAAGAAAAATTAGTAAATTTATTAATTAAAACAATTACTAATATACAGCTTAAAATAATTAAAAAATTCAAACGTTTAATCATTTCATCACCTCAGGATATTTATCTATTAATTTACGATAAATATTTTTCAAAATTAAACTTATCATACTCATAAGTGGCATTGCAAAAATCATTCCTACTATTCCAAAAATAGCACCAAATAAAATTACCGAAATCAAACCGAGTGCGGGATGCAAGTTTAACGATTTTCCCATCAATTTTGGACGAATAAAAGAACTCTCAATTTGTTGAACAATAATGATGATAATTATGAAAGCTACTAAGTATTCCCAACCTAATGTTAAAGCGACTATTCCTGCGGGAATACTACCAATATAGGGACCAATATAAGGAATTAGATTAGTTACAGCTATTATGAAAGCAAGTACAACTGCTCCTTCTAATCCTAATAATGTTAAAGCAACTGTAACAATAACAAATAAAATAATCGTAATTAAAATAGAACTGCGAAAAAACTCTACCATAATATTATAAAAACCATTAATATAATAAGTAAAATCATCATGGAAACGCTTAGGCGCTACTTTATATAATTTATCAATAAACTTATTAAAATCTAACATCATGTAGATAGATGCGACAATTACGATAAAAGTCGTTGCTAGAAAAGAAATAATACCTGATAAAATCGTAAACGTTGAATCAAGAATACTTAGACTACCTAATAAAAATTTTTCAATCACATCTTTTGGTTGTTCTTGTAAAAATACGAATAATTTTTCTACAATGCTTGTTAAATCAGTACGAATATTAAAGTAGTTATTAATATTTTCTTGCACTTGAATAATTGTTTCATTAATATTAGGAATATAATCAATTAACTGATAAAACTGTTTAATAAAAACAGGAATAATAACAGCGACAAAACCGATAATTGTTATAAAAAATAACAAAACTGTCAATAAAACACCAATTGTGCGATTTATTTTTTTTCGTTCAAAATAATTTATTAGTGGATTAACTGACCATGCAATTAAGAAAGCGATAAAAAAAGGGAACATCACTTCAAATAGGAAAATAAAAACTAAATTTAGTTTTGTTAAAATTACAATCAAAATAAAAACTAAAGCTAAAGTTAAAGTAACTAGTGCTTTTAAACGATTTTTCATATTATCCCTCCCTACTTAGATACTCTTGCAACATTGTTAAGCGACAATCCTTATTTAAAGAGATTGCATTCATAAAGGCCGAAATTTCTCCAATTAATAGCAGCCCTTCTTTTGCTCTTGTAATACCTGTATAAATAATTTTGTGTTCCAACATCCGGTAATACAGATTGCTAATTGGCATAATAACTTGTTTAAACTCAGAACCTTGTGCTTTATGAATACTAATAGCATAACCGTGTGTTAATGAGTATAAATCTTCACCTTTTAATACCTTTTCCTTATCATCAAATAAAATTGTAAAACTCAAACCTCCATCATAGTTAATATTTACTAACTTGCCAATATCACCATTATAAATATCATGATGTGGTAAATTCTTCGTCAATAAAATTTTATCATAAATCTTAAAATTTTTTTTATTAAACAAAACACTTTTTTGTTCTCCACTATTAAACAATCTCTGTGCTAGAGCATTTAGTTTATCAATACCGATAATTCCTTTATACATAGGTGCTAAAATAATCAAATCATTTTCATCTAGATTTTTAGCTATTGCCCTTTTTAAAGTTTTTTCAACTACATCCATAATCTGATTTTGATTACAAATAATAAAGTTTCTATTTGTACAATTAGCAGTTAAATCTTCAGGAACAATTCCATTTCTTACTTCGTGCATAAAGTTTATTAAATCATTAGTATTTTGTCGAAAAACAACATCTAATGTTGTAATGGGAATTTTTTTAGAATAAATTAAATCATGCAAAACATTACCTGAATTTACCGAAGGCAACTGTTTTTCATCACCGACAATAATCAATTTAACATTTTCATGTAATGCTTTAAAAAGCGCTGCACAAAGTTCAATATCAACCATACTAAACTCATCAATAATCAAAACTTTAGCTTGACAAAGATTATTCTCATTATAAGCAAAAACATTTTCATGTAAATCCCAAGCTAAATAACGATGAATAGTAGCTGCTGCTAAGCCTGTCTGTTCACGCATTCTTTTAGCAGCACGTCCTGTAGGAGCAATTAACACTAATTCTGAATGATTAATACTAGGATCGATATTATAATTTAAATCATTCATTAAAATTTTCGTAATAGCTTTAATAATCGTCGTTTTACCTGTTCCTGGACCACCATTTAAAATCGAAACTTGTTTATTAATAGCTTGTTCAACAGCTGCTTTTTGAACTGATGATAGCTCAATACCTTCAACATTTTCAAAACTTTGTAAAGAACTACTACAATCAACTTCTGTTAACATTTCATAAGTCGTCAAATTTTTCAAAAATTTTGCAACTGTATGTTCAGCTTCATAAATTTTTTTCGTAGTAATATATTCTTTAACTTCTACAAGCAATGCTTTTTCTATTAAACTAGTAAGTAATTTTTCTTCATCAATAAAAGAGCTTTTTCTTATCAAAGTTGAACCAGAATTAAACAATTCTACTGTAATTTCTTTATATAACTTTGCTTCTAAGTACAAACTACTATCAAAATCAAATTTAATCGCTCGACACACATTACAAACTTTTTCAAAAGTAATCCCAAAAACTTCATAATAAAAAGTGAACGGATTAACTTCAAAAACTTCACGTGCTCTATTTTCATACCTACGCATCAACTTTGCCGTTTGTTTTTGAGAAAAACCAATTGTTGTAAAAAATTCAAAATCATCATTTCCTTTAAACATTTTGTGCAGTTTATCATATAAGCGCAAAGCTTTACGTTCACTTAAATTAGGAATTTTTTCTAAACATTTCACATCATTTAAAATAATATCAATGGCATTCTCTCCTAAAATTTCAATAATCTTAGTCGCAGTTTTATCTCCAATACCAAAAAAAATACCACTACTTAAAAAATCAATCGCTTTTTCCTTATCAGTATAAGTATGTACGCTAACTTTTTGTACTTGAAACTGCTCACCATATTTATTATGCGTGACAATCTCTCCTTCAAAATCATAAGCAACTTCTTCATCTAAATGCTGCGTATAACAAGTCATCACAAGTTCATCATCTTCATGCAAAATAATGGCTACATAATAACCATTACGATTGTACAAAATTTTTTGAACTCTACTTGTAATTTTAATCATCTTGCTCCTTTTCACGATACCTTAATTCAAATAAATTATATTCTTCTTCTTCAATTTTAAAGTTTTCCATTGGTGGTAAATCTTCAATACTTTCTAAATTAAATAAATCTAAAAACTCTTCTGTCGTTTCATAAAGTAATGGTTTACCAACAACATCTAAAACACCACATTCTTTAATTAAAGCTTTGGAAACTAAATTTTTCATCATTGAATCGCAATTAACTCCACGAATTTCAGAAACTTCTACACGTGTAACGGGCTGCTTATAAGCAATAATAGCAAGTGTCTCTAGTGCTGCTTGAGATAGTTTTTGCACAATAGGATTCTCATACATTTTTTTTAAATAAATACTATTGCTAGGCTTAGAAACTAAGCGATAACTATCCCCAACTTTTTTTAAGATAATTCCACGCTCATTACTAATTAAACTATTTTCATAGTTTTTTAGTAACACCAATGTCTGCTCTTCATTAATTTCTAAAACAGCAGCAATCTGTTCAACATCTAATCCTTCATCACCACGCACAAACAATAAACTTTCTAAAACATCAACCATTCTTTCACCTACTTATGTAACTAATTTCAAAATCTTCATCTTGCAACTCCGTTATTAAAATTTTGTTTTCTTTTACTAACTCTAGAACTGCTAGAAATGTTGTAATAACATAACTTTTCGTATAATTATCAAATAATTCTGTAAAAACAACTTTCTTTTGAATTTTAATACTATTCAAAAGTGTTTTCATTCGCTCTTCAACGCTAATTTCACTTTTTTCAATAACTGTCGTTAAAGGCTGATCCAGTATTTTTCTTTGATTCATTTTTTGCAAAGCTTTTAACAAATCATACATATCAACATTTGTATCAACATTTACAATATCAACACTTTCTTGTGGTTCGCAAAAGCGCGTATAATACTGTTCACGCTCTTCTTTCATTTTGGAAAATTCCGTAGTAACTTCTTTGTATTTTTTATACTCAATTAAACGTTCTATTAATTTTTCACGAGGGTCTTCTACATAGTCACTTTCTTCAATTTGAGGCTTAGGTAATAACATTAATGTTTTAATATTAATAAGCTCAGCTGCTAAAATCAAGTACTCAGAAGCATAATTGAGTTCTAAATTATCCATATCCTTTAAATATTGAATATATTGATTAGTAATTTGAGAAATTGAGATTTCAAAAATTTCTTTTTCACTCGTTTTAATTAAATGCAGTAATAAATCAAGTGGTCCTTCAAATTCATCAATTTTAACTAAATACTCCATTTTTTCACCTCAAATTCTTAAAAAACGCCTCATTTTATGCAAAAGATTTGTCTCACTCATTAATAGAGCTAAAATAATCATTATTCCACCAACAATAATATTAATCGATATTCGTTCACCAACTATAATAATAGAGGCAACTGTTCCTACTAACGCTTCTTGAGAAACAATTATACTCGTTCTTGTCGGCGAAGTATACTTTATAGCAAATGTTTGTACAGTAAACCCAAATGCAGTGTTTAAAAAACCTAAATAAAAAAGTGGAAAGAAGAGTAAAACTTTATTTTTACTAAAATCTAAATATTCATCAATATTTAAAAGTACCTCTTTTTCTAACATAAATGTCAACAAAACTGATAAAATAGCAACAAATATAAATTGTATAATTGTAAAAACAATTGCATCTAAAGCAAACTTTTCAATAAAATAAGCCGTAAAAACAACATGAAAGGCAATTGTTAAAGCAGCTATTAATGTTAAAAAATCCCCGAAATTAACCGTTTCAATGCCATGATAAACATTAGTTAAAATTAAAATCCCGACTATCGATGTAAATGAAGCGATAAATGCTTTAGCTGGAGGATGTTTTCGAAAAATCATCCATGATATAAAAGGTGTGAAAATAACACAAACTTGTGTTAAAAAAGCATTCTTTGAAGATGTTGTAAATTCTAACCCTTTAGTTTGAAAATAAAATCCTAAAAACAGACACATTCCTGTTATAAAACCTGCAATAAGATGATTTTTAGTACATAAACGTAAATGTTTATGAAAAAAAATTATTAAAATAATCGAACCAATTATAAACCTTGAAGACATTAACATAAAAGTTGTGAAACCATTTTTTAATGCAATTTCTGTAATGGGAAATCCTGTTCCCCAAATTATCGTTACAACAATAAGTAAAGCTTCAAAAAGCTTCGCTTTAGATGTTATTTTCATATTCCTACACGTTTGTATATCTCATCTACAGAAGCTAAATAATAGTCGATTGTAAAACAATCATCTAACTCAGCAAATTGCAATTTTTCTTTCAATAACTCTTGAAAATCAACACTATTTTCAAAAGCATAAATTGCTAAAGGCTGTACAGTATCATAAGCTTCTTCCCTACTATACCCTTTCTCAATCAAAAGATTCAAAACACGTTGTGAGAAAATAACTTTCGATGTAATATAAATATTATCTAACATTTTTTGCTCATCAACATATAAATTACTTAAAGTTTTAGTAAATCGCACTAACATATAATCTAATAAAATCGTTGCATCAGATAAAATAATTCTTTCAGCAGACGAATGAGAAATATCTCTTTCATGCCATAATAAATTATTTTCTGCTGTACTCATTGCATAACCACGCATTACTCTTGCACAACCAGCCATATTTTCACTCGTAATAGGATTTTTTTTATGCGGCATCGCTGAAGAACCTTTTTGATTTTTACTAAAATTTTCAAAAACCTCACGAACTTCACTACGCTGTAAATGTCTAAGCTCAATCCCAATCTTTTCAATAAACGTTGCTATTTGACTAAGGGCAAAAACATAATTTGCGTGATTATCTCTTTGTAAAACTTGTGTAGAAATATTTGCACTATTTATTTTTAAATATTCACAAACTAAATCTTGATGTGCCGTACTAACATTACAATGATTACCTACTGCTCCACTAATCTTACCTGTTTGAACATCATCACAAGCAGCGTAAAAACGCTTCAAATGTCTTTGTAATTCATCATAATACAATGCCCATTTTAGACCAAAAGAAGTAATATCTGCATGTATACCATGAGTTCTACCAATACAAGCAACATTCTTATATTTTAATGCATTTGTTTTTAAAACTTCTGCAAAACTTATTAAATCTTCTTTTAAAATTACATTAGCTTCTTTTAACAAAACAGCATTAGCAGTATCAACTACATCTGTCGATGTTAATCCGAAATGAAACCATTTTTTTTCTTCACCTAAAGATTCACTAATATTTCTTGTAAAAGCAATCATATCGTGTTTAGTCTCTAGTTCAATTTCACTAATTCTTTCACTATCAAATTTAGCATTTTGTAAAGTTTGACTTACGACTTCTTCACTAAATTTACCAGCTTTAGACCAAGCTCTTAAAGAAGCGATTTCTACATCTAACCACTTTTGAAATTTATTATCCAATGTCCAAATATTACTCATTTTTTCACGACTATAACGTTGTATCATTAGTATCCTCCTTATATAATGTAACTAAATTATCCAATAGCATTGCTGTAGTTAAGTTCCCAATTCCACCAGGAACTTTTGTAATGTATTTTACATAATTACTAACTTCATCATAATTAATATCTCCAACTAACTTGTTATTTAACATATTTATTCCAACATCAACTACAATACTATCTTCATGAAAATGATCTCTACTTAATAAATGTGCAACACCTGCTGCACTAACAACAACTTCTGCTTGCTTTGTAAGTTTTTCCAAATTTTGAGTATATTGATTACAGCTTATCACTGTTACTTCACGGTCTAATAAATAACTCGTAAGCGGTTTTCCAACAATTTTACCAGCACCGACAATTGTAATTATCATTCCTTTTTGCAGAATATGATTTTCTTCTAAAAAGTGAACTACCGCCTTAGGAGTTGCTGCTAATACTTTACTAAAAGGTTTACTATAACTAGAACCACTACTAACATCATTTAAAAGATCAACATCTTTTTGTGGAACAATCATATTTACTAATTCATCAAACTTTATTTGCTTTGGAAGTGGCGCTAATAAAATAATTCCATGCACTTTTTTATCATAATTTAAATCATTTATTA
Source organism: uncultured Erysipelotrichia bacterium (assembly GCA_964593055.1). Taxonomy (GTDB): domain Bacteria; phylum Bacillota_I; class Bacilli_A; order JBKEDG01; family JBKEDG01; genus CAZQIG01. Next base: position 23,356 of record CAZQIG010000008.1, read on the forward strand.
AACTGACTACATCATCTTGTAAGCTATCTTGTGAAATCAAATGTTCAACAACATCTATTTCTATTTCTGTTGCCGTTTTTTTAATGATTTTCGCATATGATTTACTGTCAATATATTCATTAGAATAAAGCAGAGCCAACTTCAATGAATGACCTTTAGTAAAAGCATGTAACTTTTCTAAAGTCTTTTTTGCTAATATTTGGCAGCTAATCATGATCAATTACCATTGTTTGTAAACGGTTAGGACCAACTGAAACAATACCAATATCAATACCGGTTTCTAAAGTAATCGCTTCTAAATACTTTTGAGCATTAACGGGTAAGTCATCATAGACCGTAACTTTTGTTATATCTTCATTAAAGCCAGGATAACTTTTATAAACTGGTTTACATTGTTCTAATTCTTGAATAGTACTCGGTATATAATCAATAGTTTTACCATTCAATTCATATGCAACACAAATTTTCAATTCTTCAATACCACTTAATACATCAAGTAACATAATTGCTAGTTTATTAACACTTCCTACTCTTCGAGCATGTTTTACAATTACAGTATCAAACCATCCAATTCTTCTTGGGCGTCCTGTAGTTGTCCCAAACTCACGTCCTACAGTACGAATTTGTTTAGCCGTTTCATCTTCAAATTCCGTTACAAATGTTCCAGAACCAACACGAGTCGAATAAGCTTTTGTTACTCCAAAAACCGTATCAATTACTTGAAAAGGAATACCCGTATTCAAGCTAACACTAGATGCGGTCGGCGAAGAAGATGTCACATATGGATAAGTCCCATTATCTAAACACAACATTACTCCTTGAGCACCCTCAAATAAAATTTCTTTATTTAAAGCGATTTGATCATTCAAGTACTTTGTCGTATCACAAACATATTCAGCAATTATCTCACGATACTTTAACAAATCTTGATAGATTTTTTTAGCATCAAAAACAATATTTTCACTACTTAAAATTTTGTTTTTTAAATCAACATTAAAAGTAATCTTTTCTAATAAATCATCTGTAAATAAATCACCTACACGAATTCCAAAGCGAGCAGCCTTATCAGTATATGCTGGACCAATACCTTTAGAAGTTGTCCCAACTTTATTATTACCTTTTAACTTTTCATAGTATTTATCTAGTTCAATATGATATGGTAAAACAAGATGCGCACGATCTGAAATTAATAATTGATAATCACACACTCCATTTTCATGCAAATACGTTAATTCATCAACTAAAGCTTCTAAATTAATAACCATTCCACTAGCCATAACATTAGCCGTATTTTTATTAAAAATACCTGAAGGAATTAAATGTAGTGCAAACTTTTTTTCATCAAATTCAATCGTATGTCCAGCATTATTTCCTCCTTGATAACGAACAACTACATCAGCATTTTGTGACAAAAAATCGGTTACTTTTCCCTTTCCTTCATCACCCCATTGTGTTCCTACAACTACATTTACAGACATCCTATTCTCCCTTCTCAATTCTCTTAATAATATTTAAAGCCACCCAAACACCATTCGCTCCTGCTTGTGCTAAACCTCTTGTAATTCCTGCACCATCACCAATAACATACAAGTTTTTCAAACTCGTCTCAAAAGAATTATTCACTTCTGGCCTTGCAGAGTAAAACTTAGCTTCTACTCCATAAAACAGCGTGTGTTCTGAAGCAATTCCTGGAGTAATATAATCAAGAGCCTCAATCATTTCAATTAAAGATTTCATCGTATTGTAAGGAAGCGCTAACCCTAAATCACCAGGAACAGCTTCTTTTAAAGTCGGTTTGACAAACCCCTCTTGTAAACGTTTATCAGTCGTTCTACGCCCACGTTTTATATCACCGTATTTTTGTACGATAATCGAACCATCCGAAAGTTTGTTAGCTAATTTTGAAATATCATTTGCATATTCATTTGGTCGATTAAAAGGAGCATCAAAAGTATGTGAAACAAGTAGAGCAAAATTTGTATTATTAGAACCTAATTTCTCATCTTTATAAGCATGTCCATTAGCAAGCATTGTTCCCGAATGATTTTCAACAACAACATGACCACTAGGATTAGAGCAAAAAGTACGCACAGTTGTTCCTACCGAAGTTCGATAAATAAACTTTCCTTCATATAAGTGTTCATTAATTTCTTTCATAATCACATCATTAGTTTCTACACGAACACCAATATCAACTTGATTATTCATAACTCTAATATTGTGTTTTTCACAAAGACTAGCTAACCATTTAGAACCATCACGACCAGGACCAATAACGACTTTTGAAGCAAAGTACTCTTCTCCTCTAGCTAAACGAATCCCTCTAATAGCATTATTTTCTACAATTAATGAAGTAACTTCTGTTCGGTGCATCAAAGTAATTTTACTACTTAAATATTCTGAAATATTCATTAAAATTTGTAAGTTTTGCTCTGTACCAATATGTCTTACGTTAGAACGTAATAACTTCAAGCCATGTGCTAACCCACGTTTTTCAATTTCTAAAACTTCTGGAGTAGTTGGATCAGTAATCGTCGAAGTAGCTCCATGCTTAAGATTAATTGAATCAACGTATTTAATTAACTTTAAAACAGTTTGTTCATCAATATAATCTGTCATCCAACCACCAAACTCAGAAGTAATATTAAATTTACCATCACTAAATGCTCCTGCACCACCAAAGCCTGAAGTAATAGAACAAGCTGGCTTACACCCAGAATAACCTTCTGAATTAGTTGGACATTTATCAACTTTTTTTTCTAAAATAGGACACTTACGATCATATATTGAATGACCTTTATCAATTAATAAAACATTTAATTCTGGATTTTTATGAATTAGCTCATATGCACAAAAAATACCAGCTGGTCCAGCTCCAACAATAATTACATCATAATTATTCATCATAACAACTCCTCAAATTCATTTTTATCATTTATTTTTATTATCTTCATATTATGAAGCGCTTCTTCAATCAGTCCTTCATAATCAAGAAAACTTTCACATTTAATTGTTTTATCCAATTTCGGATTAATCTGTGGATTTTTAGGTAAAAAAACCGTACAGCAATCTTCAAAAGGTAAATTACTAATTGAATAAGTACCAATTTTTTCAGCAATTCTTATTACTTCAAATTTATCAAAAATCGCTAATGGACGAATCAAGGGAACTTTTACAACATCATCTACAGTTAACATACTAGGAATAGTTTGTGAGGCAACTTGACCGATACTATCCCCATTTATCAAATGACTTATAAGTTTATCATCACAAATTCTTTGAGCTATACGATACATCATTCTACGCATAACAACCATAAAGTATGAAGGTAATACGTGTTTCAATAACTCTTCTTGAATTTTTGTAAACCTTACTACATATAAATTAAAATCTCCATTATAATCACGCAGAACTTTAGCTAGTTTTTCGACTTTTTCTAAAGCTTGCTCTGAAGTGTATGGAAATGATTCAAAATGCAAAGCATCAAAATGAACACCACGTTTATTCATCAAATGCCCAGCAACTGGTGAATCTATTCCTCCACTAAGTAGTAATAAACCTTTTTCACTACAACCTACAGGTAATCCTCCTAATCCTCGATATTCATTAATATAAAAATATGTCTTATCTCTTCTAAGCTCAACGTATATTTTATAATCAGGATTAGTTAAATCAACTGTTAAATCAGTATTATAGTTAAGGTGACTACCAATCTTCTCTGCCAATTGTGGACTATTTAACGGAAAACTCTTATCGGCCCTTTTCACAATAACCTTAAAACTTCCCTTTAAATGTACAACTCTCCTTAAAATTTCTTCATACATTGTTTCTAAATCACGAGAAATTATTTCACAAATACTAAAAGCCACTAATCCAAAAGTCTTTTGTAAAACATCGATGACTTTTTCTTCAAATTCTTCTTCATAAAAAACATACATCCTACTACGCTCAAACTTAATTCGACAATTAGGCAAATTTTTTTGTATATTATCTCTCAACTTAACACGAAAAACTTTTCCATTACCACCTTTTAAAGTTAACTCTCCATACTTTATCAAAATCATCTTTTCCATCTTACTCACCGTTTTCTATAATGTCAGTTAAAATAAGTATAAACTCATCTATTTCTGCCAATGTTGAATACTTACTAAATGAAACACGCATTGTATTTAGAGCACGCTTTTCATCTAAAAACAATTCATAAACTAGTGCAGAAATATCACTGTCTGATTTACATGCTGTTTGTGTACTTAAAAACACACCTCTTTCCATCAACAATCTCGTTAACAATCTAGCTTCTATCTTAGTGCTAGAAATATTTAAAATATAAGGACTTCCTCCTTCAAAACTATTAATCACAATTCCAGGAACACTACTTAATCTCTGACGCATATAATTATTTAGCTTTTTTACATATTTAAAATTTTCTAACATTTTTTCGTATGAAATTCGTGTTGTCTTACTACTACAAACTGCCATAGCCACATCTAATGTACCACTACGAATACTTTGTTGATTACCACCGTGTATTAAAGGCTCAAGTAAAGCAGAATTTTGACAAAACAGTAGTCCTGTTCCATTAAATCCATGAATTTTATGCATTGAGACCGATAAAAAATCGATATTTGTAAAATCTATTGCCATTTTACCAAATGATTGTGCAGCATCAACATGTGTTAAAACCCCATATTTCTTAGCAATCTCACACATTTTAGCGATTGGTAAAAGATATCCTACTTCGCTATTAACGTGAGTTATCGTAAGTAATAACGGCTTTTGTTGCATAGTTTTTTCAAATTCAACTAAATTACTTTGTAAATCACTTAATTCTAAATATTTAATCTCTATTCCATGAAATTTTTCTACAAAAGCTAATGTATTTAAAACAGCTGGGTGTTCATACTTTGAAGTAACAATAATATTATTTTTGCATGTTTGATTTACTAACCCTTTAATCACCGTATTAATTGACTCACTTGCTCCTGAAGTAAAAATAATTTCGCCATCAAACTTACAAACTTCTTTAATCTGCTCTTTAGCACTTAAAAATAATTTTTTAGCTTCGTAACCTTCACTATTGTTAGCAGAAGGATTTGCATAATATTCTTGGACAACCTTTTCTAATGTATTAACAAATATAGCATCAACTCTCGTTGATGCTGCATTATCAAAATAAATTTTTTTCACACCTTATCACCGTCATTATCAAAATGTAGCATCAACCACTTATAAAACCCTGGTTGTGCTTTTTCTAAAATATTAATTGTATTAGTCAATGACTCATTATACTTACCTTTATAAAAAAGTTCTTCTGATTTTCGCAGCCCAATATCAACATAATCAAGTGAACTACGAAAACGATTTCCATATAAAATACCAGCTTCTACCATAACAGCTTCTTTAACAAAAACCCTTGTACTCTCAAATAATTTAAATGCTAATTCTAAAGCTGTATCAACACGAACATTTAAAGAATTAATATCGATTGGCACATTATTTAATTCTTCAACAATATATTCTATTGCTTCACTTGCATCTTCAACATACACCGTAAACATCCCCGGAACAACAGGTAATTTAGCATTTCTAATTAAAGAATTTGATTCATCAACTAAAGCTTTAATCTCCAAAATTTGCTCATGTGCTCTTTGTTCATCTGCACGCATTTTTAAAATCGAATCTAAATTAGTTGTTACTTCTACAAAAAGGCTTTCTAAACGTTCATATAACTTAGAAGTTTCTAAACGATACATCTCATAACTCTCATCTATTTGCGGACATAATTCACGATAAGGAACTAAATCTTTTTCAATTCCCTCACATATTTCTAAAAATTCTTCAGTATCTACTTCTTCAACCTCACTCATATCATAAAGTGTTTTAACTTTAACAAACTCTTTTTCTAAATCATCAACCATCGCTTTTGTACGATCAATTTTTAAAATGATAGCCTCTACTTCTTCAATTACGAGATTACGCATTTTTATTTCACTGACAAGTAATTCTTCAAGATTTTCCAAATATTTAGAAACACTTTCTAAATTCAAATCAATATCAACAAGATTCAAATTTTTTATATTGTCTAAAGAAGCAGCTACTAAATTCTTAGCTTCCCTAATTTTTACATCAAACTCCATATGCTTTAAATAAACATTATTAGCTAAAGCTTCTTCATAAATACGCTCTAAAAAATCGATTTTACGTGGTATCAATTGCTTAGCTATCAACAATATGTCAGGTAACTTTTCAACAATCAATTCAACTTTTTTTAATTTTTGATCAACTGATTCTACAATATTGCGCGATTGTTCATATTCATTAACACTAATAACTTGCTCTAAATCAATAATTAGATTATTCAGTTTTTGAAACTCGTTTTCTATTTCTTCTTTTACGAATAATAATAACGGTTCATTAGCAAGAAAACTTTTTTTCGTATTGCGAAAATTTTGCTTTAACTCTGTAATTAACTTACGATTATCTTCTTCGCATTTACTTAAAACTAAAACTTCTTCTAATAATGCATTAGTTGCATTTCGCAAATCTTGAATCGTTCCACGACAAGCCATCTCATATGATTCAATATTACGAAATTTACGCTTCTCTACTTGTGTTTCAAAATCAATAATCGCATTAGTAGTTTGTTTCAACTCTTTAGCTTTAATAACATTCCAACGATCATTCCAATCGTTCAACTGCACTAATAGATCTTTATTTTTAATTACTAAATCTAGTTTTGCTAATTCACTAGAAACAGGCAAATTTACAATTCGAGTCTTCTCAATATCATATTCTGAACACTTTGTTAAATAAACACGATATTTTTTCTTGCGAATTGAAAAAATAACTATCAAAGTAATAATAAACAACAAGATTACTAAAGCTATCCCAATTATTAATAAATTATTTAAAATATAATTCATAAATTCACCTCACATCATTAATATTTTACCATATTTTACATTTAAAAGATACAATTACCTCTAAACAAATAAAAATTGACAAAAAAAAAAATATCATGTATAATTGTATGAGCGTAAAATGCAGAGTTGCAATGCAGTTACAACGTGTTTATCAAAATAAGTAGCTATCTGCGAGTGAAGATAAACTCCCTGTGATTTGTGATTGTATGTTTTGCGCAAAATAAATCTTAGGAGGCAAAACAATGGCTAGAATTAAAGAACCAACATGGAAAAGATCAAGACGTCTAGGATTTTCAATCTTAGAAAATGGAAAAGAATTACAAAGAAGACCTTATCCACCAGGTCAACATGGAAAAAGACGTGTCAAATTATCAAACTACGGTTCACAATTACACGAAAAGCAAAAAGTGCGTTTTATGTATGCTATTAACGAACGTCAATTTAGAAACACTTTTGACAAAGCAAAAAAAATGAGTGGACCTCACGGAGAAAACTTTTTGAAATTATTAGAGTGTCGCTTAGATAATGTTGTCTATCGCTTAGGACTTGCAAACACTCGTCGTGCTGCAAGACAATTTGTAAATCATGGACACATTTTAGTAGATGGTAAAAAAGTTGATATCCCATCATATATCTTAAAACCTAATCAAGTAATTAGCGTTAAAGAAAAAAGCCAAAAACATCCAGCGATGATTGAAAGCTTAAACTCTACTATTTCACGAGTAGACTTTGTAAGTTTTGATACTGATAAATTAGAAGGATCATTACTTCGATTACCAGAAAGAAATGAAATTTGCACAGATATCGAAGAATCATTGATTGTAGAGTTGTACAACAAATAAAAAAAGTAGTCATGTAATTCATGACTGCTTTTTTATTGTACCTTTACTCTAACAGCTCCTAATTTATTTTCACCTTTAACATAAACATCTCTAGTTGATACATTCATCTTATCTTGAATTAGTTTACTATCGGCTAAAGAATTTTTAATTTGCATTTTGACATTAAAATTAGTTGGCACTAATATTGTTACATCACCTAAACTGTTTTTAATAACAATATTAAGATTTTGCTTATTAGTTATTACTTTTGTCAAATCTATTTTTAAATCCGACAAATTACTTTCAATATTAATTACTTCAATGTCATAATTATCTAAAACAAAATAATCAGAATTTAAATTTGAAATAATCTTCACTAATTTCTTATCCTCAATATAAGACATCTCCGAATACGTTTTTCCTAAAATATCATTGGCAATTTCAGAAGCTTTTTCTTTTGTAGCCTCAAAATTAAAATCCTTATTAAAATTATCTTGATTTTTTTTGTCAAAAATATAATGAATACCGACAAAAATTAATAAGCCCGCTATTAAAGTAGAAAATGAAAAATATAAATTAAATGTACTAGTTAAAAAGAAATAAGCAAGTGTAAAAAAGATTAGACTAGTAACATATTCCTTACGTATTAAACGTCTAACTCCAAAATATCCAAATATAATTGTCAAAGCTAGTGATAGTAAAGAAAAAACAGGTTCAAAAAAGATGTTTATCCCTACAACAACTAAAAATATCCCAAATACTCTTTTTGTATTAAATTTACGTGCACGAAATTTTTTACGTTTATTTTTTTTTGCATTACGTTCCATATTAAAATTATTTAAAGCTAGTAATTCTTTGATATAATCTTCAACAGAAGGAATTTCATCCTTTATTTGCTCATAAGTCATATTATCAAAAACTTCTTCTAATTGCTCTTTAATTAAATCGCGATTATTACTACTCAAATTATATTTACTCAATTCATTAATCATTTCTTCTAGTAATTTTTGCTTTTCACTCATTTGAAACACTCTCCTCAACTAAATCCTTAATTAATTGCCATTCATCAAGCAATTCTTTTAAATACAATCTCCCCTTATCACTTAAAGAATAAAATTTTACTTTACGATTATTATTACTACCTATACGCACATTTAAAAAACTATTTTGTTTTAATCTCGTCAAAATAGTATAAATTGCTGTTTCTTTAACATACATCGTATCATTAATTTTTGTAACGATTGCATAACCATAACACTCTTCTTCAGAAATTATATTTAATACGACCATTTCCAAAATACCTTTCTTTAATTGTCCACTCATTGTTTCACTCCTTCATAAAGGGTATATATACTCATTATAAAGGAGTGTTTATAAATAGTCAAGAAAAAAACTGAAAAAATTCAGCTTTTTATAATTCTAATTTTTTCAACAACATTCAATCCTAAATCTTCAGCTAATTTATAGGCATAATCAGTCCACTCTGTTTCTAAATCAAGTGGTCGATGTGCATCATCATTAATTACAACTTCAGTTTGAAATTTTGCCACCTCTTGCCAAAATTCATACCAAACATAAGGTTTATTACGATGATGATTTCGTCCAATACGATTTGTATTCAACTCAAGAGCTACGCCATATTTTTTACAAGCATGACATAGTCTCGCAATAGCATCCCTAACTTCTTGACTAAGTTCATCACAATCACGTTTAAAAGCATCAAGATGAGCAATAACACTAAACATTCCTGTTTTAATACTACTAGTGAATAAATCTAAATATTCTTTTGTTGATATGGATTGTTCTTTAGAAAAAGGTACTCCTGTTTGAGGATTAAAGTGATTACTCAACAAAAAATAATCAAAATTATACTTCGTTAAGTATTTTTCATATTCATCAAAATAGTTTACTAAATTATCACACTCAAAAGCCTTATAGATTTTGATTTTTTGATGATACTTTTCAATTACTTCATCAATATCATTTATATAACTATCTAAATCACTACGATACATTCTCGTTTGATGCGTTCCATAAAAAACGTATTTCTCATCAAGAGGAACATGACAACTAATCCCTAAATGCGTAATACCTTTTTCAATCGCCATTTCAACATAATCAGAAACTTCGCCAATAGCATGACCACAATACTTAGTATGTACGTGATAACTACCCCTACACTGCTTTAAAGATAAATAAGGTTTACGATAGAAAGCACAATTTTTATCGTGACTTACTATAATTCCTACTGATTCAAAAAAAGATTTCAATATTTCATAACCAACAAATTTAAAGCCACGCTTTTTCATCTTTTTTACAATTAATAATATATTTTGATCAAGTGTTAATCTCATATCAAACAAAGAAATTAAGTAGTCAAAAAATTTCATTTCTTTTTCTATTTCATAAATAATCTGTGCATTATGTACTACTGCTTGCACTTTAAGTTTATTTTTAATAATTTTAGCTACCTCTAAGTTTTTTAGTAAATCTTCTACACTGTAATTTCTAACTTTATCGACCGCAAAATTTGCAAAATACTCATCATATGCGCCTTCTAATTTCAGAACCGTTAACCACGATAATCCCGCTTGCATTCCTTCAAGACTTAACCATTTAAACAATTCATTTGTTGCTGTTTTTAATTTTCCATACTCATTATCATGATAAGCTTTTAAGATTTCATTTTGAAAACTCCATGAACATTTTTGCATCACAACCTCCTAAAATAACATCTGTAACACAACAATTATATTATATTTAAAATATAATAGCTAGCTATTTTGAACTATTTATTCTAAGAGCAAGCGGTTGTTTACGAAAGTATCATAATATCCAAAATATTTTTCTACAAATAGAATTATTAAGAATAAATATAAATTACTGTTGATAACACCCCTACTATTTATAGATGTAGTTATCGCTTGAACTATTTCTTCATAGTTTCCTATAAAAACAAGCGTAGAAATTGATGTTAAGTTAATAACCAAATTTATAAAAATAAAAATTGTAATTGGTCTAAAAATATTTTGGATTAAACTTCTTTTTCGATATAATTTAATTCCTACGATACTTTCACCAAAACTAGGTTTTTTACGAAAAATAAAATAGTATAAATAGATAATACCGACACCCATCCAGAAAAATGTAAATAAATTATAAAGTGCGATTGTAGTTTTAGGTAAAAAGTTAACTGATTCAATTATGAGTAGACGCCAAAAATAAATAATTAAAAAATAAATGATTAAATCTAATAAAAGACTTATAATTCTCATCAATCGTAAATTACGCTTTTTAACTTTTCGCCATTTTGCATCATTATTATTACCATAACGATAATATTTCCACAATCCACCAAAATAACCAATTGGCTGAATAAACCAATAAAGAAGTGGATAAACTAAAATATTAGTTAAGAATTCATCAAAAAACTCTCGACATCCCTTATCTTGTCGATAAGCGATAATTTGTAAAATCATACTTGATACTAATAAAATTACAGTTGGTAAAACAACATCATTTATTTCTAATCCACTTGGAAAACCAAATAAAAATTTTGATAGCAAATACATAGTAGTAATAATAAAATTAAAAATCCATAAACTTGATAAAAAACTTTCAAAAATAAAAAATTTATTTGCCGTCATCCCACGTTCTTTTAAAATTGGTAAATAAGCACGAATTGTCTGAATGCCTCCTAGACTCCATCTAACACGCTGTTTAACAAGACTGTAGTTAGTTCGTGGAGAATAAATTTCTCCACATAACTCTTCAATAAAACGACTACGTAAGTTAAATGATGAAAAACGCCAAGAAATTTCAATATCTTCAGTAACATTTTTTTCGTTGAAGCCTCCTACTTGTTTTATAGCAGAAGTTTTATAGCAAACAAGTGCTCCTGAAATAGTCATCAGATTATGTAAAAAACTATCTTGTGTACGTTTAATCATCGCAATTATCGAACGATACTCCAATTTCTGAATTTTTAATAAAATATCATTGTTTTCACCTTGCTCAACAGTTAAAGTTCCTGTATAAGCAGCAACTGTTTCATCTTGCTCATTAAAAATAACATTATTTAATACGTGAAAAGCATTCGGATACATCAACGTATCAGAATCAGCACAAACAAAATAATCATTATCTAAATTTTTTAAAGCATAATTTAAAACACCCGCTTTACCTAGATTTTCTTCTAAATGAGTAATTTTTAAACGCTCACTAACTTCAAAACGATCTAAAATTTTTTTTGTACGATCTGTAGAACAGTCATTTATAACCCAAAAAACAACATTTTCATATGGATTCCTTAAGTTTTTTGCTAATAAATCCCCAATTTTTTCTTCTTCATTATAAACCGGAATAACAACAATAAACTTCCTTTGATGACTTGGATACTCCATAACTTGAAACTCTTTTTTTCTTTGATGGCGATAATTAATACCACCTATAACCCAAACGATTGACATGAAGATTGGATACAAAAAGGTGTATGCTAGAATCATTTCCAAAACGAATAAAATAATAGCTTCCATATTTTCACCCCATGATTTGAATGTAACATATTTACAAAAATATTATCATTTTTAAATACTTTTAGCAAATGTTAAGCTACAATGCTCCTTGTAAAATCATATAAATCCCCATAAACAAAATAGCAACTACTAAATATTTAGAAAATGCGTCCTCACTAAGCTTATGACTAGCTTTAAATCCTATAATAGTTGACAAAATAACAAAGATAGTTAGTGTTAAACTAATGGAAAGTATTTTTAAACTGTAATAATCATAAAAGATATATGAACTCAATGCCACTATATTAAGTGATAAAAAGATTGCATTCAAAGTTGCTTTATATTCTATTTTTGAGAGTTTAACACCTTGTAAAAATAAAATAATCGGTGGTCCAGAAATTCCACTTACACCATTTAAAAAACCCGCTATAATCCCTACTAGAGGGAAAAAACGTTGATAGTGTCTAATTTCAAAATGAAATCGAAAAATTTTTAAAAATGAAGAAATCACTAATAAACTTCCAATCATAATTTGAAAAAAAGCTTCATTCATTTCATCTAGTAAAGCAGAAGCGATAATTGTTAAAATGCAAGCAGGAATAATCATTAATAAGTTTTGTTTAAAAGTAACATACTTTCTAATCTTTATAAACATCGTTAAATTTAAAACTAAACTCAAAAGCATGTTGATAATAATAATTTCTTGATACGGCAGAAAAAAGCTAAATAAAGGCATTAAAATAAGCGAAAAAGCAAATCCGCTAAATCCTTGTACAAATGCTGCCAAAATAGTAATAAGAACTAAAATAATGTATGTCATAAAATACCTCACTTATCTAAATTTATTTATGTAAAAGTATTCCGAGTATATCAACTATTAAAAGTAGTGTCAATTGACCACTTTCTCAAATATGACAAGTTTTATTACACTATTTAAACTACTCTTGACTTTTACTAGCTTTAACATTATAATTAGTGTACTTCTACTCTTCAAAAAGGAGTATGTTGATTTATCAAGACAAATAATTTAAAGAGGTGTGTCAAATGAGTAAAATTGTTATAAAAGCATTACAAAAGTCTTATTTCATTGGTCAACAAGAATATAAGGTTCTAAAAAACTTAAACACTACATTTCACCAAGGCGAATTCGTTGCTATTTATGGTGCTAGTGGAAGCGGCAAATCTACTCTTATGAATGTTGTTGGTGGTTTAGACGAATTTGATTCTGGTGAAATTTTAATTGATGGTGAAAGTATTAAAAATTTTACTAGTAAGTCAATGGATTATTATCGTAATAAAAAAATTGGTTTTATTTTCCAAGAATTCAATTTATTAGAAAACTTAACATTATTAGATAATGTTATCATGCCGATGAATATTTCAGGGGTAAATAATAGGGAAGCAAAAAAACGTGCAAAAATACTTTTAGAACGCGTTGGTTTAAAAGAACACGCTCGTAAAAAAGTAAGTCAGTTATCTGGAGGACAAAAACAGCGTGTTGCAATAGCGCGTGCACTTGCCAACGATCCAGAAATTATTTTAGCTGATGAGCCAACTGGTAGTTTAGATGCTAAAACTACTGTAGAAATTTTAGAACTATTACGTGAAATAGCTAGTGATGGGACATTAATTGTTGCAATTACACATAGTAAAAAAGTTGCTGAATATACAACTAGAACAGTTAATTTAGTTGATGGTGTTATTATTGAAGAAAACAGTATTGATAATAACCAAGTGGAAAAAACATCAGCTAAAAAAGACACTTTTTACAATAGATTGGGATTTAGAAAAGCTTTCAAAATTGCTAAAGCTAATTTATTTAGCCGTAAATTTCGAAGTTTTGTTGTTTCGGTAGGAGTAAGTTTAGGTATAACAGGTTCAATTCTAATTACTTCAATGTCACAAAATGTTCTTGATGATGTGACTACTACTTTTTCATCAATGCATACTGATCCAACTATTATTCAAACTTATGTCAGTAAGAGTGATGGAATTTCAACTGCTAAAACCGACGTAGCTAGGCAAGCTATAGAAGATTACTCTTCCAAATATGAAGGGTTTCAAAAAGCTTATCCAAAATATACATTCTTAGGTAGCACTAAAGAAGAAGAACTTTTTGTAGGTATTAGTGCAGATTATAGTAATGAAGAGCACTTATTAATGAAACACGGTCAAGTTCCTCAAAACCAAAATGAGCTTTATTTTGATGGAAGTATCCATTATTTAAAGGAGTTAGCTGAACTTATCGGTGAAGGAGAAGAAGTTGATACTCAAGAAATATTTAGTATAGAGTTAAAAAAAGATAATCAATTTTATCAAAAATATTCTAAATTTATTGCTGAAAAGGTCATTGGATCTACTTTTGAAATAACTGTGGATGAAAAAGTAGAAACTTTTAAAATTGTTGGTAGTAAAGAGTTAACTGCAATCTCTGTGAACTTTGAATATCTATATTTACCGTATGAATTAAATAAAGATGTTTTTGAAGCCACTGATGCAGAATCAGAATATGAATTTATTTTAAAATTTTCCACACAAGAAACAGCTGAAGAGTTTTTAGAAACACATAAGACACTTACAAGCTTTAGTGGTATTGAACTTAATGATGAATTAATAATGGTAATTACAGATTCACGTGTAATTTTAAGCTTTATAACAGCTATTTTAAAAATCATTCGTAATGTTTTACTCGTGTTAGTTTCAGTATCTCTAATCGTTAGTATTTTTATGGTAAATATTATCGTTTACATTTCTACACTTGAAAGAAAAATTGAAATTGGAACATTAAGAGCTTTAGGAGCACGTAAAAAAGATATTAAAGCTATTTTCATTGGTGAAGGAATTCTTATTGGAGCATTTTCATTTATCTTATCTGTTATTAGCAGTTTCATTGCTTTGTCAACTATTAATATGATTTTCTATTATTTTATAAATAATTCTCAAGGTGAGCTCAATTTATTCAAATTATCATTTAATTGGTTATTAATTATTGGGGCAATTATTATTGCCATCATGTTCTTAGCTTCGCTATTCCCAGCGATTAAAGCTTCTAGACAAAATCCAATTGATGCTTTAAGAGAGGAGTAACATAATGTTGAATATTAAAAATTTATCAAAGATATATCGTATAAATAAAAAGAAGAGCTTTAAAGCTTTAAAACAAGTTAGTTTCGAATTAAATGATGAAAAAATGATTGCTATTATCGGTGAGAGCGGTAGTGGTAAAACAACGTTAATGAATTTAATTGCCACTATTGATAACCCAAGTGGTGGATATGTAACTTTTAATAATGAAAAAATTACTTTTAAAAAAGATCGCCATAAAGCAAAATATCGTAAAGAAAATATCGGCTTTGTTTTCCAAAACTTTAATTTAATTAGTGATATGACTATTTTAGATAATGTAGCAATTGTTATGGAAATTGCTGGAAGTTCAAAAAAAGAACGCTATCAGCGCGCTCGTGAATTATTAGAACTAGTAGATTTAAAAGATCATCTTGATAAAAAACCGGGATTATTGTCGGGAGGGCAAAAACAACGTGTAGCAATAGCAAGAGCCCTTGCTAATGATCCAAAGATGATTTTAGCTGATGAACCAACTGGTGCACTTGATAGCCAAACTTCAATTGAGATTATGAAATTATTAAGTACTATTGCTAATTCTGGTAAAAAAGTTTTAATCGTTACTCATGATATGGATGTTGCCAATTACTGTGAAAGAATCATCACTATGGAAGATGGAAATATTATTGAAGATACTACAAAACAAGCAACATTATTAAGTCAAATTGATATCCCTAAGCCTATAGAAAAAAGTCGACGTGGTTTAGGCGTTAGTGGTATGTTTAAATTATCAGCAACATCTTTTAAAAGAAAGCTCAAACGAAATATTCTTATTTCACTTGGAACAGCAATTGCTTTTGCCTCAATTTTAATAACTTATTTATCAGTTCAGTCCATCGAAGAATATATGAATAGTGTTAAGAAATTATACGGTAATGAAGAACTAGTTATTGTAGAAACTTATTCAATTTCTAATAATGATGAATTAGAAATAAGTGAAGTAAGAAAAAGAAATCGCATTCATGAATATAAAGATAAAATTAAAGATGCATATTTAATTCCTGGATATTCTTTACAGTATAGTTATATAGAAGATGAAAAAATTGGATATGTAAATTTTAAAATTATGTATCCTGATGGTGTAAAAACTTTTGGAACAAGTGATTTGATTAAAGGAACTTCTCCAAAACAAAAAAATGAAATTGCTATTAGTAAAGATTTAGTGGAGGTATTTGGTTTTAGTGAAGAAAATGTTATTGGGCAAAAAGTTGATTTAACTTTCATGGTTCCTACTGCAGAAGGAGATGAAAAAACTTCAGAAACTTTTATAGTTAGTGCTATTTTAACAGATAGTGAAATACGTATGTTTAATCAGACTATTTATTTTACTGAAGATTATGCTCGTTCACTAGGAGTAGATGCGGAAAGTAACTTTTATAGTTTAAGAGAACTATATGTTCTTGAAGAAGAATATACTGATGAATTTATCGACCACATTTCTAAAAATAACAATGATTTTACTGCCCCAAATATAAGTTTTGCAACAATCGATCTAGATATTTTATTTGTAATAAGTAATATCTTAAATTATGTATTTATCAGCTTTTCTTTTATTTTAGGAATTTCCATTATCGTTGCTGGAATTATGATAGCTGTCATGAGTTATGTAAGCATTTTAGAGCGTATGAAAGAAATTGGTATTTTAAGAGCAATTGGCTCACGAAAAAGAGATATTCGCAGAATTTTCTACTTCGAAGCAATATCAATCGGCCTAATTTCGGGTACACTTGCCTTAATCTTAGGAATAAGTCTTAGCTTCATTGCTTTACAAATTGTCAATAATAACGTTAATATAAGCTTTATTGACGATGATATCAAGCTATATCTTAATCCTCTTGTAATCTTAATTACATATGCTGCTACTATTCTACTTGCAATAATTTCAAGCATACTTTCAATCAGTTTAGGATTAAGAGTTTCTCCAGTAGAAGCTTTAAGAAAAAAATAGTGCAAAAAAAAACTTACTAATTATCGGTAAGTTTTTTCATTTCATATTTTTTACATACTACAATTACTCCATCATTTTTTAAATCAACTTCAGCATCATGTAAATATGTAAAACCAGCCTTTTGAATTAAACGCTCTGACGCTTTATTTCTAAAATGATGACTAATAAAAATCTTTTCGTTATTCAATTCATTAAAACAAATTTCTATCATCTTTGGCAACACTTTTGACATATAACCTTGCCTCCAGTATTGTCTTTTCAAAACATATCCAATTTCACAAGCACTATCTCCTTTAGCACAAGCATCTATCAAACCTAAGCATTCATCATTATTATTGTAAATTGCTAAAGACGTTGTATTCTTACCTGATAAAATTTTTGGCAAATATTCATCGAAAAAGTAATCAGCATCTTTAGAACTTCGATATGTCTTAAAAGTTAAAAATTTTGTAACTTCAGGATCACTAGCATACTCAATAACATCTGCTCTATTTTGTTCAGAAGTTGTTTGTAAATAAAAGTCATCATATTTAAATTTAGTCAAAAATTCCATATATCCTCCTAAAGTTAATTTAGTTACTTTCTATTCCTTCAACAATAACATCAATATTAATGCACTTAACACCCATTGTTTGATATAAGATTTCTGAAATACTTTTTTGAATATTACTAGAAACAGTTTCAAGATTATAACCATATAAAATATTTGTTTTAATTTCAATATCAAAACCATCTCCAACATAATCTATCTTAAACATTCTTTTTAGTTTTTCAGTACCTACACGACTAGTAATGCTATAAAGAGGTACACATCCTTCAACATCAATCATCGTAAAGTACAAAACCGAAGCTATTGCAAATTCACTTACACCAATGCCTTCACCAATTTGATAAAATCTTTTACTTCTCATAAGCTCACCTCCTATGCTCTAGAAACATATTTACCATCTGATGTTGAAATAATTAATAGTTCATCATTTTCAATAAACAGTGGTACTTTAACAACAAGCCCTGTTTCTAAAATTGCTTCTTTTGTCGCATTAGATGCCGTATCTCCTTTTACTCCAGGAGGAGTTGATTCTACTTTCAATTTAACTTTGTCAGGTAAGTTAACACCAATAACTTCTTGCTCAAATAAAATAACATCAACCATTTGACCATCTACTAAGAATTTCTTCTCATATGAAAGCTTTTCAACATTTAATGAAATTTGTTCAAATGATTCCATATCCATGAAGTGCATTCCATTACTATCCTCATATAAATACTGCATTTGTTTCTTATCAATGTGCGCTTTAGGAATCTTAATACCTGAATTAAACGTATGATCAATTACTGCACCAGTACGCAAATTTTTTAACTTAGTCCTTACAAAAGCACTTCCTTTCCCAGGTTTTACGTGCTGAAACTCTAAAACTTGGAAAATATTACCATCCATCTGTATTGTCACACCTGTCTTAAAATCGTTAACATTTATCATTTTTACACCTCAATTGTTTGTAATTCTTTAGTAGTTTCATTTAATATCAAACATCCATCTTCTGTTACAATTACATCATCTTCTATTCTTACGCCACCTAAACCATCAATATAAATACCCGGTTCAATCGTAATGGCATTGCCAACTTCTAAAATATGGTTAGAAAGTGAGGAAACACTTGGCAATTCATGAACATCTAATCCTAGTCCATGTCCAGTACCATGTTTGAAATATTCACCAAATCCGTTATCACTGATATAATCACGGCAAGCTTTATCAACATCTTTACAACTTACACCTGCTTTTACACTTTCAACACCTTTAAGCTGCGCTTGTAAAACAACGTTATAAATATTTAGTAATTCATCTGATACTTTCCCAATTGCTATTGTTCTTGTCATATCACTAGCATAACCTTTATAATAGCATCCAAAATCAAATGTAACTAACTCTCCTTGAGAAAGTTTTTTATCTGAAGCTACTCCATGAGGAAGAGCACCACGCCAACCACTAGCACAAATAGTTTCAAACGATAATGAATCAGCACCTAGAGAAATCATTTTATCCTCTAAAATTTTTGCAGCTTCTTTTTCACTCATCCCTACTTTTAATTGTGTTAATAAGTAGGCAAAAGCTTCATCAGCAATTTGCGCAGATTTTTTCATTACTTCAATTTCTTTTGCTGATTTTACCATTCTTAACTCATTAAACAAGTTTTTAAAACTTTTAAAATCTACAGATACCTTTTGATTATAAATGTCATATTCTTCAAAAGAAATCATTGGATCAAAATAAATCGTTTTAATTTCATGTTTATCAACCAACTTTTGTATTTCCTCTGTGATAGAACCATTTCGAATGATAACTTCCATATTTGTAACATTTTCTTTTGTAACCGTAGCATAACGAAAATCAGTTATACAATATGCGTAGTCTTGGCCAATTAAACAATAACCATTACTTCCTTGATAGTTAGACGCATAAAAAACATTTAATTGTGCTTTAAGATTCTCATTATTCGCTAATAAAACTGTTTCCATATTAGCGTTTTTCATTTTTTGACGAATTTCACTTAACATCATATCTCCTCCTCTATTACTATATTTTAACACATATTTATATTTATTAAAATTGTCTTGACTAAATTTATCAATATTAGTAAAATATACACTAAGGAGTGATTAAATGGATTGGATGCAATTTCTAATTATTATACTATACGGTTTGTTAATAGGATGGATTTTTCAAAAAATAATTCGTTATTTTAAAAAAAAACGTACACATTGCCAATACTTAAAAGGTGTTGAATTTACGAAAAACTATTCAAAAAACCAGTTGATTGATGTACGTACGAAAGAAGAATATCGTTTTGAACACATTTTAGGAGCAAGAAATATCCCCTTAAATAAAATTGTTGATGCACATACGTTACTACATCGAAATAAGCCTGTTTATCTTTATTGTCAAAGTGGAAAAAGAGCTAAAAAAGCTGCGCGTAAACTATTAAAACAAGAATTTAAAAATATTGTTGTTCTAAATGATAATTTAAGTAATTTTAATGGAAAAATTGTACAAAAATCAGATAAATAGAGTAATTAAAAAACTACTAAATTTAGTAGTTTTTTTAATTAGTAATGTACAATTACTTTACAAATGTTTTACTCTTTTTCATAAGTACTATTTATATTTACACCTGGAACAGTTAATAAAATGTTTTCTAAATCACTACTATTTTCAATAAATTCTAGTGCCCCATCACTATTTCTTACCATAGTGACTTTATACGTTTCCATAATTCCCTCAACTTTAGGTAATTCTTTTTCATATACAGTTAAAAACTCTTTTGATGCTTTCTCAATATCTTCTTGTTTTGCACCTTCATTCTCTAAAATAGCTATTGTTTCATCACTTAGATATTTTTGAGGTTCTTCTAAAATTAGTAACATTAAGTCTACAATTGGAAAACTTTTAATTTCATATATTACTTCTATTTCATTACTACCATCAATTACTTTTTCTTCTAAAACATTAATTTCTGTTTTATTATACAATTTGTTTATTTCTTTATATTGTGCTTCACTAAAAAAATAGTTCGAAATTGTATCATTTACTAATTTACTAACATCATCATCAATCCCCAAATCTCTTAACTCACTATTATCACCTTGCATTGCTAACAAGTAAGCATCCATTGAAGCTTGTGCATTTTTTTCATTTACTTTAAAAACATCAGTTATTATAAATATAACTATTAAAGTTACTAGTATTAATAACGATGTAATAATCGCAATTATTTTTTTCATAAATCTACTCCTCATTTTTAATACTTTTTTAACGATTAAATCTTCTCTGAAAATATACTCTAGTTACTATTGCTAGTAATAAAATTAAAATTATAAAGTATAAATAACTTAATATCCCTGTTTCAGTGAAAGATTTTCTCATTGTAATTTTAATTTCTGGATTAGCTTTTAAAATTAATTCATAAGAATCATTTTGAGCTAAATGAATGTTATTTAAAACATCTTTATTTTTAACATAAACTTCAACTTCTTCACCTGTTGCAATTATAAATGCTCCTGCACCATAATCTTTTATGATTTGTTCTTGAGTAATAATTTTTAATTCTTCTTCTAGATAGATATTTTCTAGTTTATCAATAAATAAAATTTTACCATTATCAATCATAGAAGTATCATCATAAACTGCTAAATAAACTATTACTTTTTCATCATTGTATGTTACTTCTATTTCATGTATACCTACTTTTAATGATTCTAACTCTTTTCGAGTTAAACTTAAGTTTACTTCATCAATACTAAATTCCTCATTAGTATACAAATCATTTAATGAAACATTTAATAATTTCTTAAAATTATTTCCTTTAAGATCATCAATATAAACTACAGTACTTTCAGCACTTGGAGCAGGTCTAACAACTTTCATTGTTCTTGTATTAGTAATAGTTTCTGAATCAATTGTTTCAAAAGTAATTTTATGTTCATAAATATTCAACTCTAAATCTTGATAGATTTTTTCAGTCCCTAATACATTTCTACTAAAAAAAGTGTTCTAGAGTTTTTACCAACATAAGCTGTCCATCCTTGATTAAAATGACCATATGCATAACTCTATATTCAACTTTTGAATATAAAAAGCATTCAGTACAATAGAAAATACTGCAATTAGCTTTATAATTTTTTTAAACTCATATATTTCTCCTTTTCCCCTATACACACATAGTGTGACAAATAACTTTCTCCATAAAATAATTAATTTTTATTAATTTTTATTAAAGTACATTAATATTATACAATAAAAAAACTAATAGTAAAGTCTATTAGTGATTTTTCTTTAATTTATTTTGTTTACGTAAATTATAAACTCAAAACAAAAAATTCCAAAGCTTGTTTGCTAGTTAATTCACCCTTTTTTATTCGCAAATCATAAGTTGCTAAATTAACTAAACTATTTTTAAGTACACTCACACTTAAAGAGTTGTTCAAAGCTAATTTAACTCGATATGGATGTATTTTTAAAATATTAGCAATATCTGAGCTTGCATACCCTTTTTCTTGATAACTTTTAACTTGAAGTAGCAATCTCATCTGATTACTAATAATGATTAGTAACTTCAATGGCTCTTCTTTCAATGATAACAAATCATCTAAAATCCTTAATGATGCTTTTTTATCTGTAAACAGTTTATTAGTCAGCGCAAAAACATTTGATTCCAAGCTCTTTACACAGTGTAAATCAATTACTGCAGCATCAATTACCTCGCTCTCACCATATAGTGATATTTTTTCAAGATCATTATTAATGATAGCTAAATTGTAATTTGATTGCATTGCTAAATAATTAGCATCAGTTTTCGTAATCTTTAAATTTAAATTATCTGCTTTTTTTATAATTACTTCATCTATTTTATCATTAGTAATTTCTGAAAAATCGATCATTTCAAAATGCTTTTTCATTTCTTTAACGATTTTTTTACGCACATCTACTTTAGTAGTAAAACAAAAAATAAATGTTGCAAAATCTGGCAAGTTTTGTACAAACTCTAAAAAATTATTTTCATCATAATTTATATTATGTTTTTCTGTTGTTAAAAAATTAGCATTTCTTATAATGAAGAGTTTATGTTCACAAAACATCGGAATAGTAGTCATATTAACTAATATTTGTGAAAATTCCATCTCTTCAAAGTCTAATATTTCAGTTTCAACATCATTATATTTAGCTTTTAACTGTGCTACTGTTTTATCAATTTGCTTATTTAATAAAACTGATTGCTCAGAACACAAAATCAAATTTTTCATTTTATCACCACCTACATTATACATCAAAAACAATTTTATAACTAGATTTTTTAAAAACAATCTGGATATTACCATGAATTTCTGTTTTATACACTGGATACTTCCTTACTTTAGTTAATACATCTTCGTGAGGATGTCCATAATTATTAGATCCTGAACTAATAAATACTGCTTTTAATTTATTGGAAAGTAAATAATCACTAGTAGAAGTTTTAGATCCATGATGTGATAATTTCAAAAAATTTGCGTGTAACTCAGGCTCATATTTTGCACTTAGATCCCCCATACTTAAAAAAGTATAGTCGAAAATTTCAAACAAACTTATAATACTAGAATCGTTTTCATTGAGATTGCTTTTACAATTAAAAGAAGCTTTTAAATTATTCGTTTGTAAATATAAATTTTCTTTCAAAAAAATAGTATGCTCTCTTTCTAACTCATTAATTTCATTACAATTAATAACTACTTCCTTAACTACTATTTTTGTTCGTAAATAACTTAAGGTACCTATATGATCATAATCACCATGACTACTAATATAATAATCTATTTCTTTAATATTTTGTGAATATAAAAATGGGACAATTTTATTATCAACTAAGTACTCATTAACCTCTTTTTTAAAACTACCACCACTATCAATTAAAATCGTTAAATTGTATTTTAGATCATGAATTAAAATTGCATCACCTTGACCTACATCTATAAAACTCACTTTAACAGTATTTTGAATAAAGTAACTTATATCATGCGTAATAAGTAACACAATTATTAAGAACAAATAACTCATCTTTTTAGTTACTATTAGTAAATAACACAAACTATAATAAATAATTAAAGTAACTGTATTTAGCGAATGCGTGATAAAATGATAACTTATTTTATTAAATACTTGCAATAATTCTAACAAACCTAGTCCATTATAGTAAACTAGTTTTTTCCAAGGTAAAAGTAAAAGTATTAACTGCATTGGGAAAAAAAAATTGATGAAATAAAAACTCACAATTAGGTGTGCTATAAAACTAGTCAAATTATACTTATGAAAGTTATTCAAAACAATAGGTAGCGTTGCTATTTGTACATATATGTAAATATATTTTTTATTTGGTGTGAATAGAATAACAAAAATAGCTACGAAAGAAAAAATAAAGCTTAAATCATAAATTGCATATTTATTTATAAATAGCACAATAATAATTGTTAAACAAAAAATCATTAAGTTATTGAAGTGTAAGCCTAAAAGTTTATTTGTTACGAATAAATAAAGCATTACTACACTTCTAATTAAAGAAATAGGCATTGTTGTCAAAAGTAAATATAAACTAATTATTAAAAGTGTAATAATCTCATTTACAGCTCAAGGTATTTTGAATATACTTAAAAACTTTGTAATTGATTTATATAGCAGCATAACATGTAATCCAGAAAGCGCAAAAAGATAATTTAAATGAAGATTGCTAATTAATTCCGAAGTTTCTTTTGAAAAACCTTTCCTAGCTAAAACTAGTTCTTGATAAAAACCAAAATAATCGTATTTGTTTAAATGATTGATAAGCTTGCGTTTTATTAAAAGTAATAAATTTGTCTTATCTACATAAGTAATTTCTTGAATGCTATAATAACCTTTCATATTTTTACTTCTCAAATACTTATAATATTTTTTATCAACATTTATCAAGGTGGCTTGTATATTTACATAATCACCAATTACAACACTTTTTCTACTAGTAAAAAGATGATTGTCAATTACGAATTTGTAACCTTTTTCATCAAGAATATCGCTTACATATCCACTTAAGCTTACTTCTGTTGGGGCACTATCTATATCACTTTGATAGCAAAATAATAATAGTAGTATCGTAAAAATAAAATAAAATCTATAGCGTAAAAAAGTCTTTAATTTTTTCAAATGTTGCTGTACCAATTCCTGGAACATTTAGCAAATCCTCTAATTTTTCAAATCTATTTTTATTTCGATAATCAATAATTGCTTTTGCTTTTGTCTCCCCTATGTTAGGTACTACTAATAGTTGTTCAAAAGATGCAGTATTAAGGTTAACTTGTTTTTCTCCACTACTACTTGTCTCCTCACAATTACAATAATTATAACCTACTACTTCTTTTTTTTCTTTTGCTTCAACAACTTGACTAGCTTTTAACGCTTTAATTTCCTCCTCTTCAATTAATTTTTTAATTTCAGCAGTAGTTAATATTACGAGTAATGATTCATCAACGAGCATTTTCGTTTGATTAATATAAGTTAAATCTGCATTGTCATTTACTCCCCCTACTTCTTCTAAAACTTCAAAAATACGTATACCTTTTGCTAATTCATAAATACCCGGCTTTTTTACTGCTCCTTTTACTTCAACATAAATATATTCGGGCTCACTTGAAGTAATTTCTTCTTCTTCATATGTTTCTACAACTTTTTCATCTGCTTCTATTTTAACACTATAACTGAGAAGTCCTGTAACAAATGCTATTAAACTTAGTACTATAATAATTTTTTTTCGGTACATAAAAACACCTCCTAGTAATATCTTCACTAGAAAGTTGTTTTTTCATTTCAATAATTCATCTAAAGGTATTTTTTGCGTATCACTCCACAATTTATCAAATCCATAATGAATTCGTGAATCTTCATTAAAAATATGGACAATAATATTACCAAAGTCAACTAAAACCCATTCATTACTTTGTTGCCCTTCTATATGCTTTAGTGTCAATCTAAAATCTAAAGCTACTTTTCGTAATCCTGTAGCAATTGCTTGCATTTGACGGTTATTTTTAGCAGTACAAACAACAAAATATTCACAAAATGGATTTATTGAAGAAACATTATAAACTTGCATATCTTGTCCTAGTTTATCATCAATTGTTTGCACAACTATTCTTAATTCGTTCATTTTCAACCTCCTTTGATATTAATAAGTATGCTCTTTCATCATAGCATCCTTCATTTACTAAATACGCCTTTTTCTTTGCAAAAACTGCTAAATAAGCTTGCTCAACATCTTTTATTGCCTTTTTTAGAAACTCATGATATTTGTCATATCCTTTAAGAGGCTCGATAAAATCAGCGATAAAAAGTACTTTAGCTAATAATGAAGGAGATTCACAACTAGTACTATGACATAAAATAGCTTCTCTAACTTCAAAACTAAGCTCTTTCTCAAACATATGATAAGCGATAACTCCATGATATAGTGAAGAATTTATTAGAGAAAGATTTGAACAAAAACGCTTCATATATAACTGTTCTTCTTTACGATTCATTGTTGCTTTAGCATAATCATGATAAATTGTTGCTAAAAAAACATCTTCTTTTTTTAAAGGCAAATTCTCTGATATTAGAAAAGCTGTATGCATAACATTAATAGAATGGTAAAAACGTTTTTTGTTCATAGTATTTTTTAATTTACATATGACATCATCATAATCATTACTATATAAATTTTTTTCACGTATAAAATTATTCACTTCAGCGATTTCGCTATCTTTTGTGTACCTAGCAATCGTTGATGAAATACGATTTTTATAAACTAAATTTGCTTGTATTAAATCATTATTTCTTTTAACAATATAAAAGTCAATTAAATCTTTTAATTCATGATAGCTTTTCCATTTTTCTAAATCATAAACATGATCACTACCGATAACTAATGTAAATTTATCAGCAAAATTTCGATTTAAAAACTTTACTAAATCTATTGAATAATTAGATCCTACCTGTTTTTCTAAATCTTTAACATAAATATTTTCATACTTAGAAAATGCTATTTGTAACATTTTTAGACGATCTACTAAAGAAGTTTTTGTCTTTTTAAAAGGTGAATTATGTGTAGGAATAACCCATACTTCTGTAAAATCTTCTAATAGACGCTCACAAATTTCAACATGTGCACTCGTAACGGGATCAAAACTTCCACCAAAAATAGCGATATTCATAAATTTGCCTGACTTTTTTTATTATGATTATTACTAAAGCGATAAACAACGATTGTACGCCCTTTAACTTCAACTATTTCATAACCATTATCACTCAAATCAGCTGCTATATCTTTAGCATTAAAGGGTGCATTTTGCAAAACATTTACTTTAACAAGTTCATATACATACAAATATTCATCCAAACTTATCAGTAGATTATCGCTTAAACCATCTTTACCAACTTGAAATTTAGCTTTTAAATGATGTGCTTTTTTCTTTAAAACTTTCTTATCACGGTTATTTAACATTTACAACAACTTCTTTCTAAGTGAGATTTGGACACCTTCATGAACTACTAATTCAATTTCAACATCTTGATTAACAGAAATAAAGCCATACCCAGATATAACAATATCATGATTTTTTAAAACACGCAAATTATAATTTTTCCATTTTGCTTCTTTATAGGTTGGTTTAAGAAAACTATCACAATGCTTCTCATAAAATTCTATTAAATTATTTACTTTGTTTCGATGAAATTTTGTTTGCTCACTAAAATAACAAATAAAACTTGTTCTTGTTTTTGTAAAAACTTTCAACTGCACAAGCCCATCAATAAATAAATTGTCATTATTATACAATTGATATGTAACTGGTTTTATTTTAAATTTTGGAAATAACCTATTATATGCATCTACTCCAACATAATGAATCATTTGTCCGCGATTAATCAATCCCGGTGTATCATAAATTGTAAAGTCATCTAAGTTATACGCTAAAAATTTTAGAGTTGTCGCAGGAAATTCACTAATTGTAATATCAATATTTAAATCATAATATTTTAATAGTTGCATCACAAAACTACTCTTACCAACATTAGAAACACCAATTACATAAACATTGCGATTATGACGATATTTTTCAATCATTTCAATAAAAAAGTCGATTTCATAATTATATTTTGCACTTACAAAAGTTCCATCAATTACGTCAATTCCTAAGTCATCATATTCTTTTTTTACACGCATTAACAATTTTTCAAAGTTTACATCTTCCATTAATAAATCTACTTTATTAACAGCAAGTAAAACATCTTTATTGACTAAAATACTATGCATTGCAGAGTTGAGTGTTGATGATAAATCAAATAGATCGACTACCAAAATAATTAAAGCATCACGTTCAATTAATTTTAACATTTCAAAATAATCACGATCTTCTAAAATAACTTGATTCGATTTATTGTAGTGTCTAATATCAAAGCATCGCTTACAATAGACATATTCTTTTTGAAAAGCGGATTTTGTAACATAACCAACTCCTCTTTCATCTGTTTGTTGTAATTCGATTCCACAACCTTCACAATGCTTAATCATAAAAGTATTTTCCTTGTTCATAATCATATTTAATAAATAGAGCTTTAATAATTATTTTTTCAAAAACACGATTTATTTTTGTATAAAAAATATCTTTTTCTACAAGTGGATCAACTAAAATATTTAGCATTTTCATACGATTAGCTCCATAAATATCTGTTAATAGTTGATCTCCAATACACACTGTTTCTTTTGTTTGAAAGTGATACTTTGCCAATGTTTTGATATAATTTAGCTTTAGTGGTTTTCTAGCACTATAAACATAAGGTAATCCTATTTGCTCACTAAAGTACTGTACACGCTTATATTTATTATTAGAAAAAATAATAACGTTAAAACCTTTTGCTAATAATTTTTCAATAAAAATTCTCGATGTTTCAGTAGGATTTTTTTCATAATGTGGTACAAGTGTATTATCTAAATCAATCAAAATATTTTTAATCCCTCTTTTCACTAAATAGTCAAGATCAAGTTCATATATTGTTTTCAAATAAACATTCGGTTTAAATTTACTCATTTTCACACCTTCTTTAAATTTTAATAAATTGATTTCTTTGCAAAATAACTATAGCTTTATCAGCAATTATCCCCGTAACAAAGCCTGTAATCATACTTAAATAAAGTAAATATGGACTTAATAGGAGAATAGCTATTGAATCAATGATGATACTTGCAACTATCATTTGGATAAAAACATGTATATAAGCAGCAAGAATACTTAGGGCAGGCAAGGAAAATAGTTTAAAACTATAAAATATCATGAGGATTAAACTAGAAAAAATACCTGCAAAAAAAGACATATAGAAATTGGGAAGTAGTAAACTACCACTTAAGATAGCGACTAGTAAAATTCTTAGCAAAACAACGATCCATAACTCTTTTATACCATAAATGTAAAGAACTATCAAACTAATAATATTTGCTAAACCTATTTTAAATCCAGGAATTACTGCAGTAGGTAATAAAAAAACTTCTGCTAAATTAAGTGTAATTGCCAGAGCTAACATCAATGATAGCAAAGATACTTTTCTCATCTACTCACCTCATCTACAGCTCTTTTAGAAGTAATTACAATTTTATTTGGTAAACAAATAATTGGAACTACTTTAATATCTGTTAATCCTTGCTCAGAACAAATGTTATATTTAGAAATCTCTTCATCAATAATTACTTTTTCTTTTTCAACACGAAACTCAATTATACCGTTTTCTCCTTCTACTTCATAGACAGCTTCTTCTTCTAAATCAAAAGTCAATATTACTACTCCATTATAAGTAACAATTCCTTGAGTACTACTACTATCGTATGTCAAACTATAAAATAATAAAATTGAAGTTAGAGAAAATAAACTTAGAAGCAAAATATAATCAGCCCTATTTTTCATAAATCAAAGCCTCTTTTGAATAGTGAATATTTTCTTCTAAATCAAAAATAATAACACTCATATTTATCTTATCAGCTAACTTCAAAGCCTCTTCTACTGGTAAATTAAAAAGTAATGTACTATAAACATCAGCTAATAAACTGCTTTCATCAATCACGGTAACACTGTGCATATACGTAGATGGAAACAAAGTTTGCGTATTTAAAAGATGATGATACCTAACGCCTTTTACTTCATAAAATCTTTCATAATCTCCACTTGTCACAACACTTTTATTTTTAATATTCACTGTTTGAAAATAAGTATTTTGCATAACTGGATTTGCAATACCAATCACATAAGGTTTTTTACGACCCCCTACTGCAACATTACCACCTAAATTCAAAGTATAATCATCATATCCAAATTCATGAAGCAATAAACTCAAACGATCGGCTGCATATCCTTTAGCTACAGCTCCTAAATCTAGCTCCATATCATTAGGAATCGTTATTTTATCATGATACATTATTTGACTATTATCATCGTTTAATAAAGCAGAAATTAATTCTTTTTGCGTAGGCACAAGGCATTTATCTTCTTCATAACACATATTACGATACTTTTCCCAAATTTTTGCTACCGGTGCTATAGCAATATTAAACTGTTCATGAAATTCATTAACTTGCACACTCATCGCTAACATTTCAGCAAGTTCTAAGTTATAATTAACTTCTTTATTCATATTCAGTTTATAAAGTAGTCCTGATGAATTATGTCTATCACTCGTTTCATGAATAGATTTCAATAACTTTTCAATTTCTTTTTTTTCAGTTTCACTAAACTTACTACCCGTAATTTTAATCGTTGTTATCGTATCAAAATATTCATAAAAAGTAAGCGTATCTTCAATTTTTTTTTCATT
The DNA here is from genome assembly GCA_964593055.1 of uncultured Erysipelotrichia bacterium. Lineage (GTDB taxonomy): Bacteria > Bacillota_I > Bacilli_A > JBKEDG01 > JBKEDG01 > CAZQIG01. The sequence goes on from CAZQIG010000008.1 coordinate 54,084, forward strand.
TCTCAATGCTAAAAACAACACTAACAAAATTATTAAAATAAAAGGAATTACCTTTTTCATCACTTCACCAAACCTTTTACTTTATTCTTAATAATTGTTTTTAAGGCTAAATACAACTCACGATAATCAGAAAATAATAGTGTAAAGATATAGTTTACAAGTACAAAAATAAGTGGTGAAATAAAAATACCTAAAGTAATGAATATTAAATAGCTTAATACATTAGAACTAGGTAAGTAACTCAACAAACTAACACCATCTAAACTATAAATCATCACTGTTGTCAAAGTAAAAACTATTACAAGAAAAGCTAGTTTTATAATAATCAACTCAATATAAAACTTAATATCTTTAAAAACTAATTTAATAACATGGTACTCTTGCAAAGTCATTGTTACAAAAATATAAACAAAAATTGTTGCTAAAATTGCTCCACTGATACCAAAGAAATTAATAAAAACAAAAGTCAATAAAATATTAATTATCGTAGCTAACATAACATACTTTGCAGTTTCTTTAAATAATTTATTCGTAAAAACCATCGAATTAATTGGTATTTTAATTGTATTAATAACTACAAGCATTGTAACAACACTCATCAATACTTTATCTAATGCTGTTTCTCCAATCCAAAAAGCCATAAATGCTTCGATAAATAGTGCAAAACAAATTGCAAGAAATGCTCCAAATACTAAAGCTACTAGCATAAATTGTTTGTAACGTTTCTTTTTATAAGCCATATCACCATCTTGGACAAAAAGATTTCCAAAACTACTATTAGCAGCTGAAAGAATAGAATAAGCAAACTGTGCTAATGTATGATATACTGCACGATATGCAGCATAAACACTTGATTCAGCATTACCTAGAAAACGGCTTATCATTAACATATCAACGCTTAAATTAACATTAGAGGCTATTTTAAACGTTATATATTCCTTAATATCATATACTGCGGAATAATCTGCTTCTTTAGTTAATCCAAAACATTTAGCATACGCTTTTTTTATTACAGCTATAATAATTATATTATGAATTAAAACAAGTGGTATTACAGCTAACAAATAACCAAAAGGTGAAGGAATTAAAACCATTAAAACTATTTCTATTAAAACTCTCACAATTTTACTAGTATTAACAATACGAGAACTTAAATATGTTTCTTGATTAGCAATATTTAAAGCAGTATACGGTGTATGCAAAAAATAATCTAATACCATTGGAATACCAATTATCATGGAAATTGCTACCATTTGTAAATAACCAATTGTTTGTGTAACTCCATCAATAATAATGATATTTGCTGCATCTTTAGGTAAAATAGGCACAAGTAAACTACCAATAATCATTAAAATAACGATTATTAAGCCGATTACACGAAAAGTTCTTTGTGTACCATTGAAAATTTTATTAATATGAAGGTAGTTTTTTTCTTCAAAAGGTCTATATAATGAATAAATAGAAAGTCCTAAAAAACCCCCTTCTGCTGTAAAAATAATTGTATAAATACTCATGATTGTCGCTGTTATTCCATAGTAGTCATCACCAAATGAATCACGTATAAAAGAAATACGTGCAAAGCTTAAAGCAGAAATAATAAAAAATGGTACGAATGAATATATTGCATTTTTTAATGACTTGTTTAATCTCATAAATTCCTCCAAAACAATATAATTATACCATAAATTCATAAAGATATGTATCTTTAAAAACAAAATAAATTAATGCTGATAAATATAATAGCTAATTCTAAAACAAGACATTATCCCCCAATTAAAAACAAAGCAACTTTTGAAGTTACTTTGTCAAATCTTATTTAACAATTGATTTATACTCATCATCTTTTAATAATAAGCCTTTTAAAACACTACACGTTACTTCTACTTGCTTATTTTGTTGTTTAACCCAATCATAAGCAACTTTAACTAAATGCTTTGTTTTTCCTTGACCACGGAAATCTTCTTCTACATAAATTAATGTTAATAACAAATCATCACCATCAATAAAATACTCAATCCTACCTATTTCTCGATCATCTTCAAAAACTTCTAATTGCATTAATTCTTCATTATCATTAAATTTAATCATGTACTTCTCCTCCTAACTTATCTTTAACTTCTTCTCTAATAACTTGAATTGAATCATTAATTTCTTCATCAGTCAAAGTCTTTTCGTTACTTTGGAAACTAAATCTAATTGTATATGAAATACTCCCACTTCTCTCAAATCTATTAACGATAATTGCTGTTAACATATTTTTAATAGCAAGTTGTGAAATATATTTTATTACTTCAATACCTAAAATGTTTTTATCAAACCAGAAAGTCAAATCACGTTTAATCATCGGATATTTTGAATAACTAGTAATGCTTGAGTATTGTTGGTTTTGAATAGCACTATACAATTTCAAAGCACTTATTTCAAAAGCAAAAACATCATTTTTAGAAATATTTGGGTGAATTTTACCAACAAAACCGATTACTTCGCCAAATACGATAATTTCAGCACTTTGATATGGATGAAAAAATAAATTTTCTTCTTGAACACGGCGAAATTCATAATCAAAACCTTCTAAAATATTAATTGATTGTAATAGGCGTTCTACGCATCCCTTAATATAATAAAAATCAAAACTTTTTTCAAAACTAGATATTTGATGATTAAAAATATCTCCCGAAACAATACCTGCAACGTGCATATCACTTGTAAGATTAGCATCTTCTTCATAATTAATAATGCTACTCTCATATAACATCAAATCATAATTATTATGCGAATTGTTATATTTTACTGTTTCAAGTAATGAAGGAAGTAAACTCACACGCATAAATGAACGTTCAATACTTAAAGGATTTAAGAGTTTTAACGGCTCTAAATTAAATATATTATAACTTTCAACACTACTTTGTGAAGTTAGCGAATAGCTAATTACTTCGCTAAATCCCATGGAACGAAGTTGAAGTTCTAAGCTTAATTCAAATATTTCACGTTGTGATTTTTTTATTGGTAGTAATGGTAAAACTAAATCTTTGGCAGGAATATTATTTATGCCATATACACGCATAACTTCTTCAATCAAATCTACATCTAATAATAAATCACGTCGATAACTTGGAATATCAACACTAAATACTTTTGCTTCATATTTGTGACTAAACATCAATCTTTTAAAAATATTACTAACTTCTTGAGCAGATAAATTCGTTCCTAAATATAAATTTATTTTATCTAAGTTCACATCAACTGATATTTCATTCTTAACTAAATGATCAACCACAATTCCATTATAAGCTATTTTAGCACTAGCATGTTTTATCAATAACGATATCGCCTTTGATTTAGCTAACTCAACTTTTTGATAATCTATCCCTTTTTCAAAACGCAAACTAGCATCTGTTCTTAAATTCATGGTCTTACTAGTTTGCTTGACTGGTTCACTCGCAAATACTCCACATTCTAAAACGACTGTAGATGTTTGTTCATCAACACAGCTATTCACTAATCCTGTAATCCCAGCAACAGCAAGAGCTTCTGTCGGTGAAGAAATCAAAATATCATCTTTAGTCATTTCATATTCTTTATCATTTAAAGCAACTACTTTTTCTTTAGCATATCCTGATCTTATTTCAAATTCCATACCAGTTTTTTGGCAGTCAAAAGCATGTAGTGGTTGTGAAAACTCTAATAAAATATAGTTAGTAATATCTACAACATTATTTTTAGGTTTAATCCCACTAGCCATCAAGCGACTTTGAATATAAGCCGGACTATTATTAACTTGAATATTAAATAATAAATTCAAACTATAATACGAAACGTTTTCACTGTTGACAACTAATTCTAAAGGATTTGCTGTTTTTTCTTCAACAACGAATTTTTCAACAGTTTGACTTTTCAAAGGAATATTTAACAAAGCACTCAAATCATAAGCAATACCATAAACACTCAAACAATCAACACGATTAGCAGTCAATTCTAAGTCAAGAGTGTAATCATTTAAATGCAGCTCTTCTAAAGCATTGGCACCAATTTTCAAAGGCTCTTCAGTCCAAAAAATACCTTCTTGATAAACAGTACTAATTAAGTTAGCATCAACACCCAACTCTTGTAAACTACAAATCATTCCATACGAATATTCACCGCGAATCTTTGTTTCTTTAATTTCCACGCCATTAATAACAGCACCTTCTAAAGCAACAATAACATAGATTCCTTCACGAATATTACTAGCACCACAAACAATTTGCACTACTTTATCACCAACATTGACATGGCAAAGACTCAATTTATCAGAATTTTGGAGCGCTACACAGTAATTTACATAACCTATCACAATTTTTTCATCTTCAACATTTACTAATTTTTCAACACTAGCTACTTCTATTCCACCATTTATTAAAGCTTTCGTTACATCTTCAACGCGATAACTACTTAAATCTAAATAATCACTAAGCCAATTATAAGAGACCAACATTATTTATTTCCTCCTCTAACATTTGCTTTAGTAAACTGTGATAGGAAACGAAAATCGTTTCGATAAAACTCACGAATATCACTTATTTCATATTTCAACATACAAAATCTTTCAACCCCAAATCCAAAAGCAAAACCAGTATATTTTTCAGTATCATATCCAACATTTTCTAACACTTTTGGATGTACCATTCCTGCTCCAAGTACTTCAACAAAACCTGTACCTTTACAAATATTACATCCACTACCATTACATTTAAAACAATCCATATCAACTTCAACACTAGGCTCAGTGAAAGGAAAAAACGATGAACGTAAACGAACTTGTCGCTCCTCACCAAAAATAGCTTTTATTACATTTTCTAAAACACCTTTTAAATGTGCTAAAGAAATTCCTTCATCTACTACAAGTCCTTCTATTTGCATAAATTGATGTGAATGTGTCGCATCATCATCATCTTTTCGATAAACTTTACCAGGAGAAATCAGTCGTAGAGGTCCTTTAGTAGAATTAGCTAACATATGACGAATTTGTACTGGTGATGTATGCGTGCGTAACAGCATGCTCTCATTAAAGTATAAAGTGTCTTGCATTTCACGAGCTGGATGGTTTTTAGGAATATTTAGCATTTCAAAATTATATTCATCTGTTTCAACTTCTGGACCTGAAACTACTTCAAATCCCATTGTCGAAAATATTTGGACAACTTCACGTTCCATAAAACGCAAGGGATGTACAAGTCCTGCTTTCAAACTAACTCCAGGAATTGTTACATCAATCATTTCAGATTTTAAGTTATCAAGCATCTCAGTAGCTTCTACTTCTGATTTTTTCATTGCTAAATTATCAAGCATCTCTTTTTTTAATAAGTTAAGCTCTTTTCCTTGAATAGCGCGTTGTTCACGAGATAAACTCCCCATTTCTTTCATTAATGCAGTTATTAATCCTTTTTTGCCAAAATATTTAACTTTAATTTCATCCAACTGTTTTAAACTATTTGCTGTAGCTAATTCAGTATCATAGTAATCTTTAATTTCACTAATATTCACAAGCATACACCTCACTTAAACAGTCATTAATTCTTTTTCTTTATCATTACAAACTTGTTCAATTTTTTTAACAAAATTATTAGTTAAATCTTGAACATCTTCAATATAACCTTTTTCATCATCATCTGTTAAACTCAATTTCTTTAATGCATCATTTGCACGACGTCTAACATTACGAACTTCTACTTTTGCTTGCTCAGCTATTGTTTTAACTTCTTTTACAAGTTTTTTACGTCCATCTTCTGTAACTTGCGGAAAATTAAGACGAATAACTTCACCATTATTATTAGGTGTTAATTCAATACTAGAAGTCATAATAGCCTTTTCAATTGCATCTAAACAATTTTTATCAAAAGGCTTAATCACTAGTTGCCTAGCTTCTGGCACACTAACTACCGCCAATTGTTTTAAAGGCGTATCAACATTGTAATACTCAACAAGTAAATTATCTAAAATTGCTGGATTTGCTCTTCCTGTGCGCAATTTATTTAAACGTGAATGTAATTTTTCAATTACTTCTTCCATCTCTAATTCACTATTCTCAATTATATTCTCAGGCATTTTCTCTCACTCCCTTTTTATTAATTATCGTTCCAACATTTTCACCATTAATAGCTGCTTTAATATTACCTTCTTTATTAATATTAAATACTAAAATTGGCAAGTCATTTTCTTTACACATTGTAATTGCTGTTAAATCCATGACTTTCAAATCTTTTTGTACAACTTCTTCATATGATAAAGTAGTATATTTAACAGCTTCACTATTTTTCTTAGGGTCATCGCTATAAACACCATCTACAAAGTTTTTACCCATAAAAATAATATCAGCATTTATTTCAGCAGCTCTTAAAGCTGCAGTCGTATCAGTCGAAAAATAAGGCGAACCAGTTCCGCTAACAAAAACTACTACCCGATCATTATTTAAATGTTTTAATGCTCTTCTTCTAATATATGGCTCGGCTACTTTACTCATATCAATTGAAGACATCACACGTGCATCTACTCCATATCTTTCAAGACCATCACAAATTGCTAATCCATTCATTACAGTTGCTAACATTCCCATATAATCAGCAGTACTACGATCCATACCTAGTTCAGAAGCAATCTTCCCACGCCAAATATTACCTCCACCAACTACAATACCAATTTCAACACCCATTTTATGAATTTCTGAAATTTGTTTAGCTAAATTAAAAATGACTTCTGAATCAACAATGTTATTATCACCTTTCAAAGCTTCTCCACTCAATTTTAATAATATTCGTTTATAACTCATATTCACCTCTATATTTTGAAAAAGAACACATCGTGCTCTTTTATAAATTTGCTTGTGTTCTTACCTCTTCGGCAAAATCAACTTCTTCTTTTTCAATACCTTCACCAACGTTATAACATATGAAACTAACTAAATTCATATTAGCTTCTTTAATCAGTTGTGACATTTTTAAATCAGGATTTTTGAAAAATTCTTGTGGTAACAAGCATATTTCTTCATAATATTTACGAATTCGACCTTCAACCATTTTATCAACAATTTGTTCTGGTCTACCTTCATTTAAAGCTTGATTACGCAAAATTTCACGCTCATGATCAATCATTGCTTGATCAACATCTTCAGGGCTAACAAACTTAGCTCCCATTGCTGCTACTTGCATCGAAGTATCACGTGCAACTTCATAATCATCTCCATCTAATAATGATATAACAGAAGTTTTTCCACCTTGATGAATATAGTCACCAAAAATTTGTGAATCACTTTTTTCTAATATCTCAAAACGTCTTAATGTAATATTTTCACCGATAATTGCAATCGCTTCTTTAATAATCATATCGATTGTTTTACCTTCATAATCAGCTTCTAAAGCACTAGCTAAATCACTAGGTTTAGTCGTAAGTAAAGCTTTTGCAATAGTATCTAATAATGTTAAAAATTTATCATTTTTTGCTACAAAATCAGTCTCTGAATTAACTTCTACAATAACTGCATAATTACCATCAATTAAAATTTTTGAAAGACCTTCAGCAGCTACACGTCCACTCTTTTTAGTTGCCTTTGCAATTCCTTTTTCACGCAACCAATCAACAGCTTGTTGTACATTTCCTTCATTAGCTTCCAAGGCTTTTTTACAATCTAAAATTCCTGCTCCTGTTAATTCACGTAACTCTTTAACAGTTGCCATAGTATAATTCGCCATATTTATATTCTCCTTTTCTTTTCTTCCACCTAATATAATATCATAATAATTTAATAACCTCAACTAAATACGTAAGATATTAACTTATTTTCTTTTTTAAACTCTAACATCAGTTTTATTTTTTTCCATATCTAGCTAAACTGATTAATTGCTTTACTTCATGAATCGTTAAACGTCGATAACTACCAGTAGGCATATTATCAACATTTAAAAACGCATACTCAACTCTTTTAAGTTGTCGAACAGGATGATCGATAGCTAAAAACATTTTTCGTATTTGTTGATTTCTACCTTCATAAATTGTGATAAAAATATCTGTAATATTATTTACCTTATCATATTTATTTACTTTAACAAGCGCTTTTTTAGTTTTATAACCATCGATTTCAATCCCACTTGCTAACTTTGCTATATTTAGTTTACTAACTCTCCCTTTACAACGCACACGATATTTTTTAGGAATTTTAAACCTCGGATGTGTCATTAATTGAGAAAATTCACCATCATTTGTTAAAAGCAATAATCCAGATGTATTATAGTCTAGTCGCCCTACTGGAAACAATCGATTTGCCTCTTCTTCAATCAAATCAGTTACACACGCACGATTACGATCATCACTAACACTTGACAAATACCCTTTAGGCTTATTAACAATATAGTAAACATTTTCCGTCTTTTTTAAAATACTGTATCCATCAACTTCAATTTCATCATTATAACTAGCTTTACTTCCTAACTTGTCAATAACTTGTCCATTTACTTTTACTTTACCACTTTCAATGTAAAGTTCTGCTTTTCTTCGAGAACAAAACCCTGAAGCAGCAATGATTTTTTGTAGTCTTTCCATTAGAACTCACAATTCTTAGGTGTGCGTGCAAATGGTTGAACATCACGAATATTTTCTATCCCCGTCAAATACATAATCATGCGATCTAAGCCTAATCCAAATCCTGAACAAACACAGCCACCATACTTTCTTAATTCTAAATACCACCACAAATCATCTGGTGAAATATCACTTTCAATCATACGCTCTCTTAAAATATCATAATTTTCTTCTCTTTGACTTCCACCAATCATTTCTCCAACACGAGGCATTAATAAATCCATTCCACGAACTGTTTTACCATCTTCGTTGACTTTCATATAAAAAGATTTAATTTCTTTTGGCCAATCTGTAATAAATATAGGTTGTGAAAAATACTCAGAAGTTAAATATTTTTCATGTTCTGTTGCTAAATCATTACCCCAAATAACTTCATTTTCAAACTTAACATCAGCTTTTTGTAAAATATCAATAGCTTCACTGTATTTTACTTCTTTAAATTCATCGCTTAACATTTTATGTAATTTATTTAATAACCCTTTTTCAACAAACTTATCAAAAAATTCCATTTCTTCTTTACAATTATCTAAAACATACTGCACAATATACTTTATAAACTCAGTTGTCATCATCATCAAATCACTTAAATCAGCAAAAGCCATTTCTGGTTCAATCATCCAGAACTCCGAAGCATGAGTCTTAGTATTAGAATTCTCTGCTCTAAAAGTTGGTCCAAAAGTATAAGTTTTTTTAAAAGACATTGCAAAAATTTCTGCTTCTAACTGTCCTGTTACACTCAAATTTGTTTTTTTTCCGAAAAAATCTTTATTAAAATCAACTTTTTCTACTTTGCCTAATGGTAAAGTAGTAACTGTAAATGTTTCCCCTGCACCTTCTGCATCGTTAGCTGTCAAAATAGGTGCTGGACAGTGAATGAAGCCATTTTCATGAAAATATTGATGAATAGCATGAGATAAAACATGTCTAACGCGAAAAACACTATTAAATAGTAAAGTTCTTGCACGCAGATGTGCTTGACTTCTTAAAAATTCACGTGTATGCCTTTTAGGTTGGATTGGATAAGTTTCCTCACTTGTGCCAACTATTTCAATAGATTTTGCCTTAACTTCAAATGCTTGTTTCATATTAGGGGTTAAAACAATTTCACCACTTACTTTAATTGCTGATCCTATGCGTATTTTTTGTATTTCAACGAAATTTTGTGTATCTTCATCATAGACTACTTGAATAGATCCAAAAGTTGTTCCATCAAACATATCGATAAAACCAAATTCTTTTTGACTTCTTCTATTACGAACCCATCCAGATAACTCCACGATTTGTGAACCAAAATCTTGATATTTATCTTTTAAATCTTTAATATCCATATTAACCTCCATATAATAAAACGCCCTTTGTTCAACAAAGGACGAAATAATCGCGGTACCACCTTAATTCACAGCAAAACTGTGCACTCAACACCTTAACGCGGTTCAACGAAGAGTTCTACTAACTTTACGCTTTCTTCTCTTAACTAACAGGTGTTATTCACTAGTATTTCTTCTTAGATTTCCACCATCACTAAGTCTCTATTTTGAACCTTACTAATTACTTATCCTGCTACGTCTATTTTACTCCATTAATGAATTCTGTAAGTTGCTCAGCCGTTTTAAACCCTTGTTCACGAGCAACTTCTACTCCATCTTTAAATAAAATTAGTGTTGGAATAGACATAACTTTATTTTTCATTGCAAAAGCACGATCATTATCTGCATTCATTTTTACAAACACAACATCTTCAATTGTATTAGATACCTCTTCTAAAACAGGTCCTAATTGTTGACAAGGCCCACACCATTCAGCAAAAAAGTCTAATAATACAATACCATTTTTATCTAAAGCATTAAATTCTTCCGTATTTAGTAATTTTACCATAAATTCATCCTCCTATTTTCAAATCCATTTTCATTTTATCATGTACTTAAAAACATTAACAGTAACATGCTCAGAGCTCGATTACAGTAACATTTATGCCACCTTCTTCAAGTAATCCTCTTCTATAATTATATTTTTTTTGTTCTAAAATGTCAAGGGTCAATTTACGTAGAGCCCCTGTTCCAACACCATGCTCAATGACTACTTTTTGATAATTTGTAAGCAAAATTTCATCAAGGTATTTTTCTAATTTCTCACGTGCCTCTTCTACACGCATACCTTTGATATCCAAACGCGGTAAAACTTTTTTACTAACTTTTTGTGTACTAACAACTGCACTTTTTTTAGTACGTTTCACAAATAGCAATTTATCTTTTTTGACAACGGAATTAATTTGTCCCATGCTAACTTCAAATTTATTTTTAGGCATGATTTTCAAAATAACTGCATCTTGTTCATAAGGTAGAACTTTTACAACATCACCGACTTTAAAGTCAAAATCACTTTCAAAGAATTTTTCTCTTTCAATAGCTAACTTCTCTTCAATCTTTTTCTTTTCTTCTAAGATTAAATGCATTTTATCTTCAGACTTTAACTTATGTAAATGCCTTTCCGCTTCTAAAACCATCTTATTTATATCTTCGTTAGCAGCTTTACGAGCTTGATTAAGCTCAATTTTTAGCTTTTCTCGCATCAATTTCTTTTCAGAAGCTAATTCAGATTTTTGTAAATTTATTTCTTTTTCTAATTGACTTAAACGTAAATAATCCTCTTCAAGTTCTAATTTTTGTGAATTTAACTGATCTATTAATAATAAATTTTGATTGCTATTTTCTTCAAAAAAAGCATGAGCATTTTCAATAATCGTATCAGCTAATCCCAATGATTTAGCAATAGATAGAGCATAAGATAAACCACTCTTACCTAGATCTAATTTATATGTCGGTTTTAAACTCTTAACATCAAACCTCACCGAAGCACTCAAAATATAATCATTAGCATTAGAGTATTCTTTCAGCTCATTATAATGAGTTGTTGCAACTATTTTTGAACCTTTATTGCGTAGGTGTTCAATAATAGCATAAGCAATACTAGCACCTTCTGTTGGATTAGTTCCACTTCCAATTTCATCAAATAAAACTAGCGTATTATCAGATGCATGTTCGATAATATCAATTAAATTAGTCAGGTGTGAAGAAAAAGAACTCAGGTTATTTTCAATCGATTGATTATCACCAATATCAGTAAATATTTCTTTAAAGATTGGTATTCGTGCACTTTTTACTGGTAACATGAACCCACATTTCACCATTAAAGAAAATAAGCCAATAATTTTTAAAGTCACTGTTTTACCACCAGTATTAGCTCCTGTTATCAACATAACATCTTCATTAAAAATGATATCATTAGCAACAACATCTTGTCTGGCAATTAAAGGGTGTCGTGCACTAAGTAACTCAATTTTTTGTTTATCATCTATTACTGGTAACACACAATCATACTTTGAACAATAACGAGCTTTTGCAAATAAAATATCAATGTTTTTAAAAATCTGAAAATCATTTGTAAAATCTTCTTCCCTATTAGTAATAAATGCTGATAAATATTTTAAAATTTTTTCTATCTCAAGATCTAATTTATGCAACAATTGTGAAATTGTATTTCCTAGTTCAAAAATCTCACTAGGTTCAATATAAACAGTTTGACCCGTTGCAGATTCATCGTGAATAACACCTTTAAAGCTATTTTTATACTCCGATTTAACTGCTAAAACATAACGTCCATTTCGCATCGTCACAATAGCTTCGCTCAGCTTATTTGTATTAGATGACATAATACGATTTATTTTGTTCTTCATTTCATTTTCTTTAGAATTAATACTCGTACGAATCTTTTTTATTTCCAAACTAGCATTATCTTTAATCTTATGGTTATTATCAATACAGCGATCAAATTCTGCCATAATTTCATCATAAGTTCCTATTTTTCGCGCCAAATCATTAAAGTAGCTATACTCTTTAAAGTTACTAAAATATTTTTTTACATTTATACCATTAACAATAAAGTTTTTTATATCATTTAATTCATTAACGCGTAAAAACCCATTTTTAACAACACGACTTAAATATTCTCTAATATCTAAATTACCACTAAAAACTAATGAATCATCATGAACAACAATTTTAAAAGCCTCTTCTGTTTTATTTAAAGCTCTTTCAATCGATGACTTTTCATCATCAGGAACAATTTCTAAAATCCCTTCCTTACCAAAGGAAGTTTGTGCATAACTAGCAACCTCACTTAAGATAACGTTAAAATCTAACTCTTTTTTCAGTTTTTCATAATTTTTTGTCATTCTATTTCTAAATATTCCTTCACTAAACTTCCATAATTTTCATCATTATTTAAAATAAACTTCATTTCTTCTATTGTCAAATACCCCTCTTCTTCCATAAACTGTAATGATTTAACACTTGCTTCATCATTAGACAATCCATCATTGTTATTTAAAATAACATCAACTTTTGAATATGGAAAAGTAACACTACCAATCACATTGCTTAGAATTGGCATCTTATAATAATTATTCAATAAAGAACTACTATAATCTAAACTATAAGGAGTAGCCATATAACCTAAAATGATAATATACATAAATAAAAATGCATTTATAACAGCTAATAAACTTCTTATAATATGTGATCTTCTAAACTTATTGAGCTTAATACAAAATTTAATATTTTTTCCCATGCTTTTTAATATAGTATACACAACTAAAAAAACAAGACCAAACATAATGATAAATGCAATTGTACGATAATAAAGAATTTCAATACTCAATAAAATTTGTAAATTTGGGTCGATTTGTAAAAATTCCACATTGTTAGAAATATAACTAGCAACTTGAACGTTAAAAATTAACGCCGTAATCACCGAAAAAACAAAACTCAATATTTTTGATAACTCTAAAACTAATTCACCTTTAATATAAACATAAACTACATATAGAATCATTGGTATTATAATTGCCATATTTACAAACATATTATCCCTCATTTCCTTAAGTAATTATAACAAATATACATCTCACATGCAATTGAAAATAACTATGTATAATGTTATAATAGCTCAAAAGGAGGTATTATGACATTATCAATCAAAGTGAATGACGAGATATTTCAAAAACTCAAAGTATATTATCAAAATGAAGAGATTACACCTCCATTACATGCAAAATTTGCTGCTAAAACGGCTAATTGTCATATCATAGTGTATGAAACAAATAAAGTTGTGTTTAGTGGTAAAAAAGCACAAAGTGAAGCAAATAAATGGCAAGACAGTGGTTTTGAAGAAATAATTGGAAGTGATGAAGTTGGTAAAGGTGATTTTTTTGGACCATTAATTGTTTGTGCATGTTATATCACAAAATCACAATACAAAGAATTGCAAATGTACAAAATTCAAGACTCAAAAAAATTTAGTGATGACAAAATAATTAGTTTAGCACCTAAATTAATGGCATTAGTAAATTATCAAATAAAGTATTATACTAATGCAGAAATAAATACAAAACATGCTAATAATATGAATATGAATGAAATTCTCGCTCATTTACATTATGAAGCGGTAATAACATTACAGCAAAAATATCAAAAACAAGTTATCATTGATGGATTTACAACAACTAATAAATTCTTTGAGTACTTACAAAAAGTAAATCACGATTTACTTTTAATACCTAAGGCAGAAGAAAAATATTTTACTGTAGCTGTTGCTTCAATAATTGCAAGATATCATTTGATTTTATATTTTAAAAAAATGGAACAACACATACAAGAAAAATTTAATCTTCAATTGGCAATTCCTTTTGGAGCAAGTAAACAAGTAGATATTTTTGCTAAACATTTATTTACAAAGATTGATTTAAAATATGCTAACTTTTACACAAAAACATTTTTTAAAAATTTTCAAAAAATAGAAGGAGAAAAAAATGATTAAAAAAGAATTATTTACAGAAATTAATGATCAAATGAATCATGAATTTGAATCAGCACATATTTACTTAGCAATGGCTAGCTACTGTGCAAATGAAGGATTAGAAGGATTTGAAAATTGGTTTAGAGTTCAATATGAAGAAGAAGTAGCGCATGCATTAAAACTATATGAATTTATTAACTCTCGTGGTGAACAAGCTATCATAACAGGTTTTGATTCTCCAAAAACAAAATTCACTTCTTTATTAGAAGTGCTAGAAACGGCATTGAAACACGAAGAACAAGTAACGGCAAATTTTGCTAAGATTGCTAAAATTTCTTTAAAAGTAGAAGATCATACTACTTATAGTTTCATTCAATGGTATATTGATGAACAAGTCGAAGAAGAAGATACATTACATAACTTAATTTCAAAAGTTAAATTAGTAAAAGATGCTGGATTATATTTACTAGATAAAGACTTATTATCAAGAACTTTTGTTCCTTTATAAAAATAAAAACTACACAATTGTGTAGTTTTTATTTGGGAAATTTTACTCGGATTCTACAACAGCAATACCTTCTACTTTTCCATCATTAAAGATTACTTCTAAACTTTTATTACCAGATGCAGTATAAATATATTTCTGTTTCTTTCCAAGCTCATAAGTCATTTGACCTTCTTCTTCAAGCAAATCATTTACTTCTTTTAAACTCATCCCAATTTTAATATCTTTAGCATTAGGTGTAACATAACCACCATCAACTGCACTTTTAAGTGCTACATCATGGTCATAGTTATTAGGCTCTTCTTTTGAATCTTTATTAAATGCAATCCAGATAACTAAACCCATACTTATGACTACTACTATCAATAGTCCTACAATACTCAGTTTTTTTATTTTATCTTTTTCCACTATAAATCTTTTTCCTTCCAACTACTAATACAACAAGAGCTAATAAAATGATAAGTAGATAATCTTGAGTACCTGTTTTTGTTTGTGATTCTGGTAATTCAGTCTCTGCTTCTCCACCACCACCATTTTTCGGTGTTACATCAATCATAAACTCTGTTCCAAAATATAATCTTAAGTGTGTATCCTTACTACTATATTTCTTTTCTAAGCTATATGTTGTACTTTCGTACTCTAATTCAAATACATATTCAAGCATTAATCCATATGTACCTACTGTATAAACATCAAAGTTCTTCTTATCAATTTTTACATCATCTGCAAATGAAACAGTATTATTGTTTTCATCGCGATATTCTGATACTACTTCTGATAGTTTAAATACTGTATCTTTAAATGTACTATCATTTGCTAAATCTTTATATCCTACTTCTACAGAAATATTATTAGCTAATAAATCAAAATCATAAACTAATACTGTAAAGACTTTTTCTGCTTGTAGTCCTGTATTTTTCCCTGTATATTGGAATTCGAAATAGTATTTTCCATTTGTTGATAAATTATTAACATTTTCATAAGTTACAGCTGTAATATTACTTTCATCTAAAGTAATTGGATTATAAACTTTACCAGCTTTTTCTTCAACATAAACTGGTTTAATTAAATCAATTACATCTGCAATACTTAAATTATCATCTTTATTAATAACAATTGGATTATTACCATAAACATCTGCTGTTGCATCATTATTCGGTGTTGAACCTTCATCATATACTTCAATTACTGCTGTATCTGTTACAGTTACTCCATTGCTTCCAATAACAGATAATACAATTGTATACTTACCTACAGTGTTTTTATCATAGTTATCTTTATCTACAATATTCACTCTATCAGTAATATCACCCGCTTTTGGATCAAATGCTTTTGTTCTTAATTGCTCAATAATTTCTTTATCACTTGTCGGTCCTTCACCTATATTTACCTTAATATCATCTGCTTCGATAATTGCATCTTTTATTGAAGGGTCAACAACTTTAACAATAATATCATGCACATCATGAGTATTATTTGGACCATTTACAGAATAAGTAACACTATAACTTCCTACTTTTTTAGTATTAACATTATTGTAAATTACTTCAACAAAATCCGTAATATCTGTTTTGTCTCCTTTTGGATTAGTTTCCGTTGCTTTTACATTAGGTGTAATCATAACATCAAAATAACCATCTTTAATCATTGTAACGTTATTAGCTGTTATTTCTGCACTATGTGCATCTCCTCCACTATCACTTACACGAACCTCAATAATTTTTTCTGCTTGTAACCCTGTATTTTTACCTGTGTACTGGAACTCTAAATAATATGTTCCTTCTACACTACCATCATATCCTGTATTACTTATAATATGTTCACTTGTTAAGCTTACTGGTTTGAATGCTACTTTTTCTTGTTCTTCTATATAAATAGGATCAATCATTCCAACTAACTCTTCTAAGCTTACATTATCATCTACATCTACTGCGATAGGTGTTGTTCCATAAATATCAGCTGACATATCTTTTTCTGGTGTTACAGCTTCATCATATACTTCAATTACTGCTGTATCTGTTACTACAACTCCATTACTTCCTTTAACACTTAATGTTACTGTATATACACCAACTGTATCTTTATCATATCCACCTTTTGATGTTACTACTACTTCTTCTGTAATATCTCCACTTGCTG
>CAZQIG010000008.1:71290-92707 GCA_964593055.1 uncultured Erysipelotrichia bacterium
TACTACAACTCCATTACTTCCTTTAACACTTAATGTTACTGTATATACACCAACTTTATTTCTGTCATATCCACCTTTTGATGTTACTACTACTTCTTCTGTAATATCACCTTTTACTGGATCTACTCCTTTTGTTCTTAAAGCTTCCATAATCTCTTTATCAGTTTGTGCACCTTCACCTACATTTACTTTAATATCATCTGCTTCAATCAAAGCATTAGTGTTAGCACTGATAACTTTAAGATTTACAAAATGAGTAACAGTATCACCTGCATCAATATCAACAGTATCACCATTTTTTGCTTTAACTGTATATTCTACAACATAAGGAGTATCATTTGCTGTTGTAAAATCAACCGTTGCATTTTTACCATTTTGTTTAACACTTACTATTTTGACATTATCTTTAAAATCTTGTCCTGCATAATCTAACTTATTTTCAGGCGTAGTTGAAACATCTAATTCACCTGTAGCCATTTTTTCTTCGATAACTTTTTCAACACTGTCATATTGTTTTTCTACAACTGCTACATCCACAGCTTCTTGATTAATGTTTTCACTACCATTAGATGTAGGAACGTATCTTTCATCTACTTTTATTTTAATAACCTTGCTATAACTAACAGCACCATTTTCATCTGTTGCCATTACATAATAATTAGTTTCTACATAACCATCAGTAGGAACTTTATATTCTAAATCACTTTGCTTATCAATTTCTTGTACATCATCATTTTTTATTTCCACTAAGGAATATACAAAATCTGACTCATCACTTATTAATAAGTTTCCATCTTCATCTCTTACAATCTTCTCTAAAATGTCATTTACATTATATGGTGTGTTTTCAAACATTTCCAAATTAGTATTTATCTTATCATCAAACACAGGCGCTGTAATATCAATACTCGGTGCTACAACTAACCCTGTTGTTCCTGAATACCAAGCTGAACCAAAAACATCTGGAATTCTACCATAACTAGATGTAAATGTTGCATAATATTTACCATCAGAATTGATACCCAAATGATGCATATACTCACTACCATCAAAATCTAAAGTAGTATCTCCTTCAAATTCAGTAGTAATTTCCGTTGTATAGTTAGCGTTATTACTCGGATTGATACTAGGAACTACTTTACCATTTGGTAAAATAGATTCTGGAAATAGTGAATAATATAAATTTGAATATTCTCTCATTCGAGTTGGTCCATGCCCAGCTACAATGTAGTAACGATCTCCATAAGCATTATAGTCATAACTAACATAACGTACATCACCATCATAATGCTCTACATCAACAAAACCTAAATCATAACCACTTAACGCCCAACTTTTATCTTTATGAACTTCTCCATTCGATAAATCAATTGTCAAGAAATTTAAAGCAGCTGTAGAGTTTATGTAACGATCTCCAAAACTAAAGTACTCATTACCTAAACCTTCTTCAATAAACTTTTCTGAAACACCATCTGCCATCGTAAACTCTAAATACTGTTTACCACCATCAACATATATTTCACTATTTTGAATTGGTAAACTAGGTACAAATGTCCTCTTATCACTTGCAACACGATTAATCCAGACAATGTTATTGTTTTTATCTGCCTTAAACATTACATATGTTTGTCTTGCCGTATATTCATTTTCCTTCAATTGATCATAGTTACTTGCGCTTAAATCGCTATAGCGATTTATCATTGCATTTTTTACTTTACCTTCTTCAAAAGCAATATTTGCATTTCTTAAAAACCCTACATATCCTCCATCATTTAAAGGAATTGTATTAGTAACTTCTGTAGGATCTCCACCAATAATTAAATCATCTGCAACTACTTTAAAATCACTTGATAATTCAATGTAGTAAGGTACTTTAGCTAAGCCCTTAGTTTCTGCAGTATATTTCATTACTGGTCCATTATGATCATTCAACATTTTGTTGAATTCAGTTGAAACAAACGGATTTACAGAATTTGCACGATAATCTAAATTAGATGTCAAATACAATCTTGTATTTCCATTAGCCATTTCACGTGGTGCACCTAAAAATACATACGAAGCTTTACTGTAACTTACTTCATAATTGTAATCGTTTACATACGAAATTGTATTTTCAAGTTTTTCCCCTTTTGCTAAACCACTAGCATCAACTTTAACTAAAATAATCTTATTAGTATCACTAGCTGGAATAATCTTTTTATTATCTATTGTTAAGTTACTCGCTTTTGATGCAAACATTAAATAGATAATATCACTATTGTTTTCATCAGTAAAAGATGTAATGTAAATCTCATCATCAATTGCATCACCAATAGTGTGTGTATCAATTATTCCAAGAGTACTAGGATCATTTACTGAAACATCGTCTGAAACTTTCACGTGTTGCAAATAAATATCACTAGTTTTTCCATTAGCACCATTTCTAACGTGCGTTCCTACTGAAACATAAGAATCTACACCTTCCTTACTATTCGTAACTTGAAATGATTTATATGTCTTTTCTCCTAGAAGTGCTTCTGCACTAGTTTTTGGTGGAGTTTCATCATTTTTGACGAAAAAATATTCATCTCCATCAATCGTAACCGGTCCACCAGTCAATGCGTCAGAATTTCTCGTTGAATCATAATAAGAAATTAAGCTTATCTGTCCACCAATTAACACCAACGCTAAAAAAATTAAGAGTTTATTTTTCAAAAATCCCGTCATTTCGTCCCCCTTTCAAATAATCACCTATTCAAGTATTAAATACCCTACTTTAGTTGATATTTTTCATAAATCTATATAATTTTTTTTGTATTTCATAAGATATTTTAACACATTATATTGAGTAGTATCTTTCTTTTTCACACTTTTTAACAATGCGTTCGTTTTGTGAACTAATGTTAAAAAGGCGATATTTTAACTAATTCAGCAAAAAAAACTTAAAACTAAGTTTTTTTTACTTTCAACAATTAGAAACTTTCAGAATTAATAATTTCTTCCAATAATGTTACCATCATCTTCTAAGTTGTAATATTTGTTTGAACTTCAAAATTTAATTTGAATCTGAATTTGGAACATTATTTCTAGCATTAAAAATTACTTCTAAACGAACTGTAATTGACTCAGTAAATTTCTTACCACCTTCTTGATACTCATATACTACTTCAAATGGATAAACCCCTGGATATAAGTCTGCCGCTTCTGAATAAGTAATAGAAGTACATTCACCCTCTACAGGTTTAGAGAATGTTTGACCATTTTGTGTATAGTTTCCTGTTGCTGATACTGCTGCACATACTGCTGCTTCTTGAACTGGACCACTAATTGGCTCATGAGATGTTTGTGCTAAATTAATTCCTACTAATTCAGGTGCAACTTGACCAGTAACAATTACTTTAACTCTTTCAGAAATACCTAATGTAGATACATATTTATGCCCATTACCTTTATCTTTAACTTTCATACCTCCAAGAAGACTACTACAAACATTATAAAGATCATATTGAACGTAATATTCACCTGGTGCTGTAATTATTGCATTATCATCAATCGGTAAATCACTTGTAATTTGTAATTCTTCTCTTTGACTAGTATATCTCTTACCAGAATTAGATACAGGTATGCTTCCTACATTATTATTTAATGTTGGGTTAAGCTCATTCACTGTTGTCATAGCAACTAATTGATTAATATTGTAATCACAAATTAATTGCCCTTTATACGTTCTAAGCTCTGCCCCCGCTAAACCTACTAATTCAAATGCTTCAACTCTCTGTCCTACACTTAATTCTAAAGCGTTACCATTAGTAGCATGTTTTTCCATATAGAAGCTTGGTGGATATGTTCTTGTATTAACATAAACTGTTCTACCACCACATGCTGAAAGCGTAAGAAGTACTGCTCCAAATAACAACACAACTTTTTTCATTTTTTTCTCCCCTTCTCTTTTCATAATATTATACACAGTATGTTAACACATTTCAAAACAAAGTATCGTTTTTTTAACAATTCTTAATATTTCTATGTAACATGTTTAAAACTATCATATCACTCTCATTTAAAAAGCATAAAATCAATTAATAAAGCTAGTTTTTAACAACAAGATGTGAATGTCAAGAAATAGATAAATATTAACAAAATACTGTCTGTGTAAAAATAAATAGTTACAAACCTCAATTTTCATATATAAAATGAAAATTTAACATCGAACTTTTAACAAAAAATATGATGTAAACATCATATTTTATTGACCATCAACTAATACTACTTGAATTCTTCTTGACATTCCTAAACTACGTACGTATTTACCTGCTGCAGTATCTTTTACGTAATTTCCACCCATTTCATTTTCACACATATTATACATATCATAATCAATGTAATATGTACCAGGAACAGAAATGATTCTAGAATTTTCATCAATTTTCATGTTAGTAGTAACATGTAATTCTACTTCATTATTTGTATATTCAGCTTTATCGCTATAAACAGTTAAACTTTTTCCCCCGCTTCTAGCCATACGATCATTACTACTAATACCATCTAATTCATTAGTTTGGATCATTCTTCTTAATTGTCCACTAGTATATGAACAAATTGGTGTTCCAATTGCACGCTCTAATCTTGCTGAAACAAGACCTACTGTTTCTAATGCATCTACTGTTTGACCAGTTTTTAGTTCTAAGTACCCATTTGTTGAATCGATATTCATAAAAAACTCTGGTGGATTCTTAACAGTATCTATGCGAAAAGAATCTGATCCACAACCTGTTAGAGCAAAAACTGCTGCCCCTAAAAACATTAATAATTTTTTCATTTTTTCCCCCTCTTTCATATAATTTACACAAATAGTCTATCATAAAATTAATATAGATGATATTTTTTTTAACAAAGTTTAATAAAAATCTGTTTTTGGTTATTATTTGTCATTAAAAAATACTAACTATTACTTAAAGTAGTAGCTAGTATTCTTAAATACTTCATTTAATGTTAATTTCTGTTGGATAAAAAGAAATCACTTCACCATTTTTATAAACTCTAAAGTTACTATAAAAAGCAATATAATTATAAAAATCGTCATAATCTAAAGAAGATAATTCTTTTTGGTTAAGTCCAAAGTCATTAGCAGAAACTTTATAAATATCTTGAGCTTGCTCTTCTATAAAACTTTGAATAACAAATTCTACCGAAACATAACTGTACTTCTTAAAATCAATTATGAAACTCATTTCATCAGCAACATATCTTTTTTTATTAAGAAGTAAAAAATACGTTTGATTTTTAGGTAAGAAAATCTTCACACTTCCATTAGCCCCAGTTTCTCCAACGATGTCTACGCTTTTAAAAGTTTCATCATAAATTGTAAACTTTACTCCTTGAAGTGGAATACCATTGCGATTTTTAGCATACACAATTAACATTTCCATATCGGATGCTTCGATATTATTAAAGTTATAATCGTTATTAATTAATAAACTCATAGTTAACAACATTAGAAAAAAGTTTTTCATAGTTTACCGTCTCCTAAAACATCATCTGCTTTCTTTTTTAAATGATGTGATTTAACTTGTGAATAAATCAAAATAATACTAACTATTAGAAAGAAAAAACCAGAAATAATAATTGGAAGTTGTGGATAATTTTCAGATGAGGGTAATGCTGGAGTCTCTACATGGATACTACGACTATTTTTTAAACTAATAGGCACGGTAGTAGAAATATCTATATCGTCTTGAGTAGTATATATAACCTTTAGCGCTTTATTAACATCTTCTGAACAAATACATTCAACAGAAGTAATTGGAAGAAGTTGAATTGAATTTGTATCCCAAGCTCTTGCATTACTTAATTCGAGCAAGTCATCTTCTTCTAAGTTTAATAACTCTTCTTCTTTAATCTCAAAAGGCATAGCATCTACTGCGATACCTAACTTTTGATTCCAAGTAGTATACTTCCCTAAAATGGTCACATTTACTTCTTCACTCAAAGATTTTTCTTGTTCATTATATCTTAAAGTCAAAGAATAAGTGTACGGTTCATTATTTTTTACTTCTTCTAAAAATTCCTCAATTATTTCTTGATTCGTTTTCTCCAACAATACAGTCATTTACTATCACCCTTATTTCAAATTCAGCTCCCTCATCAAACCACTCTACACTACCATTATATTTACGGATTAATTCAGAAATGCTTGATAAACCTACTTCTGTACTTAGTTTATTATTAGTAGTAGTTTTTTTAATATTTTTAACGCTTAATATTAAATCATCTTCTTCTTGATTTGCTTCAATTATTACTTCTGTTCCACTTTTTGAATAAAAGTATAAATTAGAAAAAATATTATTTAAAAGCAGCACTAAAATATTTCGACTAAAACTAATATAAACTTCATCTATTTTAATCTTCATTGATAGACTATTAGTTATCAATAAAAATGAATGATTTTCTATTACTTCTTCAATAACTGATTTTAAGTGGATATTTTCATATATTAAAGTTTTTGTCAAGCCACTGTTCTCATCTAATTTCAATAGATCACTTATATTATTCAAAACAAACAAATTGTTTTTCTTAATGCTTAACAAATCTTTATCATCACCATATTTTTCCAAGGCTTTTTTTAATCGCATATCAATAATTAATAAAGGTGTTTTATAATCGTGTACATTTATTCTAAAATAGTCATATTGTTTTTTAAGTTCAATCATCGAATTTTCCGAAAACCTTCTAGCTGTATGTAAATTATATCGATAATCTTTTAGCACTTTTTCTAATAACACTGAAAATTCTTGCATTTCCTTATTTAAATTATCTTTGGAATCACTACTACTTATTTTGTTAAAATCAAAACGTTGAAGCATAATAAGCTTTTCATATAAATACTCTAACGGTTTAATTAACCTTCGATGTAGAAAAAATAGTTGTACCAATAAAAGGAAAGCTAACATAATTGTGGCAAAGTAAAATGTACTAAAAACACTTTCTAAAACTTCAAGGTTAGTATACGTTTTAACTGCATACCACATGTGTACATTTTCTGATGGATCACTATAAACTCGATAAGCATACACTACTTTTTCATCAATTCTTTCAACTTCAGAAAAAGATATTAAATTAGTGTTAGTATGATCTTCCCCATTTAAGACAATATAATATATTATCCCATAACTTTCAAATAATTCTTTATCAATCATCTCTTTATTATAAATTGATTTTTCAAAATTATTATTTATATCATTTAACATCTTATCGTAATGATCTTTATAAACATCTTGAAAAGTAATTACCTTTATAAACACAAAGACAATTATAATAATTGTCAAAGTTAGGAGTAAATAATTAATTATCTTTATTAGCTCACTCTTGCCACTCATAACCTACACCGCGAATTGACTTTATAGACTTAATATTCAATGTTTTACGCAGTTTAGTTACATAAACATCTACAATTCTACTGCTACCATCATATGAACCACCCCAAATCATCGAGTAAATATAATCACGAGTTAAGACCTTGTTCTTATTTTCTAATAACAATCTAAGTAAGCTAGTATGAATTGCACCTAATGAAAGTTCTTCTCCTTTGTGAATTACAATTTTTTTATCACAAAACATTCTCAATCCTTCTTTATTGCTTTCTAGAAAAGCATTTTTCACTGAATCAAATTCTTGATAATTCTTTATAATATTAGCAATACGCATCAAAATAACATCAATACCATCACCTTTTGAGATATACTGCAAGACACCTCTTTTTAAACCTTTTTTCATAACTGACTTTTCATCAGAACCTGTTAAAATTACAATAGGAATATTGATGTAATTTTCTCTAAGCTTATCGATAAACTCAATTGCAGTTGTTCCTTTCAAATACATGTCGATTACTAGTAAATCAAATTTCCTATTTTCTAACCATTCAAAACACATATTTGCATTATATTCAAATCTAACTTCATAATTCTCTGATTCTAAAGCTTCGGCCAATAAAACTCCATACTCAATATTATCATCTAAAACCATTATTTTCATTATGTTCCCCCCTCAACAAAAGTATTATATCATTTTGAAATAAAAAATTCAAACACCCCTAATAATGATGATGTGTATTAATTAAAATTATTATATTAATCACACACTAAAAAAGATAAATAAGTTTTATCTTTTTCGTATAATTTTTGTCGGCTCTAACTTAACACATAGAGAATCACAGTTGTTTTCTGATAAATCTGTAATATGTTCAACAATTAGTTTAGCCATTTCATCAATTGGTTGTGCAATAGTTGAAAATCTGAAATACAAATCACGCAACATCGAGATATTGTCGTAACCTACTATTTCAATATTTAAACTATGCTCAGCAATAATATTACAAGCTTTCATAGCTAAAATATCTTTATAGACAAATAGTCCATCGACATCACTTGATAAAATCAATTCTTCTAAATTACTTTCATCTTCATTCAAATATAATTTTTTAATATTTTCATTTTGATCCATGAACCCTTGTAAACGCTTAGAAATAGTTTCTAAACACGTTTTAGGTACTAATAAGCCAATTTTCTCACATGAAAAATCTTTTAATATTTCGTATGCCAATTTACCACCTATATAGTGATTAGTGATAATGTAGCTCTTGTTAGGAATTTCAATTTCACCACTAACTACCGGTATATTCAAGGAACTATATCGCGGATTTTGTCGACTACTCAAAACAATAATTCCATCAACACGTAGCGCAAGCATTTTGTCAATAACTTCATCGTCATTTTTTGCAGATGCAACATTTGCAAAAATAATAGAATAACCTTTTTGACGCGCATAGTATTCAATAAGTTGTGAATATTCAGGAAAGAAGGGATTAGTAATATCATATACAATCAAGCCTAAAACATTACTTTTCTTTGAAAAGATTGCTTTTGCCAACTGATTAGGAACATAATCAACCTCTTCTAGAACTTTTTCAATTCTCGCCTTAGAATCATCACTTACTTTAATACCATTTATATACCTTGAAACAGTAGCAATAGAAACATTCGCTTTTTTGGCAATCATTCTAATATTAATCATGTTATACTTCCCTCCTTTGCTTAAAACATACTATGCCCTAGTATGTTATTATTATACCACCTAAACACATTAATTTTATAAAAACATTTACTAAACTTAAATAAGTAGGCATTATTAGCAATTCAATGTGTATGAAAAGATAATCTTAGCATTACACAACTTTCTTTTCTATATTAAAATTATAACCTTAATTTAAGTGAAAAAGTTCAATTTTTAACATTTTTAAATATTTTCACATATTTTAGTAATAAAAAATCAACCGTGTTAAACAAGGTTGATTTTTTTACTCCCATCCTGCTTCTAGCATTAAGGCATAAGCTTTGTCCATATATGTTCCTAATTTTTCAAAATTCAAATTTTGTTCTTCATATTTAGGAACATGAGCATCTAAATAAGCATTGGGATTAACTCCACTATTTACCGGATACTCACCACTTACAGCATACATACTCTGTACATCTTTACTAACTAGATATTTGATAAAAAGATCAGCATATTCATTGTCTGATACTTTTCCAACCCATGACAGATTAGTCGGAATTGCAGACAATGATGCTATTTGTAATTGCTCATCTAAAGCATTGTTTGACTCGTCAAATGATTTAAAAGCATTTGCTAAACTATAACTATCAACTAGAGTAACTTTCCCAGAACCATTAATAATTTTTTTAACTTGAAGACGATCATTTTTCGCTGGATCTTCTACAAAATTTGCTACAAAACCAGCTAACCATTTTTTAGTATACTCTTCACCGTGTATTTGCAGAAAAGAAGCAACTAAAGCTTGATTATTAGCTTGCTTACTACTACCGATATTAATCGTATTTCGATACTTACTTGAAGCTAGGTTATCATAACTTTCGATAACAAAGTTTGCCCTCTTAAGGCTAGAAATAAAACGAGCTTCACGAGTAAATCCAATCCAATTACTACCTTGGTATTTTTCTAAAACTCCTGATTCATATGCTACATCTTTTAAAACATCTAATTCGTTCATTTTAGCAATATACTGCGTTCCATCAAATAAAACTAAATCCGTTACCGTACTTGAATTATCTTCCTTAAGGCGATTAATTATCTCATTTGCTTCTAACTCAAGTAACTCAACTTCGATACCTGTTTTCTTTTCAAACTCGATAATGAGATCTCTATCTATTCCATAGTGGCGGTTAGAATAAACACGTAAAACATTATCATTAATAAATATATTACTACATCCTGATAAAAAAAATAGTACTGAAACAAAAGTTAAAATTTTTGTTTTCATATTCCCCCCTTGAATAACAAAAACACTTATGAATCAGCAAATAATATTAAAGTAAACTTAATTAAAAAAAAATGGCGTCCAAGAAGAGATTCGAACTCCTGACCGACGGCTTAGAAGGCCGTTGCTCTATCCAGCTGAGCTACTTGGACACGCTATTAATTATAACATATTTTCAAAATAATTCAATAGCTTTTTAGATATCTTTTAAAATTATCGTTAGTAAATAAAATTTCTAAGGCCTTACCTCTGTGAGATATTAAATTCTTTTCTCCAACTGTTAATTCACTAAGATACTTTCCATTTAAAGTTAAAAAAACATTATCATATCCAAAACCATTACCTTCATGTAATGTATGTGAGATATTTCCTAACAAAGTTCCAATACTAACAATATTAATATCTTGTGGTAAATAAGAAAACAAAACAGTTTGAAAATAAGCACTTCTATTACTAGAAGTCAATTTTTTAAGTAAAAATTCACTAATAGTTAAGTTAGAGTCATGATCTAGAGCATAACGAGCACTTCTAACTCCAGGTTCACCTCCTAAAGCATCGACAAACAAACCTGTATCATCAGCAATTACAATACTTTGTGGGTAAATTTTAGCAATAGCTAAAGCTTTTTTACGAGCATTATCATACAAAGTTAACCCATCTTCAATTACTTCAATTTCACACTCTAAATCATTTAATGAGCAGCAACTCAAGCCATAACTTTCGAACCTTTTTTGAAATTCTTGAATCTTTCCTTGATTATTAGAGGCAATAATTATTTTTTTCATCTAGTTTAACCTCCATTATCTCATAATTTAAACTTGTATATTCATCAAGAAATATCTTAAAATTTTCTAATTTTGAACTAACATAAATTTCTACACTACCAGTATTACTTCTTTTCTTATTTTTAAGGCGTTTTTCTACTTCTAAAGCACAAGCTAAGCCACTTTCTACTACAGTTCCACTATAACTTGCCTTAATCTCATTCATTAAAAATGGATAGTGTGTACATCCTAAAACTAATAGTGAAACATTCTCTTTAATCAAAGGCTTTAAAACTTTTTTAACTTCTTCATAAGCCTTCGGTGTTCCAACTTCATTGTTTTCTACTAATGAAACAAAGCTTGGTGTTGCTAATTCGTATACTTCTGACTCAATAATTTTTTTGTAGAGTTTATTTTCAATTGTCCTACTCGTACCGATTACTCCAACTTTTAGTGGCGACAAACTATTAACATAACTAGCCGTTGGAAAAGCAACACCTATTATAGGTATTTTAAGTTGATCTACAAGTTCTTTATACATAAAACTATTAATAGTATTACAAGCAATAACGAGTATTTCCATATCAAAAGTCATTAAAAATTTAATTACTCTTTGTGTATATACTCTAATTTGCTCATTAGTTTTATCTCCGTATGGAACATTTAAACTATCACCAAAATAAATGTATTGTTCATTAGGCAAAAGTTTTACGATGGCTTCTAAAATACTCAAACCACCTACTCCTGAATCAATAACTGCTATTTTCAAGCTATCACTTCTCTTCTTTAAAATAATTATAAATGTTAATTGCAGTTCTTTTATTTACTACTTTTGATAATTCTTCTAAAGTAGCTTTCTCTATATTTTCAACACTTTGAAACTCCTTTAAAAGCAAAATTCTTGTTTTAGGTCCTACAGTTTTAATATCATCTAAAACAGAAACTGAAAGCTTTTTATTATGTAAACTACGATAATAATTAATCGCATAACGATGTACTTCATCTTGAATCATTGTTAAAAAGTTTTTAAACTCTCTATTGCTAAATTCTTTTTCACCTTCAAAGCTTAAAATAGCTTTTGTACGGTGATAATCATCTTTTATTAAACTAATAACAGGAATATTCAAGTTTAATTGCTCAACTATTTCTACAGCCGCATTAAATTGTGGCTTACCACCATCAATTACAATCAAATCAGGATATTCTTCATCTTCCATTAACATTCGATAATATCTTCGATATAAAACTTCTTTTAAAGAATTAACATCATTATTCTGATCTTTTGTTACTTTATATTTACGATAATCATTATAAGAATTTTTAAATTCCTTAAAAACTACCATTACTCCTACTGTATCAACACCACTAAAATGCGAAATATCAAAGGCATCAATCCTATAAACTTTGTGCAATCCCAATATTTTTAAAAAACCTTCTTTAATTTGTGAAATCTTATCATCTTTATTATAAATTCTCTTAACATGTGTTTCAAGTTGCATTTTAGCATTATTTTTAGCTAAATCAAGTAATCTCTTCTTATCACCAATTTTTGGTGTATAAAAACTACTATAAATAACTGATGCTAACAACTCTTGATCTAATTCTTCTGGAATAATAATTTGTTCTGGAATTAATTGTTTCTGGTAATATTGATAAATATATTGAATCACTAATTCTTGCGCATCAGTAACTAATTCAAAAATATCACCTTGTCTTTCGATTAAAGAACCATTGCGAACAAAGAGAATTTGTACACAAACATAATTATCATAAATACTATAGTTTATTATATCACATTCTAATTCTCTCTTTAAATTAATTGTTTGTTTTTCGGATGTCCTTTTTAAATAATCAATCATTTTTTTAAAGTTATGTGCTTCTTCAAATTTAAGTTCTTCGCTAGCAGAATACATCTTCACAGTAAAATTATTTATAATATCGCGATCTTTTCCTTTTAAAATATGACGAATATCGTTTAAATATTCATCATAAACATCACTTGCTAACTCATTGACACAAGGACCGAGGCATTGCTTAATGTGGTAGTATAAACACGATTCATTCGGTAAATTTTTACACTTTCTAATCGGATATAATCGATTCAATAAATTAACTACTTCCCTTGCAGCTTTTACATCAGCATAAGGACCATAATACTCCCCTAGCTCTTTTTTATATTCACGTGTCACAATTAAACGAGGATTAGTATCTTTTGTAAGTAAAATATAAGGATAACTACTATCATCTTTTAATAATACATTGTATCTAGGATCATATTTATTTATAAGATTATACTCTAAAATTAATGATTCCAACTCATTATTAGTTGTGATATATTCAATTTTTACAGCCTCATTTAACATAATCATCGTTTTTTCTGACTGCGACTTAGAAAAATATGATTGCACACGCTTCTTAATATTTTTTGCTTTACCAACATAAATCACATCATTTCGATCATTTACATATAAATAGCAACCATAAGTTTGTGGAAGATCTTGAACATATGCTTTTAATTCCATACTTATATTCTCCTTACAAAAAACACTAATAAATTAGTGTTTTACTTTTTCTTCTCTACGTGTTCTGTTCTTTTTCTACATTTAGGACAATATTTCCCTAAACGTATCCTATCTGGAGTATTTTTTTTATTTTTTTTCGTACGATATGTTTCTTGACCACATACAGAACACTTCAATGTAATACCTTCACGCATTAGTAAATCCTCCTTCTAAATACCTTCAAATTCAATCTTAATAACTTGATATTCCTCAGTAACTGTAGCTTGAACAATATTTCTAATTGAATTAGCAATTTGACCTTTTTTTCCTATAATTTGACCTAGATGTTTTTCTGCAACAAAAACTTTTATTAATAAATAATCATTATCTAATGTTTCAAACTGTTTAACACTAAAATCGACATCCCCTAATAATAGTTTGACTAAATACTCTGTTACATCAAGATATGACATCCCTACTTACCTTGCTTTTTATTATGAAATTTTTCCATAATACCTTTGTTAGATAATAAACTTCTAACAGTATCAGATGGTTGTGCACCTTGACTTAACCAAGCCAATGCTTTTTCTTCATCCATTGTAATGATTGCTGGATTCTTAGTTGGATCATATGTTCCAATTGAATCGATAAAACGCCCATCACGTGGTGAACGAGAATCAGCTACAACTACACGATAATAAGGTTTCTTTTTTGAACCCATTCTTTTTAAACGAATTTTTACAGCCATTTTTACGCCTCCTTCTTACTCAAAAAGTATTATATTACAAAAAAACATTGTTGTCAACCTTTTTGGGTTAACACCTTTCTTGAGGTTTATTATTTATTTTTTAGTAAAAACCTAGTATAATATATTTACGCAGAGGTGAAAATATGAAAAAAATTTATGAATTACTTGTCCGATTTTTTCAAGTATCTACTCCAGCACGAGTTTTATTTAAATATTATATCATTCTAATTGCTATTGGAACGATTATTTTAATGACACCTTTCGTTTCAAATGATGGGAGTTCTTTTAATGCTATTGATTCTCTTTTTACAACAACTAGTGCTGTTAGTGTTACAGGATTAATAGTTGTCAATACACCAGAGTATTTTAACTTCCTAGGACAATTAGTTATATTGATTCTCATTCAGCTTGGAGGTATGGGAATTACGACTGTAAAAGTAGGTTTATATATTTTACTACGTAAAAAAATTAATATCAAAGACCGTGAAATGGTTATGGGAGAGCATCAAAAAAATTCTATTTCTGGTATTGCAAAATATGTAAAAAATATTATTGGTGTTGTATTAATAATCGAATTAATTGGTTTTATAGCATTGGCACTTAGATTTTACACATACTATGATATGGGTCTTTTTGAATCATTATGGAACGGGTTATTTCACGCTGTAAGTGCTATTAATAATGCCGGTTTTGATGTTACAGGAAATTCTTTAATACCTTTTGTACATGATCAATATATTCAAATTATTTTCATATTCTTAATTATTTTTGGAGGAATTGGATTTCCTGTAATAATTGAAGTTGAACAATATATAAGAAATAAAATACAGAAAAAGAACTTTAGATTCTCACTATTTAGTAAAATCACTGTCACAACATACTTTTCTGTCACACTAATTGGCTTGTTTTTGATTATTGTTTCTGAGTTAGGAAATCCTGCAACTTTAGCTAATGCCGAATACACTTTCTTTGATAAGTTCTTTATCGCTCTATATCAAACTGTTACAACACGTAATGCCGGTTTTTCTACAGTTGAAATTGCTAGTTTTAAAGATACTTCAACATTTATTATGACAATCTTAATGTTCATCGGTGCTTCTCCATCTTCAACAGGTGGTGGTATTAGAACGGTTACTTTAGCTGTTTTACTATTGCATGCTTATCAAAAAGCAGTCGGTTATGATAATGTTCAAGCTTTCAAAAGAACAATTCCAAATAACTTAGTTCAAAAAGCCTTTGTAACGTTCTTAATTGCCTTAATATTAATCGTGTCTAGCAGTTTAGCTATTGCTGTTGTTGATAATATTTCTATTCAAAGTTCTATTTTTGAAGTAGCTAGTGCTTTTGGAACAACAGGTTTATCTTTAGGTATTACATCTGAGTTATCATACTTTAGCAAAATAATTATCACGATAATTATGTTTATCGGTCAAATTGGTGTTTCAACTACTGTATTAATTTTTATAACAAGACGTCGCAAATCTCGCTCTTATAAATACGCTGAAGAAGGTGTTTTAATTGGTTGATTTAAATAGTTATTATCGTCCTAAAAATTTAAGTGAAGTTTGTGGTCAACAACACTTAGTAGCATCAAATATGATTTTAGAAAAAATGATTAGTAAAAACGAGTATATTTCAATGATTTTTTACGGTCCTAGTGGTTGTGGAAAAACAACGATTGCAAATATAATTATGGACTCTACTACTTTTGCTACTAAGATGTTAAATGCAGCTTTAAATACTAAAGCCGATTTCAGTGCAGCTTTAACTGAAGCTAAAAACACTGTTAACTATATTTTAATTGTTGATGAAATACATCGTTTGAATAAGGATAAGCAAGATATTTTATTACAGAGTGTTGAAAAAAAAGAAATAATTTTAATTGGTCTTACTACTGTTACACCATATCATAGTGTAAATCCTGCATTGAGATCACGCTGTTTAACTATTAACTTTGATAAACTAACAACTACTGATATTGTTAAAAGACTTACTGATATTTGCTATAAAGAAAAAATAAAGTTTGATGTAGAAGCATTAAAAATCATCGCTAGTAATGCTAATGGTGATGTTAGAAATGCACTAATTAGAATAGAAGCACTCTTAATAATAACAGAAGAAATCACATTACTATCTTTAGAAAAACTTGCAAAAGCAACTTCTATTAACCTAAATCAAGATTCACAACATTATCACGATTTAATTAGTGCTTTTCAAAAATCGATTCGAGGTAGTGATGTAAATGCTAGTATTTTATATTTAACCGCACTTTTAGAATACGGCTATTTAGAAGAAATAATTAGGCGAATACAAGTTATTGCTTATGAAGATATCGGTTTAGCTAATCCTCAACTCTGCTCAAGAGTTCATGCAGCTTGCATGTCTGCACTACATGTTGGAATTGCAGAAGCAAAATTTGCTTTAGCAGTCACTACAATTGAACTAGCCCTATCACCAAAATCAAATAGTGCCTATATCAGTCTAGAACTTGCAAAAAAAGATTTAGCTACGTTAGTTATCCCAGAAAATATCCGTCATATTAATAATAGTTATCTCTATCCTCACGATTATGAAAATTCATGGATTAATCAACAATATTTACCTTTTGAGCTTACTAATAAAACTTACTATAAACCTAAAAACAACAGCCATGAGCAAAAATTAGAACAAGTATTAATTAATATTGAAAAATTAAAAAACTCCTAAAATAAGGAGTTTTTATACATATATTAAATCATTTTTTGACATTATTTCCATAATTTCTAACATATTTGTTGCACGACCTAAGTAATCATCAATAGAAAAATATTTTAAGCATGTAGTACAACAAATTATTTCAACACCAAGGTTTATCAAAGCTTGTAAATCAGCTTTAATTTGTTCATTTTCAAAAATTGTTACTCCAGAATTATATAAAATAATAAATTTTGGTTTCTCTTCAATATCATTTAAAGTATGTATACAAGCCATCAATAATTTTTTACCTATTTCATGATCTTGTCCCATTGAAACTCCACTAATAATTAGAACTTTTTTCTTCATCTTAACTTTCTCCTCTATCAATTGACTTAAGAAAAATCTCTTCAAAATTAATTTGTCGCAACTTTATTCCTGCCGCTAAAAACATTTTTTTAGCTGCTTTAACATTATCTTCATCTTTATACTTATCTATTTCATAAACAACTTCAGTAATTTTTGATTGAATAATTGCTTTTGCACATTCATTACAAGGAAATAGTGAAACATATATACGACAATCTTTTAAACTTCCTTGACTATTCAAAATAGCATTTAATTCTGCATGTACTACATAGGGATATTTAGTTTCTAACAAACCACCATTTTTAGTCCAAGGGAATTCATTATCATCACAACCATAAGGTAATCCATTATAACCTATACCAACAATGCGATTATCTAAATTTACAATACATGCTCCTACTTGAGTATTAGGATCTTTAGATCTTAATGCACTTAATTTAGCAATTCCCATGAAATATTGATCCCAATTAATTATCATATCTTTCACCTACAAAATATCCTATAAAGAATAATATTCCAAATGCTATTCCTAGTAAATGCCCTAATAAGCTAACATTTGGTGCAACAAATGAATAAACAACATTAAATACTAATAAAATAATCATTGATTTTAAACTCTCTTGATTCAAAAAACGATATGGATGAATATATTGCCCTAAAATAGCAAATGTAATTAAAGCATAACCTACTCCACTCATTCCACCAATAAATACATTTTCATTAGTTAAACTTATTAAAATACTAGATCCAATAATCGTTAAAAAAACTATTAATAATGTTTTAATTTTCCCTAGTAAGTATTCCACTTTGCTTCCAAAAATATAAATAAAAAACATATTAAAGAGCAAGTGCGTATATGAAAAATGAATAAAAGCATAACTAAGTAGTGTGAGTGGCGAAGTAAAATCATTGTTATATAGTTGTGGATTAAAAGCTAGAGTTATATAAATACGCAATTCACTTATATTAAATAAATTATTGTTTAAAGTGTATAAAGATACAATTGTACTAACTAAAATTAAAGCGATGATTATATGTGGTTGCACCTTATTACTAGTCTTTTTTTCTAAGTTTAAATCTTTTACATTACATTTAATAACTTTATAACTTTTATTAAATAAGTAGTTTCGCTTATTATTTACTGCAACAAATTTTTCATAGTCATATTGTAAATTTTCATCATGATAAAATAAATAACCTTTATGAAAATTATGCATAACGATAAGTAAATCATCTTGGTATACTAAATCATACTTTCGTGAAACACTTTCTAAATCATTAAAATCAAGCATATACTTCAATTCCTTCCTCTTTTAAAACAGCTACAAAATTACTAGGTAATGGTGCAAATAATTCTATTTCTTCACCTGTTATTGGATGAATGAACTGCAAATGATAAGAGTGTAGTAAATGGGAAGTTTTTAAAGTCTTCTTATACCCGTATATTTTGTCTCCTACTACTGGATGATTAATATAATTCATATGAACTCTTATTTGATGAGTTCTTCCAGTTTCTAATTTACACTTAATCAAACTATAATTAGGACTATTATCAATGACTGTAAAATGTGTTATCGCATGTTTAGAATTTTTATTAGTAACAGCCATCTTTTGACGATTTTGCAAATCTCGACCAATAGGTGCATCAATTGTTCCGTTAACAAAATCAAACGTACCTTCTACAAGTGCTAAATATTCTCTTAAAATTTCTTTATTAGAAAACATTGTACTCAATTTCTCATGAGTTTGATTATCTTTAGCAACAATCAATAACCCTGTTGTATCTTTATCAATTCGATGAACAATACCAGGTCTAATGTCATCGATACTACTAAGTTTTTCAAAATGGTATAACAAACCATTTACAAGTGTACCACTTTTATTACCTGCTCCAGGATGTATTACTAAGCCCGCCTGTTTATCAATTATTAATAAGTAATCATCTTCATAGCAGACTTTCAAAGTAATATTTTCTGGAAGCAAATCAAATTCTTCTTCAACATAGTTAATCTCTATCAAGTCTCCTGTTTTAACTTGATAACTTAACTTAGCATTACTACCATTAACCTCTATTGAGCTTTGCATTTTTTTTATTTCACTACGATTATATTCTGTATGCTCAACAAGAAATTTATCTAATCTCATTCCGCCATTTTCAACATATAACTTATTCATTTTTATCATAATCCTTTTTCTTTTCAAAAAAAGCGACTACTACGATTATTACAAAAGCAATTACAAGTGCACTATCTGCAATATTGAAGATAGGAAATTCATAATCGATAATAGGAATTGTAATATCAATAAAGTCAGTTACTTCTTTAAATAATAAGCGATCAATAAAATTTCCTAAAGTTCCCGCTAAAAAAGTAATTAAGGCATATTTCGCTAATTCTGACTCATCTGTAGTTTTTAAAAAATAAATAGTTGCAATAATAGCAATAATTGTCACAACATAAAAAAAGCCCATCTGCGAAGGTAAAATGCCCCAAGCTGCTCCTTGATTACGATGTGATGTAATACTTAAAAAGTTATCAATAATTGCTATTCGTTCTCCAAGCTCCATAAAATTTCTAACTAAGTATTTTGTGAATTGATCAAATAGCACTATTAAAGATAAAACTAATATTTTTGTTTTCATATTTAACACCTCTAACCTATTATATCAAATTTAATAATATTTATAAATAAATTCATGACTTTTTCATGCAAATATGTTAAAATTTTTATAGGTGATAATATGAAACATAATTTTAAAATAATTCAAGAAGGACATCCAAATCTACTTAAAAAAGCAGATGCTCTCAAATTTCCACTAAATGACTCAGAAAAAGATAAAATCACAAAAATGATGACATATATAGTTGATAGCCAAAACGAAGAAATTGCTACTAAAGAAGGCTTAAGAGCAGGTGTTGGACTAGCAGCTCCACAGATCAATTGGTTAAAACGCGTATTTGTTATTTCTATTGATTATGGAGAAGAAAAGTTTGAAGAAATTTTTATAAATCCTAAAATTATTTCCCACTCTGTACAAAAATGTTACTTAAGTACAGGTGAGGGTTGTCTTTCAGTTGACTCACAAATAACTGGATTTGTTGAAAGATTTCAAAAAATTAGCGTAAAATATTACAATTTAAATGGAGAAGAAAAACAAATACGCTTACAAGATTATGAAGCAATTGTTTTCCAACATGAGTATGACCATTTAGAAGGAATTTTATTTACCTCAAAAATTACCACTGATGTAAGTAGTTTGAAAAAAATATAAGCGAACGTTAGTTTGCTTTTTTTTTTGAATTATATTATAATATAAATGAGGTGTTAATATGAAAATGACAAATAAACAAAAATTAATTTATGACTTCATTGTTAATTATACAAATACTCATAACTATCCCCCAACAATCCGTGAAATTGCTACAGGTGTTGGATTATCATCGACGGCTACTGTTCATACACATTTAAATAATTTAATGAAACTTGGATATCTAGTTAAAAGTAACAATAAAAATCGTGCTTTAGAAATCGTTGATAACAGTACTGCAAAAATCAAGAACACTATTAGTGAGGCCATTAATGTTGTTACGGTTCCTAAGCTTGGTAGAGTAACAGCTGGAAACCCAATTGAAGCAATAGAAACACCAAATGAATATACCGATTTACCTGCATCAATGGTCAAAAGTAAAGCAGAAGTTTTCACTTTAGAAGTTGTTGGTGATAGCATGATAAATGTAGGTATTTTTGATGGTGATACTGTTATTGTCGAAAAGACTCAAGATGTGAGAAATGGCGAAATAGTTGTTGCGATGACTGATCAATTTGAAGTAACTTTAAAAACTTTTTATAAAGAAAAACAATATTTTCGACTTCAACCAGAAAATGACAATTTAGAACCAATTATATTAAAAGAAGTAACTATTATTGGAAAAGCCACTGGCCTGTATAGAAAAATTTAAAACATCCTTTTTAAGTAAAAGGATGTTTTAATATAAAAAAATCATACAAGAAGTATGAAAAAAGAGCAAAAAAAAAATTGGCGATGACCTA
>CAZQIG010000009.1:0-3693 GCA_964593055.1 uncultured Erysipelotrichia bacterium
ATAGATAATATGACAGTTATTATCCTAGTATTAAAAACCACTGCATAAGCAGTGGTTTTGCAATTTCTTATTTATGAAATATTATTAATCTATGTCAACAATTTATACTAAATCATCTAAGCTTTTAGGATTACTCAATTCTATAAATTCATCAAAATCACTTTTGAATAGTTTATCTTGTATTATTCTATATTTTTCAAATTGCGTTTCTGCATGAAGCTTTGCTTGTTCAGCACTCACTTTACCTGCCCCAATTAAAATTTCGTTTCCATTGAACTCTAAAAAACCATCTAAACGTTTAGACCAATCTTCCATACTCATAGGTATTTTTTTTTCAGCCTGAAGTTCTGCATAATCTAAATACATTGAAACAATTCTCTCTAAATAATTTATCTCTTCATCGGTTAAATAATTCTTAGCAACTGTTACATCAAATTTTTGTACTTTACCATCAGGTGATTTTTCCCAAGAAGTAAGCCCCATATTAGCTTTTTTTGAATCAGCACGTTTCATTATTAATTATGCTGCTGTATGCCTATGTACTGCAAAATGCATTTTATTTTGCACAGTTTTAAAGAAACCCTTAGTTGTTTTACTACTTTTATCATAATCAAAAGATGTTGAATAAAGATCTGTAATCTTTTGATAAAACTTTCTTTACGAAAGCCTTATTTCACGAATGTATTGTAACTGAGGTTCAAAGTATTCGTCTGTAAACATATGACCACTTTTTATTCTATCTTTATCCATTGTCCAACCTTGAATAGTGTAGTCTTTAACAATTTGAGAAGCCCACTTTCTAAACTCAACGGCTCTACTATTATTAATCTTAAAACCGACTGCAATAATTAATTGTAGATTATAATGTACAACATTTCGCTCTACATTACGATCACCCTCTTTTTGAACTATTAGGAATTTCCTAATAGTTGAATTTTCACTAAGTTCCCTATCTTTATTTCTATTATAAGATAAAAACGTTACTTTCTCAGCTACTACTTCACTAACAACCCTTTTAATATCATCATAAACATAACTTCTAGTTTGTAGACGCCCTTTAATACCTATAAGATCTCCTTTACTACAATGCTCTGCTGTTGATTTAGCAATTCCCTTTCGTGTCAAGGTTATGTAGGTTTTTTATTTTATAATTAGTATAATTTCAAATCAACTTCAACATAACTATCTAAAAAATCAATTTTAATTTTATAAATGTATTTTCCCATTAAATGTGAATTTAAATTTTTTATTTCATTATAATATACGGTTTCATTTTTTAATTTTATTAGTTTATTGTTATACTTCATTTTTAAAGTTTGATACTGATCATCACTTATTCTACCAACTTTATAATCATCATCTATTAATAATATTTTATTTTCTAAATTATTTACTTTTATTATCATTTT
This sequence comes from uncultured Erysipelotrichia bacterium, assembly GCA_964593055.1. Classification (GTDB taxonomy): domain Bacteria; phylum Bacillota_I; class Bacilli_A; order JBKEDG01; family JBKEDG01; genus CAZQIG01. Next base: position 1,410 of record CAZQIG010000009.1, read on the forward strand.
ATCATCAATAGGTATTTTAGTAATGTGATTATTAATTTGTTTCAAGACTTCAAACTCTAAATCATTCACATTAATTTTTTGTGTTCTCCTACTTTTCCTATAACATTTACTACATCGTAAATATGTTTTATTATCTAAAGAATATTTTACCAGTATATTTGTATTACATCTTTCACATATTACTTTACTTTTAAATAAAAACATTTTAGATTTATTTATTAATGATTTACTTTTTCGTTCTAGTCGTATAGTAAAAATCATCAATCATATATGTGAGTTTATAAAAGTCTGAATTTAGATCTAACACTTGTTTTCTCCAGTAGTTCAGTATTTAGGGGAAAAGCAGCCACCCTCTAAGTCATTAAGAATATCAAAATTTTCTGTACCCTCTTTAGTTGCTACAAGTACATAACTTGCTTCATCCCCCCTTTTACTTACAGACTCAATACTTAATTATACAGTAGTTTTTTGGAATACAAGCTTTACACAAAACAAAGATTATACCTTGCTAATTGGAAATAAAAAGAATGACTTACGTAAACACTCAAAGTCATTCTAGTTCCATAATTAATTTTTTTAATTATCATGTATTATTTTAAAATTTATAAATTTCAATCATTAATATTATAATCAAGGATTCATTTACTTCCATCCTTAAGGTTATTTTTCATATAGTTTAGGTATTGAATTATAGTTTTAAAAATAAATAATCAATACAATAGTCCCATAGTTAATATAAACAGTTTTCAAAAATAATACTAGTTCTTTATCGTCATTATATTTTTCAACACTATATAAAGAAAATATTTTTAATGATTTAATAGTTAAAAATATTCCTACTTTAGCAGTTAAAATTCCACTCAAAATATAATTATCAAATTCTATATTACTTCTATTTTTTTATTTACCTTCACAAATATGCTCAAAAATTTTATTTATATATACAATAATAGTTAATAAAGTTGATATAAACCATATATTAAAAATTGCTTTGTATAAATATGAACTCAAAAAGTCATCATCAACTGTTGCAACCATTGCTAATGTTGTAAAACCGATTAGAATTTTTCCAAGCAATACTGTTAAAAAACTATAAAATTTTGCATCATTTTTACTTATTTTTTTTCATAATCTTCTTCCTTCCATTTACATATAATAATTATTTATATATAAAATACCCCTATGTTTATTTTCTAACATAAGGGATATTTTATTTTATACACTGAATATAGTTAACTATAATTTGTTAAAGTACTTACTATATTACTTTACTATTTTATATACTTTTCTTACAACTATTGCTAGCACTAAAATTAATAGGCTTAGTAATAATAAGTAGTTGTTTAATCCTGTCTTAGCTAAATCACCTATTACTCTTGCATTAACATCTAAACTACCTGGTCCAGCAGTACTTGTAAAAGTTACTACATATAATCCGTCTTTCTTTTCTACCAATGACGTATCAATAACTAAATCTACTGCGTCTTCAAGTTTAACTTCTTTACCACTTAAATCATAAATTTCTAAACCACTTAGCTTCGCAACATTTTCATCTGACAAGTCGTATTCAGATAATTTCATTACAAAATCATTTGCTTTTAATAAATAGTTTCCTACTCTTACAAACGTTCCATCATCAACATACATTGCTCTAGAAACTATAACTGTATTATTATGTGAATCTGTCACCTCATATACAACTGAATACATAGTACCTGCAACAATATCCTTTGCTGAAACACTTGTAATTATTGCTCCACTTGTTAAATCATTATCTTCTACATCTGTTGCAATGAAATCATTAATCATTTCTTTTAACTCTTCATCTCCAATTGGTAATGTAGGTATAACAATCGTTTCGCTACCAAAGTCAAATACTGGTAAATTATCTACTTGACTGTTTACTGTAGTTGTAACATCCACTTCTACTGCTCTAGATCTTGTAGGTTTCTTATTAACAGAGAATATCATATCTTCAGATAATCCTTCTGTCTTACTCCAGTTACTAAAATCTACGTCTACAATTGATAAATCCTTTACTTCTACTACCTTACTTTTATCTGAAATATCAAATAGTTCAACTTCTGATAATTCCATAATTGTCTTATGGTCATTTACCCAACTATTATACCCTAAAATAAAGTCAGAAGCCTTAATAATATAATCATTTCCAGCTGTGAAAGTTCCGTCATTTACAAGAACAACTCTTGATTTAGATTGTGAATTTCCATCACTATCTGTTACACTATATGTTACTGTGTATACTCCGGCTGTTGTACTTGCA
>CAZQIG010000009.1:3793-76790 GCA_964593055.1 uncultured Erysipelotrichia bacterium
TATCTAGTGATATTTCTTCTACTTTTGGATCTACTGTAATTACTGGTAAGTCTCCACTTAATACTGTCGCAACTTTGCTTATACTTACATCACTTCCTACTGAAGCGCTGAAGCTATACTCTCCTGCTTTATTTGTATATTCTGGATCTCCATATGTAATATCTACTGTTGCTGTTGTATTTTCTTTCCCATCTGCTGTATTGTATACTTTTACTCCAGATTCTGCTATTACTTGCCCATCCTTATCCGCAAGATCTACTTCTCCTATTCTTAACTCAAAGTCTGTTGCTTTTATAATATAATCTGTTCCTACTACAAATGTTCCATCATTTACTACTACTACTTTTGTTTCTGTTACTGTATTACTATCACTATCTGTTACACTATATGTTACTGTGTATACTCCGGCTGTTGTACTTGCATCTATCTTGACATCTGTTGTTGGTGTTAACTCACCATCTTCTTTGTCTGTTGCACTTACACCATTTAATTCTTTGTATTCTCCTACCTTATCTAGTGATATTTCTTCTACTTTTGGATCTACTGTAATTACTGGTAAGTCTCCTGGTATTACATTTCCTGTAATATCTAAACTTCCACCATCCAACTTAATAGTTATTGGATACTCTCCTACAATTGCTACATATTCTGGTATTCCATACTGAACACTTGGAGCTGCAGTTGTGACAACTTTACCTGTTTCCTTATTGAAAACCTTAAATTTAGACTCTGATAATACCTGCATATTCTTTGAAGAACTTTCATTTACTAACCCACGTCTAATTTCAAAATCTTTGGCAGTATATACATACTTATTTGTCACAACATATGTACCATCATTTACTACTACTACTCTATTACCTACTACTTTGTTTCCATCATTATCTGTAACACTATATGTTACTGTATATACTCCTGGTTCAGTACTTTCATCAATCGTCATTGTAGAAGTTATTTTTGCAGTAAGTTCTGTATCATCATCCTCTACATCGGTAACACTAACACCAGTCATCACATCGTATGTATGATGCTCATTTTTTTCCATATCAAGCTCTACAAAATCAGGCTCAATTGTTAATATCGGTTCATTTCCTGCAATAACATGCCCTCTAATTTGTTTAGAAACATCTTCATAATCAATTACCATTTGATAGTTATCAACAATATTTGTATATTCTGGCTTTAAGTAAGAAACCTTTGCAACTAATGTATCATCATATGCTCCTGTCGCCTTATCATAAACCTTTACTTGACCTTCTTTAATTACTTGACTGTCCTTATTTGCAACATCTACTTCTGAAACAGTTAATGTAAAGTCATATGCAGCAAGAATATAGTCTGTACCTACTGAGATATTTCCTTCATTTATTACTACTACTCTTGTAGCTTTTGCTATATTAAAGTCTGAATCTTCAGTCATATACGTTACTACATATACACCCTCACCTTTTTCAACTATTTCTTCTTTTGTAGGGCTCATAGTTATGACTAATGTTGAATCATCATCTTCAGCATCTGTCGCACTTACACCATCAAACTCATTAACTCCAGAAGCATTACTCAAATCCACTTCAACAAAATCATAATCTAGTACAATAGAAGGAGGTGTACCATTTGTTACTGTTGCCAATTTACTTATTGAAACATCATCAGCCACATTTAATGTAAAATCATATTTTCCTACTTTATTTGTGTACGCCGGATCTCCTAATGTTGTTTTTATAGTCAACATATTATTTAGTTTACCATCGCTCTTATTATAAACTTTAACTCCTGATTCTTTCTTGATTTGAGATTCTTTATTCTCAATATCTACTTCACTAAGTCTCAATTCAAAATCATGTGCTTTAATAATGTAGTTAGTTCCAATCTCAAAAGTACCATCATTTACTACTACCACTCTTGTTTTACTTGCTTCATTTCCATCACTATCTACTACACTATAAACAACTTGATAAACTCCCGCTTCTGTTGTTTCATCAATAGTAATATTTGATGTTGGTGTCAACTCTCCATCTTCTGTATCTGTTGCACTTACACCCATCATATTATTAAATGATTCGTGCTCTCCCTTACTCATATCTAACTCTACGAAATCAGGGTCAACAGTAAGTACTGGCATATCTCCTGCAATTACTGTTGCTTCCTTAGTAATCTTAGCTCCTGCAGCAGAATTTTCACTTCCATCTTCTACTAATTCAATTGTAAATTCATATACCCCAACTACATTAGTATACTCTGGAGTTCCGTATGTAATCTTGATTTCTTCCCCAGTATGTTCAGCACCATTCAATCCATATACTTTCCAGCCAGATTCATTCTTTACTTGCTCATTTTTATTTGCAAGATCTACTTCTCCAACTCTAAGCTCAAAGTTATATGCTTCAACTATGTGTCCATCTCCTACTACATATCTTCCATCATTTACAACGATTACTCTTGTTTTACTTACTTCATTTCCATCACTATCTATTGCTTTATAAGTAACTTTATAAATACCTGCTTCTGTTGTTTCATCTATATTGATATCTGCTGTTGGCGTTAATGGCCCATCTTCTTTATCTGTTGCACTTACACCTATCAAGTTGTTAAATGATTCATGCTCTCCCTTACTCATATCTAACTCTATGAAATCAGGATCAACACTAAGTACTGGTGCATCTCCAGCTGACACTGTAGCCACCTTAGTGATTTTTGCCTTTGCATCTGCAGCCACTGTAAGTGTAAAATCATACTCTCCTACTATATTTGTATAAATTGGATTTCCATATGTAACTGTTACTGTTTCTTCTGGTAAATAATTATATTCTAAATCATACACTTTATGCTTAGATTCACTAAGAATTTGAGCATCTTTATTTGCAAGATCTACTAAAGAATTTCTTATAGTATAATCATATGCTTCAATAATATGTGTATCTCCTACTACATATCTTCCATCATTTACAACAACAGTTCTTTTAGCTGTTGCAGTATTTCCATCACTATCTGTTGCAGTATAAGTTACTACATATATTCCTACCTTAGTTGATGCATTAATAGTTTTATCAACAGTAACATCCACAGTTTTTCCTGCTGCATCATCTTCAACATCCGTTACTGTCACACCACTCATATATTTATAATCACCTATAGTTTCTGGTTTATATTCAACAATTGATGGTGTAACTTCAAGTACTGGGATATTTCCTGCATCAACTGTTGCAACTATATCAATACTCGTAGTACTCTCTGCTACTACACTAATTGTAATATTATAAGGTGCAGGAGAATTTGTATATTCTGTTCCTACATACGTAACATCAACTGCCTCATCATCAAGTTTATTACCTGATATATCATAAACAGTAGTGAATGATAAATCAGTTACTTGCTTATCTTTCTCATTAAGATTAACCTCTGAAACAAATAATTTAAAGTTACTAGCTTTAATAATGTAGTTAGTTCCAATAGTAATTGTACCATCATTTACTACTACCACTCTTGTTTTACTTGCTTCATTTCCATCACTATCTACTACACTATAAACAACTTGATAAACTCCCGCTTCTGTTGTTTCATCAATAGTAATATTTGATGTTGGTGTCAACTCTCCATCTTCTGTATCTGTTGCACTTACACCCATCATATTATTAAATGATTCGTGCTCTCCCTTACTCATATCTAACTCTACGAAATCAGGGTCAACAGTAAGTACTGGCATATCTCCTGCAATTACTGTTGCTTCCTTAGTAATCTTAGCTCCTGCAGCAGAATTTTCACTTCCATCTTCTACTAATTCAATTGTAAATTCATATACCCCAACTACATTAGTATACTCTGGAGTTCCGTATGTAATCTTGATTTCTTCCCCAGTATGTTCAGCACCATTCAATCCATATACTTTCCAGCCAGATTCATTCTTTACTTGCTCATTTTTATTTGCAAGATCTACTTCTCCAACTCTAAGCTCAAAGTTATATGCTTCAACTATGTGTCCATCTCCTACTACATATCTTCCATCATTTACAACGATTACTCTTGTTTTACTTACTTCATTTCCATCACTATCTATTGCTTTATAAGTAACTTTATAAATACCTGCTTCTGTTGTTTCATCTATATTGATATCTGCTGTTGGCGTTAATGGCCCATCTTCTTTATCTGTTGCACTTACACCTATCAAGTTGTTAAATGATTCATGCTCTCCCTTACTCATATCTAACTCTATGAAATCAGGATCAACACTAAGTACTGGTGCATCTCCAGCTGACACTGTAGCCACCTTAGTGATTTTTGCCTTTGCATCTGCAGCCACTGTAAGTGTAAAATCATACTCTCCTACTATATTTGTATAAATTGGATTTCCATATGTAACTGTTACTGTTTCTTCTGGTAAATAATTATATTCTAAATCATACACTTTATGCTTAGATTCACTAAGAATTTGAGCATCTTTATTTGCAAGATCTACTAAAGAATTTCTTATAGTATAATCATATGCTTCAATAATATGTGTATCTCCTACTACATATCTTCCATCATTTACAACAACAGTTCTTTTAGCTGTTGCAGTATTTCCATCACTATCTGTTGCAGTATAAGTTACTACATATATTCCTACCTTAGTTGATGCATTAATAGTTTTATCAACAGTAACATCCACAGTTTTTCCTGCTGCATCATCTTCAACATCCGTTACTGTCACACCACTCATATATTTATAATCACCTATAGTTTCTGGTTTATATTCAACAATTGATGGTGTAACAGTAATTGTAGGGGGTTCTCCTTCAATTACTGTAGCATCAATGAATGCCTCAACATCTCCTTCAACATCTATATTAATCTTGTATGGTGTTTCAGAAGCTACATTTGTATACTCAGGACTTTCATATGTATAAGTTATAGTTGCATCTGTATTAATTGTTCCATCTGCCTTATTAAATATTTCTACACCAGCCTTATCAAATACTTGCCCATTTTTATCTACAAGATCTACTTCACCTACTCTTAATTTGAAGTCTGTTGCTTTTAAGATATAGTTATCTCCATTTTTATAATTACCATCATTTACAATTACTACTTTAACATCAGTTGCAGTATTGCCATCTTCATCAGTAACAGTATATGTTACAGGATAAACTCCTGGCTTTGTTCCAGATGATATATTTTCACTCATCGTTACTTCTAGTGTATCCGCTGACTGATCAGGATCTGTTACTATTACATCTTTCATTGCATCATATGATTCTAAATCCTCTAAAAGAATATTTTCGAACTCAGGAACAATAATAGATGGAGTTCCACCTGATATTACATTTGCCTTAATGCTCCTACTAACATCGTCCATATATCCAATCGTAATATTATAGCCATCGTGGACTACATTTGTATATTCAGGGTCACCATATGTTACATCAAAATCTGTTGCTGCTGGGTTGGGATCAGTAATTTCATTACCACTTTCTTTAATATAGACTTTAACTTGACCTTTCTTTATTACCTGAGTGTCTTTAGCTGCAACATCAACTTGACTCTTTCTAAGAGTAAAGCTATGCGCTTCCAAAATATAATCTGTTCCCACTTCAATATTTCCACGATCTACTACAATTACCCTCACTTGTTCCACTGAGTTCCCATCACTATCTTCAACAGAATATGTCACTCTATAAACACCTTCAGGTGTGTCTTTATCAAATTCCATATCCATAGCTACTTTACTTGTAAGATCTCCATCTTCTTTATCTGTTGCACTTACACCTGTCATATAATTGTAACTTCCAACAGTATTCTCATTAAGACTTACAAAACTTGGGGTAACATCTAGTGTAGGTGTTTCTCCTCTTGAAACAACGATAGAAATACCTTTTTTATCTTCCCCTACTACAATAAATGCTTGATACTCTCTAGCTGCTGAATTATATTCTGGTGCTACATATTCAACACTCATATCATATTCAGATTTTTCTAAAAGTTTCCCATTTAAATCATAAACTTTAGCATGCGATAAATCAATAACTTGTTGTGCTTTTTCACTAGCTACAGTTTTAACTTCTCCTGATCTGATAGCGTAATCACTTGCTTTAATTATATATTCATTTCCGACAACAAATGTTCCATCATTTACTACTACTACTTTTTCAGCACTGACAGTATTTGAATCTGAATCTGTTACCGTATATGTAACTGTATAAACTCCCGCCTCTGTTGTATCATCTATTGTCATTGATGTTTCAACTTTAAGAGTTTTCCCAGCAGCATCATCTTCTTTATCTTTTACAGTAACATTCTTCATATAATCATAATTTCCAGCCTCAACCTCTGATAGAGATATTTCTTCAACTTTAGGGTCGATTGTAATAGTTGGAGCCTCTCCCCCTAATACCGTAATAGTAGCAGGAGCAGAAGCAGTTGCATCAGCAACAACTTTTATATTATATATATACTCCCCAGCAACATTTGTATATTCTGGTGTTGAGTAAATAACTTCAACTTTTTGATCTGTCACTGCAATTCCAGATTTATCATATACTTTATACTGAGATTTCTCTAATACTTGAGTATTTCTATCTGTCATATTTACTTCACTAACCATTAACTCAAAATCACCAGATTCTATAATATAATCTGTTCCTACAACAATAGTTCCATCTGTTACAACTACTGTTCTATACTCTGTTGTAGTATTTAAATCTGAATCAGTTGTTGTATATTTAACACGATAAACCCCTTTTGACGTCGTACCATCTATCACAGTATCAACAGTTGAAGTAAGCGTTAGTCCCTTAGCATCATCTTCAATATCAGACAATGTAACATTTTTATTAGGGTTATAATTAGTATGCTCATCTTTTCTCATATCTAGCACTACTACACTTTCATCAAACGTAATAGTCGGTGCATTTCCTGCATCCACTATAATATTTGCTGTAGCCTTTGCATCAGGAGTTTCACTAGTTCCACCTACACTAATACTATAGGCATATGTCCCATCCTCATTTGTAAATTCTGGAACGCCAAAACTTACAGACAGTGATTTAAAAATTTCATCATCTTCTGAAATAGCATTTCCTTTTATATCATAAACTTTTACATTTGATTTTGATAGAGCTTGTTCTGATTTATCTGACATATTCACTTCACTAACCATCAAATTAATGTCATCAATATCTATAATGTAATTAGTTCCTACATTAATTGTACCATCTTGAACAATAACTATTCTTTCTCCAGTACTTTCATGACCATCACTATCTACTACACTGTACTTTACTTTATGTACACCTGCTGGAGTATCTGAAGAAAATGTAGTGTCAGCTTTAATACTACTAGTTAAATTGCCATCTTCCTTATCAGTTGCTGTAACTCCATTTATAACATTATAACTTCCAATTTCAGCAATTGGAACTTCTTCTATCTCTGGGTTTACAACTAATTCAGGAGCGTTAATAATTTCAAATGGTTCATAATACGTTTTCGTTGTATATTTCGCTGTGGGACTCGATGTATATCTAACCATTTTTATTGCATAATGTCCAGTATTTAAACTAGATGTGTCAAAATTAATTGTTTTATCATTCACTACCACTCCAGTAGCAGATTGTGCTGGAGATGCTGGAACTATTGGAGCTTCTTCAACTGGATCCCACTCATATAATGTATAATCCAATTTAACGTCATATTGTGTTTTACCTGTTTTCTCAAACGCATACTCTGTCCCTCTAATAGGACCAAGTTCTACGTTACCAGGATTTAATCTGTTATCTTCACTATCCCCATCAGAAAACATTGCTAAAGGCCTAGCAAGATATATAGTATCATAAAGCTTATATTCACCATTTATACGTGCGTTAGTTCTAGTTTTTTCATCTCTTAAGTCATAATACCAAACCATACGATCATCTGATTCATGCGGATAATTTTCAACAGTTCTAATAACAGACTCACTAATAACAGGAGGAAAAATACCTTGTGTAGAATATGCCATTGTGTTAGCCATTGAATTATAACCTGCCGCTCTTAAAAACCCATCTTGATCAATCGCTAAAGAGTTATCAAATCCACCAATAGCAAATTGGTAACGTAAAATCTCTTTTTTATTCCAAGTTGTCGAACTAAAATAATTATCAGGACTGTTTAAATTTGCTACTGTATCTATGTAACAAACTCGAGGTCCTCCTATTGCACAATTGGGGTCAATATATGTTTCTTGTGCCGTAACTGTACCCAAATCACGATAATTTTCTCCTGATACCCATACATCTCCATTTGTCTTTTGAACTAGAGATGTTACTCCACCAGTAAATATTGCTTTAACATCACTTGTAAAATATGGATGAGGTGTAAACGATACTACTTCATCATTACTAGCACCATTACCGGCATATACTGTACCATGGTTTTCTCTACCAGAATACCAAACAGATCCATCTGTTCTCAATGCATAGGTAATATACCAATCATAAGTGGCAAAATCAACAATTGAATTCTTAGCAACACGTCGCTCTGCACCATCAACAGTTTCCATTAACGGTTGCCAACCTCTAGTATCTGCGTTTGAAGCAAAAGACGATCCGGCACCTACTGATCCAGCTGTACCAACTGATGCTCCATAATAACTTCCGTCCTCTGCTTTTACAATAAACATTCTTTCGTCACGTACATTATACGATCCTTGATTTCCCCACATCTCAGTAATTTTCTTTCCTTCAGGAAGATTAGTTCCTGTCATCTCAGTGAAATCAGTTTTATCTCCAAAAGCAGTACCAAACAATTCTCTACCCTCACTACCAGAAAAGAAAACTTTTCCAGTTTCTGTAAGAACAAGAGTTCCACCTCTAAATGATTCCAAATCAACAACTTTTTCATCATTAAATTTTGACTGTGGAACCCTAACAAATTTGCTAGTTACAGTACTTGCTCCACTTCCAAACGTAGAATCAAATGTATACCCTGTTCTCCATACTTCACCAGTAGATGTAAAAAGCACAGTACTATTGTCATTTATCTGTACATCTAAAACTTCTCCAGTATAACCACTATCATCAAATTCTACAGGTAAAAAGTTGTTGTTAGACCCAGAACGCCCTAGGTGATTAGCTGAAGTACCTGTGGAATAAATCATTCCCGAAATACTATCAACATAGAAAGTTGTACCATTTGTACCATGAGAAGTGTACCAAAGTTGAAACACTTCTTTTTTATTATGCGGGTCCGTAACCTTTGCAACTCTTATATACCCATAACCATCAGTATTAGGAGTCATCGCACCAGGATTAAGCTTTAACCCTTCTTCGGTCTCAGCTTCTACACTCTTCCCTTCCTTTATACTTAGCGTTGAAAATTGTGAAAATTGTGTTATTACAAGTCCCAAAACTAATAATGTTTTTAATATAACTTTTTTAAATTTTTTCATAAAGTTTCCCTTCGTTTCCCTTCTCTAAAATACTTTGAATTTCTGAATTAATCTGCTACTTTTGTTAATCAATCTTAACTTCACTTTGTCAACTCAAAAATATTAATATAATAACAATACAAATTATTTATGGTATTGGTGTATATATTATAACATAACTTTTAACTATTTTTAAACTTTTTTTAACATTTTCAACTATTTTCAAACTTTTTTAAACTATTGTTAAACTATTTTACTAGATTTTCTTTCTTTTTAGTGTACACTTATATTATGTAGCGGTGTTCCTTACTCTGATTTCTTTATTCTGTTGTAAATGATACTTAACTTAAAAGCGTTTTATTGTTAAAATTATTAACTTATCACATGTCTATGTTTCAACAATAAATATATTGACAACTTAGAGTTTGATGTTGTTTTCATAGTGATTACATTCAACTTTCTTATTATGCCATAAGTCTGCAACTTAGTTAATTTATGTCCCACTTTAAACTTTACTAATAGAGTTTCAAATAAAGTTGATTTATAACTAGATACTTTAATATGTCAATGTCTTGAAAATTCATCTATGCATATTATTCATTAATTTAAAGTAAGGTTATGACTAATTTTAACAAATTACATTCATGAGCAACTATATAAGCAACGTGTAACACTCTAAATCTAACAAGAGTAACTAATTACTGATTATTTTAATTAGAGATTGAAGGTATTATTTTCATTTTTAGACCTTTCTCACATAGCAAACCCATAACAAATAGATAATTTGTGTTTACTGCGTTTACATTACAGAGTGCAATTCTTTATTCCTATTGTAAGAGCACAATCAAAAGAATTTTATTGTGAAAATATCCTTGCATAATCCTTTGTAATAATGTATAATTATAATGTTAAACAATAAGAACAATATCAAGGAGAAAAGAAAGTGAAAAATTATTCAAAAAAACTTTTATTACTATTACTATTACCGGCTACTGCAATAACTTTAGTTGTCGGATATTTTATTATTAATTCATCTACTGGACCATCAAGTAGTGAAGTTAAAGAACGTGTCGCTTCAATGGAAGCATTAAATGAAGACACTACAACTGGAGATGAATTAGAAGAACTTGTCAGTGACAGTGGTTATAAAGCTTATGAAAATGGGACAAACTCTTCAAGAGTAACATTTATGAAGGAATCAGGTCCTGATATTACTACTAAAGGAAAAGTTACAGTTAAGAAAACTGTTTTCTACTTCCAACAAGATGATACTGCTGACGGAAAGTCAATTAACTTAATTATGGAGAAGAACTTTGAAGATGTTTCATACATTGTTAGTGTTCACCCTGAAAATGCCAATGCTTTATTAGTTGAGAAGAAAATTTACAATGAAGTGGATGGAAAGATAACTATTCATTATGAGCATTATTCTTATGATGTTAAAGAAAATAAGTTAACTCCTAAAAGAGAAGACCAAGACAGTATGGACTATAAGGAAGCTAAAGAAATTATTGATGAGTATTTAACAGAATTACAAAGTTTATACTAAAAAACAATCGTTAGATTGTTTTTTCTCTCATAAAGGGAGTGTAGAGTAATCTGTGTGAAGTAAATTTGCGCAGATTTTTCTTTTGCAACAATATTTAGTATAGTAGTTTAAAAGTGAGGTAGAATAAACTATGACAAAAAGAGAAAGAAAATTTTCAAAGATAACAGAAGAGTATGATTCAAAAACGACTGATGATATTCATAATACTCTTAAAGAAGTGCTAGGTGATACACTTGAAAATGCTTGAGAGTGAACTCGGTGGGCATCTAGGATATGAGAAAAATGATTATGCAGAAGTTATCACTAAAAATGGAAGAAATGGCAGTACTAGCAAGAAAGTAAAAGCATATTTAGGAGGACTGGAAATTAATGTACCAAGAAACAGAAATGGTGATTTTGAACCAATTATTGTACCTAATAGGTAAAAGGATATAAGTGATGTTAAAGAACGTATATTAGCAATGGCTTCAAGAGGAATGAGCTATCAATTGAAAAAATATATGAATTTAATATGCGTAAATATATGAAAGAATGCTGTCAAGATTTAAAGAAAGTATATGCAGTTAATAATTTAGAAATGAGTAACCTAGCATTTGAAGAATTAAATAAGAAATGGTCAAGTTACTCTGAAGTTCTTAGAGTGTGGAATAATAACTATATTCATATAGAACAATTGTATAATTTAGGAAGTGAAGTAAGAAAAATAGTGTATACAATAAATGAAGTAGAAGCAGTACATTCAAGTCTGAGAAAAATGTGTTAAAAAGGATCTTTCGTGAGTGAAAAATACTTTTTTATGGGTTGTATTTGCGAATTGATGAACTCGAATCTAAATGAAAGTGAGGTATGTTATGAACTGGTCAATGGTCTTAAATCAACTCATGATTGATGATAAATATCAGTCAATTTTGACAAATGTTTATAATTTGAAGCAAACCTACACAGATTTCTTGACAAAAGCTTATTTTATATTCTTAATTATTATATCTGTTATTGATAATCTATTGTTAGAAGTAGCTAATTTTTCTAATTCTTTTGTATTTGTAAAAGTATTGTATTTTCTAAATTAACTATTGCTATAAAATTAAATTCATTTTCCATATTTCTTTTGTACACATATTCAAATACTTTGAAAGGGGATTCCTCTCACATTCCTCGTACTCTTAGATATGTAGCACCTAGTAGATCAACTTTTTTAATTTACCAAGTTCATTTGTTTCTTCTAGTTCTATGTTGAGAATTACTTCTATACCATTTTTTTATAGTACTTTTAATTCTTTCATAAATTTCATTTGATGCACAATAATCTCTACTATAAACCATACACAAATGCTTTAATAAATTTGATTTAACAATTCCTACAACATAAATCATGTCTTTTTCTACCCGATTTTATGCACTCCTACATACAGGAGTTATCATTTCAAGCCTTTCAATTTCATTTTTATATTCAGATGTTCCAGCAAATAAGTCCTTCACATCTATATTACATATCAGTGATTATAGCACAATTAATGTTATCAATAACTCAATCTGCTTAATTAATGAAAACCACTGCTCTCACAGTGGCTCTTTCTACTATTCCTCTTCTTTATCTTTGTTTCTGTTGTATGATAAAAATGTTACTTTCTCAGCTACTACTTCACTAACAACCCTTTTAATATCATCATAAACATAACTTCTAGTTTGTAGACGCCCTTTAATACCTATAAGATCTCCTTTACTACAATGCTCTGCTGTTGATTTAGCTATGCCTTTCCATAAAATACAATCAATGAAATCAGCTTCGTATTCACCATTAGCATTCTTAAAAGAACGATCAACTGCTAACGTAATATTTAAAACTTTTGTATCAACTGATGTTTCTTTTAGTTCAGGCTCTCTAACAATGCGTCCTACGATTACAACATGATTCATTTTTACCCCTCCTTTTCTTACACATTATTTCACAATATTTCTTGTCTTTCATTGTTGAAAGCGAAATTTATACAAAAATAATACCTTATTTATACATTTCTTTGCATATGTATTAGTTTTATCTTATAATAAAATAGTGAGGAAAAACTATGAAAAAATACTTAAACAAACTTAAACAACACGCTTATTTCTTAACACCGTTTCTTTCATTGGAAGAACAACAAACGTTAAAAGCTCTTTGCTCTAACTACCAAGTAGAGTTTTTTGGTGGTTACTGCGAGGCCAAACTAAAAAGAGCATATTTAAGTCATCAAAAAGAACAATCACATTTCAACTTGAATATTTATCAATTAAAATATGATAATCGTTTCTACCGACTAACACACGCATCAATTAAATGGTACTTCTACAATGTAGGAATAGATGAAAAATATTTAGGTGATATCATAGAAGATGAAAACTTTTTCATTATTATTGCTGATGAAATTATCGACATCATCCAAAGCAAAGAAATTATTATTAACAAATGCCATGTGAAATTAGAAAAAGTTTTAGAACTTACTTTGAAAAATATACCTATTATTAGAACTGCCTTTATAAATAGCCCTCGCTTAGATGCTGTTATTTCTAAAACATTTAATATGAATCGAAAAAAAGCGACTAATTTAATTAAAGAACAAAATATTAAAATTAATGGCAAAGTTATAACTAAGCCAACAAAATCACTAGGCGTTGATGATGTAATAAGTTTAAGAGGGTATGGCAAGATAGTTATTAAATCATTAACCTACAACGATCGTCAAAGATGCATTATTAATTATTTAGCGTATTTACGAAATAAAAAATGAAAATCTCACTCGCTTAAGAAAATAAAAGGGGGTGAGATTTTATGTATTGTCCAAAGTGCTTAAATAAAAATCGTTTAAAATTTAAAAAATGCTTATTGCATGAAAATTGTTTTTATTGTCTAAAATGTCGGCATTTAAAATATACATGTTTAAAAACAAAGCAAGATCCTCTGACGTACATTTTTCCAAAAGCTAATTTCAACCTAGCTTATAACTTAACACCAACACAAATTTATTTTAGTATGAAACTAGAAGAAATTATCAAAACAAATCACATTTTCATCAATGCTGTTTGTGGATGTGGAAAAACAGAATTATTATATCAAGTCATTAAAAACTTTGTTAATAAAAAAAAGCGCATTGTTATTGTTATTCCCCGTATCACCTTACTTACGGAATTAGCTTCTCGTTTTAATGGCGATTTTAATATTTATTTTCATCCTCTTTATGGTAAGCAAGTTCAAAAACAAGCGAGTGTTTTTTTAATGACACCACAAAAACTATTAAATTATAAAAAAGAATTTGATCTAATAATTGTCGATGAAATTGATGCTTTCCCACTATATGATGATATGATATTATACAGAGGACTTTTTCAAGCACTTAAAGAAGGTGGTCGGCAAATTTTTATGAGTGCAACCCCTTTAAAAATTGAAAAAGGATTTAAAGTACTGACTATTTATAAACGTTATCACAACTTTGAATTACCACTACCAATCATAAAATCATATAGTTACTTGAATAATATTCTTCAAAAGAATACTCTCATATTTTTTCCGTCAATTACTTCTCTAGAAAATTTTTCTAAAAACTTACATGTCCCCCACGCTGTTATTCATAGTAGAACGCGTAATCAGCAAGAAATAATTACTACTTTTCGCAAAAATGGTGGTCTATTACTTACTACTACTATTTTAGAGCGCGGTGTTACTTTCAAAAATATTAATGTAATTGTTTATCAAGCTTCACATCGTGTTTTCACAAAAAATATTTTAATTCAAATAGCAGGAAGAGTTAATCGTCATCATGATTATCAAAAAAATAGTGTTTACTTTATTGATAATTGTTATTCTATTGCAATTTATAGAGCTCTTAAACACATTAAGGAGATGAATCGGTATTTACAAATGTCTAAGCTGCTTTTCGAGATTTAAAGAACAGATAACTTTTAAAACTTTGTTTAGTCCTGAGCTATTTTGCTATAAATGTTATCAAAGTTTATTATATCTAGATATAGGGGGGTGTGAATATTGCATGCAACACGGTAAACATTTTTGTGTTAAAACATTTGAAAATACTGCACTTTATTTTAGTAATGATTTTATTGACTATCTTATTTACCGTATAAAAGTACAAAGAGAAAAAGAGCTTTTATTGCTTTTTAAAAAAGATTTGCGAGCAATATCTAAACAATTTAAAGGTTATTCTATTATTGTTGTACCGCTAAGCAAAAAACGTTTACAAGAGCGAACTTTTAATCAAAGTTTAATCATTGCTAAAATGCTAAATTTACCTATTATTGATTGTTTAAAGCGTCTAGATGACTCAACACAGAGCCTAAAAACTTTTCAAGAACGGCTAAAAAATCCTCCTGTTTTCCAGCTTACTAAAAAAATTAGTGGTAAAAAAATTTTAATTATTGATGACATCTACACAACTGGTGCTACGCTTTTACAAATTTATGAATTATTAGAATTTGATAATATCGTTAAAACATTTACTTTAATTCGCAAAATTTAACTACTTTGTTTTGAAAAATAAGCAACTTTTTGTTATAATTATTTTAAGAAACAGGAGGGATATATATGAGATATCACATACACGGAAAAAATATTGAAGTAACACAAGGTATTGAAGAGCATTTTGAGAATAAGATTTCCAAACTTGATAAATATTTTACAACTGAATTAGATGCAAATGTAGTCGTTAAAGTTTATCCACATTTTCATAAAGTAGAAATTACTATACCAACGAAACATTATACCCTACGTATTGAAGAAAAGCATGATGATTTATATACGGCAATTGATCATGCGGTTGATAAATTAGAAAGACAGATTAGAAAAAACAAAACACGCTTAACAAGAAATTTACATCACAAATCACTTCCACATGAGTTTGAATTAAATTATGAAAAAGAAGATCATGAAGATGAAATTGTTGTTAAAACTAAAAAACTAGAATTAATTCCGATTAGCATTGAAGAAGCTATTTTACAAATGGAGTTAATTGATCACGATTTCTATGTTTATCATGATGTCGATATTGATGCTGTAAGCGTTTTATATCGTAGGCGTGATGGATTATACGGTATTTTAGAGACTAAATAAAAAAATAAGCGAGAATTAGGATTACTAATTCTTGCTTTTCTTTTTATCTAACATCTTGTACAATTTTGTATAAATATTCTTTATACATTTGGTCTACTTCATCATCAAAGTTACGGTATTGTTCAAACGACATTGTATTTAAACGGTTCATATAAATTCCAACGAGAAAGTTTTTTTCACCTTGTATAACTTTTTCTACGGCAAAATGACCCATCTTTGTAGCTAGCGCACGATCAAAAGCACTCGGCTTTCCTCCACGTTGAATGTATCCTAAAATAACTTTATTTACTTTAAGATCTTCTTGTTGCTCAATCTCTTTAGCGAGTTCATCAACAGGAATCGTATGCTCACTAATAACAATTAGTGCATGTTTTTTTCCAATCTTACTCAGCATTGATAAACGGTTCAAAACTTTTTTAGAATCTGTTCCCGTTTCTACAGAAATTACTTCTTCTGCTCCACATGCAACTGCCGAATGTAAAGCAATATCTCCATTATAACGTCCCATCACTTCCACAATACTACAACGCTGATGTGAACTAGATGTTTCACGAATTTTATCGATCGCATCTACTGCTGTATTAAGTGCTGTATCAAATCCAATAGTATATTCTGTTCCGCGAATATCATTATCAATTGTTCCTGGTATACCAACACAATTTATTCCTTCTTCACTAAGAAGCATTAATCCTTCATAAGAACCATTACCTCCAATTACAAAAAGCGTATCAATTCCTAAAGCACGTAAATTACTCGCACATTTTTGCCTAATTGACTTCTCTTGAAATTCTTCAAAACGTGCTGATAGAAGAACCGTTCCTCCTTTATCAATAATTTCTGCAACACTCTTACGATTCATTTTCTCAATTTTATTATGATAAAGACCCATATATCCTTCATAAATACCGTAAACATCTAAATCTTTTCTTAAAGCACTACGTACAATTGCGCGAAGTGCTGTATTCATTCCTGGGGAATCTCCCCCGCTTGTTAATACTGCAATTGCCATTTTCTCACCTCATTTAACAATCTCTCATATAATAACCCATTCCAATTAAGCTTTCATGCTCTAATTTAGAAAGATATATCTTACACCTTATTTCATCTGTCCAACTAAACAAGAATTTTTTAACTTTATTTTCTACTTCTTCAATAATTTCTGGTTGTACTTTAGGATTTTTCAAATCAATCATAATTACTTCTGGTTCAACGATATGAATAATATTTTGAATAGCTGCTGCTAAACCATTAATAAATTGATTACTATCACTCTTCAAGAAATTATGATAATATTCTTCTAGTGTCAATTCACTTGCTCTATCGACAATTTGTCCTAATTCTCCAGCTAAACCGTGAGCACCAGAAACTATTTTTTGGTTAGCAATATAACCACCGCCAATACCTGTTCCAAGAGACATATAATAAAGAGAGTCATAAGTTGAAAAATTAGTTTTATACTCTCCATAAGCTGAAACATTTGCACGATTTACAACTTTTACTAATTTGGAAAAACGTTTACGTAAATGTCTTTCTAAATTAAAATTATCAAAACCTAATTTAGGAGAGTTAACAACTCCATTTAAAACATGGCCTGAAATACTAACACCTATTTTATACATTTCATCTGTTAAATATTTATCAATCAAGTTTTCCACAATTTCCACAATATCGCGATTATCAATATCTTCAATTACTAAATTTTCAAACATATAGTTATTATTAAACTTAGCAATTTTAATACGTGTACTACTAACATCTACGCAAAGATATGGCAAATTCAATTTTTTAGCAGCCTTATAATCAACAATTACAGTTACATCTGGATGCTTTTGTAAAGCTGATGCTGGCATATCAACAGTACCTACACCTTGAATCATTTTTTGTACTGCCTCTGCCTTAGCTTCCCCACTAGCTAAAACTACTATCTTCTTAGCAGCCATAATATCTGCAATTCCCATCGTAATTGCATACTCTGGTACTTGTGTAATATCATTATCAAAAAAGCGTTTATTAGCTTGTCTCGTCATATTTTTCAACTTGACAAAATTAGTTTTAATATCAAAAGGTGTACCGGGTTCATTAAACCCAATATGCCCATTGTTACCAATTCCTAAAAGCTGAATATCAATAGGATTTTCATCTAAAATTTTTTGATACTCAGTAATGCTTTCTTCAATACTTTTATTTCCATCAGGAATATATGTATGCCTAGCATTAATATGCTTAAATAACTTTTCTTGCATAAAGCTATAATAGCTTTGAGGATGTTCTTTAACTAACCCGTGATACTCATCTAAATTAAAATAATTTAATTGTTCATAAATTTTATTTTTTTTATAATCTTCAATAAACAACTCATATAGTCTAATAGGAGTTGAACCTGTCGCTAAACCAATATTTTTTGCACCTCTATCAAAAGCTTTCTTAAAAATTTTAAAAGCTTCCTTGCTCACTTCTTCATAACTATCAACTATTAAAATTTTAAACTGACTCATATGCAATTTCTCCCTCAACTATTGTCCTTATAATTTTTTTTTCTTCATCTAGAAAAACAAGATCAGCATAATTACCTACCTTAATTTCACCTATAAGTTCTAAATTTAAACTTTTAGCTTGATTGTAAGATGTCATGACCATCGCATCTAAAATATTAATCTCACAAAAATCCATCATATTTTGAAAAGCTGTATCATAACGTAAAATAGAACCTGCTAAAACACCACTTTCTAAACGACATTCGCCATCCTTAACAATAACTTTTTGTCCTCCAAGAGTATACGTTCCTGGTTCAAGATTCTTAGCTTCAATTGCATCAGTAACTAACATGATATTTTCTTTTCCAAAATGCTGATAAGTAAACTTAACGACATCTCGATCAACATGTATTCCATCTACAATCAATTCTACCATTGGTTTTTTTTCAAGAGCAAAGTTAACAACACCTAGATCACGATGACTAAAAGGTTTCATCGCATTATAAAGGTGTGTTAAATGTAAGCTACTACTCATATCCATAACTTTATTACAAGTGTTACAAGATGCATCACTATGTCCAATTGATGGAGTAATACCTTTTTTAATTAAAAATTTTGTGAAATTATAACCTGGATCAAGCTCAGGTGCATAAGTGCAAATCTTAATCATATTTTGACTAGCCGCTAAATACTGTTCCATAGTTGCTACTTCTAAGTCTTGGATATGAGTACGTGATTGTGCACCTTTTTTGCTTACATTAATAAAAGGCCCTTCTAAATGAATCCCTACAATTTTACAATGACCTTTTTTATAATTATAGTTTGCAATATTTTCTAAAACATTAACTAACTTTTTTGAAGAACTTGTCATTGTTGTAGCTAAAACAGAAGTAACCCCCTCTGTAACTAAATTACTAGTAATTACATCAAGAGCTTCTTCTGTTCCGTCCATAAAATCAGCACCATTACTTCCATGCACATGTATATCGATAAATCCTGGAATGACATCAGCATTATGACAGTCTACTCCACCACTATAATCAGTACCAATTTCCACAATTTTTTTATTTTCTATTTTTAAATAAGCATTTTCTAAAATCTTATCAATTAAATGTATGCGTAAATTATTATAGATCATAAATTACACCTCTATTTTATTGCATTTTTATACTCTTACGTCCCTTATAAACTGCTTTACTTCCTAAATGATCTTCAATTCTTAATAACTGATTATACTTAGCAATACGATCTGTTCTACTTAAAGAACCCGTTTTAATTTGTCCTGTACTTAAAGCTACAGCAAGATCTGCTATTGTTGAATCTTCAGTTTCGCCACTTCTATGTGAAATAACTGATGTATACCCTGCTTTTGTTGCCATTGCTATTGTTTCTAGAGTTTCTGTTAATGTCCCAATTTGATTTACTTTAATTAAAATTGAGTTAGCAATCGCATTATTGATACCTTGATCTAAACGCTTAGCATTAGTAACAAATAAATCATCCCCAACTAATTGAATTTTACTACCTAAAACTTCCGTATGATATTTCCATCCATCCCAATCATTTTCATCCAATCCATCTTCGATTGAAACAATTGGATACTTATCTACTAAATTAGCATAAAAATCACTTAATTGTTTTGAATCTAGTTCTTTACCACCTTCACCAGCTAAAACATAAACATTACGCTCTTTATCATAAAACTCACTTGAAGCTACATCCATTGCTAAACAAACATCTTTTCCAGGTTCATACCCTGCTTTTTGAATTGCTTCAATAATTGTTTGGAGAGCTTCTTCGTTGCTTTTTAAATTTGGCGCAAATCCACCTTCATCACCAACTGCCGTGTTATAACCCTTAGCTTTCAAAACAGCTTTTAAATTATGGAAAACTTCAGCTCCCATACGCAAAGCTTCCTTAAAAGTAGGCGCCCCTACTGGCATAATCATAAACTCTTGAAAATCAACATTATTATCAGCATGACTTCCACCATTAATAATATTCATCATCGGTGTTGGTAACACATTTCCACCACCTAAATATTCATATAACTCAATACCTTTAAAATTAGCTGCTGCTCTAGCTACAGCAAGAGAAACCCCTAAAATAGCATTTGCGCCTAATTTTCCTTTATTATCTGTTCCATCTAATTCAATCATTAAACGATCAATATTTTCTTGCTCTAAAACATCCATCCCTACAACTTTTGGTGCAATAACTTCATTAACATTAGTAACTGCTTGTAAAACTCCTTTTCCTAAATAACGACTCTTATCATTATCTCGTAACTCAACTGCCTCGTGCTCACCTGTTGAAGCACCACTTGGCACAATATATCTTCCAAAAGATCCATTAGCTGTTGTAACTTCTACTTCAACTGTTGGATTACCTCTTGAATCCATAACTTCTCTACCATAAACTTTTATAATTCTACTCATTTTATTTCTCCTTTATAATTGATTCACCACTCATCTCGACTGGCTTTTTTTCATCTAATAATTCAATAATCGTTGGAGCAATATCACACAAACTCATATTACTTTTTAATTTAATACTTTCATTAGTAATGATAAATGGAACTTCATTTGTCGTGTGTGCCGTTACAACATTTCCAGCATCATCTAAAAGCATTTCACTATTACCATGATCTGC
Organism: uncultured Erysipelotrichia bacterium; assembly: GCA_964593055.1. GTDB lineage: Bacteria > Bacillota_I > Bacilli_A > JBKEDG01 > JBKEDG01 > CAZQIG01. The sequence goes on from CAZQIG010000009.1 coordinate 24,940, forward strand.
AGTAATAATCATTGTACCACCTAACTTACTAACTTTACGATACACCATGCCTAAACACTCATCAACTTTTTCAACGGCGCATATTGTAGCTTCAATATTACCAGTATGCCCTACCATATCAGGATTAGCATAATTTAAAATAACTACATCTACATCCTCATCCAATTCCATTAAAAGATTATTCGTAACTTCACATGCACTCATTTCCGGCTTTAAATCATATGTTGTAACTTTTGGAGAAGGAACTAAAACTTTCTTCAATCCTGGATAGTCCTTTTCTTCACCACCATCAAAGAAAAAAGTTACATGTGCATACTTTTCAGTTTCTGCTATACGCAATTGCTTATAGCCATTATTTGCTAAAAATTCACCTAATCCATTTTTTATTTTTTCATTTTCAAAAATAACTTCTGAATTAACTCCCGTATATTTTGTCATCGAAACATAATATAAATTATCTTTTACTTTTCTTGCAAATCCAGCAAAATCACTGTCGATAATAGCATTTGAAATTTGGATAGCACGATCAGGTCGAAAGTTTACAAAAATAAATACATCATTATCATTGACTCCCTCATATCCGTTTATCACAAATGGAACAACAAACTCATCTAACACATCTTCTGCATAACTAGCTTCAACTCCAACACTAGCTGATGCAAAAACTTTCGCCTCTGCATTTACAATCGCAGAATATGCTTTTTGTGTACGTTCATAGCGTTTATCGCGGTCCATTGCATAAAACCTTCCCCCAACAGTAGCTAAATGACCATTATTCAAATCATCTGTCAAAGATTTTAATTCTTCAATGTATAAAAGGGCAGTTTTTGGTCCTACATCTCTTCCATCTAAAATAGCATGACTAACAACTTCTAAGTTTGCATCATCAATCAATTTAATAATTTCTTTATAATGATTAATGTGTGAATGGACTCCACCATCACTAAGTAATCCCATAACATGAACTTTACTATTATTATTTTTAGCATGCTCAATTGCTTTTTGTATGACATCACGATTCTTTAACTCATCATTTGCTATTGAATTATTTATCAATTCTAATGCTTGATAAACTACTCTACCTGCACCAATGTTTAAATGCCCTACTTCAGAATTACCCATCTGATTTTTAGGAAGACCTACTCTTTGTCCACTTGCTTTTAAAGTTGTAAAATCAAAACGTTTAAACAAGTAATCAATGTTAGGTTTTTCAGCTCTAGAAAAGGCATTTCCTAAACTCTCATCTGCTAGTCCAACACCATCTAAAATTGCTAATACAATCGGCTTCATTACACACATCCTTTCTTCATTCTATATAATTATACCACATTAAATCTATAATATTAAACATGATGTTCTCTAACTTCCAAGATAAGATAAAAAACAGCTATCGCTGTTTTTATAAGGATTCTGAAACTAATTTTATAAAATCTTCTGCTTTAACACTTGCTCCTCCAACAAGTGCTCCATCGATATCACTCATCGATAATAATTCCTTAATATTATTTGGTTTTACACTACCACCATATTGAATTCTTATTGAAGTAGCATCACCATATAACTCTGTTAAAACTTCACGAGTATATTTACACATCATATTAGCATATTCACTAGTAGCGGTTTTACCAGTTCCAATAGCCCAAATCGGCTCATAAGCAAAAATAAAATTTTCAATCGAATCAATTCCAATTAAACTATTAACTAATTGTCTTTTCACAACTTCTTTACTTATACCTTGCTCGTATTCATCCAAATTTTCACCAAAACAAACAATTGGAACGATATTTTCTGCTATTACTGCTTTAATTTTCTTATTAACAATCATGTCATCTTCACAAAAAATTGTTCTTCTTTCACTATGCCCAATAATACAATAACTAACTAAACAATCTTTAATTTGACTAACACTAACTTCTCCAGTAAAAGCACCACTCTTTTCATAATAAACATTTTGTGCACCTATCTTTAATGGTCCTGTTTTATCAGCAACCATCAAGAACACACTTGGGATACAAATTCCAATTTCAACATCATTTAAATCATGAAATTTCCCATTTACTTCTTCAGTGAAATCTAACAAATCACTAAAGTTATTATTCATTTTCCAATTTCCTATTATAACTGGTTTTCTCATTTAATCTCTCCTATAACTTCAATTCCTGGAAGTACCTTTCCTTCTAAAAATTCTAAACTAGCTCCACCACCAGTTGAAACATGACTAAAATAATTTTCAAAACCTATACTTTCAACAGCACTGGCGCTATCACCACCACCAACAATTGTAATTGCTCCTTCTAAACTAGCTAATGCCTTACAAAAATTCAGAGTTCCTTCAGCATATTTACTAAACTCAAAAACTCCCATTGGTCCATTCCAAACAACTGTTTTAGCAGTACTTAAAATTTCTGCAAATAATTTTTCTGTTTTCGGTCCGATATCAAGACACATCAAATCATCAGATACTTTATCATAATCAACAACAACCATTTCTGTTTCATTACTAAATTCTGTTGTTGCACGACTATCAACTGGCAAGATAAGCTTATCCTTTCCTTTTTCTAAAAGCTCTTTAGCCAAATCAACTAGCTCATCTTCACACAAACTCTTTCCAATATTATAACCTTGTGCTTTGTAAAAAGTATATGCCATTCCTCCACCAATAATTATTTTATCGGCAATCTCTAATAAACGGTTAATAACTTGAATCTTATCGCTTACCTTTGCTCCTCCTAATACAGCAACAAAAGGTCTTTGAGGCTCTTTAATAGCTGTTTCTAAATAATCTACTTCTTTTTCTACTAAAAAACCTATACCATTTTCAGCAATATTACTAGCAATACCAACATTACTAGCATGTGAGCGATGTGCTGTTCCAAAAGCATCATTAATGAAAATATCTCCTAAACTTGCCCAATACTTAGCTAATTCTAAATCATTCTTGCTCTCTTTTTTACCATTTAAATCTTCATATCGTGTATTTTGTACAAGCATAATTTCACCTGAAGCTAAACTTTCCACCATATTTTCCAACTCTTCACCACGAGTTGTAAAACAAAATTTAACTTCTCGCTTTAAAAGCTCTGCTAGACGCTTAGCAACAACTTCTAAGCTATTGTTTCTTAAATCATCTTCTGTTTTAATTCTTCCTAAGTGTGAAAAAAGAATAACTTTGCTATTTTTTTCTAATGCGTATTCAATTGTCGGCAATGCACTAATAATACGTTTATCATCCGCAATTTCACCATTTTGTATCGGAACATTGAAGTCAACGCGAATGAGCACCCTTTTATTTTCTATCTCTAGATTTTTAATTGTTCTTTTCATATTATAAACACCTCACTATTGATAATTATAACATAATAATCATAAGTTTTGCTATCATTACCTATATTGTTTACTTTTAATATAGCAAGAATAATAAATCATAACTAGCTAACTTATTAATAAACTTATAGACACTCATTTTAGTTCAAATCCTATACATATAAAATAGAATTTTTTAATTAAATACACATAAAAACTACTACTTTTAGTAGCAGCATTCTTTTAACTTATTAATATCGATTACTTCATCAACTAAATCATCATAATCATATGAATTATGTGAATTAATTAAAAGTTGAATATTTTCTTTATCACAAATTTCCTTAATTAAAGCCTTACTATGTTTTCTTGTATTTTCATCTAAATTACAAAACGGTTCGTCTAATAATAAGTATTTAGGTTTGCGAATAATAGCTCTTGCAATAGCAACACGTTGTTGTTCACCACCACTCAACTCATATGTTCTTTTACTTATTAAATGATCAATTTCTAATACACTTGTAATATTAAAAAAAAGTGTTGTATCTTTTATACCATACAAAATATTTTTTTTAACAGATAGATGTGGAAAAAGTGCATAATCTTGAAAAACAATTGCAATATCTCTTTTAGAAGGCTTAAGGTAGTTTGTTCCACTAACAAATTTATCACCAATTTTAATTATTCCTTCACTTGTATCTTCTAACCCCATAATTAAACGCAATAATGTTGTTTTACCACTACCACTTTTTCCTATGATAGCATATGATTTATTAGCTTCAAAAGTACACGAGAAGTTTTCAAAAATAACTTCTTCTCCATACTTAAAAGTAATGTTTTTTAATTCAATCACTTTTTAAACTCCTTTCTTGTTAAAATTAAAACAGCAATTACGCAAATAACTATAATTGTTAGTGAATATAACGAACTTTCATGAATCATTTCATCCCGCGCATATAAAGCTGTCATCGTCGAAAGCGTTTCAAAATTAAATGGCCTTAGTGTATAAGTCAATGTTAATTCTTTTACAATATCTGTCACTAAAACTACTGTTGAAGTAATTAAAGCAGGGCGTAATAATTTTAAGTCAATATCTAAAAATGTTTTAAAGCGATTCGACTTCATTACTACTGCTGATTCAATAATTCCTTTATTAATTTGTAAATAAGATTTAGTAATCATATTTATAGCAATTGGTAGATATTTAATAACATAGGCAATAAAAAGAATAACAATAGTAATACTAGAAATAATTGTCGTATTAAAAATATTATTAATTGCCATGAAATATGTTGTCAACATTAAACCAATTAAAATGCTAGGTAAAACATACCACATATTAAAGATTGTATATATACTTCGTAAATACTTATTAAAGACTGTAATATGTGATATTAAAACACCTACTACTAGAATAGTTATAATCACAAATACTAAAATCTTGATTGTGTTAAAAAGTGCGCTAAAGTACAGGTGCAAATCATAAAAAGCAAAAGAATTAAAAACCCATTTTATCATAAAAGTAACTGGAATAATGAAAGAAACTGCTATTAAAACAACGAAGCATATGTAATATAGAGCTTTTGACAATTTATGGAGGTTTCTTACTTTCACAGCTTTTTGCTTTGATGTAGTATATTGAATTTTAGGGAAAAGTAATGATTCTAACACTAATAGAAAAATCATAAAACCGCCAAATTTCAATCCTAACTGTATGGCTAATCCATAATTGTTATTAATAATATACGTACTTTTAATAATTGTAGATACTGTTTGAACATTAAAATATTCTACTACTCCAATGTCACTAAAAACTTCACCGAGTATTAAAATGGCTGCTGCAAAAATACTTTTACTAACAATAGGTACAATTATTTTCAATGATGTTTTGAAAAAATTTGAATCAATTATAATTGCTGTTTCAATAATATTAAAAGGGACTTTTTTCAAAGAGCTTCTTACAAGCATATAAGAATATGGAAAAAACGATAGCGAGTAAATAATAACCGCCCCAAAAAGTGAACTAATAGATAAACTTAAAAAACTTAATTCCCCACCGTATGATAAAAGACTATTATATTGATAAGCTAAAATGTAGCAAGGTATCGTCATCGGAAGAAAAGTAAAAATATGAATTAATGTTTTAAACTTATAATTATAATAAATATTTATAATAGCTAGTGGAACAGAAATAAATGTAGTAATGATTACTACACTTATCCCAATAATTACTGTATTGGCAACTGCTTTGTTTAAATAATTTTCATAAACGAAAGCACTACCTGTATTATCAACATTAAAAATACTCATTACAATTAATGAAATTATAAACATTAATCCAATTAATGTAAGGTATCGAAATGTTTTTAGTTCAAAAATTTTCAACTACTTCCAACCTGCCTCTAACATCATTTCATACGCTTTTTCAATATTTTTGCCAAACTCTTCATAATTTGTAGGTTGTGGATTAACATCTTGTAAATCTGCGATATATGAATTCGTTTTTGCACTATAATTTAATGGGTATTCTCCATTCTCCATACTTATTTTTGTCTGTACTTCAGAACTTAAATAATATTCTAATAGTTTAACGCTTGAATCATGCTTATCTAATAGACCAGCCCAACTAATATTTAAGTGAATTTCATTTAAATTTGCTAAAGTAACATTTTTACTAGCTGCTACTTCATTTGCTTCACTTGAAGTATGTAATCTGTTCATATAATAGCTATTTAAAATAGCTATATCTCCTAAATCGGCATTTATAGCCTTAACTTGATCACGGTCATTTCCCTCTGGTGTTCTAGAAAAATTATTTACAAAAGAGTTTAACCACGCTCTTGTATACTCTTCACCCTTACTTTCTATCATAGCAGCAATCCAAGCTTGATTATAAGAATTAGAACTACTACGAACTAAAAGCTCATTTATGAAAACTTCTTTAGCCAAATCATCATAACTTGCAATATTTATTGAACTATCTTTTTTTAATGCTACAGATCTTGTTCTTCCAGCAAATCCAGCCCAATTATCTCCGTAATACGCTCTGTTCATATTAGGTTTTAAATTATGTGGAATTAATAAATCTAATTCATTAAACTTATAAATATATTCTGCACCAGTCATCATAACAACATCAGCGACTGCAGCTTTTTCACTTTGAATTTTCGCAAATAATTCTGGGCTATCAAGTTCAACTACATTGACTTTAATACCTGTCTTTTTTTCAAATTCTTTAAAAATAGCTTTATCAACTTCATAGTGCCTAGATGTGTAAACATTTACTTCCTTTTCATCATTTTTACCACTAGTTGAACAACTACTTAGTAACGTAATACTTACTAATAATGTAAATAATAGTTTTTTCATGTATTGCTTTCCCTCCTATAATTGTTAGTCAAGACTAACAATTTTTCTAAACATATTTTAACATAGTTATATATTAGTGTCAATAAATAAAATAAAAGGAATTAAATTCCTTCATAAAGAACATAATTCCTTTTATATTACATCAAATTTATGCTCGCCTACCATTATGATATAGTACTAAGCCAATAATCGTTGTTAACAATGTACCAATAATTAAAGTTAAGTGATAAAGCATATCCCATTCTCCTGTATAAAATAAGAGAATGACACTTAAAGCAATAAAGAAAAATCCGAGTCCAGCACTTAAGAATAGTCCTATTTTACCTCCAGGAACTTTATAAGGACGATAGTTGCCATCTTTCATTCGTAATTTTATAGCTGCTGGAAATAACCATAAATACGGTAATAGAAAAATAACAAAACTAAATGCTAGAATAGTCCAAAAAGCTTCATTTGCACTTCCACTCAAAGCAAAATTCATCACAATTAAAATTGTTGAAATTAGACCCATAATAATATATGAACCATACGGTGTACCATATTTTTTATGTCTAGTACCTAATAATTTTGACGACTTTGAAAAATCACTTGCATCTAGAACTTCTACTCCACCCATTGTCCAAGAAATCATATTAGAAACTAATGTAAAAAGCGTAATAGCTATTAATACATTAAAAATTGTTCCTTGTGCATTACCAAAAACTGACGATAGTTCTTGTAGTGCTATGTAGAAGCCATCTAGGGGATCAATGTTTTTTGCAGGTGTAGCTGCTAAAACTCCAAAAGTTCCTATTACATATAAAGAAGCAATTAAAATTCCTGCTAAAACAGTCATTTTAGGAATATTTTTTTCTGGCTTGTCAATTTCTGAAGCAATTGAACTGATTAATTCAAATCCTAACAGATTATAAACAATCGCTGAAATAAAGACAATTGTTGCAATATCAAAATTTGGAATAAATTCTGTTGCGCTAAAATCATTTGCTAAGCCATTTTGTACACCATAAACAACACCTAAAATACCAAAAACAACAAGAATAAATACTTTGCAAATTGCAGCAACATTTGTAACTGCCACACTTAATTCAACACCACGAATACCGATACCTACAACTAGCCAACACATAATGATAGCAATTATACCTGAACCCCATAATCCGATATCTGGAATAAAAGCGTATCCAAACCAAGTACTAAAAGCAATAAAAACAGCAGGCATCCAAAAAGATACATTCACCCAGTAAAACCAGCCAACTAAAGTTGCTTGTAATTTACCAAATGCTCTTTCAACCCAAATAAAAATTCCTCCATCTTCAGGATATGCTGCACCTAACTCTGCATTGATTAAACCATATGGTATAAAGAAAAAAATTGCTGTTAAAATCCAAATTGTAATAGATGAAACACCCATTGCAGCAGGTGCAACAAAAGTATCAAGAACAATGATTCCACATACTGTAAATGAAATCATTTTAAATAAACCGACTTTTTTTTCAGCCATTTTTAACACTCCTTGCTGGTTCTTGCTGTGTAATACAATGGATATTTCCACCACCTAAAATTATTTCTCTAGCATAAATACCCTCAATTGTATAGTTAGGAAAAACTTTTTGTAAAGTATCTATTGCTAATTGATCGTATTTTTCATCACCAAATAATGGTAAAATAATTGCTTGATTAGCAATATAAAAATTAGCATACGATGCAGCTTGACGATCACCTTCTTCTCTTGGAAGTGTCCCATCAACACTATCAACACCTAAACTTTCTTCTTTCGTAATCAAAACTTCACTTGGAATATGTAACTTAATGATTTCTAACTTTCTTCCTTTAGCATCTCTTTCATTTTCTAAATAATCAAGTGCTTTCTTAGAATATTCGTATTGTGGATCATTTTCATCATCAGTCCATGCTAAAACAATTTTACCTGGAGCACAATAATGTACAATATTATCAACATGCTCATTAGTTTCATCTAGATAAATTCCATGTGGTAGCCAAAGTACTTTTTCTACATTTAAATACTCATATAAATAATTTTCTATTTCTTCCTTAGATAAATCGGGATTTCTACTTTCGTCTAATAGACAAGCTTCTGTAACGATAACTGTCCCTTCACCATCACTATGAATTGATCCACCTTCTAATATAAAAGAATCTAGACTATAATAGTCAATATTTTCTAATTCACAAACTTTTCTAGCTATTAAATCATCTTGATCCCAAGGAAAATACAACCCATCAACAAGTCCACCCCAGGCATTAAAACGCCAATCAATACCACGTACATCGCCAAATTCATTAACAACAAATGTTGGTCCAACATCACGCATCCAAGAATCATCACTAGACATTTCTACAACGCGAATATTATCTGGAAGCATTTCTCTTGCTGCACAATATTGCTTTTTAGAAACACACATTGTTACTTTCTCATACTTGGAAATAGCTTTCGCTACTTCGGTAAATGCGTTTTGTGCCGGCTTAGCTCCTAAACGCCAGTTATCCGTACGCTCTGGCCAAATCATCCAGCAACCATCATGTTTTTCAAACTCTCCAGGCATACGATACCCATCTTTTTTAGGCGTGCTTTTTATAATTTTTGCCATATAACCCTCCTATAATTTTTTTAAAAATTCATTAATACTATCTTCATGTTTTTTAACAGTTTCTACACTAGGTATTTTTAAATCTTTATGTGTAAAATACACCAAAATAGCCATTTGTGCTGTTAAACGATTCTCCGCTTCATCAAAAGCTACAGAATATTCACTTTCTAGAGCAGCTCTTGTTACTTCTTCTTGATCATTTGCGGGAAGACAATGCAACAATAATGCTCCTGGTTGAGCTTTCTTCATTAATTCTTCTGTTATAACATAATCTGGCATAAATGCCTTTAAACGCTCTTCCTTCTCGTCTAATTGTGTTACCCAATAAAATGAATCACCATAAACAACATTACATTCTCTAATCGCTTCTATATCATCAGTTATCTCATATTTTGCTCCTGTTTCTTTACAATACTCATCTGCTAAATCCAACCACTCCTGTTGCATATGATATTTCTTAGGACCTATTTGCTTGAAATTCATCCCATACTTTGTACATGTTAGCAATAACGAACGACAAACATCAGTTGCATCACCCATGAACGCTAGTGTTAAGTCAGATAGTTTTTTACCCGCAGGTAAATGCTCTCTTATTGTAAAAAGATCTGCTAGCATTTGTGTTGGATGAAAGCGTGTATCTAATCCATTAATAACAGGAACAGTAGACATTTTTGTTAATGCATCAACTGTTTTAGGATCATTTGTTCGTGCCATGATAATATCACACATTCTAGACAAAACACGTGCCGTATCATCAATAGATTCTTTCCCACCTAAGTGGATATCTCGTGGTGATAAAAATAGTGCATGTCCTCCTAAAAGCGTCGCTGCAACTTCAAAAGAAACACGTGTTCTTGTTGAGCCTGCTTCAAAAATCATCCCTACTGACATATTTTTAAACAGTTGTGGTATTGCATTCTCTTTTCTTGCATCTTTCAGTAATTTCATCAAATCCATCATACTATCCATTTCCGCAGTTGTAAAATCCTTCATTCCAATCATGTGACGTAAATTTTGTTTATTTAAATTTGTAGCACTTGAAGACGGTTTTTTCATTTTATTTCTCCTCCTTGAATTTTTATTAATTCTTCAACTGTAAGTGAAGAATCATTATTTTTAGTGTACAAAGACACTACTACAACCATAAATAAATTTAAAATAGCAGGCACTAACGTATAAAAAGTGTAATTATTAGGAATAATCGACTGCGAACTAAGACTGCCAAGTATATTCACTGTTAATCCTGTTAACATTCCAGCATACATTCCATATTTAGTTACCCAATTGGCTTTTAAAGCGAGTACAAATGGAAAAAATAAGACCCCAAATTGCAAACTAAAGGCAAAAATCGTTAAGTCATAAATATTTTTACTAAGTAGGCCAATTATAGCTGCACATATTCCAATAATAATTACTGATAATTTAGCAATACGTAAACTTTTTGTTTTAGAGTGTTTTTTTAAAAAATAATTTTTTATTATATCATTAGCTACTAAAATAGATGTGGCAAATAATGATGTTGAAGCACTCGAGATAATAGCTGCTATCAGTGAAGCAAGAAAAATTCCTAAAAAAATTGGGCTCAGTAATGTTTGAGCCATCATCGGAATTAATAATTCACTATCTTTTGCTATCATAGTACTATCTAAAACATTTTGTTTTACTAATGTTATTCCAATGAGTGCAATAATAATAGGAATAAATCCAATTGTCCAATAAAGTATTCCTGCTGTAACCATCCCTTTTTGTGCAGTTTTAGCATCTTTAGCAATAAAAGCACGCTGTGCTAAATCAGGACTAGGTAAGTTTCCTAATGCCATCCCTGCCCACATCGCAATATAAAGTACTAATCCATCAAAACTGAAATCTCTTGGTGCTATATTCCAAAAATCTTTTTGAGCACTAGCAAAAACTTCTTCAACACTACCAACTGCTTGAAACCCTGCAATTACTATAGTAATCAACCCAATGAATATGATAATCATTTGTACTGTATCTGTCCAAATAACCGCTAACATTCCTCCCATATAAGTAAAAGTAATAACTACAATAGTTGCCAATAAATACGTAACTAATTCATTTAAATCAAACATGATATTTAAAATTTTAGAAATTGCTAGTAATTGTACAGCGGTCCAAATAATATATGTTGGAATCATTAATAAAGAGGCAAAATACCCGAGATTTTTTCCAAAACGTAGTGAATATAATTCTCCGACTGATTTTAAACGTAAATTTCTTAATATCTTGACAAAAAATATTCCTAAAATAAGCAAGGATAATCCTGCTGCAAAAGGGTCTTCAATCACACCAAACACACCCTCATGGAAAGCAGCACCTGTAGCTCCAATAATTGTTCCTCCACCCCAAAAAGTAGCAAAAAGTGTTCCTACAATTAAAAAGTATGATGCACTACGATTAGCAACTATATAGTCATCATCACTCTTAATTTTAGTACTGGCGTATTTACCGATAACTAAGATTAATCCGATAAATAGCACTATAATAACTAAGCTAACAATTTGAGCTTCATCCATTTTTTCTCCCTTTTTCATATTTATTTAGTATTAACTTTAATTCATTATAACACTTAATTTTGTTTTCGGTCAACTATTTTTCCGATAAAAGTATAAGAGTAGTTGTTTTAGGCAAAGTTATTTGCTATCAAGACTACTTTATTGTAGAATATCTATATTAATGATAAAATAATAGTATTAATAGGAAATGAGGAATGATATGAAACCTGATAAAACAGATTATTTAATTATTAAAGAACTTTCTAATGATGCTCGACAGTCATCAACTGATATTGCCAAAAAATTAAATATTAATGAGCGTACTGTTAGAAGGCGCATCACACAACTCGTTGATAACAAAATCATTCGTATTACTACAATTGTTGATCCAAGTCATTTTGATTATAAATCTATTGCTGATATTAATCTCAAAGTAACTGAAGAAGTTTACGATGATTTTATTCTAGAATGTACTAACAATCCTAATGTTTGTTACATCGCAACTGGTTGGGGAGAAGCTAACCTTTCAATTGAAGCTCGTTTTAAAGATAATGATGAGATGTATCAATTCATTCGTCATACACTAAAAAATAAACCTGGTGTTTCTGTCATCAATTATTTTATTATTCCAAGAATTATTTATAATATTGATCGTTGGTTACCACCAGAAAGCGATTTTAACAATAGAAAATAAAAAAGAGCTAATGCTCTTTTTTTACCAACTTAAAATTCCCAATTGCACTAATATATAAGCTATCCCCATGACAATTGGAAAAGACAGCAACGTACGATAAGCAAAAACTTTCATAATATCAAGGAAATTTAAACCAATTTTACTTTTAACTAAAACCATACCTGTTTCCGACATGAATACTAATTGTGTAAAAGCTAGCACTCCAATTACAAAACGTGCTACTTCTGAACTAGCTCCTTTAATGAAAATTGCTGGTAAATACATATCAGCAAATCCTACAATTGTTGCTGGTGCCATTAATGATGACACTTCATTTGTAAATCCGAATAATTCATAAATCGGCACTAGCGGAGCAGAAATAATATCGAATACACTTGTCATCTCTGCAATTACTAAGCCTGTTGTTCCTACTAACATAATAATTGGTAAGAATCCAACATAAATATTTAAAACATGTGTTAAAGAATTCTTGAATATTTTTCCAAAGTTTGCTTTACTTGCTTGTAGAGTAGCTAAGTTAAATGCTTCTTTAAATACACGACCTTTATAGGAAATTTCTTTGTGTGGCGTTGCTTCATGATAATATTCATTAGGAAATTTTTTTAAAGGTAATCTTGAAGTAACAATTGCAATAATAATAGTTACTAAAGCTATCGAACCATAAAATACTGGGAAAATATTACTAAGACTTAATTCTTCTGCAACTGCTGCTGCAAAAGCAACTCCAACAATTGAAAATGATGTAGCAATTATATATGCCTCTCTTTTTGTATAATATCCACGTTGATACTGTGTATCAGTTACAAAAATACCAATTGTTCCATCGCCTACAAATGAAGCAATTGCATCAATTGCTGAATATCCTGGAACTCGAAAAATCTTTCTTACAAAAGGTGCGATTAACGTACCTACAAATTCAACTAATCCAAAATGCGTTAATAGTGGTAGAGCTAAAATACCAACAAAAAATGTTATGTAAAGCGTTGTCAGTAATCCTTCATCTCCTGCCATAACTTGTCCTGTAGCAGGGTCATTTATCAGTGCAAAAAATGTTATTTCATTAAACAATTGTTGTAAAACTATTACATATAGTGCTGATCCGACAATTCTTGCAAAAACATTTAGAGGGCTAGCTTTAAACATCTTATTTAAATAATCACTCTTGGAAGTGTAAAAAATAAAGATAGTTGTTAAAATGATAACAAAAATAGCAAACACTTGTGTAAACAGCAAGAGCCCATTTAACATATTACCTTTAATAAAAGTGGAAATATGCGAAATTGAAATAGTACTATTATCATTAACTTCATAAGGAACTAGAAAAAATATTACTCCAACAATCGATAAGAGTATAAATTTGGCTCGATCTAAAATTTTCATGAAATCCTCCTCAAAATTTATTGTAACTTTGTTTATATTTCTAAACATTATATCATTTTTATTACGTTTTTACAAAAAAATTATATTTTTTACATTCAAGAGCGCACATCCATCACTACTTGTCCGTCTTGAAGTTCAATAATACGTGTACATTTTTCAGCAACTTTATTATCATGTGTAATAATAACAATTGTTGTCTTTAGCTCACGATTAATTTTTTGAAATAATTTATAGACTTGCTCTGTTGTTTTTGAATCTAAATTACCTGTTGGCTCATCAGCAAATAATATTTTCGGATTATTCATTAAAGAACGTGCAATCGCTACTCTTTGCTGCTCACCACCACTTAAACTCGAAACCTTTTTCTTCGATACATCTTCTAAGCCAACTAATTGTAAAAGTTCTAAAGCACGTGCTTTCTTGGCATAGCTAAATTTATGTTGCAAAATAAATTCTGGCATTAAAACATTATCTAAAACACTGAATTCTGGCAATAGATAATGAAATTGAAAAATAAAACCAATTTCTTGATTGCGAAAGTTAGCTAAGTCCGTTTCATCCATTTTAGAAATTTCTTTATCTACTAAAAACACTTCACCCCTAGTAGGTTTATCAAGTGTTCCCATAATATTTAAAAGTGTACTTTTACCACTACCACTCTTACCAATAATTGCTACAAGCTCTCCTGCAAAAATTTCCAAATTGATATCAAATAATACTTGAGTAGCTTTATTCTTACCATACCCTTTTGCCACATTACAAAGTTCAATTACTTTATTCATTGCGAATCACCTCTATCGGTGTCAGCTTCATAGATTTTCTTGCTGGAATAATAGAGGCTATAATAGATGCTATAATACCGATTAAAAATGAACCTATAATGAATGTAACATTGAAATAAACATTTATAATGGATTCTCCATTGGCATCAACCACATAAGTTGAAAAAGCCCATAATAAAGTTGCTCCTAATAATAGACCTAAACTAGATCCTAAAGCACCTAAAATCATCCCTTGTGCTAAAAATATTGTTCTGACAACACGATTTTTTGTCCCCATAGCTTTTAAAATACCAATTTGCTTTCTTTTTTGCATAACCGAAATAATCAAAACAGAAGCAATTGCCAAAACAACTGAAATAACTATAAAAACTTGTATAATTATAGAAGAAGCACTTTGTCCACTTAACCCACTTAATAACTCTTGATTAGCATCTTCCCAGCTTGTAATGTTATAACGTTCATCTAAATTCAGATTATTTTTAACTTCATCACTATTAAAAACATCCGTAATTTGTGTTTCATACTTATTAATCATTCCTAGCTGCGAAATATTAGCTTGCAAACTCGCTAAATTAGTATAGCTAACTGTCTCATTAACACTTGTTACATTAAAATCAAAAAAGCCACTAATAATATACTTTGAAGAACTTCCATCAAATTCATAAACTTCAATCCTATCATTGACTTCATAATTTTCTAAATAAGGTCTTCCAAGTATAATTTCATGCTTATTTTTAGGTAACCTTCCAACGATCATTTTATCATTTAATTTATAGATATCATTTTCTTTTTCTAATAAAATTCCATTAATAACTAAAGTTTCTTCTTCTAAAAAAACATTTGTACTTAAAATAGGTCCAACCTTTTCAATTTGGTCTGTTGAAATTAATGTCTTATAAATTTCATCATCATATAAAAAATTTTCTTCGTTTCTATTAATTGTTAAATGCGAACTGCTCCCAATTGTCGTATTTATTAAATCAATTTGTAAACTTTGAATTAATAAGCCAATGAAAATTTGCACACTGATTCCAACTGCAATTCCTAAAATAATAAGTACCATTTGTGATTTATTAGAAACTAAAAATTTCCAAGCAACACTAAAAGCATACTTCATAACAACACTTCCAAATCTTTAAAAGCAGTAATTAAATAATCGTAATCTAATTTTTCTAAAAACTCATCATTTCCTCTAGTTGCCTGCCCACCTAAGATGACCTTAAAGTCATATTTTTTTATTTGTTTTAACAGTTCACGTAAATTACGTAAATTTAAAAAATTGGTAATACTTAATGCAATATAATCTACTTGTAAATATTTAGCAGCTTTCACAATTTCCTCATTAGGAGTGTTGCTTCCTAAATAATAAGTTTCAAAGCCCATTACTTTAAAAACATCACTCATCATCCTTGCTCCTAGATCGTGATACTCTTCTTGCAAGCACGTAACTAAGACTTTTATCCCATTTTTTCTTCTAGCAGCCCTTTCAACATGTTCAAAACAGTTTTCTATAACCGTACGCATAAGAGCACTTATAATGTGTTCTTTGACAATATCGTAGTTACCATTTTCATCTGCATTACCAATTTCTTTCATTACTTCATTAACAACTAGTTCATAAACTTCTAACACAGAATACTGTTCTAACAAATTTTTTACATATTCAATGCTTTCTAAAGTATTCCCATTTTCGACTAACTTTCTTAGTTTACTAACTTCTCTTTCCATAATATCACCTCTTAAAAATTAAAAAATAAGTACACGACTTATTTTAATCTTCATACATTTGCATTCCTTCTACTTTACGACATTCACGAAGTAAATGTCGATAAAAATCAGGAGAAAATTGCCTTAATTTAGAAAAAATAACATATTTACGCATTTCCCTCATAAAGTCTTTACCATCACGAATAATGTACTGTCTTTCCTTTTGAGAAAGAATATGCGCATATTTTTTAGCAAAATAAACGTTTGACTGCCTACGAATAATTAATAACAGTAAGGCCATTACGACTAAAACAATTGGCCTAAAAGTAAAAACGAATGCTAATACGATAATAGTTGCCCCGATAAAATAAAATAACTTCGGCCAAACTTCTTTATTTGATAACTTTAAAAATTCCTTAGGATGTTGTGAAACATTAAGATACTCATCCATTTTTGGGTGAATGTATATAATGTATCCATCTTTAGTTTTTTCATAAGAATAACCATTATATCCCGCTGAATTTATCGTCACACCATTTTGTTCTTTCAAGGAAGAATATACTTCATATTTAACCCCATCTAACTCTTTTTCAGTAAGTTTATTCATTTTTTCCTCCTAACTACATATAAATCATGTTCATAAATAAGCGCTTTTTTAATAATTACAAAACCTATTTCTTTTAATAAGCTTTCAATTTCTTCAACGCTAAAAATATATTCATGATGTAATTCATAGTTGATAATCTCATCATAAATAACAATATTGTGATATAAGTTCTGCTCAACTACTTTTGTTTTCCAAGATAGTTCAAATGCTTCATACGTATCTAAATAATAATAATCTTTAAAAACTTCTAAAATTTTCAACTGATGAGCATCAAAAATGAAAATTCCCTCATCACTCAAACTCCTATATACATTTTTAAAAAAAATTTTCAAGTTCTCTAAACTACCTAAATAATTTATACTATCTAAAAACGCACAATAAATATCTACGTTAACACTCTTAAAGTTAAGCATATCAGCTACGATAAAAGTACCCGTATTTTTAATACTTGCTTGATTTATCATCTCAGAAGACAAATCATAGCCTAGATAATTATAATTAGTTAAATACTTAGCCAATTTTCCACTTCCACAAGCTGCTTCGACAATATAACTATCCGCTTTTAAATACGGTTTCAAATGCGTAAACCACGCTTTAACATCAATTTCTGCTTGTAAGAAATCATAATACTTAGCAAATTTACTATAATTACTTGAAAAATTAATTATTTTTTCTAAATCATAGTCCTTTGTTTGAATATTTAAAAATATGAGTTGTTCACTAGCACATAAATGTTGTAAATAATGGCTTTCTTGGCTACTATCATGCACAATTACAATAACATCCATAACAATTTGAAGTGCTTTTTCTAAAGCTTCTAAGCCCAATTTAAAATCAGTAAAGTACTGTGCATCATAAATTGCTAAATCCGTATGCTTTAAATCTGTTTGTTGATGTAGAAAAACCTTATTCATCAATTAAGATTCCTGCTTTAATATTTCTAGCAAAATATAAAAATGGTGTATCGATCAAACTAATAAATAAGTAGATTGTAAAAGTTGCTAAAGCAACAGATAACAAGGCTTCATTAGGAATGATACTACTATTATAAAATGCGAAATACGTAAATAAAAATGCATTAAAAAACTGGGAAATAATTGTTGAACCGTTGTTTCGCAACCACAAATAGTTTGTGCTTTTACGACCTTTAGTTGTCAAAGTCCAAATTGTATGATAAATAAAAATATCAATGTATTGCACAATTAAGTAAACAACTAATCCTGCAATCACAACACGCGGTGTAGCATCAAAGACACCAACTAAACTAGCATAAGATAAGTCATTAGTAGAAGGTTTAAAGTTTAACCAAACTTGAGAAGAAACAATAAATGCTATACTTGTCAAAGCCCCAATAATAACTGCCTGTTTAGCATGCTTTTTCGAATATTTTTCACTCAGTAAATCCGTTGCTAAAAAAATACTCGCAAAACAAACATTACCGAGTGTCATTTCAACTCCAAAAGCATCAATTAACATTATTACTTCTATATTTGCTAAAATAGTTGCAATTGCTACCCAAATATAAAGTCCTATGTAAGAAAATAATTTATAAAAAACTATTAATAAACCAAAATATATAAAAATAGAAACTATTAATAACATTTCATTACTCATGTAGTAAACTCCTTAATGTTTTTCCTTTTGATCTAACACTTTAACATTCGATGCCGAAACTTGATATTCAATACGAAGTTTTGAAACTACATCATCAATTACCGGCTGTTGACAAAAATCTGTAGTTACATAAATTACTAAATTATCATCGTTTTTACAATAAGTTACATATCCTATAATCTCTCTTGCAAAAATAATTAAAAAAACACTGTCACAAAAATTATTATCGGCTAAAGCATTTAGATCAGAGAAAAGCTCTTTAATAACTACTTCTTGATGATTGTGGATAATTTGGAGAACAGAGAGCTTTTTTAATGACTCTTTAATATCTAACATATCATCGTAACTAACACCAATAATATCTGACATTAATTTTTTCATATTTTCACGATACTGTTCATTAGTTTTTTTCATAATATCCCTCTCTTTTCATCTATAATATTATTATAACATGTTTATTTAAAATCTTCTATAACTTGCACTTCTATGTTATAATAAGCACTGTTAAGGAGTTGGATATTATGATTAGTACAAATAATTTATCGATTGTATTTAATAAACAAAAACTATTTGAAGATGTTAATATTAGTTTTAGTGCTGGTAATTGTTATGGTGTTATTGGAGCAAATGGAAGTGGAAAATCTACTTTCCTTAAGCTTTTGTCTGGACAAATACCTACAACTACTGGTAGTGTTGTTTATGATAAAAATTTAAAACTATCTTTTTTAGAACAAGATCACTATAAGTATAATGATGAAAGTGTTCTTCGTACAGTTTTAATGGGGCATAAAAAATTATTTTCTCTAATTGTAGAAAGAGAAGAATTATATGCAAAAAGCGAGTTTAGTGAAGAAGATGGATTTAGAAGTGCAGAACTAGAAGCCGAATTTGCTGAGTTAAATGGTTGGGAAGCAGAAAGTGAAGCTGAAATCATTTTAAATGGGTTGAATTTAGAAGTAAAAAATTATCAAACATTGATGCAAGATTTAAGTGGTGAAGATAAAGTAAAAGTTTTACTGGCTCAAGCACTTTATGGTAATCCTGATATTTTATTGCTAGATGAACCGACGAATCACCTTGACTTTAAGGCGATAAAATGGTTGGAAAATTTCTTGTTAAACTTTGATCGTACATTAATTGTTGTAAGTCATGATCGTCATTTTTTAAACACTGTTTGTACACATATCGTTGATATAGATTATAAAGAAGTAAAGCTTTATCCTGGAAATTACGATTTTTGGAAAGAATCTAGTGAGTTAGTAAAACAAATGCTATTAGATCAAAACAAGAAAAAAGAGCAACGTATTAAGGAATTAGAAACTTTTATTGCTAGATTTAGTGCGAATGCTTCTAAATCAAAGCAAGCAACGAGTCGTAAAAAGACTTTAGAAAAAATTAATTTAGAAGAAATAAAGCCATCTTCTCGAAAATATCCTTATATTATTTTCAACCCTCAAAGAAGATTAGGCGAACAAGTATTAACAATTAGCGACTTATCTTATAAATATAAAGGTGACCAACAGTTTGTTAACTTGAACCTTAATGTTAATGCAAATGATAAAGTTGCCGTTTTATGTAGAGATGATGCAGCTATTAACTCTTTATTTGAAATTTTAGATGGTAGTATTACTGACTACAGTGGGACGTATAACTGGGGACAGACTGTTGAGTATGAATATGTTCCTAAAGATAATAATAAGTTTTTTCAAGATAATAATTTAAACTTAATCGAGTGGCTTAGTGATTTTTCAGAAGAAAAAGGGGAAGGCTATTTACGAAGTTTTCTTGGAAAAATGCTTTTTTCTAGAGAAGAACCTTTAAAAAAAGTAAAAGTTTTAAGCGGTGGAGAAAAAATGCGAATGATGTTTTCAAAACTAATGCTTACTGGAGCTAATACGCTTTTATTAAATCAGCCAACTAATCACCTAGATTTAGAATCTATTTCTTCAGTAAGTGATTCCCTAATTAATTTTAAAGGCTCAATTATCTTTGCATCACATGATTTAAGTCTTGTTGAAGATGTTGCTAATAAAATTTTATATATTACAAAAAATGGTTGTTTTGAATACCAAGGTAATTATGAAGAATTTAGCAATTCTGAAATTATTAATGAAAAAATTAAAGCGTTAGAAAGCTAACAATAGTAATTACTGTTGTTAGTTTTTTTTAAATTGCTTACCATACTTTGTCATATTAAAACACCCCTTTTGGGGTGCACTGCAAAATCTATTCTAAATACTTTTTATCAATTACATTCATAACATAAGTCATTAATTTCTCTTCATATGTCTCATCATATAACTCAGAAACTTTGTCAAGCTTCACAACACGTAAATTATGTCTACTCATCAATTTTTTATCTTCTCCTTGACGATATTCCATAAATGTAGGAATAAACTTAACATTTTCAATAACTACTTTCTTCCCCTTCTTTTTAACATCAAATTTAGCGATACCACCAACACGATTTATATCATCGACTTGTGAATGCATAAAGTTTCCTAAAGAGTAAAAAATCACTGCATCATTACCATCACTATTCTTTACTTCTTCAATTTTTCGTAAAACGCGTGGATTATGACCCAAAACTATTTCCACACCATTATCTATCAGTTTATCTATTAAAACTTGCTCTTCTTCACTAACTTCTTGACTATTCTCTTTACCGTAATGAAGTGACACTATTCCAATATCACCTGCTTCATTTAAGGTTTTTAGCGTATCTTCAAGATTTTCATCAACAATATTAACAATGCATCCATCATCAGCAGGGTTATTTTCAACACTTGTTGTCAAAGCAATATAAGCATAGTTTAAATTACCATCTTTAAATGTCACAATACCATCATCATCACAGTTCTTTTTAATACCACTATAAATCATTGTCGGATAACTTTCTCCAAAGTAATTTAGAGCATTTTGAGCACCGACTCTTCCTTGATCTAAAGTCTGATTATTAGCTAATGAAAACATGTTAAATCCATTAGAAATCAAATCTCCTACTACTTTAGTTGGAGAATTAAAAATTGGATATCCTGTATATTCTAAATCATCGTTTCCAATTACTGTATCTAAATTAGTAAACGTAAAATCACCTTTTAATTCCGACTTAATATGTTCTAAAATAATTGTGTAATCGTATCCATCTAAAACACTCGCATTAATATTAACACTATCATATAGTGTTGTATCCCCCGTAACGACAAAATTAGATACCGTTGGTTCTTTTTTCCCCTTTTCACTGCTTGTAAATAGTCCTACAAAACCAGATATAACAGTATAGAAAAAAACGACTATAACAAGGCAAACTAATAGTAATGTTGCTACTCTTTCTATTCTAATCCTCTTCATCTTATCAGCTCCGTTTCCTATGTATACTTTAACACTTTTGCACGTATTTTTCAATGAGATTTACTTTTATCCATCTTTATAATATAATTTTAATAATAGGAGGTAAATAATGGAATGGAATTTAGATAATTATTATGTAGAATTTTCAGAAAAGTTTACAAAAGATTTAAAAACTTTACAAAAATATCCGCAAGATTTTGAAAATGTTTTATCCTTTTTAGAAGTTAGTAATGAGACATTAGAAGCTAAAATTCAGATGTTTATCAACACCTATGCAAGTTTTTATAGCTTATACATTAACATGATTTCTTATTGTAATTTACGCATCTCAACAAATGTTAATGATATTGAGGCTAATCAAAAACTTGTAACTATCCAAAAAGTAAGTAGTGATAGTATAGCTTCTATTACTTCGATTCAAAAGTATTTAGCTCATCATAAAGAAATTGATAGCGCTAAAACTAAGTTTCCAGAACTAGATTTTTTCTTAACAGAGCTAATAGAAAATAGCAATTATTTGCTTAGTAATGAGTGTGAACAATTACTTTCTAAAATGCAAAGTACTGGTTCATCAGCATGGTTGAAATATAAAGATAATTTA
Organism: uncultured Erysipelotrichia bacterium; assembly: GCA_964593055.1. Classification (GTDB taxonomy): domain Bacteria; phylum Bacillota_I; class Bacilli_A; order JBKEDG01; family JBKEDG01; genus CAZQIG01. The sequence continues at coordinate 47,473 of CAZQIG010000009.1, forward strand.
ATTGCTAATCATAAGGTTATAATTGACAAAGAAACTTTTACTTTGACTCAAGCTTTAAATTTAATGTATAGTCCTGATCAAGAAATACGTAAAAAAACTTATCATGCTGAAATTGAAAGCTATCAAAAAATTGAAGAAGGTGTTGCTGCTGCTTTAAACGCAATCAAGGGTGAAGCTATTACGATTGCTGAAGAACGTGGTTTTAAAGATCCTCTAGATATGACTATTAAAACAACAAGAATCAATGAAGCAATTTTAAATTCTTTAATTACAGCAATTGAAAGCAATTTAAAACATTTACAAAAATATTTAAAAATTAAATCACAATATTTAGGACATAAGAATGGTTTACCATGGTATGATTTAAATGCTAGTGTCGTAAAAAATGACGAAAAATTTCCCTTTTTAGAAGGAATGGATATCGTTTTAAAAGCCTTTGGTAGTTATTCTCTTAAACTACAAGAGTATGCTAAATACGCATATGATAATCACTGGCTTGATGTTTATCCAAAAGAAGGTAAAGTTGGTGGTGCTTTTTGCTCAACGAATTTTCATATTAAGGAAAGTCGCTTTTTATTAAACTATGGTGATAGTTTAAATGATGTTCGTACTTTAGCACATGAGTTAGGTCATGGTTACCACAGTTTCTGTTTAAAATCAGAAAACATACTTAATTGTAAGTTCCCGATGACATTAGCAGAAACAGCTTCTAATTTCTGTGAAATAATTACTAAAAAATATTTATATGACCACGGTGATGAGCAAAGAAAATTAGTTATTTTAGAAGGTGAACTAGATGATTTAACTGCTACTACTGTCGATATTTATTCACGTTTTCTTTTTGAAAAATCGCTGTTTGAAGAACGCAAAAATGGTCCTTTGAGTGTTGAAAAAATCAAATCTCTAATGATTACTGCGCAAAAACAAGCTTATGGTGATGCAATTGATCACGATTACTTACACCCCTACATGTGGACTTGGAAACCCCATTATTATAGTGCTAACTATAATTTTTATAATTTCCCTTACACTTTTGGAGCATTATTTTCTAAAGGATTATATGAAATATATTTAGAAAATCCTGCTGTATTTATTGATAAATATGATGAAATGTTACGCAATACAGGGAAAATGTACGTTAGTGATGTTACAAAAACAATGAATATCGATGTAGAAAATCTCGATTTTTGGAATAAGGCTTTCTCTACAATTCCAAATGATGTTAATTTATTTGAAACGATGTTAGCAAAACAAAAAAGCATGAAATAAATCATGCTTTTTATTTGTCTTAATATTACAATTTTTTACGATTTTCCATAGCTCTAAAAAGTGTTAATTCATCTGCGTATTCTAAGTCACTACCAACAGGTAGACCATAAGCTATTCTTGAAACATTGATTCCTGTATCTTTTAAAAGATTAGCTATAAAAGAAGCAGTGGCATCCCCATTAATCGTTGGATTAGTCGCAATAATTAATTCTTTTACTTCCTTTTCCCTAGAAACTCGTTCAATTAATTCTTTAATTTTCAAATCATCAATATTAATACCATCCATCGGCGAAATACTTCCACCTAAAACATGATAATATCCTTTAAACATTTCTAACTTTTCTAAAGCGACAACATCTTTAGGTTGTTCTACAACACAAATAATATTAGCATCTCGCATTTTATCTTCACATATTTTACACAAATTATGATTATTACTTAAGAAAAAGCATTTTGGACATTGTGTAACATCATGCAAATGTGCTAAATTATCACTAAATAACTTCCATAATTCTCGATCCTTATTTAAAAGGTGTAAAACATATCGTTCAGCACTTTTTCTACCAACACCTGGTAAAGTTTCAAAGTTAGTAATTAAATCTTCAATAACTTTAGGATACATTAAAATAGCCCGGCTAGTCCTTGACTAATTTTTCCTAATTTTTTTTCTGAATAAGCATCAATTTGTTCATGACAATTATTAATAGCAATCGTTACCATATCAAATACCATATCTAAATCATCAATTTCATCTAATAATTCAATTTTAGAAACCTTTTTATCACCTTTTAAAGTAACTTTAACAATATTATTACACGTTTCTTCAAAACTCATTGAATTAATATCTTCTTGTACTTTTTCCATATCCTTTTTCATTTTTTCCGCTTGCTTCATCATTGCATTAATATTCATTGTTTTCCTCCACAATTACACTATCACCAAATAATTCATATGCTTCATCAACGATTTTTGGTGTAGGATTTTTTATATTAAAATATGTTTCAAAACTCTTTTCATCAACAATTTCATAATTTTGACCTCTACGAAGTCTAATAACATAGTCATCTTTTATTTTAACCCATTCTTTTTCTGTTACAGGAACTACTTTTACTGTTAAATTAAATAGTTTTTGAAGAAATTGTTCTGGCTTACTCAAATTATTCATCAATCGACTTACTAAAACACTTTGTCTAAAAGAAATAATTAAGCCATCTGCACTTGCAGCTCTTACTCTTCCTTCATTTAAAATACTCGCCACACCACCAAGTTCTAGCTCCGATGTGTGTAGTTCTATCTTGTGCCATTGATTTTGAATATCAATTAACATTTTCTTTTGCGCTAAGGCTAAAATATTATTAATACGTACTTCATTTAAATAAGCTAAATATTCTTTTTTCATTTCTTGATCATTACTAGATAATTCACTTTCTTCTTTTACTTCAGTATCCTTTACTTCAGTATTTTTTACTTCTTTTGTAGAACTTTCCAAATCTTCTTCTATTGTATTTTCTACTTGTTCTAATTTCGGTTTAGTTAACTGATAATCTAATCCATTAAATTCATTGCTAATTTGTAGAAGATTAACTTCCAAAAATAATTTTGGGCTTGTAATTAAGCGCATTTGATTCGCCATTTTTGAAAGTAAATCAACAAATAGAAAAACTCCATCAAGTGAAATAGTCTCAATGACCTTTTCCATAAACTCATTATTTTGATATTTTACTTTACCCCCGATACTCGTTATAACAATTGTATCGCGTAAGTAAGTTAATAAATTATCTGTTAATAATAACAGATCTAATCCTTCATCACTCATCTGTGTAACTGTTTTTAATATTTCACTGCGATTACCTGAAATTATATTTAATAATAACTTTTCAATAATTTCTTGACTACTACTACCAGTAATAGATAAAACAACATCTTTCGTAATTTCATCAACATTATAAGAATAACATTGATCAAGAAGACTTAAAGCATCACGCATGCCCCCATCACTGACATATGAAATTAATTCTAATGCTTCATCTGTTATTTGAATATTTTCTTGTTCACAAACTATCTTCAAACGCTCTATAATAGCTAATTTCCCAACTTTTTTAAAATCGAAGCGCTGACATCTCGAAATAATTGTTAAGGGTAATTTATGTGGTTCGGTTGTTGCTAAAATAAAAATTACATGTGATGGTGGTTCTTCTAAAGTTTTTAATAGTGCATTAAACGCCTGATTAGTAAGCATATGCGTTTCATCGATAATATAAATTTTGTATTTTCCGTGTGATGGTGCATATTTAACTTTATCACGTAATTCACGAATTTCATCAACACCATTATTAGAAGCAGCATCAATTTCAATAATGTCTGGTGTCTCATTTTTAGCTATCATTTGACACATATCACATTGACCACAAACTATTTCTTCTCCTGTACAATTTAAAGCTTGTCCTAAAAGCTTTGCAGTTGAAGTTTTTCCTGTTCCTCGAGGTCCACTAAATAAATAAGCATGTGATACTTTATTTGTCTTCAGAGCATTGACTAATGTTTTGGAAATATGGTCTTGTCCAACCATTTCTGTAAAGTTTTTAATTCGATATTTTCGATATAGTGCTTGATATGCCATAAAGCCTCCTTTCTAACAATACTTATTAATATTGTCGATAATATATTTACGATTTTTTTTATACTCTTGATCGTATCTTGCTAATAATTGATAAAACTTTTTAGAATGATTCATCTCTTTTTCGTGGCAGTATTCGTGTAATAAAACGTGGTAAAAAGCGTTTTTTTTCAAATGAATCAATTTGTAATTTAAAACAATCTTATTTCCTCGGTAATACTTACCGTAAGTGTTCTTCCAACTTTTCACACTTACTTCACAAAAATCAAAATCATCTACTAAATACTGCTCATATAATTTTTGATTAAGTCTACTGAATTCTTGTTGACTGTATGATTTTAAAAAGCGTTTTTTTAATGTTTCTTTGTCTTGTTTACCAAAAATATGAACTTTTTTGCTTACTTCATATTTAAATTTATAATAATCATGAAAAACTACTTCTTTTAAATTACCAAATAAATATAGTAAGTTTTCATCAACATTCACTTTTTCATAACGTTTTTGTAATTTTAATAATTTATCTTCATTTAAAAATAAAAAATTTTCTATTATACTTTTTGCCGTGCCGTAAGGAGCCGTTACAATAATTCCTTCTTCATTAACACGAGCATAAAGTTTTTTGTTTTTCTTATATAGAACTTGATACTTCATCAACTTGAATAATCTCAATATCTGCCCCAAGTGCAGTTAAATTTTCAATAATATTATCATATCCACGTACTAAGTGATGAATATTACTAATAATAGTTTCTCCATCAGCAATCAATCCTGCTAAAACTAAAGAAATTGAAGCCCTTAAGTCTGTAGCTACAACTTTATTACCTATTAATTTAGTAGGTCCCATAATGATTGCACTAGCATCAGAAAGCTTTATATTAGCATTCATTTTATTTAAATAATTGATATGTCGAAAACGTGATGAATAAATAGTTTCCGTAATGACGCTCATGCCTTTTACTTGTGTTAAAAAGACACTTAAAGGTTGCTGCAAATCAGTAGGATAACCAGGATATGTCTGTGTAACTGTATCAAAAGCTTTATAATTTTTTCCACCGAAAACTTTAATATAGTCATCGCCAATCTCTAGTTTAACACCACTTGTCTCTAGTTTTGCGATTAAAGAATCTAAATGCATAGGAATAATATTATTTACTTTAAGTGATTTACTCTGTAAAGCTCCTAAAATAATATAACTTCCTGCTACTAAGCGATCAGGAATAACTGCATGTCTAGTTTTAGAAAGATTAGCTACTCCTTCTATTCTAATAACAGATGTTCCTGCTCCTCGAACTTTAGCCCCCATTGAGTTTAAGAAATTAGCAATATCTACTATTTCTGGTTCTTCAGCAGCATTTTCAATTGTTGTCACGCCATCTGCAAGAACAGCAGCTAACATAATATTTATTGTTGCACCAACACTTGCAAAGTCCAAAAAGACCTTTGTTCCTAAAAGCTTTTTAGCTTTACAATGATAAACCCCATTTTCAGTTGTAATATCGCATCCAAGCTTCTCAAATCCAAATAAATGTAAATCAATTGGACGCGGCCCTAAGTCACATCCTCCTGGAAAAGAAAATTCAACTTCATGAAAACGTGAAATAAATGTTCCCATCAAATAATAAGAAGCACGCATTTTACCAACTGCTGCTGATGTAACTGCACAATAAGATAACCCTCGTGAATCAATTACTAACTCTTCTGGTGTATAAGTTACCTTACATCCAAGCTCTGTAATAATTTCAATTAATGTATCTACATCAGAAATATTAGGTACATTTTCTAATACAACAACATCGTCTGTTAAAAGTGCTGCACAAATTAACCCCACAACACTATTTTTCGCACCTCTAATATTTACTTCACCAAAAAGTTTTTTTCCACCATTTATCTTAATTACTTCCATTCCCTCACCTCATTAATTTAATCATCATCATTCGATTATGCCCTTGTAAATCTTTTCTTATTTCATATTCATACTCATCTAGGTAAAAATCTAATAACTTTTCCAATTCTGGAGCTTGACTGGCTCCAAACTCAAAAAAAAGCAGTGCCTTTTTATTAATTACCTCAGATACTTTTTTTAAAATCTCTTCATAAATTGCTAAACCATCTTTCTCAGCAAATAGTGCTTCATGAGGCTCATTCAAAAAAACTCTCTCATCAATTTGCTCATCTTTACAAATATAAGGTGGGTTAGAAATAATTACATCAAATTTTTCGTGTAAAACCGGTTGAAAAACACTACCTCTTTTAAGTTTTAATAACACTTTGTGATTTACAGCATTAATTTTTGCTACTTGCAATGCTTCTTCACTAATATCTATACCAGTAAAATGCAATTTTGCATTTTCTTTCATCATCGTAATTGAAATAGCTCCACTACCTACACCAATATCACAACATTTTAAAACTTTGTCACCAAAAAAATTAGTTATTTCTTTTAAAGCATATGCTACTAATTCTTCTGTTTCAAAACGTGGAATTAATACTCTCTCATCTACATAAAAATCATAATTATAAAATGAAGTACTCGAAACTAAATACTGCACTGGTTTTCCACGCTGATATTGTATAAATAAATTTTCGATAGCTTTTTCATCAAGTCGATCATGTAAATGAAAGGCTAATTGATTAATGGAAATTTTTAATAAATAAGCTATCAAAATACGAACTGCCGATTTTTCTAAATTCGCTTCAACAGCTTTTTTTTCATACTTTAAAATAGCTTCACTAACAATCATAAACCTTCACTTAACTTTTCACGTTGCTCTTCAGCAATTAAAGCATCAATAATGCTATCTAAACGCCCTTCCATTACTCGATCCAATTGTTGTAAAGTAAAATTTATACGATGATCAGTAACTCTATTTTGTGGATAATTATATGTTCTAATTTTCTCACTTCGATCCCCACTACCAATTTTTGACTTTCGCTCAGCACCTTCTTTTGCAAGACGTTCTTGCAAAATATGATCATATAACCTAGCTTTTAACATTTTCAAAGCTTTATCTTTATTATCATGTTGACTCTTACCATCTTGACAACTAGCCGAAATACCTGTTGGATCATGCGTTGCACGTACTGCTGATTGCGTAGTATTTACACTTTGTCCACCAGGTCCTGATGAACAAAAAGTATCAATACGAACTTCTTGCATATCTAACTCAATTTCAATATCTTCAGCCTCAGGCATAACTAGAACCGTTGCTGTTGAAGTGTGAATTCTTCCTTGTGACTCCGTTTGAGGAATACGCTGTACACGATGCGAACCAGATTCAAATTTCATAAAAGAATAAACATTATCACCGCTAATCATAAATTCTATTTGTGAAAATCCACCTGATGATGCAACTTCTGAATTCATAATTTCAATTTTCCAACTTTTATTTTCAGCATATTTACTATACATTCTAAATAAATCACCAGCAAAAATATTTGCTTCATCTCCACCTGCAGCACCACGAATTTCGACAATAACATTTTTATCATCATTCTCATCTTTAGGAATTAATAAAATATGTAATTCTTCTTCCAATTTTTTTAAATTGTGACGTGCTTTATCAATTTCTTCTTGAGCAAAATCACGCATTTCCTCATCATTTAGCATTTCCTTAGCATCAGCTAAATCACTTTCATTTTGTAAAAACTCTAAATATTTATCAACAATCTTCTTCAAATTAGCATGTTCTTTTGATAAAGTTGTCATTAATTTTAAATTTGATGCCACTTCAGGCTTAATTAATTCTTCTTCAATAGACTTATATCTTTCTAAAATTATCTCAAGTCTTTCTTTCATTCTAACCTCCACTATAACAATTGATTATATCAACAAAAATTCTTCACGATAAAAAAAGGTGTAAAGCACCCTTTACAAATAACCTATTCACCTTTTCTTTTCTTAAAAAATAAAAATAATAATCTTCCAAAGATTAGCAGTATTAAAACTACTAGTAAAATTATTAGCATATTTTGAGTTCCTGTTTCTATTAACATAGCATCACATCCTCATCATCTATATAATACACTTTTTTTTATATTTTTTCAACTTCCATATGCAAAATTATTACTTTTATTATATAATGAACAAAAGCAATACAATACAAATAAAAGAGGTGCTTTATGAATCACTTATTAAAATTTCTTAACCAATCTAATTCTTTTTATTTTCAACCTGATAAAAATCAACTGATTCGTAACGTAAAAATAAAAAAATTATATCTAAAAACAATACTTTTTATTATCATTATTTTATTTTTAATAAAGGTTTTTCAAAATCTTTTCTTTTTAAACATCGCTCTTATCACTTGTTTTAGCATTTATATTTTTAAACGAATTTATAAATTTAGCAATGTGAAAACATTAATTATAAATCATCACCAACGCTTCTTTTTAGTTGAAAACTTGAAATTTTCATACGATGAAATAAAAAATATCACTGTTATTAGAAAAAAGCATTTCCGTTTTTTCCCATTAAATCTCAGTGAGTATTTACTTGTTTTCTACGTTGAAGATACAGCTTATTTAATAGCTGATTTTAATAACCCCGTAGATAACAAAATTATCGATGAATTAAATTACTATCTAAAAAAGCAGGCTAAATAGCACGTTTTTTTTCTAAAAACTTTATTATAAAAATCGGTATAAAACTCAACATTGTTAATATAGTACTACATAAAAAGACCGCATTAACATCATAATTCGTATAAACTGGAACAATCAAAAAAGTACTTATTAGCAATGCACCTGTTGACTGAATCATCGTATTAGTCATCATAGCAGTTGTTAAAACATTACTTGGAACAGTAATAGTAATATATTTAATTATAGCTGGTATCCCCACTGACATTGACAAGCCGTGTAAACTAGCTACAATCATCACAGCCACGATACTATTAGCAAAATAAAGAAATACATTATTAAAAATCGCTATTACAATAACTAAGCTAAGTTGCGTAGTTAAAGAAACATTACTAAAAAGCTGTTTATGCCTTGGCATTAAAATTAATTCTGGGATTATCATGATAAATGTAATTACTGCAATATAAATAAATTGAGTATCTAAATTATCTAACAAAATATTTTGATACGATAATTTAATATTAGAAACTCCCATAAAAAGCACATTAGCAATGACTATTAATAAATATATTTTATTACTAATAAAAGTTTTAACACTTTTTAAATATGGTTGTCTTTCTTGATCTTCATAAACATATTGGTCATCAATACGTTCTAAAAGAAAAATTGTTATTAATGAAAAAAAGGCAACAACTATTAAAAGATTGTCAATTCCACCAAATAATAGTGCAGGTAGTACAAAAAATACACCTGTTCCAAAGCCTAAAGAAGCTCCTGAACGCATAAACCCATAATTAAAGTTTTTTGAATCATGTTCATTAAGAGAAGATGCAATGACATCTAATAAACTAATATTAGAAGATCTTGAAATAGACATTAAAGTAGAAAATAATAATACTATTTCAAAGCGCTCACTAAAATATATTCCTAAAACGGCAATAATGACACCTATTAATAAAAACTCATTTACACGTCGAGGATGTTTAACATGATCGGTAATAATTCCAAAAAGCGGTTGAAAAAAAGCACCAATAAATCCTGTACTAATTAAAATACCAACTTCTGTTTTTGAAAAACCCTTAGCTTCATAAATAAAAACAATTGAAATTGCTGTTAAGTTTGCAATAACCCCTAATCCTATATAAGCTATGAAAATTTTAAATTGGCGCATTTTTGACATTCATTACCTCTCCTTCTAATTCCACGCTTTTTCTTGAAAATTGTTTTAACGTAATAAATTCAGAAATAACAAAAATTATTAAAATGCTGCTAATCATTGCAATCCAAAGAGCATCTGCACCAAAATAAGGCTTTAAAAGATAAAATAAAGGTATTCTTAAAATCCACATGCGAAAAATATTGATAAACATCGTAATATTAGCTAAACCAAATCCGTTTAAAACAGATAAATTAACTTGTAACATACCAAAGAAAATAGCAGAGAATGTAATTAAAACAGTATATTTTATTGTAAAATAATAAGCTTCCATATCATTTGTTTTAAATAACAAACCTACTAAAAACTCCCTTAAAATAAAAACGATAAGCCATAAACTCGTTCCTATAACTACCATTAGAAACAATGATTTTAAATAAGCTTCTTTTGCTCTAGGAATATTTCTTGATCCATATAATTGACCGATATAAGTAGTAATTGTCATTCCTAAAGAAATAATAGGAATTTGAATTAACTGATTATAACGATTACCTGTTGAAACACCAGCGATAATTTGCGTACCAAATTCTGCAGCATTCATATTTAAAATTAAAAATGTTAAACCTAGTAGTAAATCACTAATTGCTGCAGGAATCACAATTTTGAAAAATTCATAGAAATCAAATTTATCTAGACGTAAATTTCTCAAATCAAAAATAACTTGTTCTTTCTTACGCAAATCTTTTATAATTAAAGGTAAAAGTGCATATAAACTGATTAACGTTGCTAATCCAGCGCCAACAACACCTTTTTTTAAAACTATTATGAAAAGATAATCAAGTAAAATATTAATAAAAAAAGAAATAATTTGCAACTTTACTGGTGTTGTCGTATCACCTATAGCTTGTTTTTGTGCTTGAAAAATCGCAAAAATATAAACTACTGGTAATGTTAATAAAATAATTTTAGTATAATCTATCGTTAGCTTAATAAAATATGGATCATTAGTACTACTAGCCATAAATTTTAAAGTATGTGGAGTAACTAAAAATCCTACTAAAATCAAAACTAATGAAATTATAAAGGCAATTACAAGTGATACTGTGAAGATATCACTAGCTTTGTGAAAGTTTTTAGCTCCAACTGCTCGTGAAATCAAAGCAACTGTACCTACTCTAATTCCGTTAGAAAAAGAGTAAAAAAGAAAAATTGCTGAAAAAGAAAAACTAATAGCTGCTAAGTGAGTCGAAGAAATTTGACCTACAAAAAAAGCATCTATTAGATTATAGAGCGTCCTAAACAAACTTGCCATTGCAATAGGTGCACTGACAACTAGGAGACCTTTAATAATACTCCCATTTTGAATTAAGTTTTGATTTCTTTCAGCAATTGTTGTCACATTATCAACTCCAAGTATATAAATTATATCACAGTTTCTGAAGTTATGCTATAATCTATTTGAGGTGATTATAATGAGAATAATTGATGTTAATGATGTTCAAAAAATAATAACAAAGACAATTCTAGAAATTAATGAAATTATTGATCCAACTTTGAAACAATATTTACTAAAAGCACATGAACAAGAAAAGGAGGCTCTTGCCAAAGTTACTTTAGACACAATTATCAAAAATAGTGATGTGGCAAAAAATACACATAGACCCCTTTGCCAAGATACTGGAACTGTTGTTGTCTTTTGTGAAATAGGGCATGAAGTTCAATTTTCTAGTAATTTAGAAACAGCGATTAATTTAGGAGTTAAAAAAGCATATGTTGATGGTTTTTTACGCAAAAGTATGGTTGAAGATCCTCTATTGCGTAATAATACTAAAGATAATAGTCCAGCAATTATTCATTATAAATTAGTTGATGGAGATGGCTTTAAAATGAAAATTGCTACTAAAGGTGGCGGGGCTGAAAATATGAGTGTTGTAAAAATGCTTAAACCAGCTGATGGTAAAAAGGGCATTGAAAAGCTCGTTCTAGAAACAATTTTTGAAGCTTCTGGTAATCCTTGTCCCCCATTAGTTGTAGGTATTGGTATTGGTGGTAATTTAGAAAAATCTGCTTTATTAGCTAAAGAAGCTCTTTTTCGAGATTTAGATGATCAATCTCCTTTAGTACATATTGCCGAATTTGAACAAGAACTTTTAGAAAAAATTAATAATCTTGGTGTAGGACCTTTAGGTTTTGGTGGAAAAACAACTGCTCTTGCAGTTAAAATAAATACTTATCCTACACATATTGCTTCTTTACCAGTTGCCATTAATTTAAACTGCCATTCTAGTAGAGAAAAGGAAGTGAGTTTATGAAAAAAATTACAACACCTTTAACTTATGAAAAGATAAAAGATTTAAGAGCAGGAGAATTTATTTATCTTTCTGGAGAAATTTATACAGCACGCGATGCAGCTCATGCTCGGTTAGTAGATACGATTAAGAGTAATAAAGAGCTTCCTTTTGATTTAAAGGATGCAACTATTTATTATGTTGGACCTACACCTACAAAACCAGGTCAAGTAATTGGTTCGTGTGGACCAACTACTTCAGCAAGAATGGATAGTTTTACTCCAACACTATTAGATCTAGGTTTAGCAGCTATGATAGGAAAAGGTAAAAGAAGTCCCGAAGTTATTAAAAGCATTGTTGATAATCAAGCAATTTATCTTTGTGGAATTGGTGGTGCAGCAGCCATTACTGCTGAAACAATCAAAAAAGTTGAACCTATTTGTTATGAAGACCTAGGTACAGAAGCAATTGTAAAGCTTTACATTGAAGATATGCCTTTAATTGTCGGTGTTGATACACTTGGAAATGACTTATTTATGAGGGGGACTTATGGACATAAATAAAAAAGCTCTTGCTTTTCACAAAAAACATCGTGGAAAAATTGCTGTAAGCTCTCTAGTAGATAACTTAGATGTTGAAAAATTAACTTTAGCTTATTCGCCTGGTGTTAGTGCTCCATGTTTAGAAATTCAAAAAAATTATGAAACAATTTATGATTATACACTTAAAGCAAGAACCGTTGCCGTTATAAGTGATGGAAGTGCTGTTTTAGGACTTGGCAATATCGGTGCGGATGCTTCTTTACCTGTTATGGAAGGTAAAGCCCTTTTATTTAAAAGTTTTGCTAATGTCGATGCTTTTCCAATTTGTATTAATACTCAAGATACAGAAGAATTTATTAAAACTGTCAAATTAATTCAAACAAGCTTTGGAGGGATAAATTTAGAAGATATTAGTGCACCACGCTGTTTTGAAATTGAAAAAAGATTAATTGAAGAATTAAATATTCCCGTTTTCCATGATGACCAACACGGTACTGCAATTGTTACTATTGCTGCAATTATTAATAGTTTAAAACTTTTAAAAAAAGATATTTCAAAAATGGAAGTCGTTCTTTTTGGGATTGGTGCAGCCGGAAGTTCAATTGCTAAGATGCTAAAAGAATTAGGAATTAAAACTTTACACGTTTATAGCCAAGAAGGTATTGTAAATAAGCAAAACTTAAATAATTTTCCACAATACGTACAAGAACTAGTTAATGAAAATATTATTCAATTAGCTAATACAAATGATTTAGTAAAACTATTTAGTAAAAAAGATATCTTCATCGGTGTTAGTGCTGCAAATATTGTCAAAAGTGAAATGATTGATCAGATGAATGAAAATGCTATTTGCTTTCCTATGGCAAATCCAACTCCTGAAATTATGCCTGAAATTGCTCTAAGCTCAAAAGCTTGCATAGTCGGAACAGGTCGTAGTGATTATCCAAATCAAGTTAATAATGTTTTAGCTTTTCCAGCATTATTTAGATTTGTACTCGATTATCGAATTACAAAAATTACTGAAAAAATGAAAATTCAAGCTGCCTATGCAATTGCAGCAACTATTGATGAAAAAGATTTACGTTATGATTACGTAATACCTTCACCAATGGATCCAACTGTTGTTGAAAATATCTATCAAAAGCTAATTCAGCTTTTCAACAATGAAAATTCTATTTAAAGAGTTTTTTCACAATTATCCACAATTTCATTCTTAGTTGTGGATAATTTTTTTTCATCTGTTAGTTGTTATTTTGTGGAAACAGTGGAAAAGTAGTAAAAATGCATTATTTTAATACTTTTTTTGTTGAAAACTCTGTGGAGAATTATGTACAAATATAGTTTTCCACACTTTTACTTTAATTTTTTTTAACATTTGATATAATTAAAACTGAGGTGTTGCATATGAATACAAATCTAATTTGGGATGAATTTTTAAAAGATATAGCTAGTAAACTAAATAACGATTTTATTTTTTCAACTTGGTTTGAAGGAACAAAACTCGTTAAATTTGATGATAATGGTGCAACTGTTAGTGTACCAACACCAATTCATATAAAATATTTAAATGATGTTTATCTAGATATAATCATTCAATCCTTTAATGAAATAACTAATACTAATACTACATTTACATTCATTAATGAAGATAAGAGTAACGAAATACCAGTAGGAAAACCAAAATATACTCCTAAAGAGACAAATTTAAATACAAATTATACATTTGATAATTTTGTTGTTGGTAATAGTAATAAATTAGCACATCGCTGTGCTGTTGCTATTGCTGAAAAACCTGGCACTATGTATAATCCTTTCTTTATTTATGGTCCTAGTGGTTTAGGAAAAACTCATTTAATTCAAGCAATCGGTAATTATGTGACTGAACATAGCTCACAAAAAGTAATTTATGTAAATTCACAAAAATTCTTAGAAGATTTTATAGACTCTCTTGATGAAAAAAAAGTTAGTAATTTTAAAGAAAAGTATCGTTCTGCAGATGTTTTAATTATCGATGATATTCAATTTCTGACAAAAGCTAATAAAACACAAGAAGAGTTTTTCCACACATTTAATATTTTACATCAAGCTAATAAACAAATTATAATTTCTTCAGATCGTTCTCCTCATGATTTAAAAAAATTAGAAGAGCGATTACGCACACGTTTTAACTGGGGAATTTCAACTAGTATAGAGCCTCCAGAATTTGATTTACGTGTACAGATTTTAAAAAGAAAAATCGATTCTGAAAATTTACAAGTAGATATTAGTGATGAAGTTATCGAATATATTGCTACTGTAATTACTAGTGATGTGCGTGAATTAGAAGGAACATTAAGACTTTTATTAGCAAATGCTACTCTTTTAAATACTGGTTCAGATATTGATTTAAATTTTGCTTTTGAAGTGTTAAACAATGCAAAGAAATTTCGTCCTAAAGCTAAGAATATCGTAGAAGAAATTATCAATGAAGTTAGTGATACATATAATATATCTGTTGCTGATTTAAGAAGTAGTTCACGAAAAAAAGAAATTAATTTTCCAAGACAAATAGCTATGTATTTAATTCGTGAGTCAACTGATTATTCTTTAACAAAAATTGGTTATGAATTTGGCAATCGTCATCATACAACTGTTATGAATTCTTGCAATAAAATTCAAAAACTACTTATTAGCGATATTGAACTTAAAAAAGTTGTGTTGAAAATTAAAGAAAATTTATAATTAATTGTGGATTACTCTTAACATTATTTCATAAATATAATATAATAATATAGAGGATTACAAGAGTTTTCCACGTTTTCCACACCACTAATAATAGAAATAACAAAACTATTAAAATAAATGGAGGTCTTTATGAAGTTTTCGATCGAAAAAAATATTTTAGAAAAAAACTTAAATTATGTTTCAAAAGCAATTCAAAGTAATACCCCAATTCCTGCTTTATCTGGAATCTTATTTGAAATTACTAATGAGGGATTAGTATTAATAGGTTCAAATTTAGAAATAAATATTAAAGCTTTTATTCCAAAATTTGAAAAGGAAAAAGAATTAATAAATATTGAAGAAATAGGCTTAGTAGTTTTAAATAACAGTTTTATTACGGAAATTGTTAAAAAAATTGATAGTGAATTCATTAATTTTGAAGTTATTGATAGTAATATTATTAAAATTTATAATCAACATTCAGAATTCTTATTAAATATTATTGATGCAGAAGATTATCCAAAACTAAATGTTGATAAAAGTTCTAGTTTTATTTCATTTTCTAAAAAAGAATTTAAAAATATTATTAAATCAACGATATTTGCAATTTCTAAAAATGAAACTCGCCCAATATTAACAGGAATAAATTTTCATTTTATTAGTAACTTTATAAATATTAATGCTACGGATAGTTATCGGCTTTCTTATAAAAAACTTAGTATCGATAAAGATTTTGATTTTAATTTGATTATTCCGGGTAAGAGTTTATATATTTTAAACTCAATCTTATCTGATGATAAAGATTTAACGATGTATATTTTTAATAATCGTTTGATTTTTGAATTTGATAATGTAATTTTCCAAACAAAATTATTAGATGGTACTTATCCAAATACGCAGAAATTAATTCCAGAAACATTTAGTTTAGAAATATCTACTTCAATTAGGGATTTGAAAAATGCTGTTGAAAGAGCTTCTATCTTATCTAGAGATCGTGCAAAAAATGTTGTAAAATTAAAAATAAATGAAAATCAAGCTCATATTCTTTCTTCAACACCTGAATTTGGTAAAGTAGATGAAGAATTAAAAATTACAAATTTAACTGGTGGAGAAATTGATATTTCTTTTAGTGCAAGATATTTACTTGATGCGATTAATTCTTTCAACTCAGAAAGTGTTCATTTGAAGTTTAATTCTGATATGAAACCATTTATTTGTCTATCTCCAGATGATGAAAGTTTGATTCAATTAGTTTTACCTGTGAGAACATATTAATGAATCAAATTAAAATTAAAGATGACTATATAAAGTTAAACCAGCTTTTAAAATATGAAGGATTTATTAATACAGGTGGTGAAACAAAGTTTTTTTTAGAAGTAAACAATGTAAAACATAATGGTATTGAAGTTACAGAAATACGTAAAAAGTTTTATGTTGGTGATATTCTTCAAATTGGGGAAGAAGAATATTTAATTGTAGGATTAAAATGATAATTGAAAATCTAATGCTTAAAAACTATCGTAATTATAGTGATTTTACGATTGATTTTAAACCTAATTTCAATGTTATTTTAGGTGAAAATGGTGTTGGCAAAACTAATCTTGTCGAAGCTATTTACTATACTAGTTTTTTAAGTTCTTATCGAACTAATCAAGATACATCATTAATAAAATTTTTAGAAGAAGATTTTGTAATTAAAATAAAGACAAATGATTATTTTGCAATTGAATATAAAAATAAACAAAAAACTTTGAAGTATAATTATAAAAAAATTTCTAAACAAAGTGAATTTTATTCATTGTTAAAAGTCGTTTATTTTTCACCAGAAACAATTGATTTATTAATTAAAGGTCCAAATATACGTCGTAAATATTTAGATATGATTATTTCTAGTTATGATAAGGAATATCTTTATCATTTATCTGCTTATAATTATGTATTAAAACAACGTAATGAGTATTTAAAACAAATGTTAATTAATAATTTAGCAACAGAAGATTATTTAAAAATTATTGATGAAAAACTTTTAGTGCATGGACAATATTTAGTAGAGAAAAGGGAAAAATTAATTTTGCGTTTTAATGAACTATGTGAAGATTTATTCCAAAACTTTTTTGAGTTTCCTTTGAGATTGGAATATATTACTTCAACTGATAATTTTTTAGAAAAATTAACTGAGAGATTAAATCGCGATATTAGTTTAGGTCAAACGCAAGTTGGTCCACATCGTGATGATTTTAAGTTTTTAGTTGATAATCGTGATGCACGTTACTTTTGCTCAAAAGGTCAACAAAGACTACTTTTAATTACTTTAAAAATTGCAGAATTAAGTATTGTTTATAAAATTACAAATGAGAAACCAATTTTGATTTTAGATGATGTTTTAAGTGAACTTGATTCACAAAGACAATTACGATTATTTAATTATTTGAGTAAGCTTGATATCCAAACAATTATTACAACGACAGAACTAAATGATTTTTTATTAAATAATACATTAAATATTATTCAATTATAGATTATATGGCGTTTATTTTAAATAAATGCTTTTTTTATGGTTACCATATTACGAATATGTAATTGTTTAATTTTGGACTATTTTATGGTATAATACATATATGTTCTAAAGGAGGCACTTATGACAAATAATGGTAATTATGATTCTTCAAGTATTCAAGTTCTTGAGGGACTAGAAGCAGTAAGAAAAAGACCAGGAATGTATATTGGTCCAACTAATATTAAAGGTTTACATCATTTAGTTTGGGAAATTGTCGATAATTCTATTGATGAAGCATTAGCAGGTTATTGTGATGAAATAGAAGTTTGTATTACAAAAGAAAATGAAATTAGAGTTAGTGATAATGGACGTGGTATACCTACTGAAATTCATAAAAAAACAAATAAATCAACAGTAGAAACTATTTTTACTGTTTTGCATGCTGGAGGTAAATTCGGCGGTGGAGGATATAAAGTTTCTGGTGGTTTACATGGTGTTGGTGCAAGTGTCGTTAATGCTCTTTCAACTTATTTAGAAGTTGAAGTAAAATATAAAGGATATCGTTATACTCAAAAATTTGTTAACGGTGGTGAAAAAGCTACTGAATTAGAAAAACATGAGCAAGTCGATACAACTGGTAGTACAATTTTATTTAAACCAGATCCACTAATTTTTGAAGAAACAGTTGTATTTGATTATGATATTTTAAAAGCTAGATTACGAGAATTAGCCTTTTTGAATAAAGGATTAAAATTAATTTTAGTTGATGATAGAACAGATACTAAAGAAACGTTTTTTTATAAGGGAGGAATTAGTGAATATATTAAACTCTTAAATAAAAATAAAGAAGTCGTTCATCAAGAATTAATTTATATTGATGCGAGTGAAGAAGATGTAGAAGTAGAAATTGCTGTGCAGTATAATAATAGTTATACTAGCAATATTTTTTCTTTTACAAATAATATTAATAATCACGAAGGTGGAACACATGAAGATGGTTTTAAAGTTTCTTTGACGAGAACTTTAAATAATTATGCAAAAAAACAAAAAATAATTAAAGATGGTGGGGAAACCTTATCAGGTGATGATGTACGTGAAGGTTTAGTAGCGATTATATCTGTTAGACATCCTGATCCTCATTTTGAAGGTCAAACAAAAACGAAACTAGTAAATAACGATATTAAAAAAATAGTTTCTAATCTTTTTTCTGAAGGTCTTAATACTTTTTTGTTAGAAAATCCTAATGAAGCTAGAGAAATTATTGAAAAAAGTTTGATAAGTCAAAAAGCACGTTTAGCTGCTAAAAAAGCACGTGAATTAACAAGGAGAAAAAATGTTTTAGAAGTTTCCTCACTTCCAGGAAAACTAGCTGATTGTTCTAGTAAAGATCCTGCAGTAAGTGAGCTTTATATTGTGGAAGGTGATTCTGCTGGAGGTAGTGCAAAATTAGGGCGTGATCGTGAAATTCAAGCTATTTTACCATTGAGAGGAAAAGTTATCAA
Organism: uncultured Erysipelotrichia bacterium; assembly: GCA_964593055.1. Lineage (GTDB taxonomy): Bacteria > Bacillota_I > Bacilli_A > JBKEDG01 > JBKEDG01 > CAZQIG01. The sequence goes on from CAZQIG010000009.1 coordinate 66,625, forward strand.
TGTAGAAAAAAATCGTATTGACAAGATTTTTGAAAATAATGAAATTCGTTCTATGATTACAGCTATTGGGACAAGAATTGGTGAAGAATTTGATATTTCTAAGTTACGATATCATAAAATTGTTATTATGACGGATGCAGATGTTGATGGTGCACATATTCGAACACTTCTTTTAACATTTTTATACCGTTATTTTAAACCTTTAATTGAAGAAGGCTATGTTTATATTGCCCAACCACCACTTTATAAACTTCAACAAGGTAAGCGTATTGAATATACTTATAATGAAGAAGATTATTCAGAAATAATTAAAACATTTGATGATAGTTCTAAAATTATGGTACAAAGGTATAAAGGTTTAGGAGAGATGAATCCCGATCAATTGTGGGAAACAACAATGGATCCTAGCGTGAGAACTTTAATTAAGGTAGAAATAGATGATGCTTTAGAAGCTAGTTTAGTTTTTGAAATGCTGATGGGTGAAGAAGTTGCTCCTAGGCGTGAATTTATTGAAAAAAATGCTAAATACGTTGAAAATTTAGATATTTAGAGGAGGTTAAAATGGATAATATAAAAAATGTTAACATTACATCAGAAATGAAAAAATCTTTTCTAGATTATGCTATGAGTGTTATTGTTTCAAGAGCTTTACCAGATGTGAGAGATGGTTTAAAACCAGTACATAGGCGTATTATTTATGCAATGAGTGAACTTGGTGTTTATAGTGATAAGCCTTATAAAAAATGTGCTCGTATTACTGGTGATGTTATGGGTAAATACCACCCTCATGGAGATGCAGCTATTTATGAAGCTTTAGTGCGTTTAGCACAAGATTTTAATACACGATATATGTTAGTACAAGGTCATGGAAATTTTGGATCAATTGATGGTGATGGAGCAGCTGCACCCCGTTATACAGAAGCACGCATGAGTAAAATTGCTATGCAAATGGTTCGTGATATAAAAAAAGATACAATTGATTTTCAAGATAATTACGATGGTAATGAAAGAGAACCAGTGATTTTACCATCAAGGGTACCCAATTTATTAATTAATGGTGCTACTGGTATTGCTGTAGGAATGGCAACTAATATTCCCCCACATAATTTAGGTGAAGTAATCGATGGTATTTTTGCTTATATGGATAATGAAAACATTACTACTTCTGAATTAATGGAGTTTATCAAAGGACCAGATTTTCCAACAGGAGCTATTATTTTAGGAAAAAGTGGTATTAGAAAAGCTTTTGAAACAGGTAAGGGAACTATTACAATGCGTAGTAAGTGTGAAATTGTTGATATAAAAAATGGTAAACAAGCAATTATTGTTAGTGAAATACCTTATCAAGTGCAAAAATCGAAATTAGTCGAAAAAATTGCAGATTTAGTTAGACAAAAACGAATAGAGGGGATTACTGATTTACGTGATGAGTCTAATTTAAAAGGAATTAAAATTGTTATTGAGCTTCGTAAAGATATAAATGCAAATGTTATTTTAAATAATCTTTATAAACAAACGCAGTTGCAAACTAATTTTAGTGTAAATAATTTATCTTTACTGAATAATCAACCAATTTTATTTAATTTAAAAGATACTTTACATCACTATTTAGAGCATCAAGTAAATGTTGTTACGCGTAAAACACAATTTGAACTCAAAAAAGCTCTAGAAAAAGAGCATCTTTTAAAAGGATTTATAATAGCTTTAGATAACATTGATAAAGTAATTAACATCATTAGATCTAGTAAAAGTGATCAAGAAGCTATGCATTCTTTAATAGCAGAATTTTCATTTTCAGAGTTACAAGCCAAAGCTATTTTAGATATGCGTTTAAGACGTTTAACAGGGTTAGAAAGAGATAAACTAAATCAAGAACATTCAGAAATCATAGCAGAAATTGCTCGATTAGAAGCTATTTTAGAAAGTAAAGAATTAGTTTATGCTGTTATTCGTGAGGATTTAAATGAGATGAAACGTTTATTTGCTGATGAAAGAAGAACTCATATTGATGAAACAGCTATCGATTTTATTGATGATGAATCATTGATTCCAGTTGAAAAAATTACTATTACTTTATCTAATAGTGGTTATATTAAACGTGTCTGTACTTCTGAATATCGTCGACAAAATCGTGGTGGTGTTGGAATTAAGGCGATGGCAACAAATACAGAAGATTTTGTTTCTAAACTTTTGATTACATCTACACATCACTATATTTTACTGTTTAGTAACTTAGGGAAAGTATATCGTGTGAAAGGTTATGAAATTCCTAAATATAGTCGTCAATCAAAAGGATTACCAATTGTTAATTTATTACCATTAGAAAATAATGAAGAAATCACTTCTATTTTAGCAATTGACAGTTTTGATCATGATTCAACGCTATGCTTTGCTACAAAAAAAGGGATCGTTAAAAAAACTGCATTGAGTGAATATGAAAGTATTCGTAAAACTGGTAAAATAGCTATTAGTCTTAAAGAAGATGATGAATTAGTTACAGTTTTACATGTTCAAAAAAATGATGTCATTATACTTGGTGCCTCTAATGGTAAATCAATTACTTTTAGTGAAACTGATATTAGACAAGCAGGTCGTTCAGCAAGTGGAGTTTCTGGTATTAAATTATCAGATGATGATTTTTTAGTAGGAATGGCAATTGTTGAAGAGGATAAAGATATTTTAGTTATTTCAGAATTTGGATATGGTAAAAGAACACCTTCTAATAAGTATAGAGTACAAAAAAGAGCAGGAAAAGGTGTTAAAACTATTAAAACATCTGCTAAAAATGGACGTTTAATTACGCTTAGAAGTGTTAGTGAAGAAGAAGAAATCATGATTGTTTCTGATCAAGGAATGATGATTAGAATCCCAGTTGATCAAGTATCAAGTATTGGTCGTGATGCGCTTGGAGTCAAAGTAATTACTTTAAAAGATGGTGAAGTAGTTAGTAATATTGCTGTTTTACGTGAAGAATTAGATGAAGAATCTGAAGAATAAAAAACTGTGTATTTACACAGTTTTTTAAGTAATTTCTTTTAAAAATATTTTATTTTCTATATCAATAATCAAATCATATTCTTTTGGTGCCGTTGCGACGATTTTTGTTTCAATTACATTTAAACGATTTAAAATTGTAACATTGATTTCTTTTTTTACAGGAATGCAGAATTGTTTAAAAGCAAGACGATGCCCTTCTAGATTTTTAAAAAACAAATCTCGCTGACTAATAAATTTTATAAGTGCCATTTCATTATTTTTTGACTGTTTTTTTAACCAATTTAAGTAATTAAAATACCTAACCAATATTGGAGCATAAAAAGAAAGAATAATTATTAAAAGTAATATATAAAAAACATTGTTAAAATTGGTAATTAAGTAAAGGCAAATTGCTAATAAAACCGTGTAAATTATTGAAACTATTATTAATTTTTTGTATATGTATTGTAAATGCTCTTTTAACATTTTATCACCTCGCTTTAGTAGTATATCACAATTGTATTGAAAATGTGTAAATTTAAGAAATATGCGCATAGAATAACAAAAATTAATTTTACAAATGTCTCTTATTGTAATATAATAGGATTATATAAATAATACCAAGATTGTGAAAAAATAACAATATTTTTTTTTGAGTATTATGAAGCTGTTAAATGCAGTATAGAAAGGAGGATACATGAGTAAGAGTGAATCAATTGCATTATCAATAAAAAATTTGCGTACATCTTTTAAAGTAATTGATGAGCACTATGCAGCAGTCGACGGAGTTAGTATAGATGTATATGATGGAGAATTTCTAGCTATCGTTGGTGAAAGTGGTTGTGGAAAAAGTGCAATGGCCTTATCGATTATGGGTCTACATCCAGATAATGTAAAAATTGAAGGTGAAATTTTATATGGTAAAGGAGAAGGGGAAAAAGAGAATATATTAAATTATTCAGAAGAAGAAATGTTAGATATTAGAGGTTTGGAATTTGGAATGATGTTTCAAGAACCTTTAACTGCGTTAAACCCCTTAATGAAAATTCGCAAACAAATTGATGAAGTATTAATGATCCATACTAAAATGGATAAAGAAGAACGTTATAAAAAAGTAATTTCATTACTTGAAGATGTTGGAATTAGTGATCCGAAAGGAACAGCAGAAAGATTTCCCCATGAATTATCTGGAGGAATGAGACAAAGGATTGTTATTGCAATAGCACTTGCTAATAACCCTAACATTATAATTGCTGATGAGCCAACAACTGCACTTGACGTTACAATTCAGTCTCAAATCTTAGATTTGATGAAAGATTTACTAGTTAAAAAAGGGTCTTCGACTATTTTAATTACTCATGATTTAGGAGTAGTTAGTGAGGTAGCAGATCGTGTTGCTGTAATGTATGCGGGAGAATTTGTAGAGATTGGTTCTGCAGAAGATATTTTCAGTAATCCATTACATCCTTATACGAAGTCACTTTTGAAGTCATTACCTAGTAATGTTGAACAAGGTGAAGATTTATTCGTAATTGAAGGCGTTGTACCGTCACTTAAGAATATTAATAGAAAAGGGTGTCGATTCGCAGAACGTATCCCTGGAAATAAAGAAGAATGGCATGAAGAAACACCAGAACTTAGAGAAGTAACGCCAAATCACTTCGTGCGTTGTACGTGCTACAAGCACTTTGATGTTAATACTTCTAAACAGGGAGGAGATATTAATGCTTGAAATAAAAAATTTAAAAGTGCATTTTCCTATTAGAAGTGGTTTTTTTAATAGGGTAAAATATACTGTCAAAGCAGTTGATGGAATTAATATTTCTATCAAAGAAGGTGAATGTTACGGATTAGTAGGTGAAAGTGGTTGTGGTAAGACAACTACTGGTCGTGCAATTTTAGGATTAAATAATATTACTGATGGTGTAATCAAGTTTTGTGATCAAGATATTACTAAAAGTATTAAAAAGAATTCATCAGTATTTAGAAAAGAATTACAAATGATTTTTCAAGATCCTTATTCATCGTTAAATCGTTCTAAAACGGTTTTTCAAATTATTAGTGAACCGATTATTAACTTTACTAAATTAGATTCTAATGATTTAGAAAAAAGAGTTTTAGAGTTAATGAGAATTGTAGGATTAAGTGAAGATTCATTACATAAATTTCCACATCAGTTTAGTGGAGGTCAAAGACAAAGAATAGGTATTGCTAGAGCTCTAGCGCTAGATCCAAAATTTATTATTTGTGATGAGCCAGTTAGTGCATTAGATGTTTCAATTCAAGCACAAGTATTGAATTTTATGAATGAGATTCAAGATAAATTCGGACTTACGTATCTTTTTGTAAGTCATGATTTAAACATCGTTAGACACATGAGTAATCGAATTGGTGTAATGCATCGTGGAAGATTAGTTGAAGAAGGAACAGTAGAGGATATTTTTAATAATCCTGTTCATATTTATACAAAAAAATTAATTTCTTCAATTCCTACTAATCACCCTAATCAAAGAGAAGAGGTCTTTTTAAAAAGAAAAGCTGTTCTTGAACAATTAGAAGAAGATTTAATAGAATATTACGATGAGAATGGTAGACCTTACGATTTAGTTAAAATTTCTGATACTCATTTTGCTTCGATTCGCAGCGAGAAAGGAGTTGAGCAATAATGTGGAAATATATTCTAAAACGTGTATTAATTATGATACCGCAACTAATTATTGTTAGTATTGCAGTATTTATGATTAATAAGGCACTTCCTGGAAATCCTGCTTTGCAAGAAGCAATGTCGATTCCAAATATTACTGCCGAAGAAATAGAACAGCTATATGATAAATATAATTTAAATGAACCAGTAATTGAACAATACTTTATTTGGTTAAAAGGTGCTGTACGTGGAGATTTTGGAAATTCTTATAAATTCCATTTACCAGTAACTGAGTTAATCGGTGAAAGGTTAGCTAATACAATCTTTTTAGGAGTCTTTTCAGTTGTTATTATATTTGCTGTAGGAGTTCCTTTAGGAATTTTAGCTGGTAGACATAAAGGAACGATTATTGATCGAATTATCGTTGCTTACAATTATGTTACTCTAGCAATTCCATCATTTGTTATCGGAATTATTGTGCTATTCATCTTTGGATATCGTTTAAAGATTTTTCCGACAAGTGGAAGTATCAATCCAGAAGTATATGCAAATGGTAGTGATTTAGATAAGTTCATCAGTAAAGTTTATTATGTTATTTTACCAGGATTGACACAAGGATTACTTGGTACGGCGGCGATTATTCAGTATTTACGTAATGAAATTATCGATGTTCAGCTAAGTGATTTTGTTAAAACGGCACGTGCAAAAGGTGTTGGAAGAAGAAGATTATATAATGTACATATTTTGAGAAATGCTTTTTTACCAGTTGCAGCAGTATTAGGTTTTTACATTACTAATATTTTTGCAGGAAGTATTTTCATTGAAACGGTATTTAGTTATCCAGGTATAGGACAATTATTTATCCAGTCTCTCAACTTACGAGATTATCCCGTAGTAGTAGGAGTGACAATGTTTGCTGCTACACTAGCATTATTAGGATCTCTTCTATCAGATATTATTCTCGTTACAGTTGATCCTAGGCTGAGAATTAAGTAGGTGGGATGATGAGTAAAAAGACAAAGAAAAATGAATTAAAAAATTCAAATCGTGTAAGTATATGGCGTGCTATATGGAGAGAAATTTCTAAGAGCCCTTTAATAGCAATAGCAGTAGGTTTTTTACTAATTATTATTTTAGGAGCAGTAATAGGATCTTTATTTATAGATCAACAAGAAATATTTAAAGTAGATTGGACTGCAAAATACTTGCCACCATTTACAGATGGGCATATACTAGGTACAGATGGTGGTGGAAAAGATATTTTTTCACTGATGGTTGTTGGTGTACGAAATTCGGTATTTATCGGGTGGAGTGTTGCAATAATTTCAGGTGTTATTGGGATTACGGTTGGTATGATTTCAGGTTATTATGGAGGACGTATTGATAACTTTATCATGAGATTGATTGATTTTATTATTGTAATTCCTGCTTTAATGTTCCAAATTGCTTTAATTGTTACAATACCTAATTATACAGTTTTTAAATTTATTATGATATTAGTTTTATTTCAATGGTTGAGGTATGTAAGAATTATTCGTGCTAAAGCTTTACAAGAATCAGCGCAAGAGTATATTTTAGCTTCAAAAGTGTTAGGAACACCAACGTATAAAATAATTTTTAGAGAAATGATGCCCAACTTAACATCAATTATTTTTATGCGAATGATTTTAGCAATGGCATTGAGTATTGGGATAGAGACTGGTTTAACATATTTAGGATATGGATTACCAGCTAATACACCAAGTTTAGGAACATTGGTTAACTATGCTAAAGATACAGTAGTGATGAATAATTATCCTTGGACATGGTTACCAGCAACATTATTAACACTATTTTTAATGCTATCTATTAATGCATTGGGGCAAGCTTTAAAACGCGCCTTTGATGCACGTCAAAGAATATAAGATAGAAAATTCAAAAAAAGGAGAGAGGATATGAAAAAATTATTAAGTGTGCTTTTTGCAGGATTATTAATTTTTACAGCATGTAGTGATAACAACAAAGATAAAAATGATAATGATTCTTCAGAAATCGAATTAAAATATCCAAAAGAAGTGGATAATGGAGGAAAAGCAGTAAGTGGTGCTAGGTTACAGTATGGATTAGTTTCAGATACGCCATTTGCTGGAACGTTGAATACTTTATGGTATGAAGGTAATCCAGATGCAGTAGTAATGCAATTCATGAATGAGAATTTGTATAATGTAAGCGTGGATAATACTTTTGAACCAGAAGGTGGAGCGGCTAATTATAAAATGAGTGATGATGGATTAGTAAAAACAATCACTTTAAGAGATGATTTATATTGGCATGATGGTGAAAAAGTAACAGTTGATGATATTATTTTTGCTTATAAGGTTTTAGCTGATCCAAATTATACTGGTGTGCGTTTTACTAGCCCACATAATATTATTGAGGGAATTAAAGATGTAAAAGATGGTAAAGCTGAAGCTATTAGTGGTATTAAAAAAGTTGATGAATTAACTTTAGAAATTACATATACTGCTGCAACTGATGAATATTTATATGTGCAAGAGTATATCTTACCTGAACACATTTTCTCAGGGATGGATGTAAGAAATATGGCAACTAGTGATGCAGTTAGAAAAAATCCGATTGGATTTGGTCCTTTTAAAGTTACAAGTATCGTACCTGGTGAAGCTGTTACTTATGAAGCATATGATAAGTATTGGCGTGGTAAAGCAAAAATTGCTGGTGTTGACTTAAAAGTAGTTAATAGTAATGTCTTAGTTGAAGCTTTAAACTCTGGTGAATTCGATTTAGTATCAAGTTTCCCGACTTCAGGATTTGATGAAAACTATTATGGTGATAATGTTAATTTCGTTTCAAATATTGAAGGTGCTTATACTTATCTTGGATTTAAGTTAGGTCATTGGGATGCAGCACTTAGCAAAAATGTTGTTGATCCTAATATGAAAATGTCTGATGTTAATTTAAGACAAGCAATGGGATATGCAATGGATAATGCTACTGTTGGAAAACATAATTATGATGGATTACGTGTTAGAGCGAATAGTATTATTGGTCCAATGTACCCATCTTATTGGAATAAAGAGTTAGAAGGATATACTTACGATCCTAAAAAAGCTAAGGAAATCTTAGATGAAGCTGGATATAAGGATGTTGATGGTGATGGGTTCCGTGAAACACCAGATGGTGAGCAATTAGTTATTAATTTCGCTTCAATGTCTGGAGCTGGAGCTGAGGATTTAGCAAACTTCTATATTCAAAATTGGAAAGATGTAGGATTGAATGTTAAGCTTACAGATGGTAGATTAATTGAGTTTAATTCATTCTATGATTTAGTAGGTAATGATGATCCAAGCGTTGATATCTATCAAGCTGCATGGAGTACAGGATTTAATCCAAATCCAGAAGGATTATACGGAGAAACTGCACAATTTAACTTCCCACGTTACACTGATGAAAAATGGAATGAAATTATTGCCAATATCAATAGTGAAAAAGCATTATTTGATGAAGATGCTAAGAAAAAGTATTATGATGAATGGCAACAATATATGTTTGAAAATCCATCAGTAATACCTACATTATATCGTTCTACAGTAGGACCTGTTAATAAACGTGTTAAGTTCTATGATGTTGAAAAAGGTAATGAAGGTTTAAATGCTGGTTATAATACACATTTACTAGAATTAACAGCTGAAAAACCTATTGTTGCAACTAATAAATAATAATGATGATTAAAAAGTAGCTCACAAATTTGTGGCTACTTTTTTTATGTAATTATTTAATTGTTTGGTTCTAAATTAAAATCTTTTAAATAATCAGCAAGTGTTTTACCATTTCTTGTTTCTTCAGCCTTTGCACCAGCTTTAGCAAACTCACCTACCATTAAGAAGTTCTTTTCAATAAATCTTACATCAGTTTCATTAACGACACCATCTTGATTAATATCACATTTACGATCAAAATCATTTTTCAAATAACATTTTGATATTTGATGTATATCATTAATATCAATAATTTCATCTTTATTAATATCACCTGCATAAGAAAAAAGTAGTTTTTGTTGTAATCCATATGTTGATAATGTGACTAATGATCCGTGATGTTCACCATTATTATCAAATGTAGGAATAGCACTCGTTCTTCTAGTTAAATGCCCAGGAACTTTAAAAACTACTATGTATTCTTCACCAATTTTAGCAGGTACTTTACCTATAATAAAAGAACGACTATAAATATCAAATTTGAACTTCTCGTTTAATGAATTATATCCAGTAGCAGTTGCACCAGCTTTTGTGAAGTCAAAATTATTATCATAATAACCATCTTCTTTCATAAATGCTTCAGCATAAATATATCCTTGAATTGTACTTAGTGTAGAAGCAATTCTAAATGTGTCAGTATAATGATTATTTAATTTTACTGTATCATAATTATTACTTTGATAATATTGAAAGTTTTGTACACTGAATCCATCACGATAACGGAATGCTCTTGAAAAATGATCTTTGGCAACAGTAGTAAATTGTACATCCATAAAATCAATATCACCAGT
>CAZQIG010000010.1:0-8979 GCA_964593055.1 uncultured Erysipelotrichia bacterium
AGCTGCTTTTTGATATATTAATTATTCAGGAAGTTGGTAATTAATTTCCCAACAAACACCAAATTTATCTGTTAAATTAGCATAGTAAGCGTTCCAAAAAGTTTTTTCAAAGGGAATATTTATTTTAGCTTCTACTGAAAGATTATTATAAATATTTTGTGCAGTTTCGAAGTTGTCTATGCTTGTGAAGTTTAAAGAAATAGTATGATTATTACCAATTTTAAAGTTATCGAGTAGAGTATCAACACACATTAAAGTGAAATTATCGGTAACCTTTAATTCGGCATGGCAGATTTTTTTTAAATCTTTATCAGATATGTTATCAATTGATGTATCACTGTACTTTGTTAACATTAATAATTCTGCTTTTAAAGCTTCTTGATAAAATGCTAAAGCTTCTTTGGCGTTTCCGTCAAAAATTAGGGAATTGTTTACTTTCATAATGTGCTCCTTTTCCATTTATAATATTAATATTATAACACTTTTTTTCAAAAATTTGATAAAATTTAAATAGGAGGTGAATATGGATATAGGAATTTTAACGGTTAGTAGTGCTTACTTAAGCAAGAAAAAGTGTTTTGATGAAAAGATTTATGTAATTGATCTTGTTATTTATGTTAATGAACAAAAGTATTATGAAAGTGAACTACAACCAGAAGAGTTTTTATTACAAATCAATACGAAAAATAAAATTTCTACTTCACAACCATCACCACAAGAATTTTTACAAGCTTTTCAAAAAATGGAACAAACTTTTTCTAAGCTATTAGTTTTCGTACTTTCAAAGCACTTTAGTGGAGCATATAATAGTGCTAAACTTGCTCAAAAGCTATATGATGGTAAGATGCGAATTGAAATTATTGATACTTTAACTGCTTCAGTTGGTATGGAAAACATTATCGATTATACTTTAGAAGAAAGAAAAAAAACAACTGATTTTACGATACTTGTAAATAATATAAAAAGTTATATAGAAAATATTTCAACATATTTAATGATTGACGATTTAAGTATTTTAGCCAAAAATGGTCGTTTGAAAAGTATTCAAGCGATAATTGGTAGATTAATGTTAGTAAAAGTTCTTTTATATGTTAACGATTGAGAAATTATTCTTTGGAAAAAATTGCGAACGAGGAATAAAGCTTATTTAGAACTTGTTAATGACATTTATGAAAAGTATCAAAAAAAGTGTATTACCACAATCTATATTACATACAGTATTGAAAAAGAAAGAGCACTATTATTAAAAGAAATGATTTTGCAAAAATGTCCTTTTGCTGATGTGAAAATTACAGGAACAATTGGATCGATTTTTATTTATCACATTGGTAGTGGGGGTGTTGGGATTTCATATTAGGAGGATTTATGAACTATTTATTAGTATTGTTAGTCAATCTTGTTTTTTACGTATTTGTTTTTACAATAGGAAAAGTAAAGCATAAACATAGTGTTGTCGATATTTTTTGGGGTACTTCATTTATCGTGCAAACTATTGCAGCGATGATTATCGGAGCTAATTTTTCAATGTATAATTTGTTAATTGTATTTGTAGTTATGTTATGGGGAGTTCGTTTAACAATACATCTTTTTATGAGAAACTGGAGTGTGAAAGAAGATTATCGCTATGAAAAAATTGTTTTAAAATTACGTGAAAGATTAGTATTTATTCCATTGTTTTTGAAAGAGTTTGCCTATATTTATATGTTACAAGCACTTTTAAGTTTTTTCATCGCTCAAGCATTTATTAGCTTTTTACTGCGAGAAAATGACCAAATCAACTTTTTGTTTATTATCGGAATAATTATTTTTATCACTGGTTACTTATTTGAAGTGATTGGTGATTATCAATTACGAAATTTTACATTTAGTAATAAATCTCCTGTTTTAAAAACAGGGTTATGGAGATATACGAGGCATCCTAATTATTTTGGTGAAGTTACAATTTGGTGGGGTATTTTTATAGCAACATTAAAGATTGATTATTTTTACATATCTATTATAGGTCCATTAGTAATTACAATTTTGATTTTAAGAATTAGTGGTATTCCACTTTTAGAAAAAGAGTTAGTAAAAAATGAAGCTTATCGTGATTATATGAAAGTTACTTCAAAATTTTTACCGTTACCTAGAAAGAAGGTGAAAAAGTGAATCTAAAATTATTTTTAATAGCATTAACTATTTTTTTAATTCTTGATATTATTTGGATTGGATTGGTAGCTAATAAGATGTATCAAAATTTATTAGAAAGTATGGTTGCTGATAAGTTTAAAGTAATTTCTGCAATATTGTTCTATTTTATTTATTTGGTAGGAATTGTGTATTTTGTTTTAATTCCAGGAGTTAGTAATGAATCACTTGTAGAAGTCATTGTTAGGGGAGCATTTTTAGGTCTTTTATGCTATGCTACATATGATTTGACAAATTATGCAACACTAGAAAATTGGCCTTTACAAATAACGATTATTGATTTAATTTGGGGTGTTTTTCTAACGACAACTGTTAGTGTTTCAACTTATTATATTTATTTGAACTTTTTGAGCGTTTAAGTTATTGTCTTATATAGATATTATGATATAATATGTACAAGGAGATGATATAATGAAAAAAATCGAAAAAATGAATCAACTATTAGCGGACCTAACTTTTTTAAATGTAAAATTTCATAATATACATTGGAATGTTGTTGGACCGAATTTTCAGCCTGTACATGAGTTTACTGAACAAGTTTACGATGATTTTTTCTTAAAATACGATGAAATTGCTGAGAGATTAAAAATGTTAGGTCATTATCCACATGCAAGTATTACTACATATGCAAAAAACACTAATATCTCAGAATTAGAAGATAAAGATTATACTGTAGCAGAAGTATTAAATATCATTTTAGAATCATTTGAATATTTAGTAGCAGAATTTATAGAAATTCGCTTATTAGCTGAAGAAGAAAATGATTTTATTACTGTAGCAATGATGGAAGAATATTTAACAGGATTAGATAAAAATATTTGGTTTGTAAGATCAATGACAAAATAGATTTGATAATTTGTCTAGATAAGGTGTAATTCAAGTTACTTGAATTACCCTTTTTTTATAGTTTTTTACAATTAAATAGCCAATTTGATTAATATGCATAAATATGTTATAATCAACGTACGAGTGGGTATTTCCCACTCTTTATTGTAGTATGGAGGAAAATAAAGTGGATGAACTAAAAAAAGAGTTAGAAAAACATTTTCCAAATGATGTGCAAGTGTATGATGTGGAGTATGTAAAAGAGCATCATATGAATATTTTACGTGTGACTATTTTTAGTGATACAATTGAAATTGATTTAAATAAGTGTGTCGAAATTACCAAAATTGTAAATGAAATTATTGATGTAGTCGATCCAATAGAAGATGAATACTATTTAGAAGTTTCATCAAAAGGGCTAGAAGAAGCGATTAAAACTATAGAACAGTATAAATTTGCAGTTGGTAAAACGATTTATGTGAAACTTTATGGTTCCATTGAAAAGAAAAAAGAGTTTATAGGTATTTTAGATGAATTTGAAAATGATAAATTATATATGAAAGTTCTTGAAAAAGGTATTGCTAAGAATTATGAAATAAATATTTCTGATATTGCTAGTGCTAGATATCATGTGGAGATTTAGGAGGAAAATATGAACATTAAAGATTTTGTGAAGGCACTTGATGATGTTGCCAAAGAAAAAAAAATTGATAAACAAGAAATAATTGAAGCTGTTGAATTCGGGTTACAAACTATTTATAAAAAAGATTTTAAATTAGGTGGTAGAGTAGTTGTTAAAATTGATCAGAATACGTGGGAAATTAAAGTACATACAGAAATGGAAGTAGTTGATGTTGTTGAAGACTTTGATACGCAAATTGCTTTGGAAGAATTAGATGGAGATTATAAGATTGGCGATATTATTATTGAAGAAGTAGAAAACGAAGAATTTGGTAGATTAGCTGCTACAAAAACTAAACAATTAGCTATTAATAAAATTCGTGAAGCAGAAAAAGAAAGTGTTGTAGCAGAGTTTAGTGCTTTAGAACATGAATTAGTTTCAGGTGTTTTAACTCATGAGGATGTTGGTAATTACTATGTTAGTTTAGGAAGAGTACATGCCATTTTACCAAAAGATGAAATTATTCCTAATGAGAAACTAATAATGGGTTCATCGATTTCTCTTTATTTGACAAAAGTAGATAAGAGTGAGAAATATCCAGTTTTATTAGGCTCAAGAAAGTCACATCATTTTGTACGTAAAGTTATGGAAAAAGAAATTACAGAAATTGCTGATGGCTTGATAGAGTTATATAGTATTGCACGTGATGCTGGAGATCGTACAAAAATTGCTGTTCAAGCTTTGAGTGAAGATATTGATCCAATTGGTGCTTGTATCGGTAATCGAGGAATACGTATTCAAAATGTAATTAATTATTTAAATGGTGAAAAAATTGAAATAATTTTATTTGATGAAAATCCTGATTTATTTATTACAAATGCACTCAGTCCTGCTAAAGTATTAAATGTAATTATTCAAGATGAAATGAAAAAATTATCTACGGCAATTGTTAGTGATGATCAACTATCACTAGCAATTGGTAGAAAAGGACAAAATGTTAGTTTAGCTGCTAAATTGACAGGTTGGAAAATTGATATTAAGTCTTTATCTCAAGCAAATGATGAAGGATTATTTTAATGAAAAAACAACCGCTGAGAAAATGTGTAGTTAGTCAAGAAAGGTTTAATAAAGCTGAATTGATTAGAGTAGTTTGTAGTAAAGATGGAGTAGTAAAAATTGATGTAACAGGTAAAGCTCATGGAAGAGGTTTGTATTTACAAAAGGATTTAGAAATTATTAAGCTGGCACGTAAAAAAAATATTATTGCAAAAATTTTTAAAATCGAAGTTGATGCTCAAATATATGATGAATTGGAAGAAATAGTACATGGAAAAGTTTTTGAATAATCTGGGGTTATGTGCTAGAGCACGAAAATTAGTTAGTGGAGAAGATCAAGTTCTACAAAGTATTTCTAAGAAGAGTGTACTTGTTATCGTTAGTGATGATATTCAACATAATACGTATGATAAATTAAAAAGGAAGTGTCAAGCGCATAATATAAAGTTTTGGAAGTGTAAATATAATAAATATGAAATAGGTAGTGCTATTGGAAAGCAAATGCGCGTTGCTTTAAGTATTGAAGATGATGGCTTTGCAAAAATGATTATGAAAGACGAGGTGAGTAGTTATGATGACAATTAAAGAGTATGCTCAAGATGTTAATAAAACAGAAGAAGAAATTATTAAACTATGTGAAATATTAGGGATTGTATTAGAAGATTATGAATACGATATGTTAGATCAAGAATCAATTACAATTTTAGATAATAATTTAGATCAGTTATCTACTACAGAGGTTATACCAACAGCAGAAAAAGAAGTTATTGAAGAACTAGAAGAAAAAGAGTATTTTGATGAAAAATATGAAGAAGTAGAAGAACGCAAGGCTAAAAAACGCGTTTCAAAATCCGATCGTAAAAATATGTATAAGAGTAAAGATAAGTTACAGGCAAATGTTGTTCAACAACAAGAATATGAGTTGGCTGCTGATGAAATTATTAAGCATGAAAATATGACTGTTAAAGACTTAGCAAAGGAATTAGAAGTTAATCCAACAGAAATTATCAGCTTTTTAATGAAACAAGGAATCATGGCTACAATTAACAATACTCTTACATTAGAGCAAGTTGAGCTTGTAGCTTTGGAATATGATAAAATTGTTGTGGAAGTAAATGATATTACTGAAGCGCATTTTGAAGAATTAGAATTTGAAGATAGTGAAGAAAACTTAGAGGAAAGACCACCAATTATTACTATTATGGGTCATGTTGATCACGGTAAAACAACGCTTTTAGATATGTTGCGTAAAACAAACATCGTTGATGATGAGGCAGGTGGAATTACGCAGCATATAGGAGCTTATCAAATCAACTATAATGATCATCTTTTAACATTTTTAGATACTCCAGGTCATGAAGCATTTACACAAATGAGAGCACGTGGGGCAAGTGTAACCGATATTGTTATTCTTGTAGTAGCTGCTGATGATGGTGTGATGCCACAAACACGTGAGGCTATTGACCACGCTAAAGCAGCAGGGGTTCCACTTTTAATTGCTGTTAATAAAATTGATAAACCTACTGCTAATGTTGAAAAAATCAAAACTGATTTAGCAGCACACGACATTGTTTGTGAAGAGTGGGGCGGAAACTATATTTTTACTGAAATTAGTGCTAAAGAAAATATGAATTTGGATAAATTGTTAGAAAACATTATTTTAGTTTCCGAATTAGAAGAATTAAAAGCTAATCCTAACAGATACGCAATGGGTACTGTTATTGAAACACGTGTAGATCATGGACGCGGAGTAGTTGCTACATTATTAGTACAGAATGGATCGTTACGTCTAAGTGATCCAATAGTAGTTGGTAAACATTACGGAAAAGTGCGTTCAATGTCTGATGATTTAGGACATGAAATTGTTACAGCTATTCCTTCACAACCGGTTGAAATTACAGGACTTAGTAGTTTACCTTCAGCAGGTGATAAATTTATGGCTTTTGAAAATGAAAAAAGAGCAAAACAAATCTCTTCAGAAAGAGCTGAATTAGATCGCTTGCGTAATCAAAAAGTTTCTACACCAACAACATTAGAAAGTTTATTTGAACAAATTAAAGAAAGTGAATTTAAAGAGTTGAATATTGTTTTAAAAGCTGATGTTCATGGTAGTTTAGAAGCGGTTAAATCAAGCATTGAAAAGATGATGATTCAAGATGTAAAAATTAATGTAGTGCGCGCTAGTGTAGGAGCGATTAGCGAAAGTGACGTTTTATTGGCATCAGTTTCAAAAGCTATTTTGATTGGTTTTAATGTTCGTCCTAATGCTGTAGCGAGAAAGAAAGCGGAAGAAGAAAAAGTTGAAATTAGACTATATAATATTATTTATAAAATAATTGAAGATTTAGAATTAGCTATGAAAGGATTACTAGATCCTGAATTTGAAGAAAAAGTTTTAGGTCAATTAGAAGTACGTGAAACTTATAAAGTGTCAAAACTTGGTACTGTAGCTGGATGTTTTGTAACAGATGGTATTGTTAAAAGTTCATCACTAATTCGTTTAATTCGTGATGGGATAGTTGTCCATGAAGGAGAACTTTCATCTTTGAAACGATTTAAAGATAATGTTAAAGAAGTTAAAACAGGTTATGATTGTGGAATTATGATTAATGGATTTAATGATATTAAAGTAGGAGATGTTGTAGAAGCTTATGAAATGCAACAAATAGAGGTTGTCTAATGTACAAGATACAAAAGCTAGAAAGTGAAGTGTTAAGAGCTATTTCTGCTATTATTCGTTTAGAAGTAAAAAATAAGGATTTAAGATTAGTAACAATTACTTCTGTAAAAATTACAAAAGACTTAGGTCAAGCTAAAGTTTATTTTACTAGTCTGGGCGGAGAAGAAAAAGTTAATGCTAATTTAAAAGCACTAGAAGAAGCACAAGGTTTTATAAAAAAACAGCTTGCTATTAAAGTTAAGATGCGTAGAGTTCCGCAATTGCTTTTTATACCTGATACAACAATTGATTATAGTAATAAAATAGAAAAATTATTGAAAAAATAATTGGTGATTAAAATGTTTGAAAAAATTGAAAATTATACGAAAGATGGTAACTTAGTTAGTAAACTTGCCAATATTGCAAGCATTTGTTATGAAGAATTAGAAGATATCAATTGGATTGGTTTTTATTTCTACAACTTAGATTTTAAAGCATTAGTTCTTGGACCTTTTCAAGGTAAGGCAGCAGTTAATGTTATAAAAGAAGATGAAGGAATTTGTGGACAAGCTTTTAAAGAAGGAAAAACAATAATTGTAAAAGATGTACATGAATGTCCTAATCATATCGCATGTGATTTAGCTTCAAATTCTGAACTAGTCATTCCTATAAAAAAAGATCATCAAGTAGTTGCAATATTTGATATTGATTCTCCTATTAAAGATAGGTTTGATGAAAAAACAATTTCTAAATTAGAAAAAGTTGCTAAGATTATTGAAAATTTTATTTAATAAAGATAGTATAAAATAACAGGTATTCAAACCGAATACCTGTTATTTTTTATTATAATTTTCTTCTAATTAACATTATTAAAATAAGTAATAATATTAGTAAAAAGACTATAAAATATAATATGAAATTAGTACATGTACACTCACTACTTAAAATTGTTTTTGTATTCAGCTCTTCATTAGATAATTTACATTCAATATTTCTATTTTCAGTAGGTGCAATATTAACAGTAACTATTTTGTCATCATTTTCTTTATTAGTAAAATAATTTATATCAAAACGTTCATTTTTATCTTCTGTTAAAAAACTTTTATATTCATTAATGTCAGAATCCGCATTTAAACTATTTTCAACAATATAATCTATCAGCTTTTTATAGTTATCAACATTATCAATATTAGAAATAATTATAATAGTATCATTATCACTCTTAAACTGTTTTTGATTAAGATCCATCTTTCTTGAAGGCGTATCGAAACGCTTTTTTAATGTTGATGTGTTATTTACTTTTTTTATAATATCAGGATTATTACGTTTAACTACTTCTAATGTTGATTTTATTTGACTAACATTGTTATCACTATCAGTAACAGCAAAAGTTACTGTATAAGTACCAGGGATACTATAATCAATTTTCTGGCTACTAACAATAACTTTGTTAGTTAAATTACCATCTTCAATATCCTTAGCAGTAACTTTAAATAGTTTCACTAAATTCAAATTTTTATTTGTAGTAAAAGTAGTATGTGAGTCATTAGAAGATAAACTAGGTTTGTTATTAGTATCAATAGTAAGAGTAGCACTTTTAGAAGAAGTATTATTATCACTATCAGTAACA
>CAZQIG010000010.1:9079-25332 GCA_964593055.1 uncultured Erysipelotrichia bacterium
TCTTCAACATCATTAGCAGTAACATTGAAAAGAGTTTTTAAATTAACATTTTGATTAGTTGTTATAATAGAAACATTATCTTTTAAATTAATAGTAGGGGATTGGTTTTTGTAAATGACTAAAGTACTAGTTTTAGTATTAGTATTATTGTCGTTATCTGTTACTGTGAAAACAATAGTATATTTTCCTGGTATATTAAAAGTAGGGGGAGCGTTAGTTACAACTATAGAATTAGTTAAAGGTCCATCTTCCATATCATAAGCAGTAACGTTAAATAAACTTACTAGGTTTATATTTGTAGTAGTAGGTACAATTAACTTTATATATTTTCCTCTTATGAATGGTCTGTATCCTTTATAAATTATTAATTCTACTGATTTTTCTGTTAAATTTCCATCACTATCAGTTACTTTAAAAACTATTGTGTGTGAACCAGAAATACTATAATCAATTTCTATAGAATCTGTAGTTACTGAATTTGTTATATTACCATCCTCTTTATCATAGGCACTAACTTTAAATAATTTTATTAAATTCACTTCTGACTCAGTTGCTTTAATTACTACTTTGTCTTCAGCTTCTATCATAGGTGCATTGCTTTTCTTGATTATTAATCTTGCATTCTTAGAAATTGTATTATTGTTACTATCAGTTACTTCAAATATAATTTCATAGTTGCCAGGTTCTTGATAATCTTTTGGTGATTTTTTTATAAGGATGTGATCGGTCAAATTACCATCTTCCTTATCATAAGCATTAGCTTCGAATAGTGCTATTAAATCTATGCTATTATTTGTTGCAGATATTTTTACAGTATGTTTGCTATTTAAGATTGGTTTACTATCATCGTCATTTTTGTCATCATCATTTTTGTCATCGTCATTTTTGTCATCATCATTTTTGTCATCATCATTTTTGTCATCATCATTTTTGTCATCGTCATTTTTGTCATCATCATTTTTGTCATCATCATTTTTGTCATCATCGTTTTTGTCATCGTCATTTTTGTCATCATCGTTTTTGTCATCATCGTTTTTGTCATCATCGTTTTTGTCATCGTCATTTTTGTCACCATCATCTTTGTCATCATTTTCTGCATGTATTACTCCATTGCTGATACTTGTTTCAGTAGGCGCCAAAAAATTATAAAACTGTAAATTGTAAATACTAGATGTTAAGAGCATTATTAAACTTATAATAACTATTCTCAACTTGAATTTCATTTTTTTCCTCCTTTTTTATAGTAGTTATTAAGCATAATAACAGCTAATTAAAAAAAAAACAAAAGAAATCTATAAAAAGTTAATTTTTTTTCTAAAAAAGAAAAAGTACACTATGTGCATTTATATTTATAGTATTATATATATATGTTATTCAGCTTTAACATGTTTCATATATATACTTTAATATCTCTGAGATGATATTACTTATGAAAAAACTAAATGAACAGTACATCATTTAGTCTTTTTTATTTTCTCTTTAATTATATTTATAATATCAATTTTTTTCTCTTCTCTTTTTATAATACGTTTAATGTTTGCATGGTGCATTATTAGGATGAATAATACATAAACATTAGCTACGATTGTGAGTACAGTAGAATAGTTTTCACTAAAAGCTAAAAAGTTGTATGAAACTATTAATGTAATAAGTGATGCTAGTGACATCATTTTTGTAATTAATAAAATGAAAAAGATGAGAAAAATAGCAATGATAGCAACTTTTAAGTTTAAAGCGATTAGAATACCTACTGATGTTGCTACACCTTTTCCTCCTTTGAACTTAGCAAAAATAGGAAAAATATGTCCTAATACACTCATCATACCTATTAAAATAGGAGGAATGTTAACAATATTTTTATTAAAAAGAATAACAGCTATAATTGTGATAAAAGTACCTTTTATTAGAACGTCAAATACGGCTACTGCAAATGCTCCACGTAATCCAACTGTTCTAAGTGTATTTGTAGTTCCTAAATTTCCACTTCCATGTTCTCTAATATCAGCGTTAAAAAAAATTTTTCCTACAATTAATGCTGAAGGAATAGAACCGATTAAATATGCAACTATTAATAATATAATCATTTTACCTCCAATAACCAACAACCATGTATACCATACCGTTGTATTCTACAAGTGAAACGGCAATACTTCTATAAGATGGAGTAATTACTGTTTCTCGATGTGATCCATGTGTTGTATAAAAATTTAGTGCAATTTGAACGTAATCGCTAGTAATTGGTGCTAGTGATGAACCTTCATTATCTACATCACATACCCAATTGTGAGGATTGCGATTATTAGCATATGCTAAGGCTTCTTTGTCAATACAGGACTGTTTATCATAGTTATACGATAATAGTGGTAAACCTAGCGATTTACGATAATCATTCAGTCCTGCAAGCATTTTTTCTCTTCCACTTGCAAAATTCATTTTTTTAGTAGGGATACTACCAAAATAGTTATCATAATATACAATTTTCTTTTCTAAATTTTCAATATGTGTAATTAAATTATCGCTACGTATATCATCTAAAACTTCTTCTCTAGCTCCGATATTCAATAACTCTTTTTCTAAAGCAGCTACTTTACTTTCAAGTGCTTGTTTGTTTTCGGATAACTGTTTTTCAAGAATCTCAATGTGCGAGTTTTTAGAAATTGTTTCATCATATGGTATAGTTTCAAAATTATATAATTCAAATTCCTCATCAATTTTTGCAATCTTAGCATCAAATTCTTTGTGCAGTTCTTTTAATTTTTGAGTGAGTTCTTTTTCAATTAAAACTAATTTAGCATCACTATTAAATTCAGCTTCAAGACCAATTTCATTTTTTATTTCATCAATAGTGTTCTCTATTTTTTCTTGCAATGTTATTTCATAACCATTAATGGAAATAATTTTATTCTTCTTTTTTATGAGAGAAATTTCTTCTTCATCATAACCTAATTTTTTTAACCCACTTACTATATAGCTATTATAACTATAAATAACACAAACAGTTATGATAAAAAGGGTTATGATAAAAATCAATATTTTTTTCATATAATCACCTTTTACATTATATCATATATTTTTATCATATTCATTAATAACCTTATTTTACTGTAAAAAAAAAGCTATATATGTTATAATTAAAAAGATGTATTGAGGTGATAAAATGGCAAAAAAACAGTATTCAGAAAGTTCTATTGAAGTATTAGAAGGATTGGCTCCTGTGCGTAAGCGACCAGGAATGTATATAGGATCAACAGATATTCGTGGATTGCATCATTTAGTTTGGGAAATTATTGATAATGCTGTTGATGAAGCTTTAGAAGGTTTTGGTAATGAAATTTGTGTTAAAATACATGATGATAATTCAGTTACTATTATTGATAATGGCCGTGGTGTTCCAGTTGGAAAGCATGAGACAGGTCTTGATACGCCTGAATTAATTTTTGGTACATTGCATGCTGGAGGAAAATTTGGTGGTGATGGCTATAATACTTCTGGAGGATTACACGGTGTTGGTGCTAGCGTTGTTAATGCTTTGAGTGATAGTTTCAGAGCTACTATTTATCGTGATGGATTTGAATATGAGATTGGCTTTCATAATGGTGGAAATGTTAAAAGTAAATTAAAAAAAATAAAAAAGACTAACAAGCGTGGAACAGTGATTACTTTTCATCCTGATCCAATTATTTTTAGTGATTTAGAATATAATTTTTCAACTATTTCAGAAAAAATGCGTGAAACATCATTTCTTTTAAAAGGATTAAAGACAATTGTAATTGATGAAAGAACAGGAGATTCTGTTGAGCATTTTTATGAAAATGGGTTGATAGCTTTTGTAGAATTTTTAAATGAGGATAAAAAATCACTTCATGATGTTTACTATTTTAGTGGAGAAGATGAATCTGGAGATGTAAGTGTTGAATGTGCTATGCAGTTTAGTGATGATTTTAGCGAAAATATTATTTCTTTTGCTAATAACATTAGGACTAATCAAGGTGGAACACATGAAGTAGGTGCTAAAACAGCTATTACGAAAGCAGTTAATGATTTTGCAAGAAATAAAAAGTTGTTTAAAGATAATAAGAATTTAGATGGTAGTGATATTCGTGAAGGTTTAACAATGTGTATTAGTGTAAAAGTTGTTGAGAAAATCTTCATTTTAGAATCACAGACTAAGTCAAAGTTAGTAACAGCAGAAGCTAAAAGAATTGTTGAAAATGTTGTTTATGAATATTTCAGTTATTTTTTAGAAGAGAATTTTGAGTTTAGTAAAAACTTAGTAAATAGAGCTGTAGAAGCAAGAAAAGTTCGTGAGGCTGCTAAAAATGAGCGAAATAATAAAAAGAGTAGCAGTAAAAATAAAAATCTTTTTTTAAGTGGTAAATTAACACCACCTCAAAAAAGAGATCCTTCTAAAAATGAATTATTTATTGTTGAAGGTGATTCAGCTGGTGGTAGTGCTAAGCAAGGTCGTGATCGTTCTTTTCAAGCTATTTTACCACTACGTGGAAAAGTAATTAATAGTATTAGAGCTAAAGTAAGTGATATTTATAAAAATGAAGAAATAAATTCGATTATTTATGCATTAGGAGCAGGTGTAGGTCACGATTTTGATGTATCAGCGATTAATTATGATAAAGTTGTTATTATGACCGATGCTGATACAGATGGTGCGCACATTCAGGTGCTGTTACTTTCGTTTTTTTATCGTTTTATGAAACCTTTAGTTGAGGCAGGTAAGGTTTATATTGCTTTACCGCCGTTATATAAGATAAGTAGTAAAAGAAATAAGAAGGATTTTTACTATGCTTGGAATGATGAAGAATTATCAGCGATAACTAAAGAGATGACTAATGGTTATGACATACAACGTTATAAAGGATTAGGTGAAATGAATGCAGATCAGCTTTGGGAAACAACGATGGATCCTGAAAAGAGAACTTTGATTCAAGTTCAAATTAATGACAATGCCATAGCTGAAAAGCGTGTGACAGTTTTAATGGGGGATAAAGTTGAGCCAAGGCGTAATTGGATTGAAGCAAATGTTAGGTTTACGTTAGAGTGAAGGTGAAATGATGGAAAAATTAGTTTCGATGAATTTGGAAGATATTGTTGGGGATAGGTTTGGGAGTTATTCAAAATATATTATTCAAGACCGAGCTTTACCCGATGTTAGAGATGGATTAAAACCTGTTCAAAGAAGAATAATTTATGCGATGGTAAAAGATCGTAATACTTTTGATAAACCGTATCGTAAAAGTGCTAAAACTGTCGGAAATGTAATTGGTAATTTACATCCACATGGTGACTCAAGCGTTTATGATGCGATGATTAGGATGAGTCAGGATTTTAAAATGCGAATTCCTTTATTAGATATGCATGGTAATAAAGGATCAATCGATGGCGATCCAGCAGCAGCAATGCGTTATACTGAAGCGCGTTTAGCAAAGTATGCAACTTTACTTTTTACTGGTATTGAAAAAGAATGTGTAGAGATGATTTACAATTTTGATGATACTATGTATGAACCAACGGTACTTCCAACGTTAGTGCCTAATTTATTAGTGAATGGTTCGATGGGAATTTCGAGTGGTTATGCTACTAATATACCCCCTCATAATTTGAATGAAGTATTAGAAGCGTGTATTTTGTTTTTACAGAGTAAACCAATAGATGAAGTTTTGTCAGCAATTAAAGGGCCAGATTTTCCTACAGGTGGAATTGTTAGTACTGTTGATGATATTACTAATGCTCAAAAGCTTGGTAAAGGAAGAATCCAAATTCAATGTAAGTATGAAATAGTAAAAAAGCGTAGTAAGGAGCAAATAATTATTACAGAAATTCCTTATGAAGTTAACAAAGCAACATTAGTTTATAAAATTGCTGAAGTAATCGAAGGCAAAAAAATTTCTGGAATAACTGAAGTGCGTGATGAATCAGATCGTGAAGGAATTAGAATCGTAATCGATTTAAAAAAAGATGCTGATTCAGATTTAATAATTAAGTATTTATTAAAGACAACTGATTTACAAGTTTATTATAATTATAATATGGTAGCAATTGTCGATAGAAAACCGCAAAATGTCAGTGTCCTTAATATTTTAGAAGCTTATTTAAAGTTTGCTCGTGAAGTACTTGTTAAAAAAATGCAGTACGATTATCAGCGTTGTGATAAGAGATTACATATTTTAGAAGGTTTAATTAAGGCTTTGAGTATTTTAGATGAAGTTATTACATTGATTAGAGCTTCAGCTAACAAGCAAGATGCGATAAATAATTTAGTTATAAAATATGATTTTACACAAGAACAGTCAGAAGCGATTGTTAATTTACAGTTATATCGTTTAACAAATACGGATATTGTGGAATTACGTAATGAAAAGGAAATACTTGAAAAAGAAATTTCGCGTTTAACAAAAATTATTGAAAGTAAGCGTAGCCAAACTAACTATTTAATTAAACAATTCAAAGATATTATTGAACAATACGGTATTAGTCGTAAAAGTGAAATTCGTGAAAAAAGTTTAGAATTAAAAATTGATAAAGAAGCTTTAATTAAAGATGAGGAAGTTGTTATTGGTTTAACGAAAGATGGTTATGTTAAAAGCTTTTCTACGCGTGTTTTTACTTCTAATGACTTAGTAGAGTATCGTAAAAAAGATGATGACTACTTACTATTGTTAGCCAAAAGTTCTACTCTTAATAAATTAGTTATCTTTTTAAGTAGTGGTAAATATCTGATTATTCCTATACATGAAATTCTAGATAGTAAATGGAAAGGATTAGGACAACATATCTCAAGTTTTGTCAGTATGCTAAGTACAGAAACTATTGTAAATGCTTTTGTAGTAAATGATTTTGATGAAACACTTTTAAGTGTTGTTACTGCTAATGGATATGCTAAAAATGTATCTTTGGAGTCTTTAAATGTATTACGTTACAATAAGACGTATACTTATATGAAGTTAATTGATGATGAAGTTGTAGCAGTTAATGCTCTAGATGGTTCAGAAATAGTTTTTATAACTCATAATGGATATGGTATGAGAGTTAAAGCTTCTGAAATTGCAGTACAAAGTGCTAAGAGTAAAGGTGTTATAGCTATTAAATTAGTTGATGATAAAGTTGTTTGTAGTGTTGTTAACAGTCAGAAGTACTTAGTTTTATTAACTTCACAAAATTATTTGAAAAAGCTTTATGTAGATGATTTAGTACTTACTAAGAAGAATCGTAAAGGAAACTTAGTAATTAGAAAGTTAAAAAGCAAAGATTTATATATTGAAGCTGGTATTACACTTAATGCGGGTGCTTTTAATTTGTGTTTGGAAGAAGAAATTAAAGAATTTAGTCTTTCTAATTTGACTAATCATGGAATTGATAAAAATGGTAGTAAAGTCATTGAAGAAACGATTTTAAATCTTGCTAATTATTGTGAATTAATTAGTATTGAGGAAAAGTCAAATAAAGATAATGAAAAACTTGTACAAAAGAATAATGCTGAAATAGAAGAAACAGAAATAGAAGAAGAAATCATTGAGTATTTGACAATTGATGATTTGATTTAAAATAAAAACAGCTTAAATGCTGTTTTTATATTTTAATTTTACTGATACGAATGGCATTAAAGATACAAATTAATGTCACTCCTACATCAGCAAAAATTGCTAGAACCATTGTCGAAATACCAAGTGTTGCTAAGAAAAGAAAAAGGACTTTAATTGTTAAGGCAAAAATTAAATTTTGTGTGACAATTTGTTTTGTCATGCGGCTAATAGCAATTGATTTAATAATCATCATAGGATCATCATTAGTAATAATGGCATCACTTGCTTCAATTGCAGCATCACTTCCTGCACCTCCCATAGCAAAGCTAATATCAGCGCGTTTTAAAACAGGAGCATCATTTATTCCATCGCCAACCATGCCTACTTTTCCACACTTATTATTAGTGATGATTTCTTCGACAACACTAACTTTATCAATAGGTGTTACTTCAGCATAATAGTCATCTATTTTGAGTTCATCACTTACTTCTTTAACAATAGCTTTTTTATCACCACTTAGCATTGTTATTTTAATGTCATTTTGATGTAGTTCTTTAACAAAGTTAGAACTTGTTGGTTTAATTTGATCTTTTAAATGAATTGAGCCGATCATCTTACCTGCTAAGCTAACATATACAACAGTATTTAAATTGTTTTCCTCATCGACTACAATATTATTTTCTAAAAGAAGTTGTTTTTTACCTACAAATATTTCTTCACCGTTGATAAAACCACGCATACCCATACCGCGCATTTCTTCTAAATCAGTAACATCATATAAATCTTCATCTAAAACATGACTAGTTATCGATACTGCGATGGGATGAGAAGAATATTTTTCTAAGCTTGCAGCAAGTTTCATAGTTTTATTATTTGTGTATTTAAAAACAGTAAATTCTCCATTTGTAATTGTACCAGTTTTATCGACAATAATATGAGAAATATCACTAATTGCTTCTAAATGATTTGAGCCTTTAACTAGAATTCCAAATTTAGATGCTACTCCAATACCACTAAAATAAGTTAAAGGAATTGAAATTACGATTGCACATGGACAACTTATAATTAAAATAGTTGCCATACGTAAAAGCCAAACATTCACTTCACCATTAAAAAATAATACAGGAATAATAAAAACTAATAATGAAATTAAGACAACAACTGGTGTATAGTATTTTGCAAAAGTAGTTAAACTAACTTCTGTACTACTTTTTTTACTACTAGCAGTTTCAATTAATTCAACAATTTTAGAGATTGTTGAGTTTTCATAAGTTTTAGTAGCTTTGACATGAATTAAGCCACTGATATTTATACATCCACTAATTACTTCATCTCCGCTTTTAACATCGCTATAAATGCTTTCACCTGTAATAGCTTTAGTATCTAGAGATGTTTTTCCTTCAATTACAACACCATCTAAAGCAATTTTTTCACCAGCTTTTACGACAAATATATCATTTATTTTAACTTCTTCAACTGGAACGGTGATAATTTTTTGTTCGCTAATTAAATTTACAGAATTTACTTTTAAATCCATTAATTCAGTAATTGATCTTCTTGAGGCATTAACAGCTCTTTCTTCAAAATATTGACCAATTGTGTATAGAAGAACTACTAGAAAAGCTTCTAAGTACTCATTGACAAGTAGTGCTGTTATAGTTGCTAAGCTCATTAAAAAGTTTTCATCGAAAATTTTTCCACGACTGATATTTTTTAAGGAGCGCCAAATTATTTTATAACTACAAATAATGTATCCTAGTATTAGTAGTAAATCACTATATGATTGAAAATAAAAAGAAAGTAGTAATAAAGGTAGTGAAATGAAAATACGGATTAGTGAAAAGTTAATAGTTTTTGATTTAGCATTAGCAATTGTAATGTTATCATCTAAGTTACTTAATATTTTATTTAGAATTTCTTCAATATTAATATTATCATTTGCTTGTATTTTAACTTCACTCATAGCAAAATTCATATTTACTTGGTTAATTCCCGGTGCTTGTTTTAATTTTTCTTCAATTTTATTAGCACAGTTTAAACATGATAAGCCACTTAATTTAATTCGTCTAGTCATTTTATTTCTCCTTTGTATGTGCAATTCCAATATTTAAAATTTGCAAAATATGTTCATCATCTAAGCTATAAAAGACATTTTTACCGTGTTTGCGTTTTTTTACAAGCTTTTGAGTACGTAGTAATTTTAATTGATGTGATAAATTCGATTGGTTAATATTAGTGCAAAGGCTTAAGTCATTAACACACATTTCTTCTTTATGTAAGGCCATAAGAATTTTTAAACGTGTTGCATCACCAAAAACTTTAAAAAAGTCTGCGATAATATTTAAATTTTTCTCATTTTCTATTGAATTTATAATTTCTCTTTGTTTTTCTTTACTAATGTTATGTAGCAAAGTATCACCTCCAACATATTAATAACTGTTCATATGTTGATTATAACTTTTATTCTTCTAGATGTCAATTGATTTTAAAAAGTTAGTTAGTAAAATGTCGTGTAATAAATTTAAAAATAATTATCAATAGTAGTGTTTTTTATGATATAATGGGGATATTAAGTTAAGATTTGAGAGGTGGCACATGGTTCAACGTACGAAATTTATTTATGAAGAAAAAGAACTTATTGAAAATTATGAACAAGAGAAAATTGTGGATGTTAAGAAATTGTATTATCCACTAATTAATTTGCGTACAAAATCATATGAACTTTTTGTAAAAGAAGGAGATTATGTACGTATCGGTGATATTATCGGGTGTCGAGATGGTGTGTTTTTCAAGCAGAATATTCATGCTACAGTTAGTGGAACTGTTTTAGGTATTGAAAAAAAATTCCATCGTGGTGGACGTAAATATGATTGTATAGTAGTTGAAAATGATTTTAAGGAAGAATTTTCCAATAGACTTACAAATTTAACTGAAGAAGAAATTGCTTCTTTATCTAAGGAAGAGCTTATAGAAAAGATTGCTGATAATTCGGTTGTTGGTTTAGGCGGAAGTGGTTTTCCAACAGCAGTTAAACTTGAAACTGAATTTGAAATTGATCATGTAATTTTAAATGCTGTAGAGTGTGAACCATATATGATGAGTGATTATATTGCACTTATTAAGCACAGTGAAGAAATTATTAAAGGATTGTCATTAATC
The DNA here is from genome assembly GCA_964593055.1 of uncultured Erysipelotrichia bacterium. Taxonomy (GTDB): domain Bacteria; phylum Bacillota_I; class Bacilli_A; order JBKEDG01; family JBKEDG01; genus CAZQIG01. Next base: position 19,777 of record CAZQIG010000010.1, read on the forward strand.
ATGCGCATTTATAGTGCTAGTAATGGATATGTCGCAATTAAGTCTAAAAATGAAATGGCTATTGAGGCTATGGAAAAAGCCGTTGAAAATCTTGAAATTAATAATATTGAGATTAAAGCGGTAGGAAATTATTATCCACAAGGTTATGAAAAAGATGTAATTAAAAGTACTTTAAATAAAACGATTAGTGTAACAGATTTACCTGCTAAATACGGTATTATGGTTTTTAATTCTACAACTGCCAAATCGGTTTATGATGCTGTGAGGTATAATACGCCTGTTTTAGAAAGAGATTTTTTGATTTCTGGGTTTGGTGTTGAAAAGCCGCGCTTGCTATTAGTTAAAGTTGGGACGATTGTTAGTGATATTATGGGTATGGTTGAAGGATATAGTAAAGATATTAAAGAAAAAGATTATGTATTAATTGCTGGTGGACCAATGATGGGCTCAAGTGTAGCATCTGATGATTTAGTTGTTACTAAAACATTGACTACTATTTTAATAATGCCAAAAGTAGAAGAAAAAGAAATGCCTTGTGTAAAATGTAGTAGTTGTGTATTATCTTGTCCTTCTAAATTATCACCAGTTTCGTTAATGAATGCTGTTAAAACGAAAAATATTGATGCTTTAAATAGCTTGAATATGCAAAATTGTACGGGTTGCGGAATGTGTTCTTATGTATGTACATCGAAGATTCATTTAACAGAGTATATGCGTAAGGGTAAAAAAATGTTATAGAGGTGAAGAGATGAATTTTAAATTTCAAACAGGACCACACATCAGAATAAATAATAATGTAACAAAATGGATGTTACATGTAATTATTGCTTTATCAATGCCGATGCTTGCCGCATTATTAATATTTGGTATCGATTATTTATTAGTTTTAATAACATCACTAGTTTCTATTTTAGGATTTGAGTATTTAATGAATAAAGTGATGAAAAGGGAAAATAGTCTAGGTGATTTGTCAGCTATTGTAACAGCCATTATCTATTCTTTAACTTTACCACCAATTATTCCATTGTGGGTTGTTATTATTGGAGCTTTTTTTGCGATTGTTGTTGGTAAAATGATTTTTGGGGGATTAGGTGCTAATATTTTTAATCCTGCTGGGATTGGTAGAATAGTTGTTTTAATTGCTTTTGGTGGAGTAGTTTCTTATGGTATAGATGGAGTAACAACCGCAACACCATTAACGCTTTTTGCGGGTAACTACGATGTTAACCTTTTTGTAGAGCATTCTAAGTTTTCACTATTTTCTGGGACTTATGCAGGCTCTTTTGGTGAAGTAAGTTCAGTTGCTCTAATTTTTTCGGCAATCTATTTGATGATTTTTAAAGTAGCGGATTGGCGTAAAGTCTTTTTTACAATTTTTACTTTTACTTTTATGGCAATAATTTATGCTGTACGTAAGGATTTAAGTGCTGACTTTGTTATTTTTCACCTATTAACGGGAAGTATTTTGTTTGGGGCAATTTTTATGGTGACAGATCCAATTACTAGTCCAGTAAATCCTCCTGGAGGAATTCTGTATGCAATTTGTATTGGAGCACTAACATTTATAATTAGGGTAATAGGTTCAGCATATCCTGAAGGAATGGTATTTGCAATTTTAATTATGAATATCTTTACACCGATTATTGACTATCATAAATGGGCTAGTCCACGTATTAATAAAAAATGGTTAATAATAAATGCTACAGCATTTATTGCTTTTACAATAATTATTTTCTTTGTAGCTAGTGGAGGAAGTTTATGAGCAATAAGAAAAAGTATTTACAAATGTTTTTAATACTGGGAATTATTTGTGCAGTAAGTGCAATCTTAATTGGCGGTGTTAGTAAAATGACGAGTAAAACGATTGAAAATGCTCGAATTGCTGAAGAAAAAGCAATTATCGTTTCAATGTATGGTGATAATGTTACGTATGAAAAAAATATAGTTGAAGACGATGTAGTACAAGCGCAATATTTAGTTTATGATGAAGATGCTTTAGTTGGTTATGCCTATTTAGTTTCAGCGCCAAATGAATATGGAAAAATAACTATTATTGAGGCTATTTCTGCTGAAGGAGAAATTATTGGTGTTGATTATTTAGAATTTTCACAAACACCTGGGTTTGGCGATAAAATAAATAATGATGACTTTAAAGGACAATTTTTAGAACAAGTATATAATGGATATGAAATTGAAGCTGTTAGTGGAGCAACTATTTCAACAAGATTAGTAGATGCTTTATTAAAAGGAGTTTCATCATATCATGCTAGTTATTTAGGTGTTGAAGAAAAAAAAGATCATAAATTAGGCTTGAGGGCTGTAAAAGAGATGTTTGCTGATGATGCTTCTTTTTCATTTCATGCTGTAGATGATGAAATTATCAAAGAACAGTATATTGTTACTAATGATGAAAAAGTTATCGCCTATGCGTATCTTGCAAAAAAGAGTAATGAATATGGCGAAATAACCGTAATTGAGAGTATTGATGTAAATGGAAAGATTTTAGGGTTTGAATATGTAGATTTTATCCAAACAGAAGGTTTTGGTGATAAAATTGATAATGCTAATTTTACTAGGCAATTTGTTTCCCAAGATTATGATAGTCATCAAATAGATGTTGTAAGTGGAGCTACAGCTTCATTGAACTTAGTTGATAGTTTAATTGGAGAAATTGCTAAGTATCATAAAAGTTATTTGAAAACGGCTAATGGATATCGTTTTGTGAGGTGGATTTAATGTCAAAGAAAGAAATTATTTTAAAAGGAATTTTTAGTGAAAATCCCGTTTTTGTATTTTTGCTAGGAATGTGTCCGGCTTTGGCAGTAACGAGTTCTGTAGAATCGGCTTTAGGAATGGGATTACTTGTAATTATTGTTTTACTGGGATCAAATACGGTTGTTTCATTACTGAAAAATATTATTCCTACAGAAATTAGAATACCTGCCTACATTGTAATTATTGCAACATTCGTAACAGTTGTAGAAATGTTAACGAATGCTTATGCTCCCGATTTAGCAGCAAGCTTGGGCGTTTTTATTCCTTTAATTGTTGTAAATTGTCTTATTTTAGGAAGAGCGGAATCATTTGCTTCTAAAAATTCTGTTTTCAGTTCCGTTTTAGATGCGATTGGAATGGGATTAGGGTTTACTTTAGCTATTGTTATAATTGCCTTTTTTAGAGAGCTTTTAGGAACAGGAGCAATTGTTTATGGAAAATATCTACCATTAGGTGTGACAGGAAGTATTAATATATTTAGTGCTAAATATGCTATTAATTTATTTGTAATGCCAACAGGAGCATTTTTATCATTAGGGTTTATTTTAGCAGGAATTGCTTCATATCAGAACTTTAAAAATAGGAGTGTGAATAATAATGGATAATGCAATTATGGTCACGGTTTTTACAACAATTATGTATAATGCTTTTATTAACAATGTTGTTTTGATGCAATTTTTAGGAATTTGTCCTTTCTTAGGTGTTTCTAAGAAAATAGAATCTTCGTTAGGGATGAGTGGTGCAGTTGCTTTTGTAATGGTTATTGCTTCCATTGTAGCGTGGTTAATATATAATTTTATTTTAGTTCCTTTTCAAATTGAATATTTATCAACAATTACATTTATTTTAGTAATTGCTTCTTTAGTACAGTTTGTAGAATTAGTAATTAAAAAAATCTTACCGAGTCTTTATAAAAATTTAGGTGTTTATTTACCATTAATTACGACAAATTGTGCTATTTTAGGTGTTGCTAGTAGTAATATAATTAATAATTATAATTTATTTGAAACTATTTTAACAGCACTAGGTTCAGCATTAGGTTTTGGATTAGTAATGTTTGCATTTAGTGCAATAAGAGAACATTTAGAATTAGCAAATGTTCCAGTAGCTTTTAAAGGTGTGCCTATTTCTTTAGTTGTAGCAGGAATGATGGCATTAGCCTTTTCAGGATTGAGTGGGTTGATAACATTATGATAATAGTTTATAGCGGATTAATTCTTTTTACGATAGGTGGAATTCTTGGAGTGAGTTTAGCTATTGCTTCAGTAGTTTTCCATGTTGAGCAAGACTTGCGAATTGAAATTGTTAATGATATGTTACCTGGGTATAATTGTGGAGCTTGTGGTTGCCCAGGGTGTATGGGAATGGCTGAAAAATTAGTAGAAAATACAATTAACCTTAAAGCTTGTAAGCCAGCTAAAGAAGAAGAATTATTAAAAATAAAAGAATATTTACATAATACATTAGGTCCAGATGGTAGTAATGTAGATGTTGAAATGTAATGAGACTTGTTCATATCGAGTAATAAAGTCGCATTTGAATGATGAATTTGCAATGTATATTTATGATAATGTTAAAGACATTAAAGGTTGTGTACATATTGTTCACGGTATGAATGAGCATATAGGAAGATACCAAAGTTTTGCCAAATTTTTAAATAGTATTGGTTATCTTGTAGTTGGGATAGATGCTTTAGGTCATGGTCTTAGTGCTGATAAAGTCTGGATGCAAAACCACGGAGCAATTTCTAATGTAAATGATAAGTATGGGTATTTTGGTGAAAATGGCTTTGCACGAATTATTGCAGGGATGCTTAGTTGTCATACGGAAATTTCTAAAATGTATCATATTGATAAATATATCTTATTTGGTCATAGTATGGGAACAATTCTTGTAGGGAACTTTCTAATTGAGCATGGTAGTTTAATTGATAAAGTTATATTATCTGGAGTCGTTCTAAATCCCAAAAAAGCGTTACTTTTAAAAGCTGCTGCTATCTATGCGAAACTATTAAAACCAGAAGGGTATTCTAAATTTATTTATCGTATGAGTAATGGAAGTTTTGATAAAAAATTACAAAAGAAGATAGGTAAGATAGGTTGGCTAAGTCATGATCACGCTATAATAGAAGCTTATAGTAGTGATCCATATTGTCAGTTTAGATTTACTAATAATGCATATTTTGAATTGTTTAAAGCTATGGAAAAGATTATTAAAACATCGAAAATAACTTTTGAAAAAAATTTTTTGCTAGTTAGTGGTTGTGAAGATGCTTCTGGAGATTTTGGGGAAATTCCAAAACAGTTACAAAGTTTTTATGAAAATATTAGTAGTGGAAATGTTGAGCTAATTTTATATGAAAATATGCGTCATGAATTAGTTAATTGTAAAGATGCGAAGAGAGTGTATGACGATATTGAAGTATTTTTGAACAAAAAATAGTTGGATGTATGCTAGTTTTAGACTGTTGACAAAGTAGTCAATAGTCTTTTAATTTGGTAAAAAGTAATCTTATGGTTACTTTATCAAGAACTTGAGAACTATGTTTTCTTAGTACTTTTATTAATATTTATTCAAAAACAACATGTAGTTCTATAAAGATTCTAAATACATCCTCATTTGTTAGAAAAAATATTATATATATGTAAAAGACCATTGACTATTTTGTCAATGGTCTGAAAATATTTGTTAATATGTTAGTTTTCTAATTGCTATCAGAATTTCCTGTATCGGGATTGTTACCATCAGGCTCAGTAGTACCGCCATCACCAGGCTCAGTAG
>CAZQIG010000010.1:25432-61067 GCA_964593055.1 uncultured Erysipelotrichia bacterium
TACCACCATCACCAGGCTCAGTAGTACCACCATCACCAGGCTCAGTAGTACCACCATCACCAGGCTCAGTAGTACCACCGTCGCCAGGCTCAGTAGTACCACCATCACCAGGCTCAGTAGTACCAGCATCACCAGGATTAGTAGTACCATCAGGATTAGATTTATTACTATCATCTTTTTGTGTAGGATTTCTTTTAGTAGTTGAATGAGTTGGACCATTAAAGCCAAAGACATCATAATAATTTGTCTCTTCTGAATGTAGGATAAAATTTTCAGAATCTGTTAAATCAAAGCTCGTACTTGCAAGTGAAACTGTACCATCCATCATTGTTTTAATGTAAGCTGTTAATGAATTTTGCAGTTCTAAATACGGAAACATTCCTGATAGATTCATCCCTGAATATTTAGAAAAATATGTGCCTGTAGTTCCTTTGAAAGTGTAGCCATTGATTTTTGGTGCTCCTTTTTCTAAAGATGAAAATAGCGTATAAGCATTATCAATAGTTAATGGATAGTTTGTCATAGTACTGTCTGTAATTAGACCGATGAATTCTGGTAATTCATTTACGGGAATTGTGTCGAGTGCACGTTTTAAAATAGCTTCAATAGCAACAATATGATTACTACTTCTAACAACAGCGTTAGTTGTTTTACGATGTCTAATAAAGGCAAGTGTTTGTTCACCATTTAATAAATTTTCGCCTTCAGGAATCGTTACAGTATTTGACTGACGTTTACTATCTTGTTCGATGATTTCTCCATGAGGATTATCGATAACAACTCCTCCTAAATAGTCAACAATATTAATTACTCCTGTAAAGTCAACCATCATATAATAATCAACTGTTGTATCAAATGTATTTTCTAGTGTCGAAGTTAAACAATTTATTCCTAGTGAACCATTATGGTTTATTTTATCATAGCTTCTAATACAATCAGAATATACAGTAGTATCACGTGGAACGGTTATCATTGAGAAACTTGAATTTTTGGCATCCACAGTAACTAAGACAATTACATCATATAGAAAGTGTGAATCTGGTGTATCACTTGCTTTAAAAGTTCGATCAACACCTACTAAAACAATATTATAAGGTTCATCTAGTGAAGATCCTTGATTATATTTTACTTTTACTTCTTGTTCAAATTTATCAATAACTTTTAAATTTGAAGAATCAATTGTAATTGCTTCATTTTCTTGAATTACTTCTTCGTAATTCATCGGTAGGGGTATAGCATCAACCTCTCCTACTTCTAGTGCCTTTAGTAAATCATTAGCACCTGCATATTCAGAAACAAATTCTATTTGATAATCTTTTAAAAAACTTTCTGGTGCAGAACTTAAAACTATGTTTTCTTCATTAAATGATAGACCTACTTTATGATTATTTAAATCTTCTAATGTATTAATATCAGATGTAGTTAAAGCTACTAAATATCCTTCATATTTTACTGTTTGTTCAGTAGGATTTTGTAATGATTTATCAAGTCTCATTATAAAATCATAAGTATATACTGATATAGTTGTAAAAATTAAGGAAATAATGATTAGAATAGTAAAGATTTTTTTTCTTTCCTTTTTTAAAAAAAGAAATAATAATATAGAAATAACAATAACTGCTAATATAGCTATGATTGTAACTAATATCTTTTGGACAAAAAAAGTATTAGTTTGTGTTACATCTACGAACCATAATGCATAAAACAATGTTGTTGTGGCAATAAGTGAAAAAATTAGCGTTAAGATAAGTATTGCTTTCCAAATAATTTTGTTTTTCATAATCCACCTCTCAGACTTAAACATTATATCATAATTTTGTAGTTAAAGTATAATAAATTAAATTTTAATATTAAGAGCACAGTTATATCCCATACTCATGCAAATTGTTAAGTTGTAGCCTCCTGTATGAGCGTGTAAATCAAGAACTTCACCTATAAAATAGAGGTTTTTAACTAGTTTGCTTTCAAATGTTTTAGGATTTATTTCATTTAATTTAATTCCCCCAGCAGTTACAAAACTTTTTTCTACGGGTGCAGTTTTTTTAATATTAAGTTGATACTTTTTGATAAATTCAACAATTTCACGACGTTTATTTTTAGAAATTTGATGAGCCTTTAAATTTGGATCTGTCTGGCAAGTATTAATAATAAAATTGATGACAGAGTTTGTTGTATAGGGCTTTAAAAGTTTTTTAATTGTCAATTGTTTAGTTAAAAGTTTTTCTAATTCACCAACACTAAGATCTTCGATTAAATCCAATTCAATTGTTTTTATTGATGTTTTATTAAGCTCATATGCTAATCTCATAGCTAATGGTCCACTTAATCCAAAATGAGTAAAAAGCAAGTTAAAGCCTACCATTGTTTTTCTTCCAACAGTTAATTTAGCATTGTCAATTGTAACTCCTTGTAAAGTTTTACAAATTATGTCATCTGAATATAAAGCTGCTTCAGCTGCTTGTAATTTTTCAATAGTATGACCAAACTGTTTAGCTATTTTGTAACCAAAACCATCTGAACCGGTATGTGGATATGATTTTCCTCCAGTGGCAATCATTAAATTTTTTGTTTTATATGTTGTAAGATTAGTTATTACATGAAAATAATCTCCTTTTTTTTCTATTTGAAGCACTTCTTCATTTAAATGCAAATCACATGATATTTCTTTTTGCAAAAGCTCAATTATATCTAAAGCATTATTAGATATTGGAAACATCCTTCCGTGATCTTCTTCTTTTAGAAACAAATTTCTTTGATGGAAGAAATCAATAATTTCATAATTGCTGAATTTACTAAGTGCTGAGTATAAAAATTTATAATTATGAATATTATTTCTAAACTCTTCTTCATCAGAAATGTTAGTAATATTACAACGTTTATTTCCTGTTAAGCTTAATTTTTTACCAATACTAGAATTTTTTTCTAATAATAATGTTTTATTTTGAGCATTTATTGCACACATGATTCCTGCTGGACCTGCTCCTATAATAATATTTTCATACATTTTTTCACCTCAAATTATTATCAACAGTATAACATATTAATTTATTGAAAAAAAATAAAAAAAGTATTGCATATTTATTTGAAACGTGTTATTATAATTAGGCAATGAAAAGTGGGGCCTTAGCTCAGCTGGGAGAGCGCCTGCCTTGCACGCAGGAGGTCACCGGTTCGATCCCGGTAGGCTCCACCATTTTTTTATTTATAGATTTGGAGTAGTACTCAAGTTGGCTGAAGAGGCGCCCCTGCTAAGGGTGTAGGTCGGGAAACTGGCGCGAGGGTTCAAATCCCTCCTACTCCGCCATTGAAGGCCCGTTGGTGAAGCGGTTTAACACACATGCCTTTCACGCATGCATACACGGGTTCGAATCCCGTACGGGTCACCAAATGTATTTTAACAGCAGTAGCTGTTTTTTTTATAGGTGAGTATATGATAGTGTCAAAAAATAATAAAATTGTTAAAAAAACAAAAAAATTGCAACAAAAAAAATATCGCAAACTTGAAAAACTCTTTATTGCAGAAGGGCATCATTTAGTAGAAGAAGCACTTAAAGCAGGTGTAGTTTCCTATGTTTTAAGTTGTGTTGAACACGACTATGATGTTATTGATTATAAATGCACACCAGAAATTATAGATTATTTAGATATTGATAAAACTTCACAAGGTATTATTGCTGTGTGTAAGTTTTTTGAACGTGATTATCAAGCTAGTTCTAAAATACTTTTGTTAGATAATATAGCAGATCCTGGTAATTTAGGAACTATAATTCGGAGTGCAGCTGCTTTTGATTTTAAAACTATTATTTGTAATTTAGATTGTGTTGATTATTTAAATTCGAAAGTTATTAGAGCTAGTCAAGGTGGAATTTTTCATGTTGGAATATATTATAGAGATTTAGAAAAGTTTGTTATTGAGCATCCAAAATATTATTATGTAGGCTTAGATGTTAATGGTAGTAGTGAATTCCAATGTTTAAACAAGACTAATTTAGCACTTATCATTGGTTCAGAAGCACGAGGAATTTCTGATAGTTTAAATCAAAAACTTGATTTTAAATTGAAAATTGCTATGACACCAACGACTGAAAGTTTAAATGCAGCTGTAAGTGGAGCGATTATTATGAACAAAGTTTATGAAAATATGTTAAAATAAGCTATGGGAGTTGATTTTATGGAAAGTAGCATTAAAATTGAGGTACGATATGCAGAAACAGATCAGATGGGTGTTGTATATCATGCAAATTATGTTATTTGGCTTGATCTTGCAAGGACAAAGTTTTTAAAAGATCTTGGATTTGAAATAAGTAAATTAGAAGAAGATGGTCTGATGTTTCCGGTATCTGAATTAGAAATTAAGTATAAGTCTAGTATTAGATTCGCAAATAATGTTGAAATAAAAACAACCGTTGAAAAATTTTCTAAAATCAAAACAAGTTATAAACATCAAATTTATTGTGATGGTTTGTTGGCTGCTACAGCTAGAACTGTTTTAGCACATGTTAGTAAGGAAACTTTCAAACCGATTAATATTGCTAAGTATGCACCTGATGTTTTTGCAAAGTATAAGGAGTTAGATTATGAAGATAATTAATGCTGGTAAAATTATTAATACGCATGGAATTAAGGGAGAGTTAAAAGTAAAAACGAATTTTAGTGATTTATTCATGTCAAATACTGATTTGATTATTAAAAGTGCTAATCTTGAGTATCAAGAAACTATACAAAATGTTAGGATGCATAAAGGCTTTGTTTTAATTAAGTTGGTAGGGTATGAAAATATTAATGATGTTTTGCATTTTAAAAATAGTACAGTGTTTTTAGAAACATCAGAAGAAATTGTTGTTTTATCTGATTTGATTAATTATGAAGTTTATGAAGGTAGTGAATTGATTGGTGTTGTAAAAGAAGTTTTAAGTAATTCTCATCAAGATGTTTTGCTATTATCAAATAGTATTATGATTCCTAACGTAGAAGCTTTCGTAAAAGATATTAATCACGATGAAAAAATTATAGCCGTTAGTTTGATTGAGGGAATGAGAAATCATGGAAATTAATGTTTTAACGCTTTTTCCAGATATGATTACGAGCTATGCTTCACAATCTATTATAAAAAAGGCGCGTGAAACAGGGCATTTAAATTTAAATGTTTATGATTTTCGAGAATATTCTCCATTTAAACATAAGAGTGTAGATGACTATCCGTATGGTGGTGGACAAGGAATGCTTTTGCGAGTAGAACCTATTGTGAATTGTTTAAATCATATTCATAAAAAAGGGAAGATAGTTTTACTTAGTCCACGTGGTCGTGTCTTGAAGCAAAATGTTCTTCAAGAATTAAGTTGCCATGAATGTTTAACTTTAGTTTGTGGGCACTATGAAGGATTTGATGAGCGGATATATGATTATTGTGATGAAGTTATTTCTTTAGGTGATTACGTATTAACAGGTGGAGAAATAGGAGCTTTGGCAATTATTGATGGTGTAACTCGCTTGATAGATGGGGTATTAAAAAAAGAAGCATCTTTAGATGAAAGTTTTAGTAAGCATTTATTAGAGTATGCTCAGTATACAAAGCCGCGTATTTTTGATGGTAAAGCTGTTCCAGAAGTTTTATTTAGTGGACATCATCAAAATATTCTGAAGTTTAGAGAAAATAGTGCTCGAGAAATAACTTTGAAATATCGACCTGATTTATTAAAAAAGTTTGAATAGTTTAATAAAATGTGTTATAATACCAAAGTATTCCGCTGGATTTATCATTTATGAATACGATTTAATAGAATAAGGAGATTGTTATTTATGAAAAATCAATTAATTGAAAAAATTACAAGTGCACAATTAAGAAATGATATTCCAGAATTTAGACCTGGAGATAGTTTAAAAGTTCATGTACGTATCGTAGAAGGTAATCGTGAGCGTGTGCAAATATTTGAAGGTGTTGTTATCGGACGTAAAGGTTCTGGTATTAGTGAAACTGTTACGGTTAGAAAAGTTTCATATGGAATAGGTGTAGAGCGAATTTTCCCAATTCATTCACCGAAATTAGAAAAAATTGAAGTTGTTCGTAAAGGTAAGGTTCGTCGTGCTAAACTGTATTATTTACGTTCATTAAGTGGTAAAGCTGCTAAAATTAAAGAAAGAAGATAAACCCATATATTTGGGTTTTTTTTAATACGCAATTGTGATATACTTTATGAAAGGTTGGTGGAATAACTTATGAATGATAGTAGAAAGTTTTTAATAAATATTTTAGTGACTATTTTAGCTGTTGTTTTTATAAGAGCTTTTGTTTTAGAGAGTTCTGTAGTTGATGGAACATCAATGGAACCTTACTTTTATGATGAAGATTCAGTGTTATTAGATAAATTATTTTATAAATATTTTGAGATTGATCGTTTTGATGTAATTGTGTTTGAAAAAAATATTTCTAGTGAAGAGAAGTTTTTGATTAAGCGTGTTATTGGGTTGCCAGGAGAGAGGGTTAAAATGGAATATGGAACTCTATATATTGATGATAAAGCTATTTATGAGTATAATGATCTTGATATTGTGACAAATGATTTTGAAGAAGTTATCGTACCCGAAGATTCATATTTTGTATTAGGGGATAATCGCAATAATTCTTTAGATAGTAGAAGTGCTAGTGTTGGTTTTATAGCTAAAGAAGATATTGTTGGACGTGTATTTTTAAGATACTTCTTTGGAGTTGTGTAGAGATGAAACAAGTACATTGGTATCCAGGACACATGACGAAAACAAATAGGTTACTGAAAGAAACAATGTCTGTTATAGATATTGCTTTTATTTTGGTTGATGCTAGAGCTCCTATTTCTTGTTACAGTCCAGTTATTGAAGAACTGTATAAAAATAAAAATAAATTATTTATTTTCACTAAAGCTGATTTAGCTGATAAAAAAATTTTAGAGCAACATTTACAAATGTATCAAGATAAGGGATACACAACGCTTGTTCTTGATTGTTTGCGTGATGATGTTAAAAAGAAAGTTTCCAAAAAAGCTAGAGAAGTATTAAAAGATGTTATTTCTCGTGAAGTTGATAAAGGTATGAAAAAACATCGATTTAGAGCAGCAGTTGTTGGTGTACCTAATGTAGGAAAATCTACATTTATTAATCAACTAGTAAATAAGAGGGTTGTAAATGTTGGTAATCGTGCAGGAGTAACTAAAAATTTGCAATGGATTAGAATTAATGAAGAGTTTGAGTTATTAGATTCTCCAGGAATATTATGGCCTAAATTTGAAAGTGAGCATATTGGTTATGCTTTAGCTGCTTGTAAAGCTATTAAAATTTCTATTTTACCAATTGATGATGTTGTACTTTATTTACTGCAATATTTACTTGATTATTATCCAAGTAGTATCTATAAAATATTTGGTGAAATTAATTTAGATGATGTAGAAAATGCTTATGCAATAATGAATCGAATTTATAAGATAAAGTTAGATGGTAAATATTTAGACTATGAAAGAATTTCAGAAAAAGTTTTAAATGATATTCACAAAGGTAAATTTGGAAGAGTAAGTTGGGATATTAATGAGAAATTATGAAAATAGTTTACTTTTAGAAGGATATCAATTAATTGCTGGAGTAGATGAAGTAGGCCGTGGATGTATTTTTGGTCCAGTAGTTAGTGCATGTGTTGTTTTAGACAACAATTTTTTTCATGAATTAATTATTGATTCTAAAAAACTGAGCCCTAAAAAAAGAAAGTTGGCTTTTGAAATTATTAAAGAGAATGCCATAAATATTAGTGTAGAATTTATCGATCATAAAGTTATTGATGAAATAAATATTTTAGAAGCAAGTAAATTGGCGATGTCAAGAGCAATTTCTCAAGTAGAATGTGATGCTGTTTTAATTGATGCAGTCGAATTAGATTTAGATATTAGAAGCATTAGTATTATTAAAGGTGATCAAAAAAGTATTAGTATTGCGGCAGCTTCTATTGTTGCAAAAGTTATAAGAGATGAATATATTTGTGAGTTAGCTCAAGAAGTTTTAGATTATGATTTGTTGAATAATAAAGGTTATCCTACAAAAAAGCATTTACTTAAGCTGCAAGAAAATGGTATTAGTAAATATCATCGTAAAAGCTTTGCACCTGTAAAGAATATGCTAGGAAAGTAATTTTATTTGTAGAACATTATATTGAGGTGATATAATGAGAGACAAACTAATTCAACTTAGTATTGATTATGAGGGAGATTATTCTCAAATCTTAAAGCATTTGCATGATAGGGTAGTGATTACTTACAAATTAAATTGTGATGTTGTAACAATTTTAGATGACGATTATCCATTTATTTTAAAACAGTTGCATAATCCACCCCTAGTTTTATTTTATAAGGGTGATTTAAAGTTATTATCTTCACAAATTTTTGCGATTGTAGGTTCACGTAAACATACTTCTTATAGTAAAACTGTTTGTCAACAGTTGATAAAATCTTTGAAGAATGTTACCATAGTGAGTGGACTTGCATATGGGTTAGATTCGATTGCTCATCGAGCTGCTATTATAAATAATTTAAAAACTATAGCAGTTATTGGTAGTGGATTTGATAATATTTATCCATCAGAGCACGTTAATTTGGCTAAGATTATTGGTCAAAATCATTTACTAATAAGTGAATATCCGCCACATGCTAAAGCAAAGAAACATTGTTTTGTAATGCGTAATAGATTGATTGCCTGTTTATGTGAGCGTTTATATGTTTTGCAAGCGGCACAAAAGAGTGGCACAAAAATTACAGCAGAAATTGCTTTAGAATTAGGAAGAGATATTTATTGTGTAGCAGGAAGTGTTTTTGATGAACATTATCAAGGAAATCACGAGCTGATAAATGATGGAGCATTTCTAATTGAAAAAATTTAATGAAGGTTACGAGGTGAAAAAATGAAATTAGTAATTGTAGAGTCGCCAACTAAAACTAAAGCTATTGAAAAGTATTTAGGGGAAGGATATAAAGTTGTTTCTAGTAAAGGTCATATTCGTGATTTAGCTACGAGTGGTCCTGGTGGTTTAGGTATTGATGTAGAAAATAATTTTCAAGCGACTTATAAAAATATTTCGGAAAAAAAAGGTGTGATTACTTCTTTAAAGTCAGATGCTAAAAAAGCTGATGAAGTCTATTTAGCAACCGATCCAGATCGTGAAGGTGAGGCTATTGGTTGGCATGTTGCTAGTGTTTTAAATTTAGATGTGGAAGAGACTAAACGTGTTGTTTTTAATGAAATTACTAAATCAGCAGTGACTGAAGCATTTGCTAACCCAAGAAATTTAGATTTATCTTTAATTAGCGCGCAAGAAACAAGAAGAATGTTGGATAGAATTATCGGTTTTAAATTATCAAAATTACTACAAAAGAAAATTAGTTCTCGTTCTGCTGGACGTGTTCAATCTGTTGTTTTAAAGCTCATAGTTGAAAGAGAACGTGAAATAGCTGCTTTTGTTCCAGAAGAGTATTGGAGTATTACTGCTGATTTTGGAGAGTTTAAGGCCAGCTTAGAAAAGTATAAGAATAAAAAACTGAAATTAACTAATGAAGATGAAGTTAAGGAAGTTTTGGCGTCTTTAAGTGATGATTATCTTGTTAATAAAGTTCAGTCAAAAGTTAAAAATAAACGTTCTAAAGCTCCTTTTACAACTTCAACTTTACAACAAGAAGCCTCTTCAAAGTTAGGATTCAATTCCAAAAAAACGATGCGTGTTGCACAAAAGTTATACGAAGGTGTTGATGTTGGTGAAGAAACAGTAGGTCTTATTACATATATGCGTACTGATTCCATTCATTTATCAGATGAGTTTGTTGCTAAAACAAAAGCTTTAATTACAGAAGAATATGGTAGTTCTTATGTTGGAAGTGGTCATGTTCGTAAAAAAACTGTTAACGAACAACAAGCACATGAAGCTATTCGTCCAACAGATATTGCAAGAACACCTAGTTTATTGAAAAAGCATTTATCAAATGATGAGTTTAAGTTATATTCTTTTATTTATTACCGTGCACTTGCATCTTTAATGGCAAATGCTAAAGTTAATTCAACTTCTGTAGAGCTTTTAAATAATGATTACATGTTTAAAGCAACAGGTAATGTTATGATTTTTGATGGATATTATAAAGTTTATAAAGATTATGAGCAATCAAAAGATGATGTATTACCAGAAATTTTAGAAAATACTACTTATCAACATCAAAAAATTGAGCCGTTACAACATTTTACACAACCTCCAGCAAGATATTCAGAGTCATCAATTGTGAAAGCGATGGAAGAAAATGGTATTGGAAGGCCATCAACATATGTCCAAACAATTTCCACATTGCAAACGAGAAATTATATTGTTTTAGAGAATAAACGTTTTCATCCAACAGAACAAGGGGTTAAGACAAATGATGTTTTAGAAAAGTTTTTCAGTAAAATTATTAATGTAGAGTATACTGCTAAAATGGAAAACAACTTAGATTTAATTGCTCATGGTGATTTTACGCAGTTACAGCTTTTAACGGAGTTTTATGATTCATTTATTGAGCTATTGAATAATGCGGATGAAAAGATGCCTAAAGCTGAGGTAGAAAAAACAGGAGAGATGTGTCCAGAATGTGGTGAGCCACTTGTTTATCGTAATGGTCGTTATGGTAAATTTGTTGCTTGTAGTGGTTTTCCAAATTGTAAATATATAGCTAGTGATAAGACTAAAAATGTTATTATGAAATGTCCTAAATGTAATGATGGGGATGTTGTTGAAAAACGCACTAAAAGAGGAAAAGTAATGTATGGATGTAGTTCGTATCCTGATTGTGATTTTGCTTCATGGAATAAGCCACTTGAAAGAAAGTGTCCTAAATGTGGTGGTGTTTTAACACAAGCTAGTAAAAAGATTAAATGTATGGACTGTGAATATGAAGAATCTTAAAAGCGTTAAAGTAATTGGCGCAGGCTTAGCTGGTAGTGAAGCTGCTTGGCAATTAGCTAAGCGTGGTGTACGAGTTACTTTATATGAAATGAAGCCGCAAAAGTATTCTCCTGCTCATAGCTCAAAGCTTTTTGCAGAACTTGTTTGTTCTAATTCTTTAAGAAGTGATAGTTTGAAAAATGCTGTTGGTATTTTAAAAGAAGAAATGCGTTATGTGAATTCTTTAATAATGGAAGCAGCAAAGTTGAGTGCAGTTCCAGCAGGGTCTTCTTTAGCCGTTGATCGTGAAGAATTTTCTAAGTATATAACAGAAAAAATTTATAGTCATCCTTTAATAGAAGTAGTGAATCAAGAAATTACAGATATCAATCTTGATGAGTACACAATTATTGCTACTGGACCTTTAACTTCTGATGAGTTATCTAAAAATTTACAGCAGTTATTAGGTATGGAGTACTTACATTTTTTTGATGCTGCTGCTCCAATTATTGCTAAAGATTCTATTGATTTTACGAAAGCTTATTATAAAGATCGTTGGGATGATGACGGTGAAGGACATTATATTAATTGTCCTATGAATAAGGAAGAGTTTGAAAAGTGGTATCAAGCTGTAATAACAGCTGAAACTGTACCATTAAAAGATTTTGAAGAAGAAATATATTTTGAAGGATGTATGCCTTTTGAAGAAGTAGCAAAACGAGGACCACAAACTTTACTTTATGGTGCTATGAAACCAGTTGGATTAATGTATCAAGGAGTAAAACCTCATGCAGTTGTGCAGTTAAGACAAGATAATATTACGAAAACCCTTTATAATATGGTTGGATTTCAAACTCATTTAACATGGCCTGAACAAAAAAGAATTGTGCGTATGATTCCGGGTTTAGAAAACGCTGAAATTATTAGGTATGGAGTCATGCATCGAAATACTTATTTGAACGCACCGTTGTTATTAAATCAAAATTATAATTTGCATGCTAACAATAAAATTTATTTTGCAGGACAAATCACTGGTGTTGAAGGTTATGTAGAATCATGTGCTAGTGGAATTGTTTCTGCTTTGAGTTTATATCGAAGATTAGTAGGTGAGAAAGAAGTTTTTTTTCCAAGGACATCAGTTATGGGATCAATGAGTTATTATATTAGTAATTATGATGGTGATAACTTTCAACCGATGAATGCTAATTTTGGTTTATTACCTGAACTTAGTGTTATGCATAAGAAGCGTGAACGAAAAGAACTTTATGCTAAACGTGCTTTAGCAGAGTTTAAGGATTTTTTTGATGAATACTATCGTTAAATATATTCATTTTTTAAAGTATGAACGCGGATATAGTAGTCATACTTTAAGTGCTTATCAACAAGATTTGTTAGAATTCGAAACTTTTTGTCATGCTGAAATCGTTACTTTAGAAGCAATTGATGAGAAGTTTTTATCATATTATGTTTTACATTTAGTTAAAAAAGGGTTAAGTCATAAATCGATTAAAAGAAAGCTTAGTGCTTTAAGCAGCTATTTTACATATTTAATTGAACAAGGATTACTCAATACTAATCCTTGTTACTATTTAGACAGTATTAAAATAAGTAAGCGTTTGCCAGAATTTTTATATGCACAAGAAATTAAATATCTTTTAGATGCTTGTCAAACACCGCGTGAAAAATTACTTGTTTTACTTTTGTTTACAACAGGAATACGTGTTAGTGAATTAGTTAGTTTAAAAAAAGATTTGCCTTTTGATAATAAACTATGTATTTTAGGTAAGGGAAATAAAGAAAGAATTATTATCTTAACAAGAGAAGTTGTTGAAGTCTGGCAAAAATATTTAAAAATGCGAGATGATCAGTGTGAGTTTTTGTTTGTTAATAATAGATATTCTCAGCTAACACAAAGAGGTGTAAGATATATTTTAAATAAGGTAGCACTTAACTCTCAAGTAAATAAGAATATTTACCCACATTTATTACGTCATTCTTTTGCGACAACGTATTTGAATTCAGGTGCTAGTTTACGTGAAGTTCAGACGCTTTTAGGTCATAGTTCAATTTCTTCAACACAAATTTATACGCATTTGAGTAAAGATAAAATCCAAAAAATTCATCGTGCAGCACATCCTAGAGGGAAAAAATCTTGCTCAAAGTAGTTATTTGTGTTATAATTTTATAGTTGTGAAATATACACACTGTGAATTGACTAGTCTAGTGCTCTAATGAGTGATTAGTTTTGGAAATGGTGGAAGAAAAAACAAAAGGAGGAATTAAAATGGCAGTAGTGTCAATGACAAATTTATTAGAAGCAGGTGTGCATTTTGGGCATAAAACTAAAAGATGGAATCCTAAAATGGCAAAGTATATTTATACTACTAGAAATGGTATTTATATTATTGATTTACAAAATACACAAAAGCAAATTGAAAGCGTTTATAAAACAGTAAATGAAATTGCTCAAGAAGGTGGAAAAGTTTTATTTGTTGGGACTAAAAAACAAGCACAAGAATCAATTAAAAATGTTGCTTTAAGAACAAGTATGCATTATGTAAATTCAAGATGGCTTGGTGGTACTTTAACTAACTATAAAACAATTAAAAATCGTATTAAGCGTATGGAAGAAATTGAGCAAATGGAAGAAAATGGTATTTTTGATGTTCTTCCTAAAAAAGAAGTTATGATGCTTCGTAAAGAATATGATAAGTTACAAAGATTTTTAGGTGGAATTAGAGAAATGACAAGCTTACCTCAAGTGTTGTTTGTTGTTAATCCAGGAAAAGAAATCAATGCTGTTAGAGAAGCGAGAAAATTAGGGATTTTAGTTATTGGAATTGTTGATACAAACTGTGATCCTGATGATGTTGATATTGTAATAGCAGCTAATGATGATGCTGTTAGATCAATTGATTTAATTTTAAATGTTGTAGGTAATGCTATTTGTGAAGCAAATGGTTGTGAAATAATGACTTTTGCTGAAAATAAATCAAATAATTACGTTCGTAAAGATCGTAGTAAGCAAAGTAATCCTCGTCGAGATAATCGCAATTACCGTAATGATCGTGATAATGGTGAGCGAAATAAATCAGAAGATAAATAGTTCAATAAAAAGATATAGTTATCGTACTATATCTTTTAATGTGTGCTTAGACAATAATATCAAAATTTATAGTTTTGTGTTACAATGAAAATAGATAAATTTATGGAGGGCAGTATGATTGAGTATTGCAATGCTATATTAGAAGTTGAAAAAAAACAAACTGAAGAGTTTTTAAAAAATTTTGAATTAAGTTATGATAATGATATTGATTTTACTTTGAATGCTTATGTTTTTGAAGAAGTAGTAGCAACTGTATCTGTAGCTAAAAATATTATTAAAGCTTTAGCTATTAGTGATGCTTACCAAGGACAAAGTTTGGCAAATACGCTTATTAGTAAAGCTGTTAATTATATTTATGAGCAAGGATATGACAATGTATTTGTTTTTACAAAGCCTAGTAATAGTAGTATTTTTAAAATGATGTTTTTTAAAGAAATTATTTCAACTTCGCATATTTCATTATTAGAGTATGGATCTTCTATTAATAGTTTTTTAGAAAGTATAAAGCAACAATACAATCTATATGATAGTGAATATGCAGCAATTGTTGTTAATTGTAATCCCATGACAAAAGGGCATTTATATTTAATTGAGCAATGTGCTTTAGAAAATGAACATGTTTTAGTATTTGTTGTTGAAGAAGATTTAAGTTATTTTGCTTTTGAAGATCGTTTTTATATAGTTGAAAAAGAGTGTGCTAAGTTTTCGAATGTTACAGTAGTTCCTTCTACGAAATATTTAATTTCTACACAAACTTTTCCAACTTATTTTATAAAAGATCATATTGATAGAGACGAAAAAAGTATTGAATTGGATTTGAAGATTTTTGCAAAATATTTTATGAAAATTTTTAATATAAAAATACGCTATGTTGGTAGTGAGCCTTATAGTCCTTTAACTAATCAATACAATCAAGCAATGAAAAAGTATTTATCAAATGTTAAAGAAATTGTACGCAAAAAAGATGGGGAAGAGTTTATAAGCGCTACTAAGGTTAGAGAACTAATCGCGCAAAAAGATTTAAATGCATTAAAGCGTATAGTTCCACCAACATCTTTTAAAGTTATTTGTGATAAATATTTAAAATAAAAGAATTGTAAATAACAATTCTTTATTTTTTTCTATTCAGACCAACTTTATGTTCTACTTTTATTATTTTTTTTGTAGCAATTTTTTTTGCTTTTTCATAACCATTATCAAAAACAGTAGTTAAAATGTTGCTATTTTGCAATTCGTAAAACTTTTCTTGAATTGGTGTTAATTTATTAACGACAACTTCTGCTAAGTCTTCTTTAAAAATTTTATATGATGTTTCACTTGCGTATTTTGCCACTATTTCTTCTATTGATAAATCAGTTAATGCTGAATAAATTGCTAACATATTAGAAATACCGGGCTTATTTGTTGGATCATAATATATTTTTGCTTCATTATCAGTTACAGCACTTTTAATTTTTTTGCGAACGATGGCTAAGTCATCTAATAATAAAATGCAACCTTTATTGTTAGATGACTTACTCATTTTTTTAGTGGGGTCTTGTAAGTCCATGACGCGTGCGGCAACATCATTTTGTTTTGCTTCAGGCACTTTGAATGTTTCACCATAATAATTATTAAAACGGTTAGCTAGAGTACGTGTTAATTCTAAGTGTTGTATTTGATCATTTCCTACATAAACGTAATCAGCATCATATAGTAAGATATCAGCACTCATTAAAGAAGGGTACGTGTAAAATCCCGCACTTAAATTATCATTGCCGATTTCACTTTGTTTTTTATATTGGGTCATTCTGTTTAATTCACCTAAATATGTATTACATTGTAAAATATATCCTAATTGAGCATGCTCTTTTATTTCTGATTGGTTGAAGATAGTTGTTTTATTTGGATCAATTCCACAACTAAGGTATAGTAAAGTGAATTCTTTAATTAATTTTCTCAAATTCAAGCGATCTTGTCTCGTTGTAATAGCGTGCAGATCAGCGATAAATAAAAATATTTCAAATTCATCTTGTAGGTTAACAATGTTTTGTATAACACCAATGTAGTTTCCTAAAGTTAGTTCACCAGTAGGTTTTAAACCTGTAACAATTCTTTTCATAATTCACCTCTGTTTCTTGTTTTTAATTGTATATTAAAATAAAATATAAGTCAATGATAGTACGATAATTTAAAAAAATGTTCACATAGTTGCAAAAAAATGATATAATATGTTAAAGAGGTGATGTAATGATAACTATATACACTACATCTAGTTGTTCTTCGTGCAGAAAAGCCAAAAAATGGTTTGATGAACAAGGAATAGAATATAAAGAAATAAATATTTTCATTAAAACTTTGAGTGTTAGTGAAGTCCAGCAAATATTAATACGCACGGAAAATGGTTTTGATGATATTGTTTCTAAAAGAAGTAAGATTGCTTCTGAAAATATTCAAAAATTGGAAAATATGACTATTATGGAACTAGTTGATTTTTTAAGAGAAAACCCTTCAGCTTTAAGGCGACCGATAATTATGGATGATAAACATTTCCAAGTTGGTTACAATGATGATGAGATTCGCGCATTTATACCTAGAGATTTACGCAATATGTCGAGTAAATTTGTTAATTCAGAAATAGTGGGTGAGTAAAATGTGTAAGTGTAAGATAATTTATAATTCAACAAGTGGACGAGAGTTGTTTCAATTTAATTTATCTGACTTAGTAATTAAACTATCCAAAAAAGGTTATGTTGTGGAAGTATATCCGACTAAAGGTGTTGGAGATGCTACTATAAGTGCTAGTACAGCTTGTGAAGAAGGAGTTGAGCTAATTGTTGTTGCTGGTGGTGACGGAACTTTAAGTGAAGTAGTAAATGGGATTGCCAAGTATCCTGTTCGTCCCAAATTAGCGTATATTCCTTCTGGTACAACTAATGATTTTGCAAAAAGTGTGAAAATTCCTTTAGATATTGCTAAAGCGATAAGACTTTTTGATGAAGGTGTGTATCGAAAAATTGATATTGGTAAAATTAATGATGATTATTTTGTTTACTCTGCTAGCTTAGGTGCTTTTACAAAACTATCTTACTCCACACCTTCAAAATTAAAAACTATCTTAGGTCCACTAGCTTATTATATTAATTCAGTAGGTGAGCTAAGAAGTATTGTTGATCCTTTCAAAGTTAAAATAACAACAGACAAAGAAGAAATCGTTGAAGATATTGTGCTTTTACTCGTTATTAATAGTAGAAGTGTAGCAGGAATTAATCCACTTATTAGAGATGCTTGTTTAGATGATGGTATCTTTAATGTTATTATGCTAAAAAGTG
This sequence comes from uncultured Erysipelotrichia bacterium, assembly GCA_964593055.1. Lineage (GTDB taxonomy): Bacteria > Bacillota_I > Bacilli_A > JBKEDG01 > JBKEDG01 > CAZQIG01. The sequence continues at coordinate 42,762 of CAZQIG010000010.1, forward strand.
CCAATATTATTTTATTTAATGAAATAGTAAAAAGTTTGATTAGTGGTGTAAAAGAAGAATTTAATAAAAATGGGGCAATACATTTAATGGCTTCAAAAATTGATGTGCAATCTTCAGAAGAGTTATTTTGGAATTTAGATGGTGAACGTGGCTCTAATATTTCTACGACGATTGAATGTCTACAAAAGCATATTGAAATACTTTTACCTAAGGATATAAATTTATTTAGTGATTAGGAGTGTTAATGATGGACAGCATAAGAAATATGCCAGGAATTGGTCCAAAAACAGCTCAAAAGCTTGAAAATTTAAATATTTATTCAACTGAAGATTTATTGCATTATTTTCCTTATAAATATGAATATATTGCAGAAACTTCTTTATTAGAAGAGAAGATAATAAGTAAAGCTATCGTTTTAAATAAATCCAAAGTTACGAGAATTCGAAAAAATTTGGATTTTTTTTATATGGATCTAAATATTCAAGAAAGTATCGTTCGTGCGGTTATTTACAATCGTGGTTTTTTACATACTAATTTAAAAATTGGTGATGAATATATTGTTAGTGGGAGTTTTAAAAATAGAGATTTAGTTATTGTAGAAATGGAAAAATATCGTAAAATGCCATATATTAAAGTTAGATATTCTGCTAATAAAGACTTGAAAGAATTTCAAATCAAACGATATATAGATATAGCGTTAAATCACTACTTATTTAATATTGAATCATTTATTCCTGAGCATTTGCAAAAAAAATATCAATTACTTGACTATCAAGAGGCTATTTATTTAGCACATCACCCTAAAACAAAAGTAGATATAAAAAACAGCTTAAGAACTTTAAAATATTATGAAGCATATCAGTTTTTCCAAAAACTTGAGCAATTGGATCAAAAAAAATTGCGTAGTAAAAAACGTGAAATATCACTTGATTATATTAATAAAGTAGAAAAAAAATTGCCATTTTTACTAACTACTGATCAGAAAAAAACACTAGAAGAAATAATTGAAGATTTTCAAAGTCCATATGTTATGAACCGTTTAGTTCACGGCGATGTCGGTTCAGGAAAAACGATTGTTAGTATTATGGCGACTGCATTAAATGCATCTGCTAATCTTCAAACGGCAATTATGTCACCTACAGAAGTTTTGGCAAAGCAGACATTTAAGCAATTCAAAGAGATGTTAATGCCTTTAAATTTGAAAGGTGAACTTCTTACTAGTTCCATAAAAGGTAAAAAAAGGGATTTGATTTATGAAATGGTTAAATCTGGAGAACTAGATTATCTTGTAGGTACGCATGCACTTTTAAATGAAAAAATCATCTTTGATAAGTTAGGTTTGATTATTACTGATGAACAACACCGTTTTGGTGTAAATCAGCGTAATACTTTAGAGCAAAAGGGAACTGAAGTTGATATTTTATTAATGAGTGCAACGCCTATTCCAAGAAGTTTAGCTATGACTTTATATAGTAATCACGAAATAAGTACAATTAAAGTTTTGCCTAGTGAAAGAAAAAAAGTTGCAACTTTTATTATTAAAGATGATTTTGAAAAAATAAGAGAAATTATTTTAAAAAAAATTGAACGTGGAGAACAAATATATATAGTTTGTGCTTTAATTGAGGAAAGTGATACTAATATTTATGATGTAGAAACTGTTGCTAAAAAGCTGGTGAATGTGAAAGCAAATTTTAAAGTAGTGCATGGAAAGATGAAATACGAAGAAAAAGATAAGATATTTCAAGATTTTTATGATAAGAAAATTGATGTTTTAATTTCAACTACCGTCATTGAAGTTGGAATTGATGTTAGTAGTGCAACTACGATTTTTATTTTGAATGCGGAAAGGTTTGGGTTAGCACAACTACATCAATTACGTGGGCGTGTTGGTAGAAGTAATTTACAGTCGGAGTGTTATTTAGTTAGTAGACATCAAACAGAGCGATTAGAAATTATTGTTAATAATCATGATGGTTTTAAGATAAGTGAATCTGATTTAAAATTAAGAGGACCAGGACAGTTCTTCGGTACTTTGCAAAGTGGACAGAAATTATTTAAACTCTTAAATATCAATGATGATTATACATTGTTAAAATGTGCTAAAGAAGATGTTTATAAAAACAAAAAAACCATTTAATTAAAAATGGTTTTTGTTATTTTACTTAGGATAAGCATAGACTAAGAATCTTTCTGTAGGATCAGTAATATTATTGAATGGATAGCATGTCATTAAAACTAATTCATCTTCTTCTAATTGGCCAGTTTTAATTACATCTACTTCACTTTCATGAACGATTTTTGTATGACTAACAGTATATTCAAACTTTCCATAAGGCATTATTAATACTACTGTATCGCCTTTATTTACATATTGTAACTCTTGAAAGTGAACATCACGATGCGCTGATAAAAATATTTGTCGATTATCTCCTGGATATCCAACTTGAGAAAGATGTGTAGCTCCACGACTTAAGTTTGCTTCAGAATCTCCTTCAATAACAGGAATTTTATCTGTAATCCCTAATACTTGTACTGTTGCAATAACATCACCATGTTTAGGATTAAAATCACTTCGTGAGCTAAAATTTTCTTCATCTATAGCAGTTTCAAATTCTGCTAGTGCTTGATCTGTTAAAACACTGTTAGTATAACCTATGTAGCTGTTTTTCATTCCTAAAGATATGGCAAGAGCTGCTAATGATACAATTGCGATATCAAAAAAAATATTTAAAATTGTTTTCAAAAATATCACCTCTAATAGAGAGTATAACATATTTATGTTTATTTTTCTACTGTTTTGTTGTATAATGATGGTGGTGGTGAGATAATGAAAAATTCTGATTTAATAAAAAAATACAAAGAACCACATAGAGATTTATGTTGTTCTGAAACGATATTTCATGCTGCAAATGAAAAGTATAATCTCGGATTTACACAAGCGCATTTTTCAATTTCTTCAGCATTTTGTGGTGGAAATATCACTGGAGATACTTGTGGACTTTTAACGGCTAGTGTAGCTATTATTGGAGTAATTTTTAATCAAAGTGTTTCTCATAAATCTTTACTTATGAGGGAATGCATTAAAGATTTTAAGGAGAGTTTTTTAGCATTAAATGGTGAGATGAGCTGCTCTATTTTAAAGCCTAGAAAAATTCAGGAATCTGGAAGTTGCTATAATTTTACACTTGAAGTTTTCGAGTTGTTAGATCAAACGATTAAAAAATATAAAAAAACCATCTGATGATGGTTTATGGACGTTCGAATTTCATTTTTTTAATTGCTCTAGCTGACATGAAAACTTTTTTCTTTTTACCGTTTTCATCAATAATAGTTACTTTTTGTAAGTTAGCTTTCCAACGTCTTCTAGAAGCATTCATTGCATGAGATCTATTGTTTCCTGACATGAAATCTTTGCCAGTTTGATAACATTTTTTTGCCATAGTATTTCCTCCTTAAATTCTCCACAAAGTTCTAAAATAATATAACACAAATTTACTTGTGAGTCAAGTTTAATGATAGAAAGGGTGATTAAATATGAAATTATTTGTTTTTGATGTTGATAATACGATTATTGACCATACTGGTTCTAAATCACATATTCCAGCATCTGTTTTTATAGGTATGAAAAAAATTATCGAAAAAAAGTATTTACCTATTATTGCCACAGGAAGAAATGAGGCGCATATTAGTGATTTACTTGAAGAGCTAGGAATTAATTCTTATATTGTTTCTAATGGTGCTAGAGTTGTTGTTGAAGGTGAAGTTATTTTTAACGTGACTTTAACAGAAGAACAACTTAAACCATTAAATGAATTAATAATAGAAGGTAATCTCCCAGCCATTGGTATTACAAATAATTATTTATACGTAAATGACCCTGATAAAAAGTTTGGTGATGTTTGGACTTCGGAAATGCGTGATTTATCACATCATGTTAATTCACGTTTCGAAAAAATAATTAAACCTTATGATCCAACATGTCTTGAGTACAGTGGGATTTCTATTTTCAAAAATATTGATCCAATTGATATAGAAGGTGTTAGTTTTATACCATGGGGTGATTTAGGGTATGAAGTTTGCTTAAAAAATGTTACAAAAGCGACTGGTATAGAAAAGCTAGCGCAAAAATTAAACGTTTCACACGATAATATTGCCGTATATGGTGATAATTTCAATGATATTTCCATGTTTGAAAAATTTTACAATAATAGTTATGTAATGGGAAATGCTCCAGAAGAAGTGAAAAAGTATGCGAAATACGTTTGTAAACACATTAGTGAAGATGGTCTTTACGAAGGGATTGTCGATAACATAGAAAGAGGTTGAAATGAAAGAATTTTATAAATTATTTAAGTGGATGAAAGGCAATTATCTAAGCTTTACGATAGCATTTTTAATTTTAGTATTTGTTAGTTATTCACGTGTGATAGTTCCGCAGTTTATTTCCTTTTCGATAGATGAATTGATTTTAAATGAAACGACTAGTGAGTTACCAGAAATTTTCAAAAAATTTATTTATTTAGGAAATACGATTACAACACAACTAATCTTAGTTGGAGTAATTTTGGTTGTATTCCAAATATTTAGAAGTAGTTTAATGCTATTACGCAGTTTTTTTACTGCACAATATGCAGAAAATACGATATACCGTGTTCGTCGTAAACTATTTACTCATTTACAGAAATTACCATACAATTTTTTTAAGACGAGTGATATGGGTGAAATTTTACAAAAAGCTACAACAGATGTTGATATTATCAGAAATTTTTTGTCAGCAGAGATCGTGCAATTGATTTGGGGTATTTTCATTATTATTTCTACTGCATATATGATTTTTAAAATTAATGTTACATATACTGTAGTAACATTAATCGTGTTACCTTTATTATTCATAGGTTCAATAGTTTTTACACGTATTATGTATAAGAAATTTACACAATTAGATAAATACGAAGCAGATATGATTGATGTTTTACATGAAAATATTACCGGGATTACAGTTGTTAAGGCTTTTGGATCTCAAAAACTGGAACTTGATAAATTTACTGCTAAAACAAATAAATATTACGATTATTTGAAACGTATCTTTATTGATATTGCTGTTTATCACACTTTTGCTGATTTACTTGTTTATATCCAGACATTTGTGTGCGTATTTTACGGTATTTACTTAGTTGATAAAGAATTAATAACAATTGGACAGTTTTTTGAAGCAACTGTTTATATTAGAATGATATCAATGCCTGTAAGGATGCTTGGAAGAATTTTCTCTAGATTTGGAAGAATTGCAGTTGCGATTAAAAGAGTTGATTCTATTTTGACAGAAAAACCTGAAAAATACGATGGTAAAAAAGTAGAATTAGTAGGTGACATTGTTTTTGAAAATGTTTCTTTTGCTTATCCTGATGCTAGTAATGAAGTTATAAGTGACTTTAATTTAACGATTAGAAAAGGTGAAAGTGTTGGAATAGTTGGTAAAAGTGGTAGTGGTAAATCAACTTTAACACTATTATTAGCTCGTTTATACGATGTTACGAGTGGAAAGATTTTAATTAACAACTGTGATATTACAGAAATTGATAAAAAACTTTTACGTAATAAGTTTGGTGTTTTGATTCAAGAAACGTATTTGTTTTCTAAAAATGTTTATGAAAATATAGCAATTACTAATCCTAAAGCGACATTAAAAGAAGTTGAATTTTTTGCTGATGTTGCTAATATTCATAGAGATATTTTGAGTTTTTCTCAAGGATATGAAACAGAAGTCGGTGAAAAAGGAGTAACTTTAAGCGGGGGGCAAAAACAACGTATAGCAATAGCACGTATGTTATTAGCTGAGAAATCATTGTTGATTTTTGATGATTCATTATCAGCGGTTGATTTAAATACCGATGCGCAAATTAGAAATGAATTGCGTAGAAACATCTCAACAACGATGTTAATTATTTCACATCGTGTAGCTTCTGTAATTGATTGTGATCGAATTATTTACTTAGATAATGGTAGGATAGTTGAGGAAGGTAGTGTTGAAGAACTACTTCAAAAAGATAGCTTGTTTAAAAAACTGTATGACAAGCAGTTAGGAGGACAAGATGGACAATAATAATAATTTCAAGTTAAAAGATTTAGCTATTATTAAGCCATTCATAAGTGAAAAAAAATTTTTAGTGTTTCTAATTCTAATTTCATCAGTTATTTATGCTGTAATAGAGGCTTATATTCCGCGATTGAATGGATTTCTAATTGATGAATTGAATTATGCTGGTGATAAAACAACTTTTTATATTGTATTTTACATAATTGCGATAATAATTTTAGTTATTTCTATCTATGTCTTCATTGTTAGTGTAGGGTATTTTGAAGTGCATTTTTCAAGAACTTTAAGACATGCAGTATTTGATAAATTGCAACATATGAAAATATCATTTTATAACAATAACAATGATGGTTGGATTATTGCAAGAGTAGGAAGTGATGTTAGTAGACTGTCAGAAGTAATTTCTTGGCGACTTGCAGATGCCTTCAGTTTCGTCTTGCTATTTATATTTTATATGGTTTTAATTTATAGTATTAATATTTATGCAGGAATGGTTTTAACAATTGTTTTTCCAGCATTAGTGTTAAGTTTATTAAAAATTAAAAATTTGATGATTAAAGTTCAGCGTCAAATCCGTAAACAAAATTCTAAAATTACAAGTTCATTTAATGAGTTGATTGGCGGAATTGCGACTATTAAAACGCTTAATCTTGAAAAAAACGTTACTGATGATTTTGACTTAGATAATGATTTATTTATGAAGTTCTCTAAGAAAGGTGTTTTGTATTCACGAACTTATGCAGTTATTGTAATTGTTGTTGGTTACTTAGGAATTGCATTACTTTTAAATGTTAATGCCCAATTTTATTTTGGTTCTAAGATGACAACAGGAGAATTTTTTACAATTATGACATATGCTACAATTATGATTGGACTAGCTGCAGATTTAAGTGCTGTTTTTTCAGATATTCAGCGTGCCCAAGCAAATTTAGAACGTTTAATTACTATTTTAGATAGTAAAGAAGTTAATACTTATACTGAAGAACAACTTCATAAATACGGTAGTATTTATGAAGTTAAGGAACAAGAAAAAATTATCGGTGATATAGAATTTAAAAATGTTGACTTCGGTTATAATCATAGTGATTTGATTTTAAAAAACTTTAATCTTGAAGTAAAAGCTGGTCAATCTATTGCTTTAGTTGGTAATACTGGTGGAGGTAAAACAACGATTGTTAATTTGATATCAAGATTTTATGATCCATTGAGTGGAGAAATATTAATTGATGGCCGTGCTGCTTCTGAGCGTACACATAATTGGTTAACTTCCCAGTTAGGATATGTTTTACAATTTCCAATTCTTTTTAAAGGTACGATTAGAGATAATATTTTGTATGGGAGTAATAATGTTAGTGAAGAACAGTATAGCAATATTTGTGATAGGTTAGGTTTAAAATATATTTTTGATAAATTGGAAAAAGGAGATCAAACTTATGTTGGTGCTAGTGGAGGAAGACTTAGTGTTGGTGAAAAACAATTAGTTTCTTTTGCGCGTGCTTTAGTTAGAGACCCTAAAATCATTGTTTTAGATGAGGCAACTAGTTCAATAGATACATATGCAGAAGAGTTGATTCAAAAAGCTATTCAAGAGATTATGAAAGGACGTACGAGTTTTGTAATAGCACATCGATTAAGTACAATTAAAGAGTGCGATATTATTTTATATATTCAAGATGGAAAGATTATTGAAAGAGGAACGCATACAGAACTTTTTAATATGCGTGGGAAGTATTACGAACTTTATAAAACACAATATGCTTTTGACTTTAAAAAGGTTGCAATTGATAATTAAATGTGATAAACTATTTTAGTATTAAATTAGTGAGTGGGAGAAGAAATTCGTACCACATCACGGAAAAAAATTGGAGGTAATTACCGTGGCTAAAGAAAGTCCAAAACAAGTAATTAAGTTACAGCTTAATGCTGGTAAAGCAACACCAGCACCACCTGTTGGAACAGTGCTTGGTCCTACAGGAATTAATATGCAAGAGTTTTGTACGCAGTTTAATGATCAAACACGCGACAAAATGGGAGAAGTTATTCCTTGTGTAATTAATATTTACGAAGATCGTAGTTTTGATTTCATCTTAAAGCAACCACCTGCATCATTTTTAATTATGCGTGCAGCAAATGTTAAAAAAGGTTCAGATAACGGTGCTAATGAAATTGTCGGAACACTTTCAGCAGACAAATTACGTGAAATAGCAGAAATTAAAATGCCAGATTTAAATGCATATGATATTGAAGCAGCTATGAAAATCTTAGCTGGTACTGCGAAAAACATGGGAATTGAAGTAGAGGGGTTAGAAGATAATGAGTAAAAGAGTGAAGTCTAACAACGAAAAAATTACTAAAAGAGTACATGATGCTAAAGAAGCATTAGAAAAAGTAAAAGAAACAGCAAATGCAAAATTTGATGAAAGTGTGGAAGTTGCTTTTAGATTAAATATTGATACTAAACACGCTGATCAACAAATTAGAGGAGCGCTTGTACTACCAAAAGGTAGTGGTAAATCTCAAACTGTTTTAGTGCTAACGAGTACTGAGCAAGCAAAAGCAGCTAAAGAAGCTGGAGCTGATTATGTTGGTGCTGCTGATATGATTGATAAAATCAAAAATGAGAATTGGCTAGATTTTGATGTTATTGTTGCTACACCAGAAATGATGCCAACACTAGCACCGCTAGGACGTGTTTTAGGACCTAAAGGTTTAATGCCAAACCCTAAAACTGGTACTGTTACAACTGACGTAGCTAATGCTGTAAATGAAGTAAAAGCTGGGAAAATAGAGTATCGTGCTGATAAGACAGGTATTATACATGCAGTAATTGGAAAAGCATCATTTTCAACAGAAGATTTGCTATCGAATTATGAAGCTTTACTTGATACTTTAATTAATGCTAAACCTAGTGCAGTAAAAGGAAAATATGTTAAGAGTATTGCTCTTAGCTCGACTATGGGACCTGGTGTTCGCATAGATGTAAGTGAATTAATTTAATAATGATACCTAAGACAGTTGGTGCGCAAGCTTAATTTCCAACCGAGGATTGTATAAATCTTTTTATGCAGCTCTCACGTCTTGAGAGCTGTTTTGTATCATTAAATTTTTATGGGAGGTAAAAATGGCAAATGCAGTAATACTTAAGAAAAAAGAAACAGAAGTAGAAGCGTTGAAACAGAAGTTTGAAGAAGCTAATAGTGTAATTATTGTTGATTATTTAGGTTTAACAGTTGCTAATATGACAGAATTACGTAGTGAATTAGTCGCTGAAGAAATTGATTTTAAAGTTTATAAAAACAATATCATCAGACGTGCTGCAAAAGAAGCTAATATTGATTATTTGGATGAATATTTTGTTGGATCATCAGCTGTAGCTTTTTCTAATAAAGTAGTAGAGCCTGCTAAAATTTTAAAGAAATATGCTGATGCATATAAAACATTTGAAATAAAAGCTGGTGTAATTGAAAACGATTTTGCAAATGTTGAAATGATTAATGAGTTAGCAGCGATTCCATCTATGGAAGGATTGTTGACAATGTTAGCAGGTGGAATGATTTCACCACTAAAAGATATCGCTATTGGACTAAATATGTTAGTTGAAGGCGAAAGTGAATTTGAATTTAAAAATTAATTGGAGGATAAATAAATGGCTAAGTTAACAAGAGAAGAATTTATTAATGGGTTAAAAGAAATGACAATTCTTGAAATTAAAGAATTAGTAGATGCAATGAAAGAAGAATTTGGAATTGATCCAACTGCAGTAGCAGTAGCAGCACCAGGTGCAGGAGCAGCAGAAGAAGCAGAAGAAGGACCAAAAAATGTTGTAATTACTGCAGCAGGTGGACAAAAAATTAAAGTAATTAAAGCAGTAAGAGAAATAACAGGATTAGGTCTTGGTGATGCTAAAGCTTTAGTTGAAAATGGTGGAGCTGTAAAAGAAGGTGTTAAACCAGAAGAAGCTGCTGAGTTAAAAGAAAAATTAGAAGAACTTGGAGCAACAATAGAATTACAATAATAAAAAGGGATAATTCCCTTTTTTATGTTGGAGGTAAAATGCATTATTTTATAGATGATCAAGAAAAACTGGAAACTTTTTTAATAAGTGGTAATATTGCTGATGATTATTTAGAGTTATATAGTTCTAAAAATTTATTTTCCAGTACTCATTTTGATGAATTTAGTAAAATTTTAGTTGAAGTGTTTATTGCTAATGAGAAAAATGCAAATAATATACTAGATTTAGGTTGTGGATATGGAGTTGTTGGAATAGCTTTACAAAGATATTATCATTCTCAAGTAACCTTTAGTGATATTAATGCTAAAGCAGTTGCTGTTACAAAGCTCAATTTAGAAAAATACAATCTTAAAAGTCGAGTAATTAAAAGCGATGGGTTAAAAACACATCAGCAATTATATAGTTATATTTTATTAAATCCTCCTATTCATGCTAGTAAGCAAAAATGTTTCGAGTTAATTTTTGAATCAGTACAACATTTACAAATTGACGGTTGTTTGTATTTAGTTGTGCATAAGAAACATGGTGCAAGAAGTTATGAGAAATATCTTCAGGAATTGTTTCCAAAAACATATATACTATATAAAAAATCAGGATTATTCGTATTTAAATGCAAATTATCTTGATTTTTCTTTTGAAATTAGGTATAATATTTAAATGTATAATTATGCCTATATACCTAAATTATTTACACATCACTTCTAAATAAATAAAGGGAGGACTTTAATGCTAGAGATGAATAGTGCTAAGCTAAGTAATAATATTGAGAGATTGAGTTTCTCAAAAATTAAAAGTGGATTAGAATTACCTAATCTAATTGAAATACAATTAGAATCATTCCAATGGTTTTTGGAAAAGGGAATTAGAAATATTTTAGATGAAATGTCACCAATTGAAGATTTTGCAGGAAATTTAAAGTTGGAATTTGTTGAATATTTTGTCGGTGAACCACCAGTAGATCCGATTGAGTGTAAAGAACGTGATTTAAATTATTCAGCTCCATTGAAAGTCAAAGCTCGTCTGCAAATTTTTGATCAAGAAGGAAGCGAGAAAGTCTTAAGAGAAGTTAAAGAAAGTGAAGTATTTCTTGGAGATATGCCCTTAATGACTTCTTCAGGAACATTTGTTATTAACGGAACAGAAAGAGTAATAGTATCACAATTAGTACGTTCACCGAGCGTTTATTTTGGGTTGGAAACTGATAAAAGTGGGCGACGCGTATTCAACTGTAATATAATCCCTAATCGTGGTACTTGGTTAGAGTTTGAAACTGATTCAAAAGATGTGTTGTATGTGAGAATTGATCGTACACGTAAAATTGCGATAACATTACTTTTAAGAGTTTTAGGATTTAGTAGTAATGATAAAATAATTGATATTTTTGGTGAAAATCAAATTTTGATGGATACTATTGCTAAAGATGAGAGTGTTTCTATTGAAGAAGCTTTAATAAGTGTCTATGAAAAATTAAGACCTGGTGAACCAGCAACAGTTGAGTCTTCAAAATCATTGATGCTTGCAAGATTTTTTGATGAAAGAAGATATGATTTAAGTCAAGTAGGTCGTTATAAATTTAATAAAAAGCTAAATATTGTAGATAGACTTTTAAATCAAACTTTAGCTCAAGATATTAAAGTAGGAAATACTTATATTGCACGTGATGGAGATGAAATTACACCTGAATTGTTAGAAAAATTAATTCCGCATTTAAATGAAGGATATGGGATGATCGATTTAGATATAGAAACGGATTTAGATAGTCATCATCGTGTTCAACTAATTAAAGTGTATTCACAAAATGATATAGATAAAAAAGAAGTAATTAATATTATAGGAAATGATCAATCAATTTCAATAAAACATGTAACAATTTCTGATATTGTAGCTTCACTTAGTTACTACTTAAATATTCAAGAAGGAATTGGTAAAACAGATGAAATTGATCATTTAGGAAATAGACGTATTCGTTCAGTAGGAGAATTATTACAAAATCAATTTAGAATTGGGTTAGCAAGAATGGAACGTGTAGTTAAGGAGCGTATGTCAACTCAAGAACTAGATGAAGTCAGTGCAAAAAACTTGATCAACATCAGACCGATAACAGCATCTACAAAAGAATTTTTTGGAAGCAGTCAGTTATCACAGTTCATGGATCAAACAAATCCACTTGCTGAGCTAACGCATAAAAGGCGTGTTAGTGCTCTAGGTCCAGGTGGATTAACGCGTGAAAGAGCAGGGATTGATGTACGTGATGTACATTATTCACATTATGGAAGAATGTGTCCAATTGAGACACCAGAAGGTCCAAATATCGGTTTGATAAATTCATTAGCAACTTATGCAAAAATTAATGAATATGGGTTTGTACAAACTCCTTATCGAAAAGTTGTTGATAATGTTATTACAAGTGAGATAGATTATTTGACTGCAGATGAAGAACGTAATTTTGCGGTTGCACAAGCAAATATTAATATTGATGATAACAATTTTATTTTAGATGATCGAGTTGTTGTACGTTATCGTGGAGATAATATCCTCGTACCAAAAGAAAAAGTAAATTACGTTGATGTAAGTCCTAAACAAATCGTTTCTGTAGTGACGGCGTGTATTCCATTTTTAGAGCATAATGACCCTGCGCGTGCGTTGTTAGGAGCCAACATGCAACGTCAGGCATTACCGTTACTGCGCCCAATGACACCACGTGTTGGAACAGGTATGGAGCATAAGGCGATTAAAGATAGTGGTGTTTGTGTAATTTGTGAAAATCCAGGTGAAGTTGTTTATGTTGATTGTCGTTCAATTCACGTTAAAACTGCTACTGGTCTTGATAAATATAAAATGACTAAATACGGTCGTTCTAATCAAGGAACTTCTTACAATCAATTACCTGTTGTGAGGATAGGTGACAAAGTTGTTAAAGGAAGTATTCTAGCTGATGGGCCTTCTTGCCAAAATGGAGAGCTAGCTTTAGGTCAAGATGTTAAAATTGCATTCATGACGTGGAATGGTTACAACTATGAAGATGCAGTTATTATTTCAGAAAGATTAGTTAAAGAAGATATTTATACATCAATTCATATTGAAAGTTATGAAATTGAGTCGCGTGATACAAAACTAGGTCCAGAAGAAATTACGCGTGATATTCCTAATGTCGGAGAAGAAGCGAAAAAGTTTCTCGATGAAGATGGAATTGTCATGGTTGGAACTGAAGTAGATGATGGAGATATTTTAGTTGGAAAAGTGACACCTAAAGGTGTTACAGAACTAAGTAGTGAAGAACGTTTACTATATGCTATTTTTGGTGAAAAAACACGTGAAGTTCGTGATACATCATTAAGAGTTTCGCATGGTAGTGGTGGAATTGTACATGACATCAAAATTTTTAGTAGAGCTAATGGTGATGATTTAAGTCCTGGGGTAAATGAAGTAGTACGCGTTTATATAGCTCAAAAAAGAAAAATCAGTGTTGGAGATAAAATGGCAGGTCGTCATGGTAATAAAGGTGTTATTTCCCTAGTCTTACCAGAAGAAGATATGCCTTATTTACCAGATGGAACACCAATTGATATTTTACTTAACCCACTAGGTGTGCCATCACGTATGAATTTAGGACAAATTCTTGAGCTGCATTTAGGAATGGCAGCAGAAACGTTAGATATACATGTTGCTTCACCCGTATTTGAAGGAGCAACAAAATCAGAGATTTATGAGCTTATGAAAAAAGCTAATCTTGATGAAGATGGTAAATCCATTTTATATGATGGTAGAACAGGTGAAGAATTTGATAGTCGAATTGCTGTTGGAGTAATGCATATGATTAAACTTGCACATATGGTTGATGATAAACTTCATGCACGTAGTACAGGACCATACTCATTAGTAACACAACAACCATTAGGAGGTAAAGCTCAGTTTGGTGGACAACGTTTTGGTGAGATGGAAGTTTGGGCATTAGAAGCTTATGGAGCAGCACATACGTTACAAGAAATTTTAACTGTAAAATCTGATGATACAGTTGGGCGTGTTAAAGTTTATGAAGCACTTGTTAAAGGTGAAAGCGTACCTACACCAGGAGTACCAGAATCATTTAGAGTATTAGTTAAAGAATTACAATCGTTAGGTTTAGATATAAATATTTTAAATCAAGATCGTAAAGAAGTAGGTATTTTAGATGGTGATGAAATTGTTGATCGTAAAGAGCGTGCAATTGATGAACTTTTAGAAGAAGAAATAGTAGAAGATTATTCAGAATTAATGAATTCAAGAACAGTGTTTGAAGAAGACATGAATATAAGTGACGAAAATTAATGGAGGTAAAATATGTTTGATATAAAGAATTTTGATGCAATGAAAGTTGCTTTAGCATCTCCAGATAAAATTCGCTCATGGTCATATGGTGAAGTGACAAAACCAGAAACGATTAACTATCGTACACTAAAACCAGAACGTGATGGCTTATTTTGCGAAAAGATTTTTGGACCATCTAGAGACTGGGAGTGTTCTTGCGGTAAGTATAAAAGAGTCCGTTATAAAGGAATTTTTTGTGATAAGTGCGGTGTAGAAGTGACAAAAGCTAAAGTTCGTCGTGAGCGTTTAGGTCATATTGAACTTGCTGCACCAATAACGCATATTTGGTATTTAAAAAGTATTCCTTCTAGAATAGGATTAGTACTAGACATTACACCACGTGATTTAGAAGAAGTTGTTTATTTTGTTTCGCATATTGTTATTGATCCAGGACCAACTTCTTTAGAAAAAAAACAGTTAATTAGTGATAAAGATTACCGTATATTATATGAAAAATATGGTCCAAGAGTAAAAGTTGGACAAGGTGCTGAAGCGATTAAAACTTTATTAGAAGAAACTGATATTAGTTTTGAAAAAGAAAAAGTAGAAAAAGCTTTAAAAAAGACGTATGGTCAAAAAAGAAATAAGCTTTTAAAAAGACTAGAAGTTTTAGATGCTTTTCAAAAGTCTAAAAACAAACCTGAATGGATGATTTTAGAAGCATTACCTGTTATACCACCTGATTTAAGACCAATGATTCAGTTAGATGGTGGAAGGTTTGCAACTAGTGATTTAAATGATTTATATCGACGCGTTATTAACCGAAATAATCGTTTAAAGAAATTGTTAGAACTTTCAGCGCCATCGATTATTGTCCAAAATGAAAAGCGTATGTTACAAGAAGCAGTAGATGCTTTAATTGATAATGGACGTCGTGGACGACCTGTTGCAGGTGCTGGAAATCGTCCTTTAAAGTCTTTAACACACATGTTAAAAGGAAAGCAAGGGCGTTTTAGACAAAATTTACTAGGTAAACGAGTTGATTATTCAGGAAGATCAGTAATTGTTGTTGGACCTAGTCTAAAAATGTATGAGTGCGGTCTTCCAAAAGAGATGGTACTAGAATTATTTAAACCGATGATTATTAAACGTCTTGTTGAAGATGAGATTGCTTCTAATATTAAAAGCGCAAAAAAAATGATTGATAAAGTAGATTCACGTATTTGGACTATTGTTGAAGATATTATTAAAGAACATCCAGTATTGTTGAATCGTGCACCTACTTTACATAGGTTAGGTATTCAAGCTTTTGAGCCGAAATTAATTGATGGACGTGCAATAAGATTGCATCCGCTTGTAACAACTGCTTTTAATGCTGACTTTGATGGAGATCAAATGGCAGTACATGTTCCGCTTAGTGTGGAAGCACAAGCAGAGGCAAGACTGTTGATGTTATCATCTAATAATATTTTAAATCCTAAAGATGGTAAACCAATTGTAACACCGTCACAAGATATGGTATTGGGAAATTATTATTTAACATTAGAAAAACATCATGAGCATGAAGGTAATTTGTACACTTCATTTGAAGAAGCATTACTTGCATGGCAAAATGGATTAATTCATTTGCACACGCGTATTGCTATTCCAGCAAGATCTTTAAATAATTCAACATTTACGGAAAAACAGAAAAATTCTTATTTAGTAACAACAACGGGAAAATTAATTTTTAATGAAATTTTTGATAATAGTTTTTATTACTTAAATGAACCTACTTTAGAAAACTTGAAAAATGGTACTCCTGATAAATATTTTGTTTCAGGTGGTGTAAATATTAAAGAATATATCAAAAGTTTAGCGCCAGTAGAACCATTTAAAAAGAAATTTTTGGGTCAAATTATTGCTGAAGTTTTTGTGAAATATAAAACGACAGAAACTTCACGCATGTTAGATGAATTAAAAGATTTAGGATTGAAGTACTCAACAATTGCAGGAATGACTATTTCTATTCATGATGTTGTTGAAATTGAAGATAAAAAAGAAATTATTAATGAAAGCGATGCTATTGTGAATAAGATCCAAACACAGTATGAACGTGGATTAATAACTGATGAAGAACGTTTCTTCAAAGTTGTAGATGTTTGGACACATACAAAGGAAGTTATTTATAGTAAATTAAGTGACTTATTAGAAAAAGATCATAAGGAAAATTCAATTTATATGTTAATGGATTCTGGTGCTCGAGGTAATATTTCTAACTTTGGACAGCTTGCTGGAATGCGTGGATTAATGGCTAAACCTACTGGTGAACCGATGGAAATCCCTGTAAAATCTTCTTTCATTGAAGGACAGACAGTTTCAGAATTCTTTACTTCTACGCATGGTGCTCGTAAAGGTCTTGCAGACCGCGCTTTAAAGACAGCTAACTCTGGTTATTTAACGAGAAAACTTGTTGATGTTGCGCAAGGTGTGATAGTTAAGGAAAAAGATTGTGGAACAGAACGTGGAATTGTTGTTGCAGATATAATTGATACTAAAGATGGTAAAGTAATTGAACCACTTTTTGAAAGACTTGTAGGAAGATATTCTAATCAAGATGTTCGTGATTTGAATACAAATGAATTAATTGTTGAACGTGGTGAGTTAATTGATGAAGAAATAGCACTATTAATTGTTGATAATGGGCATACCCATATTGAAATTCGTTCGGTTGTCTCTTGTGAAGCTGATCAAGGAATTTGTTGTAAGTGTTATGGTCGTAATTTAGCTACAGGGGAAAATAGTGAAGTAGGAGAAGTTGTTGGTGTAATAGCTGCTCAATCTATCGGAGAACCTGGTACTCAGTTAACGATGCGTACTTTCCAAACTGGAGGAGTTGCTTCTGCTGATGATATTACACAAGGATTACCTCGTGTACAAGAATTGTTTGAAGCTCGTAATCCTAAAGGTAAAGCTTTAATTACTGAAATTCGTGGAATTGTTAAAGAGATTATTCAGTTAAAAGGTGAGCGCTATGAAATTATTGTAGAAAATGCTTTAGAAAATAAAAAGTATTTGACACAATACGGTGCGCGTTTACGTATTAAACAAGGTGATGAAGTAGAAATAGGTCAAAAGTTGACTGATGGAAACATTGATCCTAAGGAATTATTAACTGTTAAAGATACATTAAGCGTTCAAAATTATATTATAAAAGAGATTCAAAAAGTTTATCGTTCACAAGGTGTTGAAATCAGTGATAAACATATTGAAGTAATTGCACGTAAGATGAACTCTAAGATAAGAATTATTGAAAATGGTATGACAAATTTCTTACCTGGACAAGTAGTAGAAGTATCAAAATTTACTAAAGTGAATCAAGAAGCTTTAGCTAGTGGTAAAATACCAGCTGTTGGTCAACCAATTCTTTTGGGAATTACTAAAGCTTCATTAGAAACTGAATCATTTTTATCCGCTGCATCTTTCCAAGAAACGACTAAGGTTTTAACTGATGCTGCTATTAGAGGAAAAATTGATAATCTAGATGGATTAAAAGAAAATGTAATTTTAGGTAAATTAATTCCTGCTGGAACAGGTACAAAACATTTTTTACAAACAGAATTAAAATATAATAATGAATCTGAAAAGCAAAATGATATTGAAATATTAGACAGTTTTGAAGAAAAGTATTCGGAATTTTTATAAACACGGCATAGCCGTGTTTTTTTAAAAAAAAATAGAGTATTTATATTGACGTAGGTTATTAAAATATGGTATTATTATGAAACACTAGTCATGGCAGAAAGAAGCCTAAAAAAACATCTTAAAAAAATCATTTTATTATTGACAGTAGTAATTAGAGATGTTATAATAGTGGAGCGTCTTAAGGAAGGCGAGGAAAAAGATCTTTCAAAACTGAACAAAA
>CAZQIG010000011.1:0-58843 GCA_964593055.1 uncultured Erysipelotrichia bacterium
TCTTTTAAAACTTCATTTTCATTGAAATTTTTAGTTAATTTTTGTATTTCAATCACTCAAATCTTCCTCTTTATACTCAAAAGATCTTAATAGGTTTTTTAATGTTAAAAAAATAACAAACTATTGTTGCATCGATTATACAAAAACTATTTTTAAAAGTCAACAAATATTTAGACCAATTCACACTAACCTAAATAGGTGTTTTCTGCTTTGTTCAAAACCTCTTTAGAGTTTGCAATTTTGTCTATCTCACTTGGAAAAGTGATTTTTTGATTTGACGATGTTATTCTAAGAACTTTTTATATTACTCATAGAGTTGAAGTATAAAAAAGACATTCATTTTTTTAAAACGAATGTCTTCTTTAAATTACATATTCTGTTTTGACTGTCTATAACCCTTGATTTTATTGTGTTTCTTTTTCTTCTTTATTGAACTCTGACAATCTTAAAAAATTTTTTATTTACGATTACGTATAGCACGACTAATCTTATGTTCTGTTTTACTAGATGAAATACCATGTTCAGTGAGAAATTGATGAAAATTAACTAAACCTTTTTCATAATCATCATATTCTATTTCTAACTCATAATCAACTTCATTATTTTCAAACGTTGTTTGATCAAGAAAAATTTTACAATCTTCTAAAATGGCATAACTGCGCTTTGTCTCAAATGTTGCTGTAATTTGATAGCCTTTATTAACTAAATCATACTTACTTAAATAATCACTAATTATTTCACTATGAATAATACCTGATATAATAATTTGTTTTACTTCATCATCACTTATAACATCACTAATTTCTTTAATATAATTATCAAATTGATGCTTAATTGTCAATTTATTAAGTTCATTTGTACTTCTGATGCGCAAAGCAATTTTATTACGTAATAAACTAATATCACTCGTGTCTAAATAAATACTTTTTTGCACTACTTCTCGATAGTCAAACATTCTTTTTAATTCTTCATACTCTTCACGTGTTAACTTGTTTTTGAACTCTATTTCAATTTCTTCCATAAAGCCTCCTTATCCAATGCTTCCTTCCATTTCCAATTTAATTAGCTGATTTAATTCAACAGCATACTCCATTGGTAATTCGCGTGAAAAAGGTTCGATGAATCCCATAACGATCATTTCAGTTGCTTCTTCTTCTGATAATCCACGACTCATTAAATAAAACAATTGTTCTTCACTAACTTTTGAAACAGTTGCTTCATGTTGAATATTTGAAGTTGAATTTTTTGAAACATTAGTTGGAATAGTATCTGATTTAGATGCTTGATCCATAATAATCGTATCACATTCAATATTTGATGTAGCATTAAGTGCTGCTTTACTATGCTGGACTAATCCACGATACGTAACATTTCCACCATTGTGAGCAATTGACTTAGAAATAATCGTTGACTTTGTATGAGGCGCTAAATGAATCATTTTAGCTCCTGCATCTTGAACTTGGCCTTTACTGGCAACAGCAATAGAAATACATGTTCCCTTAGCACCTTCACCAGCTAATAAAATTGCTGGATACTTCATCGTAACTTTTGAACCGATATTTCCATCAATCCATTCCATCGAAGCATCTTTTAAACATTTAGCTCTTTTAGTTACAAGATTATAAACATTATTAGACCAATTTTGAATTGTAGAATAACGGCATCTACCACCATCTAAAACAACAATTTCTACAACAGCAGAATGTAGAGAATTTGAAGAATACGTTGGTGCTGTACACCCCTCAACATAATGCACATCTGCTCCTTCATCAACAATAATCAGCGTCCTCTCAAATTGTCCCATATTTTCTGTATTAATACGAAAATAGCTTTGTAGTGGTCGCTCAAGCTTTGTATGCGGTGGAACATATATAAAAGTTCCCCCACTCCATACTGCTCCGTTTAAAGCAGCAAATTTATTATCAGTATATGGTACAACCGTATTAAAATACCTTTTAAACAACTCTGGATGTTTTTTTAAAGCTGAATCAGTATCAAGAAAAACAATTCCTTTTTCCTCTAACTCATCAATCATATTATGATAAACAACTTCACTTTCAAATTGTGTATGAACACCAGCTAAATACTTTTGTTCTGCTTCAGGAATACCTAATTTTTCAAAAGTTTCTTTAATTTCTTCAGGAACTTCATCCCAACTTTGACCGATGTTATCAGTAGCTCTAACATAATATTTTATTTTATCAAAGTCAATGTCACTTAAATCATCAGCCCCCCATTTAGGTAATGGCTCACTAATAAATTTATCATAAGCTTTCAAACGAAATTCCAACATCCATTCAGGCTCATTTTTAATTTTAGAAATTTCTTCAACTACTTTACGAGATAATCCTGTTCCAAAATCAAAAACACTTTCTGTTTCTGTTTTAAACCCAAACTTGTATTCATTATCTATTACTTTTTTTACATCACTACTCATCATCTTCCTCCTTTAACAACTCGTATAATCCATCCCAAGGAAGAAGAGCGCATTTAATACGATTAGGTTGTTTAGAAATAGTTGAAAAAACATTTGCCTCTTCTAAAAGCTCTTCATCATAAGGTTTTTCTAAAACCATATTTCGATAATTCTCAATTATTAATAATACCTCATCTCTGCTTTTTCCTTGAACAAGCTTATTCATCATCGAAGCTGTTGCTGTTGAAATAGTACAAGCTTCACCATCAAAACGAATATCACTTATAACATTATCAATAATTTTAACTTGTACGTGAATATCGTCAATACAACTTTCTGAATCCATATGAATATTTTTATAAGTACCATCTGTAACTAATCCACGGTTATGCGGTTTTTTATAATTCTCTAAAACAACTTGTCTTTGTATACTAGGGTCTTTAAAATATTGCTTCAAGAAAATCATCTCCTTTTTTTAAACTTTCAATAAATTCATCAATCTCTTCATAAGTATTATACAAATAAAAAGAGGCACGACAAGTAACACCTGTATTAAGTTTATTTACTAAAAGTTTAGCACAATGATGACCTGCACGTACGGCGATATTAGAAGCATCTAAATGTTGTGCTAAATCTTGAGCAAAAATACCTTCAATATTAAAAAGAATAATACTACCTTCTACTTCAGCATTATAAACTATTACATTTTTTACATCTTTCAACTTCTCAATAGCATATGACTTTAAGTCTTTTAAATATTGATCTATTAATTCTAAACCAATACTTTCTAAATACTCAACTGCAGCGGCAAAGCCAAGCACACCGGCAATATTTTGTGTTCCCGCCTCAAATACAGTCGGAACTTTTTTTAAAGTCAAACTCAAATCTTTATCAAATCTAGCATTCATCCCCCCACCATAAAAGAAAGGTACCATTTCTTCTAAAAGAGCTTGTTTACCATACAATAAGCCAATCCCTGTAGGACCACACATTTTATGCGCTGAAAAAGCTAAAAAATCACAATTAATTTTTTTGACATCTAACTTAAGATGAGGAGCACTTTGAGCAGCATCAACAACCGTATAAATATTTTTTTCATGTGCAAGTTTACAAATAGCCTCAACATCTCTTTCATCACCTATTGTATTAGAAATATGTGCTAGAGAAATTAATTTCGTACGTTTTGTAATAACTTCTTCAATTTCTGCAACTGTTAATTCACCTATATCATTTAGTGGTGCATAAACAATTTTTACACCGATTTCTTTTGCTAAATGAAACCATGGTAAAACACTACTAGCATGTTCACTAAAACTCAAAATGATTTCATCACCTGCTTGGAGTTTTTGTTTAAAAAAACTTTCTGCAATAATATTCATACTAGCAGTTGTCCCCGATGTAAAAACTACTTCTGACACTTCGCTATTAATAAATTTCGCTAATGTTTCACGAGCTTTTTCAAATTTTTTATCTACTAAAAAGCTGATTTCATAATCACCACGATGAGCATTAGCACTATATGAAGAGTAATAGTTCGTAATCTCTTCAATTACATGTCGTGGTTTTAACGAAGTAGCACCATTATCAAAATATATTAATTTACTATCCTTATTTAATAATGGAAAATCTTTTCTAATTTCATCTACGTTATACACTTTAATCAAATCCTTTGCAAATGCGAATTGATCTGGTTTTGGAAAGCTTCTCTAATATCTACAAGAGAAATTTTTTCAAGCACAGAAATTAAAAAGCCATGCACTAAAAGAGAAACGCATTCTTCTTTACTTAACCCACGTGATTGTAAATAATAAAGTTCATCTTGATTAACTTGACCAACAGCTGCCGCATGTCCTGCTTCAACATCAAATTCATCAATTAATAAAACTGGATCACAACTAGCTTGTGCTTGATCATCTAATAATAAAACTTTAGAATCTTGAAAACATTTTGAATGAGACATTGTCTTTTCGATAAATCCTATAGTTTTAAAAGCACTTTCGCCACCTTCTAAAACAACACTACGATTATAATTATCGCTACTTGAATATTGTGCATAGTGATTAATACGACTATCAAATCTCACCATACTATTTTTACTAGCAATTGATGTAGTATAAATATTAGCACTACTATTAACACCTCTTAAATCTTGAGTTAAAGCATAATTTGTTGAATATGAACTCAAATCTTGAATAAATAAAGTATGTTCACTATTAGCTAAAACATTTGCTTTATATGCTATATTCAAATCATTTAAAGTATTCGTATTAACATACAAATCAAATTTTACATTTTCAGAAACATTAACCTCAATATTCAAGTCGTGTTTTGGAGCTAAAAAAACTGCTAAAGTTACATCATTTAAAATATTTAATGTAACAGTACTACAAAGTTCATTTTCAACTAAAAAAACGCCGTTTTCTTCGATATTATACTCGAGTTGTGCTTGATTTAAATTAACTTTTTTTGGATTAACATTACCATTATTCATCACGAAACGCTTCCTTTGTTGCACAAGTTCCTATTAACTCAACTTTTTTCTTATTAGTTTGTTCATCTACAATTCCTAATTCCTCTTTTAACCAGTCATACCCTTCATTTTCAATACGCTTTGCTAAATTTAGATCACCACTTTTAACAATCTTACCATTAATCATCACATGTACAACATCTGGAATAATATAATCTAGTAACCTTTGATAATGAGTAATAACTAAAAAACTCATTTCATCACGTTTTTCATTAGCCATAGCCATGACATTTTCACCAACAATTTTTAAAGCATCAACATCTAAGCCTGAATCAATCTCATCTAAAATAGCTAATTTTGGTTCTAATAACTTCATTTGTAAAATTTCATTTCGCTTCTTTTCTCCACCACTAAAACCTTCATTCAAAAAACGGTGTGGTAAATCTTGATCCATCTTTAGTTCTTCTACTGCTTTATCAAGCTTTTTAATAAAAGGAAATAACCCTAAACTTTCATCAGAAACTGCATTCATTGCTGAACGTAAAAAATCCGAATTAGTTACCCCACTAATTTCTTGGGGATACTGCATAGCTAAAAACATTCCAGCACGTGCGCGCTCATCAACTTCCATTTCTAAAATATTATTTCCATCTAATACAATGCTACCTTCACTAACCTCATATTTAGGATGCCCCATCAAGACCGAAGAAAGTGTTGATTTCCCAGTACCATTAGGACCCATAATTGCATGAATTTCACCTGTATTTATTTTTAAATTTACACCCTTTAAAATTTGCTTATCTTCTATATTAGCATGTAAATTATTAACAACTAGTTTTCCTTTACTCATCTTCATCATCCTCCACAAATATATTATCACACTTTTAGCTTTTTTTCATGTAATTAACTCAATTTATTTAAATTATTTATAAAAAGAAATAAATCGCTTTAATAATAAAAATTAGCTTGAAAAATATCCTTAAAAATGCTAATATATCAAAGAAGAGGTGAAAACATGAAAAAAAATTTAATAATTATGTCAATGACTGCATTAATCTTGACAGGTTGCTCAGGTGACCGTGCAAAAATAAGCAATCCTGAAGTTGAAGTTGGTGGTATCAAAGACCATAATGTTACAGCAGATGATTTGTACCAAGAAATGATTGAAAACGGTGGTAATGGACTTACTGCATTTTATTCAATTATCGACCAATATATTTTAGATGATCAATACCCTCGTGATGATGAAAAAGTTGCTTCTGAATATACTGAATTATATGAACAATATGAAGAATATTATTCTTCACAAGGTTCTTCTTTAAAAGATATGTTAAAAAATAATGGCGAAACAGAAGAAAGCTTTTCAGATTCAGTTTATAACTCAGTTCAATTACAAATGGCTATTAAAAAATATGTTACAGAAAGTGTAGTAACTGATGAAGATATCAAAACAGAATACAAAGAACGCGGTGAAAAAAATCGTGCTAGTATTATCACGGTAACAGTTCCTGAAACTGATGCAGAAGGAAAAACTATTGAAACTGCTGAAGCACAAACTTTAGCTACAGAAAAGATTAATTCCATTTTAAAACGCTTAAATGATGGGGAAGATTTCGCTAAAGTAGCTGCTGAAACTTCAGAACAAGAAACGACTGCTGCTAAAGGTGGAGATTTAGGATACTTCTATGAAAATGAACAAGAAAAGATTATTGTTACAAAAGTTAAAAGTTTAAAAACTGGGGATTATACAAAAGAATATTTTGAAACTTCTTATGGATATACAATTGTGATGAAAACTGAAGATCCTGTTACTCCATCACTAGAAGATGATAAAAAAGCAATTATTGATAAACTAGTTAAAAATGAAATGACATCAAATGATTATAGTGCTGCTACACAAATAGCATTACGTAAAGAATATGGAATGGTTATTAATGATGAAGTCTTAAAAAATCAGTATTCAATTTTTCAAGAGAATTCAAAAGAAAACTAATACAAAGAAAACTGTTGAAAATCAACAGTTTTTTCATGAAAAAAAATCACTTATTAAGTGATTTTTATTTAAGCTTCCTCAACAATACTTCTACCCTTATAAGTTCCACAACTAGGACAAGCACGGTGTGATTTTTTCATTTCACCACAATCAGGACATTTAACCATTCCTGGCACTTCTAATTTAAAATGTGACCTTCTAGTTCTTTTTCTCATTTTTGAAGTTCTTCTAAATGGTACTGCCATTTACGACACCTCCTACTTCTCATAAATTATTTCTAAATACACTATCTCGTATTCATCTCTCATATTTTCGCACACTTTGAAAATAAAATCAAGTCTTTTTTGCAGTTTTAAGTAATCTTCACAATAATTCTTGCTTTTATTTTAATCTATTGTACAATTATATTGAGGTGTAATATGAAAAAAATTGGTATAATCGTTGAATATAATCCCCTACATAATGGACATATTCATCACTTAAATGAAATAAAAAAGCGCTATCCTCATTCTTTAATCATTTGTGTAATGAGTGGTAATTTCACTCAACGCGGAAATTTTTCTGTTTTAGATAAGTGGCGTAAAACGGCATTAGCTTTACAAAATAAAATTGATTTAGTAGTCGAGTACCCTTTTTACTATGCAATTCAAGCATCTGATCACTTTGCTTATAAAGCTGTTGAAATTTTAAATCACTTATGTTGTGAAACTATTATTTTTGGTAGTGAAAACCTTAATGCTAATCAACTATATAAATTAGCTAATATTCAGCTTAACAGCGCAAAATACACTGAACTAGTCCAAAGTTATTTACAAGAAAAATTAAACTATCCTCGCGCTACTGCAAAAGCACTTAAAAACTTAACTGCTATTGAAATTGCCAAACCTAATGAACTATTAGGATTAGCTTATGCTAAAGCTGTCTTACAAATCAATGATCAAATCGCAATCGAAACAATTACGCGTACTAATGATTATCATTCTACTAATTTAGATGTTATTGCTAGTGCGACTAGTATTCGCATAGCTTTAGAAAATAAAAATGATTTTTCTAAAAGTGTCCCACAAGAAACTTTTTTAGCCCTTCAAGAAAAAACAGTCTTTTGGGAACAGTACTTTTTAATCTTAAAAGCTATTGTTATTAGAAGTACTATTTTAGAACTGCAAAATATTCATCTTGTAGAAGAAGGAATTGAGTATCGTATCAAAGAAAAAATCATGCAAGCCAAATCATTTCAAAATTTAATAGAACTGATTAAAACAAAAAGATATACACATAATCGTATTCAAAGAACATTGCTTTGCATTCTCTTAAATTTCACAAAAGAAGCTGCACAAAAAACTACTGAATTAAGACATATTAGAGTTTTAGGTTTTTCAAAATTAGGTCAACAGCATTTAAAAATGATTAAAAAGCAACTACAAATACCAATTATTACAAATTTAAGTAATAACACTAATTATCAAACTGATTTAGAAACTAATGCAAGCCAAATATATCACCTTAATAATAACTATAACGATAATAAAAGTCCATTAAAAAAGTAACTAGATAGTTACTTTTTACTTGCTTTTTCATAAGAATCAATAATTTTTGCTACTAAATCATGACGCATAACATCAGTACTAGAAAACTGTGTGCTTCTTATTTCATGAATATTTTTTGTAACTTCTAATACATCAATTAAACCACTCTTTTCATTATGATGTAAATCAATTTGACTAATATCCCCAGTAATAATCATTTTAGAATTTTTACCTAACCTTGTTACAAACATTTTCATTTGTTGAGCAGTTGTATTTTGAGCTTCATCCAAAATTACAAACGAATTTTCTAAAGTTCTTCCACGCATAAATGCTAGCGGTGCAATCTCAATTACTTTTTTTTCAATTAACTTAGTTGTCAAATCAACACCAATCATCATATATAATGAATCATATATCGGTTGTAAGTAAGGATCAACCTTTTCTTTTAAGTCCCCCGGTAAAAAACCTAAATTCTCTCCTGCTTCTACTGCAGGTCTTGTAATAATAATTTTTTCAACATGTTTACTTTTTAAAAGCCTTAAGGCCATTGCTACAGCTAAAAAAGTTTTTCCTGTACCAGCCGGTCCTATCCCAAAGACAATATCTGCAGCTAAAATATTTTTGATATATTCATGTTGATTTTTAGTTTTGGCCTTAATAACCTTGTTTTTATATGTTTGAATAATAGCAAACTCTTCAAAACGATCAAGATCATAAATTTTTTGTTCGCGAATACTTTCAATAATATTTTTAACAACTACATCATCAATTTCATACCCTTTTTTGACATACTCAAGCAACTTTAAAATAATTTCTTTTACTTCACCACCATTATCATTTTCACAATCAATGACAATTTGATTATCACGTAAATTAATAACACATTCAAAAACATTTTCCACTCGTAAAATATGTTCATTATTATTACCAAAAATTTTCATTAAATCAAGCTGGGCTATACCTAGAAGTGGGATACTTAACTTATACATACATCCTCCTAATAAAAAAAGAAATTACGAAAATTTCTTTATTTGTACTTCTTACGCATTGCTGCTTCACGTTTTTTTCGTTTTTTAATGCCAGGGCGCTCGTAAAATTCTCTTTTTCTTGCTTCAGATAAAGTACCAGATGTTGCAACTTTTCTTTTAAATCTCTTTAAAGCATCTTCTAAAGACTCATTTTCTTTTACCGTTGTTTTTGCCATATTTCACGCCTCCCTTCACATTAATATCAATAAGATTATACCACTAATTTAGGTGCTTTACAAGAAGTTTTTCATATTTTAACACAATTTGGCTAATAATTTTTCATTTTCATATTTTATTATTTCAATATCAACAACTTTACCGATCGGAAGTTCTTCTTCAACATAAACAAATAAATAATTTGATGTAAATCCCCCACTTCGACCATCATGATGTTTTTCTATAATGATTTTATCTTGATAACCTATAAACCCTTGTTCAAAAGATTTTTTTGTAAGCTTTTGTAACTCTATAACTTCTTTAACGCGAGCTTTTTTAACATCACCTGTGATTTGTGACATTTTTGCTGCAGGTGTACCATTACGCTTAGAATAAGGGAAAACATGAATATCATAAAAATTTAATTGTTTTAAAGTAGCTAAAGTTTCTTGAAAAGCTTCATCACTTTCACCTGGATGACCTAAAATCAAATCCGTTGTAATGATAACATTAGGAATCATTTCTCTAATGCGTACAATTTTTTCTTTAAATTCAGCTATCGTATATTTTCTATTCATCAAAGAAAGTGTTTTATCACTACCAGATTGTAAAGGAATATGAAAATGTTTTGCAATACGCTCTTCACGAGCAACTATTTCTAATAATTCTTCTGTAACTTGATTAAATTCAAGTGAAGAAATACGCAAACGCACTAATTTTTGAACACTACTCAAGATATCACTAATTAGCTTAGTGAAATTATAATCATGCAAATCTGATCCATATCCTCCT
Organism: uncultured Erysipelotrichia bacterium; assembly: GCA_964593055.1. GTDB lineage: Bacteria > Bacillota_I > Bacilli_A > JBKEDG01 > JBKEDG01 > CAZQIG01. Next base: position 10,382 of record CAZQIG010000011.1, read on the forward strand.
GTATGAATACCAGTTAAAACTACTTCTAAATAATTTTTATTAACTAATGTTTGTACTTGCTCTATTACTAAACTAGGATCTTTAGAACGCATCAAACCTCTCGCATAAGGAATAATACAAAAAGCACAAAAATTATTACACCCATCTTGAATTTTTAAAAAAGCGCGTGTATGTTCATAAAACATATCTAAATCGAGTGGTAAATAGCGTTTGTTTTGTAGAATATTACTTACAGAAACAATTTGCTGTTGCGTTTCTAAAAACTCTTGAACTAATTCATAAACACGATGCTTGTCTTCATTTCCAATGATAATATCTACACCATCAATCATCAAAATTTCATCCTTATTAACTTGAGAATAACAACCCATAACAACAATAATTGCTTCAGGATTTTCCCTAATTAACTTTCTAATCAACTTGCGACATTTACTATCACTATTATTTGTAACAGTACATGTATTAATGACATAAAGATCGGCATTTTCTTCCTTGAGTTTCCATCCATTTAATACAAACGTATTAATTACACTTTCACTTTCATAAATATTTACTTTACATCCAACTGTATAAACATAAAAATTCATATTTCACCTCAAACAAAAGGGACCATTAGGCCCGCTTTATTTTTTTAATTCTTCTAGTAATTGTTTGTAAGTCAACGTTTCAAAACGCTCAATGTTATCTTCTTCTTCAATTACTTCTGTCGTTACTTCTTCAATAACTCTTTCAAGTCTTTCATTAGCTTTAACTTCTTTTTTAGCAGGTGTACTATCTTCTTTATTAAATAAGAATTTAGTTAGCGAAAAGTTTTCTGGATCAAATTCACTAACAGCCTCTTCTTGTACACTATGACCTAAAACTTTAGCCGATAAAAGTTGTAATTCACTATCTATTTCTATATCGCGAACTTCTTCTTCACTAGATAACATCTGCGGTGGAAGTGGCGTAAACTCTTCTTCATGATAGGCATTGTACAATTTCGACTCTTTAGGAGTTTCTACTACTTCATCTTTTAAAATAGCTTCGTATTTTTTAGTAAAACTTGACTCTTTAACAGGACTATGACTATTAAAATCTCCTTTAAAGTTTTTTAATTTTGCAAAGTGATTAATATAGTCATAAATCTCACTATAATTAGTATTTTCTTCAAGTGAAATATCAATATCTGCTGGATCATCTAATTTAAAACTCACTGAATCTTCTACCTCATTATACTCATTAGAAATAACTTCTAATTGCGTAATAATTTCTTCTTCATCAACTACATCTATAGCATTATCAATTTCTACTTCTACACCTTCAACACTTGTGACTGGCATTGAAAAAGTATCTGAAACTTCAAATTTATCAACTAACTCTAGAAGTTCTGTTTCTAATGCATCTTTTTCTACAACTTCATTTTCTTCATCATCTTCTAAAATTTCTGTAGTTGTTTCTTGTAAATTAATTTCTAATAATTCCACAGAACTATCATTTTCAAAATACGAGTTTTCAAAAAATTTATCTAATTCATTATCATTGTTTTCAAAATCAAAAACAAGATCTACTTCAGTATCAAGTATTTCATCATCTTCTTCTAAATCATCAGCTATAAATAAAGTTTCTTCCTCTGCAGCATCTAAATCATCAAATTCTTCTTCTAAAAAGAAATCAAACTCTTCTTCTTGATTATTAAGTGCTGGTGTTATTTCACTATCTAAACTATATAAATCTAAATCAAAATAATCATCTTCAATTTTTTCTTCGTTAACAAAAACATTTTCATCATCGAAAAAGTCTTTTTCAATATCAGTATCAAAAACAGAAACATCATCAAGATTATCAAACTCTTGACTAAAAGTTGTTTCATCTTCAGCAAAATCAGGTGTAATTAGATCACTTACCGATACTTCTTTACACGTAAAAAAGTTTTCAACAGAATCATCTTCATTTATAAAAGTATTTTCATGCTCACTTTCATAAGCAAATAACTCTTCGACATCAATATCATTATCAACTAAAAACAAGTCATTATCAATGATACTATCACTACCAACTTGTAACAAAGTATCATTTAAATCAATTACATCTGGTTCAATAAGCTGATCAATACTTACGTATTCTTTAGGCTCATCTGCTTTAGGTGGCTGAATAATAGCTGCCACATCAACTTCTTGTAGTTCTAAACTTTCTTCTTGAATTATTTCTTCTTTTTTAAAACTTTCTTCTTCTTTTAAGTTAGCTTCGTTTTGATCATCTACATTACTTTTTAAAGTTTCTTTTTCTGCAAATGACTTTTCTACTTCTTGCTTAATTTCTTTAGGCTCTATTTTAGGCTCTATTTTTTCAACCTTTTCAGTAGAAAGCTCTTTTTCGTCATTAGGTTCTACAAGACCATGTGGTGTTAGTATCACACTTGTTGTAGTAATATCTGATTTAACTTCATTTTTTTTAACTTCTTTTTCAGGTACAATCGACTTCTTGTCTACTTCATTAAGCTTTGCTTGCTGCTTTTTAACTTCTTCTAAATTTAAAGCCATTGTTTTTTCTAAGTCACGTCGCTTTGCTATATCTTCAAAGAGCGTTCGATTCATAGCAACAGTTTTCTCAAGCTCTTTTTTCTTCTTTTTAGATTTTATCATATATACAATTAACCATATTATAAAAATGCTAATTACAATTACAAAACTTACTAGTATCGGAAATAAATCTGATTCCAAAAGACTATCTAGCATTTTAATCACCACCTATTATATATTTACAAGTACTTTAAATTCATAATCTATCAAATGTCAAAAGAAGTTTACTTAGGACATTTTTAATGCTTAAACATATCATACAATGACTTGCTCTATATAGTATATCACAACACATCAAAAAAAAGCAATTGAGAAATATAATCAAATGGCTAATTTTATAAATAAATTTAACATTCCTACTTAATAAAAAAAGAAGATTTAGTAATAGAATCATTTTACTATCTTTTTACAAAGGCAAAAGTCAAGCATTTGTAATGTCATCTAACTTCTTTTATAAAAATTATATTAGCTTTCTTATACAATTTACGGAAAAATAAAAGTATTGCTAGTATCTTAACAGCCTGCTTTTAACTTATTCATTACTTACTTACATTAGCATATATAGAAAAAATTCTTTATTTCTGTCCAACAAATATAAACTTAATTTTTCAATATTGATGTATTGAGATAATATTGATACGAATACACTTATATTATAAAATAATTAATATTTATTTTTTTTTAAAAGATTTGTTTAAAAAAAGAATGATAATAATTAGAAAAAAAGTTAGTGCTATGTGGACATTTAAAAGTAGCTATGTTTGATTACTATTATACCTTCTTTATAAAAGCAATTGTTATTACACTACTACTGCATTCGATTAAATTCCACCATTTATATTCTCCCTCTTATATTTACTCATAAAAAACTAGCTATGACTTAGCTAGTACAAACAAAATTTATCATTTTATCTATAATCTATTCATCTAAAATTTCAACATAGTTAATATAAAAAACATTGATTGCTATCCACACTTGGACACTCTCAATGTTTTTTATCAACAGTATGAACTACTTCATTATCAGCAGTTTTAATTAAATATTTTTTTGAATTTATCAAATATTGAATCATTAGTTAAATCGGTTTTATCCAATTTTTTTAAAATATCAATTTGTTCTTTTGACAAATTAGTCGGTGTAACTACTTTAGTAATTACAAATTGATCACCATGACCTCGACTATGTAAGTTTTCAAAGCCTTTACCTTTCAATCTGAATTTCGTACCACTTTGTGTACCTTTAGGTATTTTTAAGCTAACTTCTCCATCCATTGTCTTAACATCTAAAGTCTTTCCAAGTGCTGCTGTTGTAAAAGTAATCGGCAACTCTAAAATAACATTATTTCCTTCACGCTTAAACAACGGATCTTTTAAAACATTAAAGACTAAATATAAATCTCCACTAGGTCCACCATTAGCACCAGCTTCACCTTTACCAGCCATTCGTAACTGATTACCAGTATCTACACCTGCAGGTATTTTAACTTCAAATGAACGCTCTTTTTGTACACGACCATTACCATGACAAACATCACATGCAGTTTTAAAAGTTTTACCTTTACCTTGACATGTTGGACAAGTTTTTTGTTGGACAAAAGTTCCAAACATTGAACGTTGCTCTACACTAACACGACCATTACCATGACATGTTGGACACATTTGTGTATCAAAGCCACCTTCTCCAGAACATTTATCACATGAATCTAACACTTTTAGTTTAATGGTTTTTGTTACTCCAAAGAATGCTTCTTCAAAAGTTATATCAACACGTTTTTCTAAATCTCGACCACGTGTTCTACTACTTCTTGAGCCAAAACCACCAAAGCCTCCAAAACCTCCACCAAATAAATCATTCAAAATATCGCCAAAATCAAATTGATCGAAATTAAATCCTCCAGCACCACTTTGCTGATCAAAAGCTGCGTGGCCGAACTGATCATACTTACTGCGATTATCAGGGTCTGATAAAACTGCATATGCTTCTTGTGCTTCTTTAAACTTAGCTTCTGCATTATCTTCTTTTGAAACATCAGGATGATATTTTTTAGCCAATTTTCGAAATGCTTTTTTTATTTCTGCATCTGAGGCATCTTTATTTACCCCTAATACTTCATAGTAATCTTTCTTCATCTAGTTCACCATTACTTTTCTTCAAACTCAGCATCAATTACACCTTCATCAGCTTCATTTCCTTCATTACTAGCTTCTGCTTGTTGTGCTTCAGCCGCTTTTTGATAAGCTTTTTCTGCCAATTTCATTGATAGTTCTTGTAACTCATCTTTGACTTTCTTAATTGCTTCTAAATCCTCACCTTTTAGTAACTCACGTAATTCTTCTACTTTTTCCTCAATGTTTTTCTTTTCTTCTTCAGAAACATCTTCTAAATCTTCTAAAGCCTTTTCAGTAGCAAAAATCATGTGTTCACTATCATTTCTTAATTCAGCTTCCTCACGTTTCTTTTCATCTGCTTCAGCATTCATCTCCGCATCTTTAATCATTTGATCAATCTCATCATCAGACAATGTTGTAGATGCTGTAATTGTAATTGACTGTTCTTTATTCGTACCTAAATCTTTTGCTTTAACATTTAAAATACCATTAGCATCAATATCAAAAGTAACTTCAATTTGAGGTACTCCTCTAGGTGCTGGTGGTATATCATTTAACATGAAATTACCTAATGTTTTGTTATCAGTTGACATCGGTCTTTCACCTTGTAAAACATGAATCCCAACTGATGGTTGATTATTAGCTGCTGTTGTATAAACTTGTGACTTAGAAGTTGGAATTGTTGTATTTCTTGGAATTAAAACATTCATCATACGACCTTCAACTTCGATTCCTAAAGATAACGGTGTAACATCTAATAAAACAATATCTTCTACATCACCGGTAAATACTCCACCTTGAATTGCAGCTCCCATTGCAACTACTTCATCAGGATTTACTCCTTTACTAGGATCTTGACCTAGGGCTTTCTTAACTGCTTCAACAACAGCAGGAATACGCGTTGATCCACCTACTAAAATAACTTTGTCAATATCAGATGGCTTCATTTTTGCATCTTTTAAAGCTTGATGTACAGGTTCTAATGTTTTTTGTACTAAATCATAAGTTAATTCATCAAACTTTGTTTTTGATAAATGTAAATCTAAATGTACTGGTCCATGATCAGCTTGTGAAATATATGGTAAAGAAATATGTGTTGATGACACTCCACTTAAATCTTTTTTAGCTTTTTCAGCAGCGTCTTTTAAACGTTGCATTGCCATTTTATCTTTACTTAAATCTACAGCATGCTCTTTTTTAAACTCTGCGACTAAATAATCGATAATCTTTTGATCGAAGTCATCTCCACCTAAACGAGCATTACCCGCTGTAGATTTAACCTCAAATATTCCATCTCCTAATTCTAAGATTGAAACATCAAAAGTACCTCCACCTAAATCATAAACTAAAATTGTATGATCTTCTTCTTGCTTTTCTAACCCGTATGCAAGTGAAGCTGCAGTTGGTTCATTAATAATTCTTTCAACTTCTAAACCAGCAATTTTACCAGCATTTTTCGTTGCTTGTCTCTCACTATCATTAAAATAAGCTGGTACAGTAATTACCGCTTTTGTTACAGGTTCACCTAAATAACTTTCAGCATAACTTTTTAAATATTGTAAAATCATTGCACTTATTTCTTCTGGTGTATATTCTTTTCCCTCAGCAGTAACTTTTTTTGAAGTTCCCATTAAACGCTTAACTGATAAAATAGTATCTGGGTTAGTAATCATTTGACGCTTAGCAGCCTCACCAATAATTCTTTCACCATTTTTGAAGGCAACTACTGAAGGAGTAGTTCTATTACCTTCTGGATTAGGGATTACTTTTGACTCCCCTCCTTCTATTACACTTACACATGAATTTGTTGTTCCTAAATCAATTCCAATAACTTTTCCCATTTTTATTTCCTCCTCATTATTCATTAACTTTTACGACACTTGGTCTTAAAACTTTATCTTTATATTTATAACCACTTAACATTTCTTCTAAAACTATTCCACTATCTTGTGACTCATCTTTTTCCATCATAATTGCTTGATGAAAATTATGGTCAAAAGGCAATCCTAAAGCAGCAATTTTTTCTACCTCATATTTTTTTAACACATTAATTAATTGCTCATGCGTTAGCTTAATACCATTTTTTACTGGATTATCATCTTCAATACTACTCAATGCCCTTTCCAAATTATCAACTACTTCTAATAAATCATTCAACACATTCTGTTTAGCAGAATCTACTTGAAAATTAGTATCTTGTAATAAACGCTTTTTATAATTTTGTGTATCTGCAACTGTTCTTAAAAGCTTATCATTCAAAACTGCAATTTCATCTTTCAAAGAATCGATTGTAGCTTCTAAATTTTCTTCTGCATCAACTATTTCTGATGCTTCAACTTCTTTTTCATCACAATCAACTATTTCTTGAGTTTTATTATCTTCCATCATCATCCTCCATCATTTTCTTAAAGCTTTCTAAATATGAAATAACTTTATCGTACTTCATCCGCTTTGGACCTAAAATAGCAATTGTACCTTCTTCTTCACCTAAATGATACTTAGTTGTTATTAAAGTACAATCATCACTTATTTGTGTTTGTGAACCAATACGAATATTTATATTATCGCTTTGATTACGCACGAGGTTTTTAAGGTCAGCTGCATCAAGTTTTTTAACAAAATCTCTAATTTTTTTCGGATTATCAAAATCAGGATGATAAATCAAATTGTTTTTACCAATAAAATGTAAATCTTCACCACCTATTTTCTGTAGAGCAGTAATTACGATATGCATAATCAAATTATATTGATCAATATAATTATTAAGTACCGGTTTTACATCAAACTCCATTTTTTTCATCAATTCTGAAAATGGCGTATCTGCTACTAATTCATTTATCGTATTAACAGCAAATGATAATTCTTCAAAACAAATATTATCTTCTAGAGAAATTTTCTTATCAAAAATTTTCCCACTAGATGATACAACAAGTGCTAATACTTCGTTATTATTTAATTTTATTACTTCAAACTCTTTTATTTTTTCAATCTTTGATTCAGAACCTAAAGTAATAACCGTATAATTAGTCAATTCACTAATTAAACGTAAACTCTCTTGAACAGCATCCTTAGATGATAATGAACTAGAAACAACATTTTTTAAAATGGCTAATTCATTTCCATCTATTTTATCTAATTCTAAGAGATGATCAACATAATAGCGGTACCCTTCTTCAGAAGGAATTCTTCCACTAGAAACATGCGTTTTTTCTAAAAGACCTGCTTTTTCTAAATGTGACATTTCATTTCTAACAGTTGCACTACTAACATCTAAAATCTCACAAATACTCTTAGAACTAACCGTTTCAGCACTCCTTATATGCTCTTGAACTATTATTTTTAACATTCTATTTTGGCGATCACTTAACACTAACTCCACCTCCTTAGCACTCTCAACCTCCATGTGCTAAAAATATTATACACCACTATTTTAGCACTGTCAATATAAAAGTGCTAAAAAAAAGACTTTCATAATAAAGTCTTATTTTGAAAACTTGTGTTTATAAAACTGACGATTTTCTAATGAGAAAACTCTTGCTGAAAAATTGCCTTCTTCAATATTTTCCAAAGCTTTTTCCATCATATTCATTCTAGCATCTAAATTATCAATATAGGTTAAAACTTCAGCTTCGATAATCATCGGTAATTTAGGAGAACCAAATTCCATTTTTCCGTGGTGTGATAAAACTAAGTGCTGTATCAACATTTTTGTTTCTTCATCTATTTCTAATTCATGAGCCGCTAATTCAATTTCATTTACTGCAATTGATATATGCCCTATCAATTTTCCAACTGGTGTGTATTCTGTTGCAATATTACCACTTAATTCTACTACTTTTCCTAAATCATGTAAAATAATTCCTGCATATAACAAATCTCTATTAATAACTGGATATAATTCACAAATTTTTTCGCCTAATTCAAGCATTGAACTTACATGATGAGCTAAACCATTAACATATTCATGATGATTTCTCGTTGCTGCTGGATATTCATAATACTCTTCTGCAAACTTATTCACTATTTTATTAACTAAACTTCTAATTTGTAGATCTTTCATCCCCAAAATATAGCTTGTAATATTATCTTGTAAAAGCTCTTTTTCAATTGGTGCAGATGGTAAAAAATGCGCAATATCAATCGTATCATTAGCTTCTATAGTTCTAATTTTCACTTGTAAATCCTTACGATAACTAACTACTTCACCACTAATTTCTACAGTCATACCTGGCGTAAGCCTTTGAATATCATTCTCTTCAGCATTCCATAACTTAGCATTTATTTCACCACTAATATCTTGTAAAGAAAAATCTAAATACAAATTCCCATCATTTGTATATTTAGCCTCAACTTTATTAATTAATGCATATAAAACATCAATTTTGGTATTAGCTTCTAGCATTGAGATATTATACATCTTTTCCACACCTTTCTAACAACTCTTTAATCGTCTCTTGCTTAAAATATTTTTTACGCAAAAGTTTTTCTAATTCAATTGCAGATATATTTTCTTTAAAAAAATAGCTAGCATTACTTATTTCATCAACTTCAATCGCTTTTAATACTTCATTGATTGTCTCTAAAGAAAACAAATATTTCAATAAACTCTGCTTAATCTTACTACGACACATAAATTCTGATTCTTTACGGTAATTTCGCAACCTTTTATTAGCAAACTTTAAAGCATTTTCTAACTCATCAAATCCACTTTTCAAAAGTGCTTCTTCAATTAAATACTCTGGTATTTCTTCATTCAACAAGTCAAGAAAAAGCTTTTTTCGACTTACATTATCTTTATATATGTAACTACTAATATATGTTTCACAATATCGTAAATCATCCAACATATGATTATCATAAAGATAACTCAAAATTTCTTCTTCATAGTTGGAGTTTTTAAGTAACGTCTTTACACGAAATATACTAAGCTGTTTACGCTTTAACATATTTAAAACAAGATCTAAATCACTATAATATTCATTCCATTTTTGTATTTCAGCTAAATCAAAATCATTAGAACTTAAAAGATTTAACTTAATAAGTGTATTTTCATGAACTAAAAACTCTTGATTATCAATAGTTAAATAGTATTTATTTTTTACTTTTTTTAATTTATTTATATTATCACCTTTTTATAAAAACTCACGTAACTTATCTGTAATTTCTTTAGCATTATCCCCTAACATAATTTGAACTTTATCATTAGAAACAAATGCTCCTTTAGCACCTAAATTCATTATTTTTTCTGTTTCAACAACATCTATATTTTTAACTATAACATTCAAGCGGGAAACTTGATTTTGACAACTAACAATATTGTCAACTCCACCTAAAGCACTTATTAAATCATTCGATGCTGCAACACCAATTCCTTTTTCTTGCTTTCTTAATTTAAAATAAGCAATAATTCCAATAATAATTATAATTGCTAAAAGAACTATGAATTCATATTTATAATTTAAAATAATTTCCATATTATCACCTATGTAATATTCTAACAGCATTTTAAAAAATGTACAACCGTAATTGTAATTTAATAAATTTATGTTATAATTAACTAGGGTGGTTTTTATGAAGATTATTATCGCAACATCACAAGAACATTTTATAGATATGATAAAAGTTCGTAATCAAGTTTTTGGATTAGAACAAAATATTCCTCTTGATATACTATATGATGACAACGATTATACAGCTGTCAATCTAGTAGGATACATCGATGATGTTCCCGTTGCTACACTACGTTTCAATTATTTAGAAAATTATGCCAAGATTGGTCGTGTCGCAGTATTAGAAGAATACCGTCGTCAAGATATTGGTAAAAAAATTATGGAGCATGCTCATATTATGCTAAAAAATGCGGGTGTGCAAGCAGTAATTGTTTCTTCACAATTACCAATCGTACCATTTTATACAAAGTTGGGATACGAATCAATTTACCCTGTATATGAAGAAGCAAATACGCTACATTTGGAAATGAAAAAGAATTTATTAATTAACTAATTACTCATTGACACATTATATAATTTATTATATAATGTATGAGTACCGCGGGTGTAGTTTAATGGTAGAACTTCAGCCTTCCAAGCTGACTGTGAGGGTTCGATTCCCTTCACCCGCTCCATTTAAGAAAGTCGAACTACTACAAATAAACAGTAGTTTTGATTATAAGTGCCATATTTAGTTTTCAAAGATCAAGGTGGATTAGCTTCTTAGCTAAAGGTGTGAGTATTGAAAACTGAATTTACCAGAGTTGACGCTCTGGTTTTAGGCATGTCATAAAGTTTCAAAATACTCATCATATACATAATAGCAGATAAAAACCACTTTTGCAAGTGGTTTTATTATTAAACTAATCTTCCCTTTTCTCTTTTTCAAAAACAACTGTCATTATTGGTGAAACAAAGCTTAACTCTCCTGGGACATATGAAATTGCCTTGACTCTTAAATTATTTTTATTTGCAAAGTTTTGTGCCTTATCATAACGTTGTTTTCCACTAAATTCTTTTATTATTGTTTCATATTTCACTATCATATATTTCACCCCTTTTATGTCAATTTAAAGCAACTATACATTATTTTTTATTCAACATAAAACTTCATTAAGATAAATAATATTGATATAACAACTGTAACCACCGTTAAAATAAAAACACCTTTACTTATGTTTAAATTTACATATAGCAAAAAATGACCTCTTAAAGTTACTAACACCATTACTCTTATATAATTGTTATTCTCATTATACCATAAATAATACTAAATTTTTTTTAGTTCAAAGATGCTATCAAGTTATTATTATTAAAATCATAATAATATCGATAGTTTTTTTTATAATTCAAATCATTTAATGCGTATCTCCCTTTTGCTTTGTAAATCAGTTGTTTTAATTTATCTTCATTTATACGCTTATTACATTTAGGACAATATTTATAAGTATAATGTTTATCAACCTTTTTAGTAGATTTGTTTTCTAACTTTCTACCACATGAACAAAATACATCACTTTTAATATACTTATATTTATTCCTTTCTTTTTGTTTGTACTCATAATATTTATCAATAATAGCTTCTTCAATAATGTTGTCAAAGGTGTATCCTAAATATTCAAAAATACCCATGTAAACCTTATTAGTCAATACTCTGTCAACTTTTTTCTCGATTTGCTTGAACGAATATTGTCTATATTTTTCACTCAACTTAAATGAGGTTTCACGTTTATTATAATGCAATTCATAAAAATAATAATAAATATCTTCTATTATTTGTTTGAACTTTGGATTCGGAACTAACTTGCCTTCTTTATTTTTCAAATATCCCCAAGGTGCTCTTCCAAACGGATACTCACCTTTTGCAGCTTTACCAACATAACCCATTTTAGTGTTTTCTTTAATTGTGTCAAGGTCATACTGATCAACAGCACTTTGTACATAAAGTGCTAACTTGCCTGAAGCATTGGTCATATTAATCTGTTCCATAATACTAACAAGCTTTATTTGATGAATCTCTAGGACTTTAAAAAGATATATCCTATCTTCAAGAGACCTAGAAAGCCTGTTCAACTTCCAAACAAATAAAACATGAAAGTAATCCAAATGGTCAATCAATTCTTGTAAAGCAGGTCTTTTCAAATTTGAAGCACTCTTTCCTTCATCAATAAAGAAATCTATTTCTGCTGTTTTCAAAAGTTCTTCACACTTCCTTTTGATTAATTCTTGTTGTGCTTCGATTGAATGACCTTCTAATTTTTGTTCCTCTGTACTCACCCTAATGTATGCTGCAATTCTCATAATGATAAATCCTCCTATAATTTAATTTGTGTAAATAATTTAACATTTTTTAATATATTATTCCAAATAAAAAAAGCTAGTATCTAATTTATAAATACTAGCTTTTTACTAAAAAATTTGTTACAAACAAAAAATAACCTTTTTATTTCAATATATTTTTTATTTGTGGAATACATGATTTAAATTATCCATATAATTGAAAATAACTTAATTCTGCTTAAATATCCATGTCCAATCCACTAGATATAGTCGAAAAGATTTTTTGCCACACCTCCATTCGATCAATTTCATCATACATAACATTATGTTTCATTGCTATCAATAATCTTTCATATCCTATTTTAGAATTAATTCCTTTTTCATCATAGCTGTACGTCATACTTTCCCACAATGGATTATCATCTTCGGGCTCGTCACCACTAAAAGTATCATCATATAATTGATCATAACGTACTCTAAATTCTTCACTCGCTAAATCCAAACGTTTAGAATAGTCTTTACTTTTGTAATCAAATATCTGTATATTAGTTGTCTTATCTACATTTTTATACTTTTTACTATTCAAAGCATTAATTATTTTATCTATATTTTCATCATCAGATACTTGATTATTTAAGTTTTCAATCTCTTCAGCAAAAACACTTGAATCTATTTCATTATACATAACATTATATTTCACAGATAATATTTTTTTATACTTGTTTTCAATATTTGTAATATAGTTGTCTTCCTCATTAGCTGTTTCATCATTCCATGAATTACGTGCATACCCTAGATATCTTTGATATTCTTGCCTTGCTAAATCAAGCCGTCTAAAATATTCATCACTTTGATAATTCTGTATAATAACATTGGTCTTTTCGTCTACATTTGTTTTTTTATCTACAGAAGTACGTCTCAACATTTCTACTATTCTTTTCATCATATTTCCTCCTAAATAAAATCTTTATTGTTAAACTGAAACAAACTATTTATATCATCACGCTTGTACTTCGATTTTTTGTACTCATCACTTTTGTAATATGCGCTTCTTAATATTGATTCCTGATTAAGTTTCTTAATACTTTGTAAATTAGTCACTGGTAAATCAATCTTTTCAAGATTATCAATTCTAATCATCTTGCTTTTTAAAACATCAAAAATAATATCAAATCTAGACTTAAAAGGATATCTACCGTGATAAAACACTATAAATTCACCTACAGGTAGTTGGCTTACTTCATGTGCTTCAATCAAATTCTTTTTAATTAACTGTTCACTTGAACTTCTATTATAGTTAGAATTAAAAACAGCAAAAGCACTTCTATTAGAAGAACTGCTGCTAGAATATGTGGTAGCAGTAAAGTGTCCAGCCATTTTAACAACTTCTGCTGCATCATCTGTCGCTGTTGCAGCCAATGTTCCAATAATAGTTATTTGAAAAGCATCTTTAATAATCTTTGCAAGCTCTTTATTGTATGCTTTGTTCAATTGACCAAAAGATTGTAGTGCTATTAATAAACGTATATTTCTCGATCTAACTGCAGTTGCAGTAACATCAAAATCTTTAATTTTTGGAGTATTACCAAACTCATCCATTAAAGCTATCACTCTACGTTTCAACTTGTCATTCTCACTTTCTTCAGCAATCGCAACAAGTTCATTCATCATATTTCTAAATACTAGAGAAGCAAGAAAATGTCTAGTTGTATTTTCATCAGGAATAATTAAAAACAATACCGTTGGTTTATCTACAAATTCTTCACTATTTAGTTTACTCTTACTAGCACAGAACATTTGTTCCATTTCTTTATCAACAAAGTCAGTTAAATTAGATAAAGCAGAACTGAAAATATTCATACTAGTTTTAACATCTGCTCCAGTTGATGATGCTGCATATGTTTTGGCACTATTAAGATATTCCTTTTCACCAACTAACTTTTCGAGTTCTTCAAACAGCTTATTAAGTTTATTTGTTTGTTTGGAATCACTTGAATCATTTGTTAATCCATTAAACTCAACTATCAAGTTAAGAACACTAAGTAAATGTCTCTCATCTTTTTTTCCAAATTGTGAAACAATAAGGCTTACTGCTATTAGTAAGCCTTTAGCTGTATCATGAAAGTATTTTGAATTTCCAGAATGACTCATATTATCAGTCGGCATAATCGAATTAGCCAAAATCTTCGCATATTTTTCTGCTTTAGCAAACGACACTACTTGTTCTTTTTTATATTTAGATTCATTATAGATATCAATATATCTGTTTATTGCATCCATAATATTAAACATATGACTTGATAGTGGATTTCTAAAATTTAGTGTAATTACATTATACCCACTATCTTTTAAAAATTTTGATGTTGAGTTAAATAATTCACCTTTAGCATCTGTAATGATTAATGATGGTTTGTCATCATCTTTTAAAAGTGAGTTATATAGTAATGTTGGTATAATTACACGTTTGGTTTTCCCAACTCCTGGTGGTGCTAACAAAAGTACATTCTTATCAGAACTATCAACCTTAAATGTATTATCTTCGAGACCTAATAGTATTCCTGGTTCTTTAGCTTCCTTACCAAACTTAATATGTCCTAATATTTTTTTAATTTCATCATCAGTAAGATATCTTGCATCTCCATATTGTCCCGTATTTTTCCTTTTCATATCACTACTTTTACTATTGCCAGTAAATACCATCAATGTTATTCCTAATGACATTAGTAAAATAAATATAATTACACTACTATTGGCTTTAATGTTTGTGAGTATGATGATTAATATGCTTGCTATTATAAGCAACAGAAACACTACTAAATATTTAATTTTATTAATCATTAGAATCCATACCATTAGAAAGGCTTTGTGTTGCTACTACTGATTTAACAAGCAATTCAACTCCTTTTATAAATCTATTATCTTCAGTTCTATAACTATAGCTTGTAAGCTTACCTTCAAAAATAATCATGTCACCTTTGTTGTAATTTTTTGAAATAAAATCAGCTACACCATTGTATGCTAAACAATCAAAATAATAAGGTTTATCCTTAACATCATTATTAGCTAACGTAAACTTAACTCTAGTATATCCTTCACCTTGTTCAATTTTTGGTTCTCTTACTAATCTTCCACTTATTTGGAATCCATTCATTTTTCTTTCTCCTTATATTTTTTCAATAAAAAACTAGCCAGTTACGTTAGCTAGTCCTACATGTAATATATTTTTCAAAAAATCTACAGCTATCATTAATAGTCCATTCTTTCAAATTATCTTTCACAATTTCTTCCACTCTATTTTTATCTTCAGCAGTATAACAATAGAATTCAAACCTTCTACACTTTACATCGTTTAATAAGTAATTATAATATAGTTTATCTTGATCACCAAAAGAAAACCCAACAAATACTATTTTTTCATATTTTTTATCATTTAAAAATTTTCTTAATTTATCTAAGTTAGATTCACTATTTTTATTCAAAGTATTATTGTTAATATTTACAAATAAATCTATTAGTTCTAACTCTCTTGGATCATTTTGCAACTCCTGCACTAATTCACCATTCGATATATATTCATCTAGGCTAATAAATTTATCAGCTTTAATTTTTTCATTGTTATGCCCAAATATAATATTTTTATTTGCAATAGAACCATGAATTTGCATTTGACTATTTACATCAAATTTTTCTAATGTGCTTGTATAATTAAAATTTACTGCTGTAAAATCAGTATTAAAACAGTAATCTAATTTTAACAATTCCGACTCTACTTCCTCTAATAAATATTTCAAAAAATCTATTTTAAATTTTAGTAAAAATTCTGTCACTTGCATATGGACATGGTGATCTCTATCTTTCCAATCTTTACTACCATAATCATTAAAACCTCCACTGTTTAATGCATACTCATATATTGTTTCATAATCTATATAAGATAATGCATCTTCAATGTTACTCCAGTTTTCTTCTAATGGTAAATCTCCTTCAAAATAATCAATATCTTCCCTAACTTTATACCATTCTTTAAAGTGTTTAAAAGATGTTTTTAAACCATAATGTATATCAAATCCATTTCCAACAATCAATAAATTTTCTCCCATATATTTTCCTCACATATTATAAAATTACTTAATTAATCAAAAAAAAATTGTTTTAGTTTATTATATCATTATTTAATCAAGTCTTAAATATCTAGCACATCACCCCTTCCTAAGCTTACTTCCTTTTTTACCTCCACGTTTCTATCATGATCAATTAAGTTTGCCTCCTCAAATAACTTATTAAGCGCATTAAACGTCGAGAGAGCTTGCTTTACTTCGACTGCTTTATAACAACTAAAGTTCTTATCACCATTATCAATAAATCCATTAGCAAAAATATTCACAGCTAGTTCACTAATTTTTTCATCTAGCTCCGTAAATGATAATCCAGCTTTTATTAATGATAAGAACTTACTTTCTACTGATTGATCACTGTTAATCTTAACAACTTTTTCATCAATTAAATATGCTCCGTGGATTTCGCCAGTTTCAAGTACTTTAATACTATTATCAAAATTAATCTGATACTTCTCAAGAATGTTTTTAAAATAATTGTATCCTTCATCTAAATCTAAGCTTCTTTTTATTTTCTTAGTTGGAACAGCTACTTTACTTTCTACACATATTGCTTGTTCTTTAATAAATGATTTTATTTTTTTGCTATTCAACAAATCATTTTCACTCATTGTTGCTTCACTAACTTTCTTTAAATTGTTGTTACTATCATAAAAATAAGAATCACTTTTAAAGTTAATTACTTGATATTTATTCATCCTGTTTAATTCTTGTTCTGATACAATACCAGATAGCTTTGAAATATCAAAGAAGTAACTATTAGCTATTTGTGCGTTCAAAATATAATTATTAACTACGCTACAAGATTCAGTTGTATGTAAAGTATTTAAATACTTGTCTTTTAAAAACTCATTATCATATAGGTTACTCACATAACATTTAACAGTTCGATAAAGTTTTTCAGCCTCTCTACTATGAATTAGCTCTCTTACTCTTTCTTCAACTTGATCATTGATATGATTTGCTAAACTTCCTTTTGATGTTTCAAGAAGTAGCTCATTAAAATCTTTAATACCTTCATGAAGTTCCACATGTACATAATTAATATTCTTTGCTTCACATGCTGAGATTATTTTATTTGTTTCTTTTAATCCAGCTTCATCATTATCTAAACATAGAAGCAACAACTTATTTTTAAAATTATCTAACTCTCTAATAAGCTTGTTACTCTTACCTACACCACGCATAGAATATAATCCAGCTTCATAGCTTTGTTTTACACTCAACCCATCAATGATACTTTCACTAATTATAACAACATCATTATCTAAATCAAGTTTTAAAATATCAGTCGCTTCTAATTCTTCATGAACTGGAACTACTAACTCTTTAATATCTAAGTCATTAATATCACTTCTAAATACAAACCTTTCAAGTTTCTGATTATGCGAATTAAATAAAGGAAATATAATATTGTATTTATGCCAATAGTCATTCTTACTCATATCATATTTAGCAGCATAGTTATAATATTTAGTTCGATCAGCAAAATATTTTAAAAAGCTAAGTGCCATATGATTATCATTCATTACAATCGCTTTAGCTTTTGTTAAAACATCTTTTTCAAGTCCTCTATAATTATCAAAATCAGATGGGAAAAGTACCTTACTATACATTTCATTAAAAGAGGAAGTAGTTATATCAACCACTTCCTCAATTTGTTCTTTCGTGTAATTACTTTTAATTTCATAATCAACATTTCTGTCATCTTTATAATTAATCATAAAACTTTCTCCACAATTATTTTCCCTATTACATTTCAAAAACTTTAAATTGTTTTTATACAGAAAAGCTTCGTTCGCTCCACAACTAGGACATGTACAAAGAAAGTAATTCCGTTTTTCTTTCGCAACTAAGCTTCCCACCATTTCATCAATACTATCATACTCAAGTACATGCATGATTACACTTCCATCGATAGCTGATTATCTGAAATGGCATCTACTGGTACTTCTAATACTTCATTATCAAGCTTAACTTCATTTTCTAGTTGTTTCATCATAACAGTTAATTCTCTTCCATACTTTTCATTCAATCTTTCGTAAGCTTTAAATACTCGATTAAATAAATTGTATTGTAATTTTTTAGTTTCTTCAGTTCTATAATAGCTTAAATACTTAAAGCTATTATCTTTAGTAACATGTATACCATATTCATTAGTCATTAAATATGCTACGCTCTCCGCTTCTGTTTCTTTAACCTCATGCACAAATCCACTTTCAAAATGTTCTAACTCTATATGAGCAAGTTCATGGAATAATGATTTAATCTTAGTTGCCGGATCAGATTGACTATTTATCTTTATTGATAAATCACCTAGTAGAGTTTGTTCTACTAATCCACCAGCTAAAAACCCTTCTTCTTCATAAACATCAATCCCATTCTTAATAACCATATTAGAAATTCTTTCAAATACTTCCTGATATTTTTCTTTATCCTCTAAATCAATAAGGTCTTTCAAATAAATATTATCGTTTTTATCTAAAACTTCCATCTCTGCATTTGTGTCTGAGATATGAAAATAAATATTTCTTGTAGCATAATAATCAATGGTAGTTTCTTGTAATTCTCCATTTCGTACCTTACTCTTTATATCTTCAGATGCATTTTTCAAAAAGGATACCTCTCCATCTTCCTTAATATATGCTGCTTCCGAATTTTTAACAATAATCTCATACGCTTTTGAACCTTTTGAAACACTTACACCTTTATCCTTCCACCCTTTAAATGTTCTAAATATTGGATGGTAATGAAGCTTAGCTCTTTTCTTCATTTGTTCTAACAATAAAATACGATTATTAATTGAAATATTATTAAATCTGCCTAGTTCTACAATAGCTTCATTAAAATCATCAGGATTTACAAATAACTGATCTACTTTTTTATTTAACTCTTCAAATACTTTTCTTATTTCTTTTTTATCCATTCTTTCCTCCTACATAAAAAGCTAGTAAAATTAATTACTAGCTTCAAACAATTACTTATCTATTTATGTGCTTTTTCTTCTTCAGCTTTTTACTTACATTCATTCTCAAAAAATCTTGTTCATTCTTCTCACTCATCTCACTTCTAAAAACTTTAGCTAACAATGAAAATCCACAACTAATATCATACTTCATATTAGCTATTGCTTGTCTTCTTAAATATTCTTCATATTTAACTTCATATAAATTTTTCAATATTGCATTGTGAAAACCTTTATATGTTTCTTTTTTTGGTTCAAACATATTCAACACAAATTCTTTAAAACACTCATTAGCTTTGTCAGTATCATTATACATTTTAATGAGTTCTCGGTGATTATTAATAAATTGGTTGAAATGGTTATGTACTTTTTCATCATTTGAAACTATTAAGTGAAATATCTCATTAATTTTTTCTTTCACTTCTCTTGGCATAAATGCATAACTTTTTCTTCCCTCGAGTGGTAATACTTTTAGTGTATTATCCAATAAACTAGATAATTTTTCAGAGATTTCAACATTCTTTCCAAAACATTCACTTGCTATACTCGCCTTTTCTTTGTTACTTAAGTTTTCTTTTAACGTATCCACATTAAAATCATTTCTTAAATAATCGTACAAAACATTTCTATGTAGCGTTTTCTCTTCTTTATATTCTTTAACCTCTTCAAAGAATATATCATTTGTAAAAATACTCCTAATTTTTTCTAATGCTTGTTTTGTCTTTTCCTTAGATAATCTACCTTCCTTAGGATTCACTGAATAAAACTGTAAATGAATATGCGGATGATGAGATTCATTGTGAAAAGCAGCTATCCACTTAAAATTTTTCAAATCAATGTTAAACTGTCTAGCAACCTTCCACATATTACGTTTCAATAACTGCTCCCATCGATGCCTTTCATCATACCAATTGTCAATAGCATCTTCACGTTTTAAAGATAAGATATTGTTCCATATAACACCACCTTCATTCAATACAGCTTCACTCATATCTTTTTCACGTTCTAAATCACACTGTCCAAATGCGTTAAAAAGTCCATGATCACCTATCTTTTCTGCCCCTGGACGATATGCAAGATAATCAATATGCTTGTGAGAATTGTAGATATCCAACTCTTTTTCAAGTTTATCTTTACTTTGTAATGCTTCATCTTGATTAAATAAATTTCTTACTCCTTCACTATCTACATACTCTACACCTTCTCTTGTTGCAATATAATCAATCGTGTTTTTAATATAAGCTGTTTGATTACCTTCAATATATCTACTAAATAAAATTAAACGACTCATTAAACATCAACTGATTCTTCCTTATTAATATCAACAATTCTTTCGTTTTTAGCCTCAATTACTTCACAATTTATAATTTCTTGAGTATTAAAATTAATTTCATCTAAGTATCTAATTCTATTTCTAATATTATATGGAAAAAATAATGCAAATTCATTTAAATGTTCTTCAATAGAATTAATTGTATTTCCAATCAATTTATCATAATCAGCTTTAATATATGACTTTAAATCTTCCGTATAATCGTACTCATTACCTGAAAATAAATCTAGTTGATATGGTTTGATTCCCTTAGGTGTATACATCAAGTTATGTCCTTCATAATTTGGATAATGTAGTGTATCTATATATCCATACGCCTGTGTAGAGTAATCATTTTTTCTGTAATTATATAAAGAATTAATTAACTTTCGGTTATTTAAATTTGAAAAATATTTATAATCACTAATTATTCCTTGATCTTTTAAAAAATTAAAAACGCCTTTAGTAATTAACTGTTTCATTGCTTTTTGATGTCCATATTGTCGCATACCAATAAACACTTTTTCATCGCAATTATAATAATATACTTGTCTTGCTAATGAGTTGGTAGTCCTAGCTACAGCATCTGCTTTATTCTCATAAATGGTAGCAACAAATGTTGGTAATTGCATATAAGTGAATATTGCTTTCATATAATTACTAGAATTAGTTTCATCCGAATATAAAGCTGTACATGATGAATAACCTTTTCCCACTCCCATTGTCAAATAATCTACAGCATCCCAACCAATTCTTAAATAGTATTTTTTTGACATTGAAGAATATTTTTCAATAATTTCAGAAAGCATCCTATTCAAACTTTTCCTCGTATCTTCATTTTCAATCACATCATTAATCATATTTATAATATACTTGGATACTTTTTGACCTTTTCTTGCATACTGACAATCAGCTGTTATTCTGTTATCACTTAATAAACTATCATCTTCAAACAATTTAGAAAGTTTATCAAAAAATATTTTTGTTTCTTCTAATGAACTAGCTTTTATTTCAAGTTTATTAAGATAATATTCATAAATTGATTTTTTATCAGATTCATCTGATATTTCTAAAATCAAATGGTTGTCACTTCCAAATATTTTTTCTATTTCATTATGATTTTTCATCACATTACTAACAAATCTATTACATAATTTCTGTTCATCCAAATGCACTTTGAAAAACCAGCTAAAACTCAAATTGATTTTGTTCTTGTATGTATTTATCATACTCTTCCTCCTCAAATTCCTCATATTCATCTGTAAACAATAAATCAATATAATCTAGATCAAACATATCAATAGTTCTAATTTCTTTTACTAAGTCATCTAAAACACTTAAAATTCTATTTATATTTCGATTTAATACAATAGGGACATAAAATTCGTCATCACGATGTGCATTATAATATCCTGTAGAGATATTCACTGAAGCAATTCCACTTGCTTTACTTAAATCTGCTATATCACTATATGTTCCATGTGATTTTTTAAATCCTACACTCTCTAAAATTTTATCCACTTCAAAGTTATCATTTCCATAAGTAACATAATCATTACTTCCCTTTCTATCAAATTCTATAAAAACATGAATACTTTCATCTTGAATTAGCTTTTCAAAAGTTTTTGAGCTAACAAACTTTTTAACTCCTAATCCACCTATTTCTTCATCAAATGTAAATAAAATACTAGAGTTTTTATCTCTAGCCTTAAATATTTCAATTGCAGCAATAATACCGCAACGATCATCTGCACCAATTCCATTTTTAGCACTTACATACTCAGTTCCATCTATATCAATTTCATAATTAATATCTTTGGGTAATGATGAATGTACTGTATCTAAATGTGCTACTAAGCATTCTTTATTATTACCTTCAATAAATACATAAGATCCTGGTTCATAAATAACTTTAAAGTTGTTTTTAGAAAATAAAAGAACCAGCTGTTTAGCTAGTTCTTCTTGTGACATTTTAAATATCTTGTCATATTTTTTATAATTCATGCTTTTTAAATTCCTCAAATGGAATTTCCAAAACATTTAATGAATGCCCTTCTTTTTCTTCCTCAAATTCAAGAACATCCTCTAACTCTAATTTTGTTCTTATCACATAGTCAGGATGAACTAATTCATATTCACCTAACTCTTCTACTTTTTTTATAAAAAACTCGGATGATTCATGAAAATCATTGTTATTCATCAACGATACTGAATCTAACGGCGTTTTAATTTGTACTAACATTTTTATCACTCCTTTCAATACTTTTGTCAATTTTAATTCTACATTAAATACGCATTAAAAACTTTACCAATACTGTTTATACTTTTAAAATTGCTTACATTCGAAGAATATTTCGACTTTTTTAACTGTCTTAATGAATCTTTTGATACTGTTATAACTCCTAAACCAGTTTGATCAATAATACTACTATATTTTTCTATAAGCATACATTTTTCATGTGGAATAACTATATATGATTCGGCACTAAATTTTTTGTTTATATTTGCTTGTTGAATAACTTTTTTCATATCTTTTAGCTTCAGTTCGTAAGATATTATTTTAGGTAAATCACTTAATTTTTTTTTGTAATATTTATTATTAACACAATAAACAAAATCTAATTCAATCATTTTTTTTAAAATGTACTCTATTGTCCTATCTAGTTTTAATTTCTCAAGATATTTTGTAGTTAATCCTTTATTAAAAAATAGCGTACAATAAACTAATGCATAATCTCTATCCTTAAAAATAGAATAATTATGACCACTTTGACTACTATATTGTACCAAAACTACATCAATATTACCCCATCTTAATCCAACTTCAGTAAAAATTTTAAAGTCTTTTTCATATTTTTCTTCTAATAAGCGAATAAAATCGTGTGTAAGTTCTTTCTCTGTACTAAACATTATAATCACCTCAATTAAAAATCTAATATTAACTCCTCATAACAATAACTGTATGCTATTGATTTATATTGTTTTAATATTTCGATATTTTCTTCTAAATACTTATGATTTAAATATTGTGATTTTAAATAATCAATTATATCACTCAATAAAAATATAGCACTATCTATTTTTTTTTCTAAAATATAATAATTGTTTCTTATCATACCCATAATATCATTATTTGAATCAAATTCAAAACAAGATACTGTTTTCTTATATTCACACCAAAATATAAGTTCACATGAATTGAAACCAAAATTTTGACCAAGCAAATCAATTTTATAATCATCTATATTTTCTACATCTGCTAGCTTTAATATCAAATCTTCAGGTAAATCTTCAAATGATTCAAATCGTATCTCTGACATTATACTATCAAAATATAATTTTTTTGTCCTTCTACCACCAAATTCATCATCCATTTTTAAATCAAGTTTTTTCCTGGAACATTCAAAATGCTGATACGTTTTATACCATCCCACACTGAATTGATCATTCCCTATGATAGAGTACAATAAATCTCTAATTCCAGAAAAGGTAATTACTGTCTCAAAATCACTTTCCTTAAACCTTCTTAATAAGTTGAATACAGAATTATACGTTTCTAAATCATACATATCTCTTGTTTTATTATTTTCTCTCTCTATTGCAAAAGCTATGGTTACATTTTCGAAATCAAAGGATTGAACCACATCCAAAAACTCGTCTAAATTTTTTGAATTATTAATAAAATCTTCGGTAAAAATAACACTAATTACAAAATGATTATCTTGCTCAGAGTGAAAACTAGCTTTAGCTATCTCCAGCAAATCTCTAAATACTCTGTCAAATATCCAAGAATCAGTATCATTTAAAAACAAGGTTGGAATATGTGCGACATTTTCAAAACAATAATTTTCATAATAATTTTTTATCATATTCGAAAATTTATCGTATTTTGCAGAATATTCAATTTTGTTAATTGGAATATCGAATGCTTGAATATCTAAATACTCGTGAAGTTCCTTTATATTCTCATCGTATTGAGATTCTTGTAATAGATAGTATAATGGAAATTCTTCCCATAAATCTAACCCCAATTCATCAGAAAGTTCTCTGAGTCTATGGTGTGACTTTTTCTTCATATCTTTTAAACTATAATAAACTTCGTTTGTTATGCCAAGTTTTAAAGCATTTTGAATTTTATTTCCAATTCCATTTGTTGCATTGATTACTATTCTATTCATTTTACACCCCAACCTTTTTCAAAAAATTTAATAATTCATCATAAGATTTAAATCTACGATTTATCTCAAATCTCATCATCTTAAATATTACCCTAAGCAATTTTTGCTTTATTTCATCTTCTGAATTAGAAATAAGTAGTTTTAGTTTTTTCTCAACATCCTTTTGATTAATACTTTCCTTATATAGCATCCTATACGCAATTAAACCAACTGAATACATATCAGATCTATAATCAATTTGAGAATAAATTTTATCAGCCTCTGCCTGAGATACGGCATTATGTAATTTTATAAATTCTGGTGACCTCCAATGAAACTTCCCTAGAGGTTTCCCTATTAAAAAAGTTGTAGATTCAGATATGTGTTTTGCACAACCAGGATCTATTAAAACATATTCACCATTCTTTCTCAACATTATATTATCTGGACTTATATCTCTATGCACGGGTGATCCATCTTCAACAGCATATTTTAAAACTTTAACAATTTCAATCATAAAAGCAACTACATCACTTACTGAAAAGGACTTGTGTTCTGAAATATGATTTTCCAAAGTTTTACTAAGTTTTTCTTCAACTACAATACCAAGTGTTAGAAATTCTGTTTTTATAATTTTACTTTCTATCAATCTAGGATAAGATCGACTACATGTATTCATAACTTTGACGTACGATTTGTAGCGTTCATTATAAAAATCATATTCTTCTTCAGCATATCCTCTCTCCATTATTTTAAAAACTTTTAAAATATATTCCCCTTCATAGTTTTTAACTTCCCAGACAGCTGATTGGTTATTTTTTAAAGGTTCATCATTAATAATTGCATATCCCAATTCTTCAATTACCTTTTTCATATGTTCCAATAATATCACCCCTTATTATTTGTAATACTTTCTGCAGGATAAAGAGCGTGTATTACACGCTGTATTACACTTGCGTGCAAAGCACGCAAAAACGATGTTTTCATGTACTACATAACGTAATACGTTTTTTATTACCACTTAACTTTTGTAATACACATTTTCTTTAATTGTTTTATCCATTCTAGTAGCCTTTTAGATATACTAATTATACCTAAATAAGAAGAGCTTAGCAACTTAACTATCTATTTTGTTATCTTTTTAGATATTATCAAGTATACTATCTAATTCATCTACATTTACATTAATATTATTAGAACAATTATCTTTGGTAATTGTAGCAGTTTCAAGAGAATTATCAGCACTTTTATTACTTATATTGTATGCTAATCTTACTATATCTACTGTATTATAAGATTCTGATAGAATTAAAAGCAATTTAACTGCATCTTTCATCAATCTATTCTTATTACTACTACTTTGCAAGAATTTAATTATTTCAGTATCTTCAATATTATTTTCATTTAATTTCAATAAATATTGCTTCATACTATCACATACTTTTAGCTATATTACTAAATCCTCTCACATTAGCTAACTGTGAACTTTCAAGCACTTTAACATTTTTCAAATTTAAATCAGCAATGTATTTTGCAAATTCATTTGATGCTCCACCAGTGAAAATAATTGTTTCAATACTAGCTAAGTGATTGTGCTTTTCAACTATTACATCTACAATACTTTCAAAATGTGATTTTAATAGTATATCAATTAATTTCTGATCAATTTTCTTATTCTCTCCTCCATATCTCACTAAACCCATTTGTAAAGCTGCAAGAGTAGAGTGTGGATTTAAATTTATTCCTAAATACAACTCTTCTAAATCTTTTTGTAACCTTGATAATACTTTTCTTAAACCATTATTTGTACCAAAATTTTCAATAATATTACCATTTATAAAATATGTATAATCTACACTTCCAAATCCTATATCTACAATATAAACATTATTATTCAAAATGCTATTATCACTATAATAAGTTCCGATTGGTTGTGGAACAACTTTGACATTATTAGCTGTTATATGATAATTAGCTTTATTCATATTGACTATACACGTCTTCCCTTTCAAATCACTTATCAATTCATCTCTTAATTTACCATAAAGATTGTTAGGTACACCTACCACCATATTTTGAATTACTACTTCATTACTACCAATACAAAACCCTTTAATTATGTAACTATAAATAAGCTTATAAAAAAATGTATTATATCTTTTTAAATCATTTTCACCATAAATTAACTTTATTTTAAACCCACTTGCCTCTGCTTCAGCACCTATTAGAAGCTTACGATTATCATATTCAAAGATAAAATCAAAATTATTATGCTGATATGTTTCACTTACATCTGCGTATACAAACGGTTCACAAATGTTAGTATTATTGATTTGTGCTTTAATAAATCCATTACCTGGATCAACTCCTAAATTAGTTATTACTGTTCTTCCCATATCTTATCTCCTTATAAATCATTTTTCTTTAACAACCCTTTTGCTATTAACTTATACTTTTCCTGTTGTTCATAACTTAAATCAAGCTCTGAAGATAATAATTCAAAAATCGCATTCATTGTATTATCTATATGTTTTATTCTATTAAGCTTACTTTCAATAGTAGCTTCTATTGCAACTATAATGTGTTCATTGATAATATCTACGCTTTTCTCACCTTCGATAATTTTTACATAATTAAAAAGAGCTTTGTTTATTAACACGCTTAGTGTAATGTCATGCTCTTTTCTTATTTTCTCCAAACTATTTAATACATTTACTGGAATACGTACAGTTTTTGACACTGTTCTTTTTTCCACACTTATACCTCCTAACACCAATAATAAAGCAATTTATACATATATATACTCTGATTGTTCTTCTATTGTTTTACCAGTCATAAAATCATAATATCCACCAAACATCTCACTAAAGTGGTCACTCATCTCAGCGAGGAGATTATGATTTTTACTACTTGATGTACTTATGTCAAGACCTGGCTCAACCTCTTCGTTTAACTTCGTGTATATTAGACAATATTGCCTCATTTTACTTACATATACAAACCCAACCTTGATATCATATACTTCTTTATCTTCTTCTAACAGCTCGATTTCTTCTATCTCCTCAAGCTTCAGCTCTTGATTAATCTTTTTGAAAACTCCTGAATATGTTAATACTCTCTTGTTATGCATATGACAATAGGCATAATCAAACACTTCTTGACTATTTAAATAGTCATATTTATTATTACGACTCATGTAACCAGTCAGCTCTTCTTTAATTTTTGAATAATTTGCTTCTTGCATATCGAATGCTCCTAATGCATCTTCAAATTTAATTTCAAAATGTTTACTTAAAAAGTTCTTATACCAGTAATTTATAATAAACTCTCTTGCAGATATCTCTAACTCTGTACTTTTCATATGCCTTACATTCGGCGGTAATGTTATGATCAAATGAAAATGTGGGTGACTATATGCTGCACCTTTATTATACTTATACGTCACTTCATACTTTTTGATTAGTCCACTTGATCCATACTTCTTTTCTAACTGCTTGTACAAGTTAGTAATTACTTGGTTTGCTCTTTTAATAAGATTGTTATTATCTTCTATTAACTCAACGTCTGCCTTTAGATTTGGCATTGTTAACGTTACAAAGAAGAATTTCTCATCTATATGATACTTATCAAAAAAACTACCGAATATCTTCGATAGTTTTAGTAAGTTTAATTTATTATTATAATTGATATAACAAGGAGAAAGTGTATGATTGAAATTATATCCCATCAGACATTTTGCAACTAAAGTTGTAGAGCTGACTTTATAGACTAGTTTATCTCCTGCTGTCAGATACGTTCCATCTCTAAAATCTTTTACTTCTCTGTTATAAGCACTATTTTTTAAATAGTAGTTATAAAGTCCTTGATTCTTCTTTATATTTACTTTTTGTACTAAATCCTTTTTTAGTTGCATACTTTCTCCTTTCTCCCAAAATAAAAAGAACTCTACATTAAGAGTTCTTTCAGTTTTTAACATTATCATAATTTCAGTACTTTAGTACTAATATCTCTAAATATAGGATCGTGTGTTACTACCACAATTGTATTACCTTCTTTATGCGCTAATTTTAACAAGTCAATAATTATATCACGATTCTTTTCATCTAAACTTCCTGTTGGTTCATCAGCTAAAATAATATTTCCAGTCTTTAGAAAAGCTCTTACTAAAGAAATTCGTTGTTGCTCTCCTCCACTCAATTCATACACATAACTATCCATTCTATCAGTCAAACCAACTTCAGCAAGGCCAGAAACAATTAACTTCTGCTTTTCTTCTTTGCTTTTTTTCATCTCTTGCATTGCAAATAATAAATTATCTTTAACTGTTTTATCTTGAAGTAAAGCAAAATTTTGAAAAATGAAATTCACATGTTTATTTCTAATTTTTCGATAATCTTTTTTACAACTATATTTCGTTGAATCCACTTCATAAATTATTTCACCATCATCAACTTGTTCTAGTGATCCTATCATGTTTAGAAGAGTCGATTTACCACATCCACTTTCACCATAAATGCACAAAAATTCTCCTGCTTCTATTTCCAAATTAAAATTGTTAAATAATTCTTTACTTTTAAATTTTTTACTAACATCTATGCATTTAATCATTCTTGCAACTCCCCTTTCAAATACTCCACTAAGTTACTTTTAATCAAGTTATTAGTTCTAATAAACATAATAATAAATTGTACAATTATCAAAACAAAATAAGTTATAACTCCCAAAAGGCTCTTAGTTATCAATAAAATAATAATAAACACTGAAATATTTGTAATTAATAGTTCTTGAATTGGTCTTTTCATCACTATTTTTTTTGAATAACCATATATTGTAGACAACATTATTTCATCTTTATACTTCATAAAAATCAATTGAATATAAAAGCTAGTTGCTATAATTAATGATATCAAAGAAAATAATAAAGCTGAAATACTACTCTTAGCCTCTTCTATAGCTCCCTCTCTAAAAGAAGGTAAAAATGCCTCTCTAACATTTGGAGTATCTCTAACATCATATTTATTATAAACATCTAACACAATTTGCTTAGCCTTTTCCTCAGAACTTGCATTGATAATTATATTAGAAAATCCATAGTAGTCTCCCGTATATTTGATTATCGTGTCGTATAAAGTAAAGTTAGGAGTGTCTACATCATATGTTAAATACTCTTTGTTATTATTTTTTATTTCATATAATTTACATTCTTCTTCATTTTCAAATTTTTCATCTTGATATATTTCTGGTATTGCAAAATAAACACATCCATAGCTTTCATCATATAAAGCGTCCAAGTTAATTTTTTCGTCAGAATTTAAAAAAATATCGCTATGTTTGTCAAAGAAATATTTATCTACATGAAATAAATAAGCATTTGGTGTTATCGAATCAATAAATTCATAACTATAATAACTAGCTTCACCTTTATCAATAAGTTCATTTGACATCTCAATTCCTATTTCATTGCTATATTCAACACTGTAGTCGACTTTATAGTATTTTTCCAAGTTGTCACTTACTAAAAGTTGATTTCTTAGTTTAATACTAGATTCAATTGCAAAAAGAGATAAACTTATTGTTACAACTGTAAAAATAATTATAATAATACTCATAATACTTATAAATATTTTAGAAAATCCATACATAAACTTTTTGCTAATATTAGTGTAAAATCCCTTTGAAAAACACAATATTAAAATAAACGATATAATCATGATTAGCAACTGAATTAACACTAACGTAGAAACAATTGAAGGAGATCTAGAATACAGATATGAACCTATAATTAGAAAAATAAAATAAGGTATAAAAATAGTCATCATAAGTTTTAAAACAAATTTAACGAAAAATGTTTTAAAAGAATAGCCAAACATTGACTGTAATTGAATCTCCTTAATTTTAGATATTGTTTCTAGAAAAATTAGAAAAAAAAGTGAAAAAATACTTAATCCTGTAATAACTAGGTATAATAAATAATAATCTAAAAACATTTTAACAGGAGAAACAGTTTCATGATTATCATATTCCTCATCATGATTATCATTTATAAAACTTAAAAAATCTACTGTATTTAAATCATCAAATGCTCCTTCTAAATTTTCACCATAGACAAAATATATTAACTCTAAACGAAGATCACCTTTTTCTTTTTCTACTAATTCAAAACATTTGTAATCACATCTGGTTTGATAGTCTTCTTTCATCTTTAAAAAGTTTCCTTCAGCATCAAAATTATAATAATTTATTACCTGTCCATGTGTAGTTCCTATTGAAATTAAGGTTAAATCATTTTCAGACAATACTTTTAAAAAATCTTCTTTTACCTTTTCAGAATCGATGCTTTCTTCATAAATGATAAAATGAATCATTTCACTATTGTCAGTAATCCCATTTACAAACTTATAGTTATGATAGTCTGCTATTACTTTTGTAAAAGAAATGCTACCAACTATTGATAAAATTAAAACTAATAATAATTTCCACCTTTTCTTCATAATTTATTGCCTTTAATTTTCTTTCACAGAGTGCCAATGAGCAGGCCAATTTGCGCCATAACTTGTGCTAGTAATTTTAGCCCAACACCTAGCAGTGAAGCACGATCTAGATGAAGAATAGTCAGCCGTGGCTGCTTTTGCCCAAACAGTTGCTCCCGTGAATTTAAATGTTCCATCTGTTGAAACCGATGTCGATGTATCTCTATATTGATAAGCCATATAAGGATCACTATATGTACTATTAGAAGCAAACAAAGTGTTACTATCACCAACATATATAAGACCACTTACTATTAGAAATAAAAAAATTCTTCTCATATTTCTCGCCCCTTTATTTTATTATTTAGGATTAATTTCTCTTCTTGAATGCCAATGACCATATGCATCAGCCGCTAGTTGATTTTGATATGATGTAGCTGTAGCTCTACAAGCACTATAATAACAAGTTCTTGAAGTAACATAATTAACGTATGCTGCTTGAGATTGTGCCTGCGCCCCTGTATATTTAAACGCAACACTTGTCCTAACATAATCCTTAGCATCAGTATACGAGTACGATTGATATAAATCATTATAATTTGCATACTGTGCATTAACGTACAAAGAATTAAAAGACAAAAAACTAAAACACACAATAAACATTAATAAAACCCTTTTCATATTTCTCTCCCCTTTATAAAATGATTTAGACATAACCAAAATGAATTACTTTTTTCACCCCTCTTCTCATTAACTATGTTCTATTTACATAAATATACCATTTTGTTGTATACATTGCAACTAATTGTTTATACCGATAATATTGAAGCTCCCATCAGATTGTGGTAAACATCTATGCTCCAAATAGTTGTCTTCACCATACTCTTCACATGCTGCCTCATTAGCAAATGCTCCTATCTTATTAGGTTCTGCTATATCAGCTTTAGGAACTGGTTTATTTTCCGTACCACCTGCTGCTCCACCTTCTCCTCTAGGTGTTTCTACTTTAGGGACAGAGCTATTTTCATATGTCAAGTTTGACGCATTATTTGAAGAATTGTTCTTATTGTCTTGAATTACTTTAGTACCAATATGAGTTACTTCATCCACTGCTTCACTGTGAATGAACTCACTTTTTAAATTTCTGTCAATTTCTTCATCATTTAAATAGGTTACATCATAAACCTTTTTTACTTTGCCTACAACACCTATAGTTTTAACTACCTCTTCGCCTTTCAAAATAGTATTGTCATCTACCGTCTTTTCTTCATAATCAATATCTTCATCAACTGTATCTGTTTCAGTTCTGTAAATATCAATCCTTACTTCATCCACATCTTTTACAAATGTGTAATTCAGTACATCGAAAGATTTTTCTTCATCATCAATAAACAGCTTATCGTTATCATCGTAAGTAAAACTTTCATCAAGTACATCAATAATAAATAAATTCTTATCCAATCTTTTTATTTCGTACTTATCACCATTGTAATAAATTATCAAATATTCATTTCCTTCTCTAAAAATCAAAAAAACTACTAAACCTACTATAGTAATAATTGATAAATTAATAAAAATTTTTTTTACAATGTCTTTCCAACGTTCATTTTTTTGTGCCTTCAAGTACTTATCTACTTCCATATATTCACCTCCAGGTCATCTAATTAGTCAACAAATCCTAACATCTCTTGTGCATTTAAAAAGTTGTCGTTATTCCAATTATGTAACTCTCGCTTTATTCCAAAGTGTAAATGAACTCCTGTAGAACTACCTGTAGTTCCCATAACTCCTACAACCTCTCCTGGAATAACATTATCTCCTACCTGCTTCTTAGAAGAAGAGGCTAAATGAGCATAATATGTGTAAAAATCATAATCTTCATGATAGATGATTATGTGATATCCACTTTCTCCATTATAACCATTAACTACAACCTCACCTTCATACACTGAAAGTAATCTTAAGTCTCCATCTTTATGAATCAAGTCTACTCCACGATGAAAATTTTCTTTACCAAATATGACCCTCCAACCAAACGGAGAGGTTACTATCATATCACTTCTATCGCCAACAAGAGGTAAATTAATAAACTCTACATCTCCATAATAAAATGATGAATCACTATCACTTGTTGCTAGATTATAATAACTTTCAATATCAGTTATTTGTTTATCACTCAAATTATAATCAATAGCTATCTGACTTAAAATATCATCCTCTATTCGGAAGAAATTTTTTACTGACTGGCAAACCTTATCAGTCACTCCCGGACACTCAAACTCTATGATACTACTTTTAATGTAATATTTAGTGATGAATGTAACTACTTCTGTAGTAGTTGTTTCACTCAAATCACCTTCATAAATTACCGCTAAAATACTTCTAGCATGATCTGTATCCATCATCCCATCTGGACTATATTCATCAATCACTTGCTCTACTGCAATACTTATCTTATCATCTATACCTAAATCACTAAATGGATTAAGCATAGTTAATATCAATGAAGGAACAATTACTAATATAATTAATGGTGTTGCAACAACTGAAGTAATAATTAGTGGCTTTCTACCTTCTAATTCTTCTTTAACTCTTAAAGCAGCATTAACAGCCACTTTTTTAGCAATAGCGGCAACTGGTAATGCCATTTAAACTCCGCTCCGATTTCCAAATATTTGTTCTTCATATCCAACGTTTGCAACCTGCAATTTATAAGAATTTGAACCAGCAAGCAATAAGCAATTACCTCGATTACTTTTCTTAATGACATTTACTTCACCTTGTTTTAAATCGAAAAGTTTAGTACATAAATCTAATTCCTCAGCTGGATGAAAAATAAATTTAAAACTAGCGTTATTAAGAATTGGTTTAGTAAGGGCAATAATACTACTATCCATTAAATCCATTAATTGTTGTGTTGCAACCATAAAGATAATTTTATACTTGCGGTTACGTTTACTAAAGTTGTTATAGTATCGGCAGTTTTCAATCGAGTCACGATTAACTGCTTGATGAAGTTCGTCAGTTGAAAATATCATTTCATCACCTGTAGTATTTTTTAAATGTACAGCAACACTCCAAATATAACTGCTAACGTTAAAAAACATAGCTTTCTTTAATGTTTGATCACCATTTAATAAATCAAGAAAATCAAAATTAATAACTTTAGCATTTGGTAAATTTGTTTTCCCATTAAAAAGTTTGTTTTCACCCTTCACAAAGGAAGTTAACCTAGTTAAAATTCTTTTAACTAAAGTTTTATCTAAATTTAAAAATCTTCGATTAAATTCAGCATCCTCAAGTTCAACTAACTCTTTTACTAATTCATATAAATTATCGAATATTGGATAGCTATGAGCAGTTAAAAGAGCTAAATTTGTATGCTCATTGATATGATATTTTTCATACAATAAACCTACTAAAATCATTAAAGTATCAAGCTCAATTGGAGCTAATTTTTCAATTGAAATTTTTAGAAACTCTTTTAACCATATTAAATGTGCTAAATACTTATTTCTTTCTAAAAATGCACCAAATACTTCATCATCTGCATCTTCTTCATAATCAAAGTTACGTATTTCAAAAGGATTAATTACATACTTATTACTAGCTACATTAACATTAGTTCCCTTGAAGTAGTCACAAACTTCTAACATCTCTCCTTCAACATCAATATTATAAAAATAGTTCACCTTAGGTTTTAACATCATTTCACTAACTATTTTTTTATATGTCCATGTTTTCCCTTGTCCTGGAGTACCAGCTAGTGCAATACTGGGTGAAGTGATTTCATCAGTTCTTTTACTAAAATCAATAAACATTTTACTACCACTACTTGTTTTACCTAAATAAACTCCTGTTGAATCATTGTAAGTACTCGATGAAAAAGGATAAAAGTTTGCGATTGTATCAACTGGCATTAATCTCTTAGCAGAACTAAAATTTTTGCTTAAGGGTATAAATGCGCTATATCCTTCTTTTTGTTCTAACCTTAACGTTTCAGTCGTAATATTATTAATTGCTAGCGTATTTGTAAGTGTCAATTTATTTGCACTGACTTCATCTGTGGTCTTTCCATATACACCAATTAACACACTTACATTCATTAACATTGTATTTTCTTTTGCCATTTTAGAGAATGTTTCTGTAATCGCTTCTTGAGCCACGCCTTCAATAATATTATCTATTTCTTTACTACTACTCATATTTGATTTAGAAATGTTGTACATCTTCTTCATATCGCCAGCAACACTATTTTGATTGTTCATTTCAAAAATAAATGTATAATTTACATTGTCATTGAGCATGTTTGAAAATAATGCGTTAGTAGATGTGTAAGTTGGATAGTTTTTGACTTTCATTATTTCTAGTAAAAAGTTGTTGGTTTGCACAGCATTTATTTTAAATTGTGTTAAGTGGGGTGTGACTTGCTTTGTAAGCTCATTGCCTTTTACATCACTTATAACCTTTTCTAAATCAATCTTCTTATTTTTTGATAGTTTTTGAAACTTTTTACTATTGTCTAATTCTTTAACTATTTTTTCTTCAAAAATTGCTAAATCAAAATCAACAAATTCACGACACAAAAAATTACGGAAAAATTTAATAATGCCTTTTTTATCTAAGGCTTCTACTCTTAAATAATCACTAGCATTCAATAAATTAATAAAAGAATTAGATATTTTTTCTAATTCTTTTAAATCACTTGCATGAAAACTAATTACATAGCTTTTTACATATTCATCATTATTGTCTTTTCTTAAATGATGGAGCAAACTTTTTGTAATCACTTCATCATTTAAACCATTGATGTAATTAAGATTTGGCTCAATCAACTCATTTGTGTCATAAATATGTAATTTAAAAGAATTAGTAGTGCTACTAATACTCGTAAGTATTGCAGCAAATGAATCTATACACAATTCCAACTCTTTATTCGTCAATGTTGCAATATTACTAGGATTAATTTTCAAATATCCAATATTCTTACTATTACTTTTATCTATCGCATAATTATCTTCTATTAGAAAATTATATATTTCATTAGGATTACTTCTTTTATTGTATTTCAACTTATCACTCACTTTCTTATAAATAATTGTTTATCTGAAAAATACTTAAAGCTCTTCTTTAAAACTCCAAAAATTGTTAATTCACTATTAATTTGAATTAATAATATTGCTATTAAGCATACTACTGAATAATATTTTACTGAAATGATATTTATCCCTAAAAAAGACAAAACTACTATGAAAATAAAATTTAGCATTTTCCATTTTAAAAAATAAATATTCTTATCAATTTTAGGTAAAAATACATATATTTTTTCACCACTCATTTTCTCACCTCATAAATTTTCCAGCCGGAGTTCTACCTATTAACGACAGTGCTTGGTTTGCACCCATCATTGCACCACTAATACCTCTTCCAGTGCTTACACTATGACCATAATGTTGAAGTAACTTCGGAACTCTTGCACTTGCAATTAGTGTTCCAATTCCTAACATTAATTCTAATGGTTTATCCAAAATAGTTTCAAGTTCCATTGTATTACCTGAGAATAAAAAACTTATCCCAATCATTAAAACCAAATATGTTATCACTTGTGTAAATATAACTGCAACTACTTGTTTAATCCAACTAAAAAACAAACGGCCATCACCAAGCATAATATCAGTAAAATAAAATGTCATAATCATCAATAATGTAAATATTTCTGCATTTCTTACAAAAGTTCCAATTACAAACTTTCCTACACATATAACTACAGCTAACATTGTTATAAGCAAAATTATACTTGAAGAAGGAAATAAAACTATATTTAATCCTCCTACCTTTTCAAACTCAAATATATTTCCTAACTTTTCAGTTATTCCGTAACTTTTCTCTAAAACAAATAATGTTAATGGCTTTGAACTAAAGATTGCAATAATTGCCATCAAAATTGGTTTAACTACATTATTAACATTAAAGTTACCTTCAACTAGTACTTCAGCATTTTGTGTAAAAAATAAAGCCAATAAGACTCCAAACCATAACCAACTAACATCAGTTGCTAAACTTAAAAAACCACCTACATACTGATTTTCAAAGAAGATTGTTGATGAAGATAATGAAATGGTTAATAATAACCAATTTCCCAATTCAATTAATTTATTAATAAACCATTCTACACCTATATCAAAAATCATAATATCACTGGATTAATGGAGTCCATATGATTGTCTCAAATCCTATCAACAGACCCATAATTACCAGCAAAATACCAAATCTAAAAATATGATCATCAATTTCTTCTCCTTGTCTTCTTCTAGATGCTAGTTTCACTAATGATATCAAAATATAAATACCAATAATTATTAGTGCTACCGGTACTAATAATTCAAACAAAAAGACTTCAAAACTACCCCTAATAAAATTTCTAGCACTTCTAATACCATCTTCCACATCTGCTATTCTATTTAAATTAGAATAAAAAAAGACACTAAACCCTAGTGTCTTTAATTCGTTGAATAATATTTCCATTAAATTTCCTCCTAATTAAATTTCTAAAATACTCTCTTTAAATGTTTTGTAACTTTCAAATTCCAAGTCAATTTTTTCATAAAAATCAAGTCCTATGTAAAAACTAAAATTATTTTAACACCTCCATAAATAATCCCACCAATAGCACACATTCCAAAAAATACAAACATCTTATTTTCTTTTAATAACTCAATTACTGTTTTCATTCTCTTCCTCCTTGTTTTACAAGTTTTTTACTTGCTAATAAAATTAATGACAATACTATTAACAAAGATAATAGGTTTTGACTTCCTGTGTCAGGTACTGGAATTTTAGTGTTAGGATAAACAAGTTCTATATCATCACCATTTGCAATAAACTCTAAATTTAACTCTTCCATTGCATAACCATCAGGAGCAACAATTTCATTAACTCTATATAATGATACTTCATTTACAATTACTTCTAGTACTTCATCATCAATTGTAATAGAAGTATTATAGTATTCCCATTCACCTGTTGTTTGATTAAATTTATCAATTTGCATTTGTGCTCCACCAACAAGCTCGCCGGTAACACTATCAACTTTACTGATACTTATTTTTGAATTAATTGTTTCATTATATGCAATCACTTCTACTTCCGTTCCATTTTCATCAATTTCAAAAGTAAGCATTTCATCATAAATTTTATAACCTAATGGACTAATTACTTCTTTTGTAGCATAAGTACCATAATCTAAATCTTTTAAGCTTATTTGTCCATTCTTTGTAACGTAAATATTGTCATTTACTTCTAGTAATAAATTATCATCATTTTCTTTTCCTAAAAGATTAGGAATAATAACTTGACCTTCAGTATTAATTTCAAATTCATCTAATGAATTTTTTAATTGATAATCACTATTATGTACAAACGCATTCCATTCACCTGTTAGTTGATTAAACTTATAAAGCTCAAATAATGCTGAACTATCAGTAATTAATTCAAGTGTGTTAGAGTCCTTTTTCAATAGCTTTAAATCACCTTTAATTTTAGTATTTTCTAAAGTGTATGATAAAGCCTTAGTTTTTTCATCTACTTCTCCAATATTAATAAAATCTGTGTTTAAAACATATCCTAGCGGAGATTTGATTTCACGTATATAATATGTGGTATTTGATTTAATATCTTTTGTAGAAAAAATTAGTTTTCCATCCTCATCAGTAGTCCCACTATATTTGTACCTAATGATATCTCCATTGTCTAAAGTTTTAATTTTTTCATCAATAGTATTTCTTAGTTGCACTTCTGATACAGCTAGCTTTAAATCATTTACGTTTCCAATTTTCTCCCAGAGCTCAATATCAGAATTTTCTAATACCTCAAATGTTTCTCCGTCAATTTTACCAATATCAATAATTCTAAAATCATTAACAAAGCTAAAAGTTGCAGTTTCACCTGCATTTACTGTCATTTTTTTGACTGTTGTATCAAGAACCATATTTTCTGGTACTTTTGTTTCTCTAGCATATACTGTTGTACTACTATTCACAACATCAAACTTAACTTTCTCAGTTTGTCCATTCTCATCTGTAATAGATTTTTGGCTATTTGTAAAATCCTTAGTTAATGAAAATTCTATTTCTACATTTCCTACTTCATTACCATCTTCATCAAACTTTTGAGCAGATATTTCTACTTCACCATTTATGTAGGTAGTAAATAGCTTATTACTAGGATCAATTGCTTCACCAATGAATAAATTTTGATTAGAACCATAAATATATTTTGCGCTAAATTCCGTACCTACTGCCTCGCTCCAAAATGAGACATTTAAAATCCCACTTGAAGTTGGTATTACAGTATAAACTGAGTTTAAATTTAATGGATCGTTATTAATAGCGTTATTACTCAAAGAAATATCAAAATTATCACTTAATTTTTGAACATGATTATAAACTTTACCATTGACAACAGTAACTTCATAACTTTGACCAACAACCATATTTGCGGGGAAATTTGCAGTCACTAAACTTTGATTATCTAAAGCATTTTTATAATTTTCAACTCTATTATAAAATATGGAACTAACACTAGGGTCAGTATCTGTCCTACCCATTATCGCCCATATCTTATCTTGTGCCACTCCTACATATTCTCCCCAGTTTGCACTATCATTAACTTGATAGTATTCAGCTGCTCTTGCCCACTTTGCAACATCCTTTGCTATCGTTTCATTTATTCCAGCAGCAAATGGATCTGAAGTTAATGTACCACTACCATGTATAGATCCTGGCTGAAGACAATATGTAATATCATTTTCATACATTGCAAAAGTTAATCCACTTTGGCTTCCTTTTACATTCCCAAAGCTAACACTTGAAGGAGCTTTATAGACTTTAATTGATGATCCATTTATAATATCATAGCTCGCACTACCATATGGATTAGGATTCATCATTTCTAACTTTGTTGTTGCATCTACTTCAGTTTTATTTGTATAAAAAAAGACACTACTTAATAGTAATGTCAATGTTAATACTTTTAAAATTTTATTCAATTTCATTTTCCTCCTTAAAATTTATGAAAAAGATATGCTATACACATATCTACAATTGTTTACAGCTCCAACTACCTATGCTTGCATCTCCCTCTAGCTGCTTAGCGAGACTAAATTCGCCAGCTGCAACATTACAATCATATTTAGATGAATAACCTTTATTACTCCACCCATAACTATCAAAATGATAATAGTATAATTTAGATGAAATATTTGAATTATTACTCCCACTTGATGAATCAGAGCTAGATGAACTATTACCAGAAGAGCTAGATGAAGAACTCTTATAACTTGAATTACTATTACTGCTGTAATTATTAACTACTCTTGTTCCAATTAATACTACTTCATCTATTGGATCAGTTGTTTTTGTTACCCCTATTATAGTATCTATTAAGCTTCCATTACGATAAACTTCCGTTTTAGGAGTGACAGATTTACCATCTACACCTTCTTTTTTAATTTTTGTAGTACCACTAGCTAATGTATTATCTTTTTCTTCTGAACTTTCATATTTTATAATTTCTACTTCTTCACTTTCTACTTCTTTATAATAAACAAAATGAACTAGTGCTCCATCTTGAATTTTTTTATCACCAAATTCTTCTAAGAACTCATCAATTGAGTATTCAGGATTATTGTGATCATAGAAATTGACATCACGATCAAAAGAAATTGCTAAATTGATATAATCATAACTATCTTCTTCTACGTTGTATTTTAACATTAATTCATCAAAATCTAGTTCCTCAATAAAATCAGCATAAGTATTATAATTTTTATAATCAAGAATTTCAACTGTTTGTGCTACTGCCACAAATCCAATTTCTATTTTTTGAAAAGCACTAATATACATCACTCTGCTTATACTTAAAATAGCACACAACGATACTGTCATTAATAAAATTTGTTTTGCGATTTTCATTAACATCACCTCTCACCTCCATTCTAATATTATTTTTTTTAATTGTAAAGAAATTATCAATCATTATTCTTTTCCATTCATATTCTCTCTAAAAAATACAATATTTATTTCCATTAAATTTCCTTAAATACCGTTTCAAATGTACTAATAGGAATTTCACAAGCTATGTTGTAATCTTCTAACAGTACTCCATAATACTTTTCTTTCCTATTTTCAAAAATTATTTTGCAAGCATTATTTTCACCCATTAGAAATTGCTTAGTATAATATGTCATCGTTTCTAAATTAAAACATTTAACCGGAATATCACATATATTAATGTATGATTTATCTCTCCATTCTTTATTCACGTCATCACATTCCTCCCTTTACTCAAAATAAAAACAATTGCTAATTTACACTAACAACTGTCTAATACTAATCATGTTATATTATAATTTTGTAAATATATTTGTGATAAATTGCTTTATTTAATTCTATTAAAAAATCTCTCTAATCTTCATAGCCTCGTTTTGGTTACACGTGCTCTACCAGTTTACTAAGACAGTTCTGTATCCATCCTAGATTTCAGCATTTAGAATAAAGCCACGAAGAATAGCAGCAATATTCGTCCTTTTATAATAAAACATACTTTCACAGCCTAAATTGATTTCGTTTATTTTTCACTTGATTTTAGCTTCAAAAAGTTCGATTCCTCGCTCTCGCTCCATTTAAGATTGAAATGGCCCCCAAAAGTTGGAGAGAATTGTATAATAAATATACTACTCTAACTTTAGGGGGTTTTTAATATGCACTTATACAATAAAAAAAATAATAATGACAAAATATGGAAAAAACATTTACAAGTAGAAAAAGCCAAAAAATAAGCCATGCAAAACATAGCTTATTTTTATTAATCTAGTTCTTCATCATTGACACCTTTTGATGCGTTTGGAACATATAAATCTAAAGTAATGTTTTTTTATTGCAATTATTCTAGCTTCTTATTTAGATTAGCAATAAAATAATGATTTTCCTGGCATGATTGTCCAAAAATGTACAGTTCGACCATCATTCAAACGAGTATTAAACTTATACCAATACATTCCAGCATCATATACTCGTTGTCCAGTAGCATAAGTTCTTCCAGGATTAACCCTAAAATAAACTTTACCACCGTTATACTTGAATATTACAGCATCTACAGGGATTCCGTTATCATGCCAAGTAAAACCAACTGGTGCTAGTGCATAACTCTTAATTTGTCGTATTCCATAAACAGTTGCAATATCATTAGAATAATAATATCTGATACAACTACTCGCTTTTGCATTTTCACCTGGAGTAATAATTATGATAACAGCAACCAAAGATAAAACTAAAGCAACTTTACTAATTCTTATTTAATTCTACTATTTTACATTTACTATGTCAATTTTATACTTTTTCGCTTCTCTTTACATTGATATTTTTATATTGGCATTTCTTCATATACTTTACCTTGAAGAAGTTTGCTATTTTTCTTTTTATTTCAACCAATCCATTGTTTAAAGAAGAACGCAGTATTACTCTTTTTGCACTTATCTCTTAATTCTATTAGCTACTCTTCTTTTATAAGATGACTTTTTTACTAAGGTTTATAGCATACACCAATATTTTTTCTTATTTAAAATAGTTAGTTCAACAAATGCATTATTTGTTTTCCAACCAAAGATACCTGATCCTAGTGTTTCTAAAATATAATCTTTATCATCCCTAGCTAAATCATACATTAATTTATTTAATTTTTTTAATGAATCAGCACAATTTAAATTATAAATCTGTGTAAATTTATTATCTAATATTTCTTCCATATTTTTTTCTCCACTTCTATTATATCATCTTTAAGAAATTACATTATAACATATTTTTATATAATTCTTTTCTTTTAGAAAGCACTTTTAGATAAAGTGCTTTTAAAAGTACACATTTTAAAGTAATATTTACTACACTAATCACTAAATTAAAAAGAATCGTAAATAAAATACAATTCTTTTAAACACACCCTATTTTTTTAATTCATCAAGATAAATGATTCTATCAGCTTGCCTAGCAATTGCTTTATCATGAGTCACCATAATAATCGTTTTCTTTTCTCGCTGAAGTCTTTTAAAAATTTCTACTATATTTTGACTATTTTCTTCATCAATACTACCAGTTGGTTCATCACATAAAATATAATTACACTTTTTCAGCAGCAATCTAGCTATCGCAATTCTTTGCCTTTCTCCACCACTCAATAAATATACTTTCTTATCTAAATCAAGTTGTAGATCAACTGCTAATAAAGCTTTTTGAATTACTTCTCTTCGATTTTTACTCTTCGGTAAACAAAACACAAGATTTTCATAAACAGTCATATCATCAATAACCCCGAAATCTTGGAAAACAAACCCAATCTCATTTCTCAACAATTTCACGCGCTCTTTATTAGAAGCACGCGCAAAATCTTTCCCATCAATTAAGATTTTACCAGCAG
Source organism: uncultured Erysipelotrichia bacterium (assembly GCA_964593055.1). GTDB lineage: Bacteria > Bacillota_I > Bacilli_A > JBKEDG01 > JBKEDG01 > CAZQIG01. The sequence goes on from CAZQIG010000011.1 coordinate 54,308, forward strand.
TAGGTTTTTCTAATAAACCCATAATATTTAGTAAAGTTGTCTTACCACTACCACTACTTCCCATAATCGCAACGTATTCATTATCATCAATACATAAGTTGATTTTATCAAGAATTTGATAGTTATTTAAACTAACACTTAAATCTTTAATCTCAATCATCATATTCCTCCAAAGATTTAGGCCTTTTATAAAAAATGTAGCTATAACACAAATGTAAAAATATTTTAGTTAATAGTATTAAAATAAGAATAATAAGCAAATCGAAAAAGTTAATCCCAAAACGTATTCTTAATAAAATAGCAATTAAAATAATTAATACTTTTATATGATAATAATCTTTAAACAAAATGTTTTTTTTATTAATAAAAAGCTGAAACTCTTTTTTATTATAAAAAATCAAATAAGCTCTTAAAAGCATAATTTCTGCAAGTATAAAAAGCCCTAGTAATAAAATACTTTTAGTAACTGTTAAAATGAATTTAACTCGATACATTTTATCATAATTACTAGTTTTAAAACTCACATCCGTATAATCACTACTATCAAAAATATTTTTAATATAACTTGTCTTACTTCCAACAAATAATCCTAAATCACTAAAAACATTTTGATCTAGATAACTAAAATCTACAATAATAATATTACTATCATCATAAGACTGAAAAGTAGCTACTGGCTTGTTATAATTTTCATAGTAAAAAGGCATTTCTTTATTTAAAGAATTTTTCATGAAGTTTTGCACGGAATCAAAATAATTATCCTCTTTTAAATTCAAAAAAAAGACGCCATCTTTATAGTCCGTATCATTCAAATAATTAAACGTATGTAGATCATAAATTCGATAAGTTGAATTATTAATTTCTTCACTACTAAAATCCCTAATCCCATAAATACCAATTAAAAGTAACTCTTCATAACTTTTCTCATTAATTACAAAATCAGCTTTAGCATCCTCATCAATTGTTAACAAGCTATAATGCAGTGTTTTATCATTGTATAAATTAGTCCCAATATAAGCTTCAATTTGATAAAACAACCCTGAATTTCCTACAAAGTTTAAACTTAAAACTAAAAATAAAATAAGCCCATAATTAACTAATAATGTATAAAAACCCCTTTTAATTTGAATCATTTTATTCAATAGTCGATATGTTTCAATCTTTAATAAATAATATAAGCAAAAATAGTTAATACTAGTACTAAAAACAATAATTATTATTGTAAAAAAAGTAACTTTTGGAAACAAATAATTTGCATAATGTATATTTACCATCTTACTAAAAAATATATATCCTAATAATATAGCACTACTAGCTACTAAAGTCGTTTCTAAAAATAAATGTGCAATTGTTTTAAAAATAATTTTTGCTGGAAAAACACCATTAATCATCATCAAAATATGTGCCTTACGTTTCTTTAAAAGATCAATATATGTCATAGTATTAATCATTAAAGTCAAAATTATCACAAAAACTAAAGAAGTAAAAACAAGCTTTTCTTGCTCATCATAATTGTATAAAGCTTGCCAATTACTTCCTTCTGTCAAATTATACGATTCACCATATAAACTTTTGAAACGTTCCAAATCACTTCTCACAACTAATATTTCTAAATTGCTAACTAATTCATTATCAATATTTTCTATCTTTTGATAAATTCTCTCTTGGTCTGATGGAAATAAATAGTAATTATCTAAATCTGATGCATGTTCTAAAATATTTGTAAGTGGATATTGACAATCATCACTTGCTAAAATAATCATGCTACAAATTTTTTGATAATCTGTAGCATAAACTATTCCATTATGATAATCGTCATAAATAAAACCAATCTCGTTTTTGACAAGATCCTCAAAGAAAGGCTTGATTTCAAAAACGGATTGATTTTTATTTGATGATGTTATTTCAACAGAACCATCATCTTTAAATTCGATACTTTCGTCTGTGTCATTTTGATCTATAGCAACATTAATATAATTATCATTTGCCACAATTTCATCATAAAAAACTTTATCTTCATCATAAAACATATTACTATAAATCATCACATACAAAAGTAAAACAAATGTTGTAATTAATAAATAGCGAATAAACTTCATTAATGACAGCTTAATGTCGTGTTATTTAACGCTCGTTTACGATGTGTAAATCCTTTAGGTGTATAAATATACCCCGTAGTTGACAACACTTTTTCACACTGCTTCTTACCTTCACGTGATGTTCTTTCAATAGTTGAATAAATATCAACATAATGTATTCTTGAATTATGTACCGAAGTAAAATAAGACCAGTTACTCGTATTGGCGAATAAGCGTGTGTAGTATGTTGACCATCTAGCTTCTGCTTGTAAAGGAACTACGTTCAATAACACTAAAGCTAGGATAAAAAACCCTAATTTTTTTTTCATGGCACTCACCCCCTATTATTATTCTGATATATTCTAGATGTTAACTTGAGTATAGCATTTTATAAAGGTAGGCAACAATAACTTTTCAAGAAAAAATCGTAAAAAATTGTGAATGTTTTTTAACTAAATACACGCATTAAGTATAAGATTGCCCAAATGCAAAGAGCTACGAAAACAACTTTATTAGCATAACTTTGAAAAAATTCTCCTTCATAAGCTATGGGATTTTGTTCTGAGTCTTTGAAGCGGTATACTAAAATCAAAGTAACATCAATAACCCACCAAATAAAAAATCCTCCTAAGGTAATTAGCATCAATAATCCTGTAAAATACTTTTTATGATAAAAACGGTGTAGCCCTAAGTACCCGAAAAAAAATCCCAAAAGTAATGTTATATTATATTTTTTATTCATAAAACCTCCTGAATTATATTAAAAAGCAAACTTATAATTACACAAAACAAAGTAATATTATAAATTACTTTAATTTTACTAACACTCAAGTGTCTATTAATTATCGTACCAACAATGGCACCTAACAAAGAAGTTGGAATGATGTATATTAAGGCTTGTAAATCTAAATCACCTAAATTAGTAGTTGCCAAAATTGTGATTAATTTAGAAACTTGCGAAAAAACAATTGTCGCTAATGAATAAACAATTGCCGGTTTTACACCAAAAGAAAATAAAGTTATAAAAATAGCAGTATTTAGTGGTCCCCCACCAATTCCTAAAAATGTTGATATTGTTCCTAATACAAGACCTGTAAAAAATATAATTAACGAATTTTTCAATAAAAAATGTCGTTTATTAAAGTTAACTAGTACAATTGCTGATAATAATACGATAATAATACCGCAAGCTTGAATAATCTCAACAGTTTCTTCACTAAAAACTTGTAATAAAGCGATAAAAATCTGATTGCCGAAGTATCCTCCTACTAAAGCACCGACAGAAACTAGAATAAATATACGTTTATCAAAACTAATATTATGATGTTTTCTTTGCTTAATTGATGAATAAATACTCATCGATAAAATAGCACATGTTGCTAAAAAAGAAATATTTTCCGCATTATGATAGCCTAAGATATCTAGAATAGGTTTTATTATTAATCCGCCACCTAATCCAGCAATAGATGAAATTATCATCGCTAGAAAGATAACTATTATATATGTTATAGCCATTTTATTATTTTAAATATTTACGTGCACTTATAACAACTGGTAAACCTATTACAATGCCTAAAACAACTTGTAAAAAATCACCAGGAATTGATAATAATGGTGCAATTAAGTTATGATATAAAATAACTTCTCCAACATAATATATTATAATCATCACAGCTGATCCTGCCAAAACTGCACCAATCATTTTAAATAATGATTCTTGTTGATATCCTAAAATACCTATAATATATCCCATTAAAATACGTGCAATAAAAGTTATCGGGGCCCACGTTGGAAAAAATACAAGGTCAAAAATTGTCATTCCAATTGCTGCTGAAAGTCCTCCTACACGCGGTCCAAATAATAGTGCAGTAATTATTATCACAGGTGTTCCTAAATGAACTAATCCTCCTTTTGATGCTAATGGCAAAAAAAAGTGAATCGATGTTGCAACGTACGTTATCGCACTAAAAATACCAATCAATGTTATCTCTCTTATCTTCATGAATATCCTCCTAGTTTTTCTAGTAGTATTATAACATATAAAATTATTTATAAAAACAGTACTATATAATTTTATGGTATAATTAGTTTGAGGTGAGAAAATGAAGAAAATTAAATTTTACGGAGCAGCTTTTTGAGGAGGATGTCCTCCTGTAAAGGAATACCTTTTGGAAAAAGGTATCGAATTTGACTATTATGATATCATGGCTGATGAAAAAGCTAAGGATGATTTTTACAAACTACGTGAACAATATGAAGAATATCAAACAATTATTAAAGGTGGCATTAGCTTTGGAATCCCAGCAATCTTTTATGATGATGAAGTTATTATCGGTTTTGATAAAGAGAAAATAGATGCTCTAATCACAAAATTAAATAACTAAAAACACGACTAATCAGTCGTGTTCAGACCGTTGACAAAGTAGTCAATGGTCTTTTAATTTGGTAAGATATAAGT
>CAZQIG010000012.1:0-42148 GCA_964593055.1 uncultured Erysipelotrichia bacterium
GCTTTAGAACTTAAACAACCTGTACCACCACATATTAACACTTGCGCTCTTTCTAGCATTACTACACCTTCCTTAATTTAAGTTTGATAATTTAAATTCCTCAACAATTTCATTATTAATAATGTGTTTTTCAAGAATTTCTAATACTTTTTCTTCATCAATATTTCCATAAATAACTTTTCGTCCTTCACTATCAACTACTTCAACAATAGGTTCATATGCACACTGACCAATACAACCTACTTGTGATACTGTTACATTTTCAAGTTCACGACTAGCTACTTCTTCTAAAAATTTATTTAAAACCGGTCTTGCTCCAGAAGCAATTCCACAAGTAGCCATACCTACTAGAACACGATAACCGTCTTTTGTTTGACGCATATCTATACTTCTACTAGCCTGTTTCTTAATCTTTTTTAAATCTTCTAAACTTTTCACAACAACTTCCTCCTATTTTCCATATTTTCATTAATATATTCTTTTATCCAATTGATAACTTCAATATTAGTAACCAAATCATCACCGACAATCTCTCTAACTTCTTGAAGATTGTAAACAAAACAATCACTATCAACACAATACTCATAAACGATATTACATGTTTCTTTTGCTACGCTCAATAAATAAATCATTTCACCAAAATCACCTTTTGGCGGTGTATTAACATGATGACTATCCATAATAACCGTAACTTTCGTAAACGAATTTTCCTCACTATCAACTTCTAAACTACCTTCTGCTTGCATCGCTGTAAGCTCAAACAAAGACAGACCTAAACCTACTTTTCTAGTACTACGACTAGTTGTAAAAGGACTTTTAACAGTCGCTAAAATATCTTTACTCATTCCCTTACCATTGTCATAAATGATAATCGTATACTTTCTTTTTAAAGTATCTTCTAAAAAAGAAATTTTTAATAGTGAAGCCTCAGCTTTTATACTATTATAAGCAAGATCCATTACATGCATTGCTAAATCATTCATTTTTTATCACCTTACATAATCCTTCATAAGAAAGTTCAGGTAAATCTAAACAATTAATATCTTCATTAATATCAATAATTTGATGTGCATCAGAATTTTGTAACACAAACTTTTTTCGTAAATACGGCTTTCTTTGATAAATAGCTTCTAAGTTTTGATAATCAATAATTTCTAGTGCATCAAAATAGTGATAATTTTCTTCATTAATATTTTCTAACAGCGATGTTGTCTTTTTATCTAAATGCGCCGCTACCTTCAAACAATTAAAATCACTCAAACGCTTTAATAAAGTATTTAAGTCAATATCTAAATCATCAATTAATAAATAATTTAATTTATTAACTGTATTATCATAAATATCAGTTAATATCTCTTCTCCATAGAACTTTTCATCAAAAGCTCTTTTTATAATAATTGTTTCTAAATATTCCTGGAAACGCATTGCTTCTGCAAAAGAAGAAAAATAAACTAATAAATGCCCTTTCTCAACTTGTAGTTCTACCCCATTAATAACTAATAAATCAAAACTCTCTTGCAGTTCATGAAAAACTTTCAATTGCAATAAAGAATTATGATCACAAACAGCAATAATATTTAAATTACACAAACTTGACATATTTAAAATATTATTCGGTGTCATTAAATAGTCACCACAAGGTGATAACACTGAATGAATATGCATATCATAATAATATTTCACACTACATCTAATTCCCTTAACTTTATAAGTGTTTTAGCTGAATTCATTTCTGTTACAAAAAGGGTAATCTCCTCCTCTGATGCTTTAGCAATCATTTCCGCACTACATTCTTGTCCACTAGTAACTACAATACAACTAAAATCTAATAGCGCGGCTACAGCAATACTATTAATATTATTCTGCACAGTCACAAAGATATTATCTTCGCACCCTTCTTTCATAACCATACTCAGTAAATCACAAACAACTACACCATGTATTTTTCTTTCAAAATCAGGTGTTAAAATTTCAAAAAAATCTTTTAAATCACTTGTCTTTTTCATTTAAATAAAACCTAACTTTCAAAGTAGTTCCATTCGGAGATGATTCAAGCTGGAATTCATCAGCTACTGATTTAATATTTGGTAATCCTAAACCTGCTCCAAATCCATTTTCACGAGCAAAACTATTAGCAGTAGAATAACCTTCTGTCAAAGCAGACTCAATATCATCAATTCCTGGTCCACAATCAATAAACTTCAATTCAACATAATCATCTTCAAACAAAGCAAATACTTGTCCACCATTTGAATGAATAACAATATTAATCTCCGCTTCATAAGATGCTATAGAAATCATTCTAATTACTCTTTTATCAATATTGCGTTCTTTTAATTTACGCTTTATATCACTTGAAACAGCACCAGCTTGTTCCATACAATTAGGACAAACATCATATTGACAATAAAAATTCATCATGTTATGCCTAACATTCCTGCTGCATATAGCTCTCCACAACAACGATACATCATAAATTCTGTAGATAAAAGTAAAATATCACTTCTTTTTGCTTGCTCTACAACTGTTTGATTCGGTTTTTTACCACGTACAAAAATAATAACATCAATATCTAACATTTCTGCAGTTCTAATAGCCTGCATCGTTGATAAACCTGTAATCAAAACACTTTGTCCATCTAAATCAATATCAATAGCAGTCTTTCTTAAAACCATCAATACATCACTCATCAAGTCACAGCTAATCCCAAATTGTAATTCACGATTCAAATCAACTTCAATCGTTTCATCAATAATATGTGATTCTGTCACCTCAATGATATCTTTAAGCTTCATTGTTGATATAACCTTTAATAATATCTTTAGCTTCTCCTACACTCGTATTTCCATAAACTTCTTCTCCAACAGTAAAGACTGGTGCTAGACCACATGCACCAATACATCTAGTCGCTTCTAAAGTAAATTTTTTATCATCTGAAGTAGCACCAACTTCTATACCTATTTCATTTCCAATAGCATCTAAAATCCCTTGTGCTCCTTTAACATAACATGCTGTTCCCATACAAACACCTACGATATGTTTACCTTTTGGTTCTAATGAAAACTGAGAATAAAAAGTAACGACACCATTTATTTTAGCAACACTAACATCTAATTCTTCTGAAATTATTTTTTGTACTTCTAAAGGTACACAACCAAAAATATGTTGTGCATCATGAATTGTTGGCATTAAAGGCCCTGGTTTCAATTTATGATGCTCTATTCTTTCAAGTAGCTTTTCAGCCCTTTCTTTGTTAAAAGTTTCACAATTACACATAAAATTTCCTCCATATCAAGTAATTTTTAAATGTAAGGGCTTATAAATAAGCCCTTACATTCATTTTTAGTATTCTAAGCTTTCAAATCTTTTATAGTAATTATAACGTTTCTTAGCATCTTTAATATTATTTTCAATTAATTCATCTAACTTTTCACTATTAACTACTTTTAAAGCAGCATAACGTCTTTCCGATAATAAGAACTCACGATGTAAATCCCAATTAGGTTCCTTACTATCAATAGTAAGTGGATTTTGACCTTCTGCTTCTAAAGCAGGATTATATCTAAAAGTCATCCAATAACCAGCATCAACAGCATTTTTTTCTTGTGCAATTGAGTTACCCATTCCACCTTTAATACCATGAGCAATACATGGTGAATAAGCAATAACAATTGATGGACCATTATGAGCTTCTGCTTCTTTAATCGCTTTTAAGAATTGATTTTGACTAGATCCTAAAGCACATTGAGCAACATAAACATGACCATAAGTCATTGCAATAGCTGCTAAATCTTTCTTAGCTACTTCTTTTCCTGTTGCTGTAAATTGAGCAATTGAACCAATTTGTGACGCTTTTGAACTTTGACCACCTGTATTAGAATAAACTTCTGTATCTAATACTAAAATGTTAACATCAAGGTTGTTAGCAATTACATGGTCTAATCCACCAAATCCGATATCATAAGCCCATCCATCTCCACCAAAAATCCAAACAGATTTTTTAACAAGTTGATCTTCGTGTTTTAAGATATTTTTTGCAAACTCTTTATCACAAGCTTTTAATTCACTAACTAATTCATCGCGAATTTCACGAGTAATATCTCCACTACCTCTATTTTCTATCCAAGTATTCATTAACTCTTGCAAACGTCCTGAAACTTCATTTACATTATCTAACATCAAATTATGAATACGGTTACGTAATGTCTCTGAAGCAATAGCCATTCCAAAACCAAATTCCGCATTATCTTCAAATAATGAGTTCGCCCATGCTGGACCTTCACCAGCTTCATTAGTAGTATATGGTGTAACAGGAGCTGATCCTCCATAAATTGAAGAACATCCAGTTGCATTAGCAACAATCATGCGATCTCCAAATAATTGTGTTACTAACTTAACATATGGTGTTTCTCCACAACCTGCACAAGCACCACTAAACTCAAATAAAGGTTTAGCAAACTGTGATCCTTTTACATTACTTACACCGTAAACATCACGTTTCTCACTAACTTTTTCAAACATATAAGTTGTATTTTCAACTTCACCAGCTTCAATTTCATCATGAATTGGTTTCATTTCTAAAGCTTTAACACCTTTTTTACCTGGACAAACATTAACACATACTTCACAACCAGTACAATCTAATGTTGAAATTTGAATTTTATATTGTAACCCATCAGCATTTTTACCAATTGCTTTTAATGTTTCAAGATCTGCAGGAGCATTTTTCATCTCCTCATCATTTAATAAAAATGGTCTAATAACGGCATGAGGACAAACATAAGCACATTGATTACATTGGATACAATTTTCCGGTAACCAATTTGGTACAAAATCAGCAATACCACGTTTTTCATAAGCCGTTGTTCCAACTTCAAAAGTTCCATCTTCATAACCAGTAAAAGCACTTACAGGCAATTCATACCCTTTTATTGAATTTACTGGATCAACAACTTTTTTGACAAATTCTGGGCGATTAGGATCAAGCATTAAAACTTCATCTTCTAAATCTTTCCAAGCAGGATCAACTGCCACTTCTACTAAACCTTTTGTCCCACTTTCAATTGCTTTAATGTTCATATTAACAATTTCGTCACCTTTACGACCATAAAGTTGCTTTGCATAATCTTTCATATGCTTTTCAGCTTCATCATATGGCATAATTTGCTCATTTAATTTGAAAAATGCACTTTGCATAATCATATTAGTACGATTTCCTAAACCAATTTCCAATGCTAAATTCACAGCATCAATAATGTAGAACTTTGCATTTTTTTCTGCTAACAAACGTTTTACCTTATTAGGTAAAAGATTTATAACTTCTTCAGGAGAACTAACTGTATTTAATAAGAATGTTCCGTTTGGACGTAGTCCGTCAATCATATCGTATTTATCTAAATAAGCATCACGTGAACAACTAATGAAATGCGGCTTATCAACATAATATGTACTTCTAATAGGATCTTTTCCAAATCTTAAGAATGATCTAGTAACTCCACCTGATTTTTTAGAATCATATGCAAAATAAGCTTGGGCATATAAATCTGTTTGCTCACCAATAATTTTAATCGTATTTTTATTTGCACCAATTGTCCCATCAGAACCTAATCCATAGAATAAGCATTCTGTAACTGTTTCATGAGCTACATCAATACTATTATCTACTTCTAAACTCAAATGAGTTACATCATCAATAATACCAATTGTAAATGGGTGTTTTTGCTCATTTGCTAAATTATCGTATACAGCAACAATTTGTGCTGGTGTAGTATCTTTAGAACTCAATCCATAACGTCCACCGATAATTAATGGTGATTTTTTACCATTAAACATTGCTACTACATCAACAAATAATGGTTCTCCAGCACTACCTGGTTCTTTAGTACGATCTAAAACAGCAATTCTTTCTACTGTTTGTGGCAAAGCTTTAAAGAAATAATCTTTACTAAATGGACGATATAAATGTACATTTAATAATCCGATTTTTCTTCCTTGAGCAACTAGATAATCAATTGTTTCTTTAATAGTCTCATTTACTGAACCCATTGAAATAATAATATCTGTTGCATCTTTAGCACCATAAAAAACGAATGGCGCATATTCACGACCAGTAACTTTACTAATCTCTGACATATAATCTGCCACAATATCTGGAATAGCTTCGTAATATTTATTTTGAGCTTCCCTTGTTTGGAAGTAAATATCATCATTTTGTGCTGAACCACGCATAACTGGATGTTCTGGATTTAAAGCGCGTTTACGGAATTCGTCAACTTTATCAAAGTCAATTAATGAACGGTAAACTTCATAATCCATAACTTCAATCTTTTGAATCTCATGTGAAGTTCTAAATCCATCAAAGAAATGCAAAAATGGTATAGAACCTTTAATAGCACTTAAATGCGCAACACCACCTAAATCCATTGCTTCTTGTACTGAATTAGAAGCAATCATCGCAAATCCAGTTTGACGTGCAGCATAAATATCTTGATGATCACCAAAAATAGATAATGCCTGTGCAGCAATACTACGCGCACTAACATGGATTACTCCTGGAAGTAACTCTCCAGCAATTTTATACATATTTGGTACTTTTAATAATAATCCTTGTGATGCAGTATACGTTGTTGTTAAAGCTCCGGCTTGCAAAGAACCATGGACAGTTCCAGCAGCTCCGGCTTCTGATTGCATCTCTACAACATTAACAGTTGACCCAAATAGGTTTTTCTTACCTTGTGCAGCCCATAAGTCAACCTTATCAGCCATTGGACTTGATGGTGTAATTGGATAGATCCCAGCAACTTCTGTAAAAGCATATGAAGTATATGCAGCTGCTTCATTACCATCCATTGACTTTAAAACTTTTTTAGTCATTCTATTCATTCTCCTTACTTAATTTTAAAATTATCATTCTTATCTCATATTATAACAAATATAAGCTTGTAAAACAATACAACAACTTTAAAAACTAAAAACAAAAAAACTGCTTATTTATAAAATATAGCAGTTTTTACGTATATTAACATCTATTCTAATTGTGAACTTCACATGAAAATTCATAATCTCCATCTTCATATTTAATACTACTTACATTATCACCTTTATCAATATCATAAACCATCGTATACTCAATATAGTAATGAAGATTATCACTAATCTCTGGTAATTTCAAAAAAGGAGATAAAGGATCTTGTAGTGGAAGAAATTCCCTTTTATTACCATTTGTGTCAGTAACAACTAAAGTTAAATTCTCTAGTTTTATTGTTTGCGAATGATATGTTTCATAATCTAAACCATATCCAATTACAAAGTATTCATCTTCTCCATTATTTAAGCTCTCTTTTTCAATTTCAGCAATATAAACACCAGACTCATCACAATCAATTAAATCAAATTTATCATAGTCATCATAATCATCATCCCAATGATAAATATCATCATAGTCATAATTATCATCAAACGAATTATAAAAAAAGTAGCCTATCGTAAATATTAAAACTAACGCTATAGTAAATGCAATTATAATTCCTATTGCATTTAAAATAATAGCCATAACATATTTGTGCTTAATAGCTATTACTAAACCAATAATACCAATAATAAAGCCAAATAAACTAAAGATTGCAGTAACTGCTAAAATAATCGAAACAATCCCTAAAACTAAACTATGTAAATTTTTATCTTCTCCCCCTGCTTTTTCATCATCAATTGGATCTAAAACTTCCTTTGTCATTTTAACTATTCTCCTTATCTAAATTAAAATTTATCTATTTTTTGCATTATAACAAATACAAGTCACAAAACAACACGATAAATTTAAAAAGATTTGCACAAAAAACTGTTGTTAAGCCCATCAATCAAACATTAACATTAGAAATAAAACATTCAAACTCATAATCTCCATCTTTATACTTAATACTCTTTATACTATCTCCTTGACTAATACTATAAATCATTTTATATCCTATATAATAAGAAGACTCATTATCACTTAACTCCGGTAAATTCAGCAAAGCTAGTAACGGTTCTTTAATCGGTGATATCTCATTAATATTGCCATCTTTATCATTAACTATTAAAATTAAATTTTCTAATTTTATTTCTTGTGAAATATAATTATCATAATCTAGCCCATACTCAATTATAAGATATTCATCTTGTCCATAATTCAAACTTTCTTCTTCAATACCTACAACATAAACTCCATCATAATCACAAGCTAGTAAATCCAAATTGTAATCAACTGATGTATAATCAGTATCTTTATCCCTATAAACATTGTAATAGTCAGCAGAAAATACACCAACTAGCATAGCTCCTATGGCACAGATAAAAATGAAAATAGAAATTATAACAGTTATAATTATAATTCCAATTGCATTTAAAATCATACCAATAACATATTTGTACTTAATAGCTATAATTAAACCGACAACACCAATAATTAAGCCAAAAAAACTAAAAAATACACTAAGCGATAAAACAATTGAAACAATCCCTAAAATCATACTAAGTATATTTTTATCACCTTGTAAATCTTTTTCTAAATCCACGCTAATTCCCCCTCTTATGAAACACTATTTGTTAAATCATTATTCTTCAATTAATATTTCACGTGGTTTTGATCCTTGAGCTGGACCAATAACACCATTATGCTCTAATTCATCAATTAAACGAGAAGCGCGATTATAGCCAATACGAAAGCGCCTTTGTAAAAGTGATGCACTAGCCTTTCTAACTTCTAAAACAAATTCTAAAACTTCATCGTACAAATCGTCTTCACTAACTTGAATACCTTTTTGTTCTACTTCTAATTGCACAAGTTTTTCATCATAGATAGCTGCTTGTTGTTTTGTAGTATAGCTAACAACTTTTTCAACTTCACCATCACTTAAAAATGCTCCTTGAACACGTGTTGGGGCAATCTCACCAGCAACTTGAATTAACATATCACCTCGCCCTAAAAGCTTTTCTGCTCCAGTACTATCAAGAATAGTACGTGAATCAATACTACTTGAAACACTAAAAGAAATTCTTGAAGGAATATTGGCTTTAATTACACCAGTAATAACATCTGTTGAAGGTCTTTGCGTTGCTACAATTAAGTTAATACCTGCAGCTCGTGCCATTTGAGTAATTCGCATAATTGAATCTTCTACTTCTTTACTAGCAACAAGCATCAAATCAGCTAGTTCATCAACTACAACGACAATATATGGTAACAATAATTCTTTTTGCTCGCTGTCTAACATTTTTTGATTATAGCTATCAATATTTTTTACATTAGTATCACTAAACTTTTCATAGCGCTCTTCCATTTCATCAATTATTTTTTTTAAAGCGATTGATGCTTTACGTGGATCACTAATAACAGGCGAAAGCAAATGTGGTATACCATTATAACCACTCAATTCAACTTTTTTAGGATCTATTAGCAACAACTTTACTTCATCAGGTTTTGCACGCATTAAAATCGATACAATAATGGAATTAATACAAACACTTTTACCACTACCAGTAGCTCCAGCTACTAATAAGTGGGGCATTTTCGAAAGTGAATAACTAATCGCATTACCACGAATGTCTCTTCCAAGAGCAAAGGTTGTTTTGTCTTGAGAAGGTTCAATAGTACTAATAATCTCACGCAAGCCTACTAGTTGAGGATGACGATTAGCAATTTCAATACCGACCGTGCTTTTTCCAGGAATAGGTGCTTGTATACGTACATCCTTAGCTGCTAATCCTAAAGCTAATTCACTAGAAAGATTACGTACTTTACTAAGCTTAGTCCCAGCTTCTAGCTCCAATTCAAACTGCGTAACTGTAGGCCCTTGATTAATATTAACAACCGTTGCATTAATTGAAAAATCTTTTAACGTTCTTACAAGTATATCACTAATACCGCTGAAGTTTTCACGATGTTGCTTTTTCTCACTTCTATTTAACAAGTATAACGGTGGTAATTGATAATTTTCATTTAAGCTAACGCTATTAACACTCAGCTCTTGAATATCTTCTACTTCTTCTACTTTTTCTTGAACAATTTGCGGCTTTTTCAATTCCCGCTTTTTAGGCTTAGTCTCAACTTCACTTACTTCTAATTTATCAGTATCAACTACTTTTTCATAATCAAAAAAATTAGGTTTAGAAAAAGTTTTACTAGCCACTTTTACAGAACTATCTCGTCCCTCTTTCAACAGCTGAACAAATGTTTTACCAGTTAGTAAAATTAGTCCAATAATAAACAGCATTACTAAAATGATGTATGCACCTGTATAAGAAAAAACCGTCACTAATAAACTTGCTAAAATAACACCGAAGATTCCTCCACTCATACTAGTTTTTGAAGTATCCCAATAACTTGAGACACCTTCTACTAATTGATCAAATGCCTTAAAAAAAGAAATATCTTCACTAATGACAACTGAAAAAATTGCCGCTAGTGAAAAAATCATTAAAGATAAACCTGCTAATCTTACTTTATCAAGTTTTAAAAATCCACGTTGAAAAATAAGCGCTAAACCAACATAAATACCAAAGATATAAACGGCATAAAATCCACGACCGAATAAGAAGAAAATTCCAGTATTAAGTAAATGACTAAAAACTCCGCCAATATCTAATAATAGCATAATCGATAAGACAATTATAACAAGTCCTAATATATCGATGAATATATTTTCTTTTTTATTATTTTTTGATTTTGCCATTTATACCTCCACTAAATTGTTTGAATCATTGTAATTATCATTGGCCTTCTTCCTTTTTCATCGTAAATAAAAGCAGCTAAACTTTCTCGTAATAACAATTTTATTTCACCAAAATTAATTTTACGATTACTAATTGATTCATTAATAACATCTTCACACAATTTTTCCATATCAGCAATAAATGCCTTGTTTTCTTTTGAAAAAACAAAACCACGTGAATGAACTTCTGGACCACCAATAATTTTAAAATGCTTTTTACTAATAATTGCACTAACAATAACAATTCCGTTTTCTTTTAAAGATTCGCGATCCTTCATAATAACTGATGCTATATTTCCTACATCATGCCCATCTACTAAAACATCACCACTAGCAACAAAGTACTTATCAACGATTTGTTTATTCTCAAATTCAATTACTTCACCATTATCAAGTAATAAAATATTATCTTCTGACAACTTAGCAATACGAGCAGCTTCTGCTCCTGCTACTTGGTTTCGATATTCACCTTTAACTGGTAAATAGTATTTTGGCTGTAGCAAATTGAGCATTAATAACACATCTTCTTGAGAAGCATGACAACCCTTTATTTCTTTACGATTGACAACTTTAACATCTGCTCCTGTTTGATAAAGTAAATCATTAACACTCGCATAGATTTTAATTGTTCCTGGAACTGGTAAAGATAACATTAAAACACTATCTTCACTAGTTATTTTAATATTCTTATCTTGTCCTTCTAAAATGCGCATTAACCCACTGTATGGACGATCACGTTCACCACTTACGATAATCGTATGATTTTCTTGCATATTTTTAACATCAAAAATTGTAATTAATTCTTCTTTAGGAAACTTAATCATTCCTGACTCAATTCCTCTTTCGATAATATTTTTCAAAAGTTTACCATAAATTGCAACTTTTCTCTTAGCAATCAACGACTCATCAAGAATTTCTTGTAAACGCATGATATTAGAACTATAGCTTGTTACAAAAGCTCTCTTATTGGCATTTTCAAAAAACTCTGCTAAAATTGGCGCTACACGATGATTTGGTGAAGTATGACCTCTATTAGCAACACTAGAAGATTCACCTAAAAAACAAAGTACGCCTTGCTTTCCTAGATAAGCTAGTTTACCAATATCTGTTGCATAGATATCTTCTACACTATGGTCAAAGAAATAATCACCAGCATAAAAAACAATTCCTTGTGAAGTATTTATAGCATACCCGAAATTATTAGGAATTGAATGTGTCAAAGGAACAGCAAAAACACTGTATTTATCGAATTTCGTTGTAGAAAAACTCTCGATAACATTTATTTTTGACGTCGATACTTTCGCAGAGGCTAATAACCCGTCAACAACGATTTTGGTCATACTAGACATATATATTTCTACTTCTGGAAAAGCTTTGATAAAATCAGCAACAGCACCAACATTATCAATATGTCCGTGTGATAAAAAAAGTGCCTTAATATTTTGCTTCTTTTCTTTTAAATATTCAAAACTAGGAACTACAAAATCAATCCCCATCATATCTTCATTAGGGTATTTCAAACCAGCATCAAAGACTAAAATATCATCGTCTATTTCGACGCAATACATATTTTTCCCGTCTTCACCAAGTCCTCCTAGCGCATATATCTTAATTTTATTCATGTTTTTCACCTCATTACTTAAATTATAAACCAAAATCGCAAAAAATTAAAGGAAAAGCGCTATTGTTTTTAGAATTGATAACTAATTTTGAGGTATTTTCATAATAATATGATATAATGTTATGGAGGTGATATCATGAAGCTCTATACAAAAAGAGGTGACAACGGAATTACTAGTCTAATTGATGGTTCAGCATCTAAGGCTAGTTTGCGTGTTGATTCATATGGTACAGTAGATGAATTAAACTCTTATATAAATATTGTTATTGCCTATAACCCACCTTATAAAGAAGATTTATTACGTATATCACACTACTTGTTTAAAGTAGGTTATGACTTAGCATTAACAAATAGTGATGAATATCTTGTAAATAGTGAAGAAATAAACTGGCTAGAAACAAGAATTGATTACTACCAAGATATTGTCGGAAGTTTCACATGGTTTGTCCTTCCTGGAGGCAGTATAAATGCTGCTCATTTAAACGTTGCAAGAACTATTTCAAGAAGAGCAGAACGTTTAATAACAGAGTTGAATAATGAAGAGCAAGTTAATAAATTTGTTCTTACTTATATAAATCGTATTTCAGATTTTCTTTATATTTTAAGTCTTTATGATTTGAAATATTTTAATCATCAATCAATTAAAATTAAAGTTAAATAAGAAAGGAAAAAGAATGAAATTTTTAAAACAAGATGAAGTGGCAATATATGCGCTAGGAGGACTTGGTGAAGTAGGAAAAAATACTTATTGTATTGAATACAAAAATGAAATCATCATTATCGATGCGGGAATTAAATTCCCAGGAGATGATTTACTAGGAGTAGAGTACGTTTTAGCAGACTATACCCACTTAATCAAAAACAAAAATAAAATTAAGGCGCTCATTATTACACATGGGCATGAAGATCATATTGGTGGTATTTCTTTTATGTTGAAACAAATACCTTCCCTACCAGTTATTTACGCACCAAAATTAGCACAAAAGTTAATTGAAAAAAAGGTTTCAAAAAAAGAATTAAATGCACGTACCGATTTTTTAAGACTTCTTAATGAAGATACAACCATTAAAACAAAACATTTACAGATCGATTTTTTTAGAACGAATCACTCTATTCCAGACTCTTTTGGAGTTGCAATTAGAACTCCACAAGGAATAGTAGTTCATACAGGAGATTTCAAATTTGATTTTACACCGATAGGTGAACCAGCAAATATAGGAAAAATGGCAGCTTTAGGTAATGAAGGTGTGCTATGCTTATTAAGTGATAGTACAGGAGCAGAAGTAAATGGCTATACGCAAAGTGAACGTGAAGTAGATGCCTCTGTAAGAGAAATTTTTCAAAAAACAAAAGGTCGCATCATCGTCGCAACTTTTGCCTCTAATGTCCATCGTTTAAAGCATATCGTTGAAACTGCGATTAAACACAATCGTAAAATTGCAGTAGCTGGAAGAAGTATGGAAAATATTATCAAGATAGCTGCAAGTGAAAAACATATCCCAGACATTTCACAGCATTTAATCAAAATTGATCGTATCAATAATTTAGCTGAAGAAAAAATTGCGATTATTTGTACTGGATCACAAGGAGAACCGCTAGCAGCTTTATCAAGAATCGCTAATGGTAGTCATAAACAAATTAAATTAATTCCTGGTGACACAGTTATTTTCTCATCTTCACCAATTCCTGGAAATGATGTGAAAATAGGACGTACAATCGACTTATTATACCGTAAAGGAGCACGTGTTTTTACAAATCGTGAAAATAATGTTCATACATCTGGACATGGTTCTAGAGGAGAGCTACAATTGATGCTAAGCTTAATTCGTCCAAAGTTTTTTATGCCCATCCATGGTGATTTCCGTATGTTGAAATTACATGCTAATCTAAGTTATATGACAAATGTTACTAAAGGTAATGCCTATGTTATGAAAAATGGTGATGTTTTAGCTTTAACGAAAGATTCTGCACGTATTGCAGGAAAGATAAGTGGTAAAGATATCTATATTGATGGGAAAAAAATTGGTGATGTTAAAGCAGTTGTTGTTGAAGAGCGAAAAATTTTATCAGATGATGGCTTAGTTGCTGTTTTAGTTAATATTGATAAAAAGAATAATAAAATCCTTCACTTCCCTTTGATCCAATCAAGAGGGTTTGTAAAAGTAAATGAAAATGAAGAATTAATTCGTAAAATTAATAATCGTGTTAAGGAAGAAGTTGAAAAAATACTTCCTAATCAAGAAGTGGATCGATTGAAAAAAACTGTTATTAATGCAGCTCAAAGCGTTTGTAAACAGCAAACTGGAAGAAATCCTATGATTATTCCTATTGTAATGTTTAGTAATTAAAAGACTGTTGACTATTTAGTCCACAGTCTTTTAATTTAGTAAATATAATTGTAAAATCGCTTAGAAAGAATTAAAGCTGATTTGACATTAACTTTTTCTCAATAATTTAATAGTTAATAAATAATCGCTCTTTAAGTTTACAAAAAACAAAGCAACCGTAAAGTTACTTTGTCAGCAGTTTAAAATAAAAGATTTCTTTGCTTTTAATTTTCTTTTCTTTTATTAAAGTGTATAAATATTAAAGAGATACTTGAAAATAATATTGCAAAAATGAAAATCCATATAAATACAACATCATATCCTCCAATACGCGGATCTAAAAAGAAGTAAGGGTAAAAATCCAAAAAGAAACCACGAATTAAAGAGTATATTAAATAAATGCATGGATAAATCAAAAATTTTAAAAAGTCACGGTATTGAAAATTAGAGTTATCTGCTAAAAATACTGTATATGCTACAGTAGCAATTGGTGTAAAGTAATGTACGATTATATCAGCGAATTTTCTAAGACCAGTAGGATCGTATTTATTACTCAATAAAAGGTAAAAAACAAGACCTGTTACCATGATATAAAGTGTAGCTGCACCACGAAATATTTCTAAGTTTCGCGTAGTAGTATTTTTTAGCAAGCAATAAATGTTATAACTAAAGAAACATACTACAATTATATTGGATTGAATCGTAAAATAACTAATAAAGTTCCAAAAAGATTCAGTATTATTATAATTGATAATAATTCCAATACTAGCAATTATTACAATTGCTACAGAAACAACAATTTCAACTTTCCGTTTCATTATATCCTCCAAGTGAACTTCTATAATTAAAAACTAGGTTTTCCTAGTTTTTAATTTGCTAGGCTCATTCCTAATTCTAGAGCCTTCTTATTAACATCAACAAACTTTGGTTTTATATTTTGCTCAATAATAGCATTCCAATCAATATGCGTTAAATTCATATATTTAATCAACGTACCAAGTAAAATAGTGTTCATAACTTTACTATTTTCTAATTCTTCTGCTAAATTAGCAGCATCTACTAATAATAAATCGATTTCTTTTGGTAATTTACTCAAAATATCAGTTGGATACTTTTCTTTACCTACTAAAGAAGTAACAGAGTCAATTTCAAAATCATTAACTACTACCTTCCCCCCTTTTTTTAAAGATGATAAATATCTCAAAGCTTCTACTTTTTCAAAAGCTACTAAAATATCAGCACTACCTTCTTCAATTACTGGTGAATATACTTTATCTCCAAAACGCACTTGTGATGAAACCGAACCACCACGTTGACTCATTCCATGAATTTCACTCATTTTTACATCATATCCAGCTTCCATCAATCCCAAAGTCAATAGTTTACTAGCTGTAATTGTTCCTTGTCCACCAACACCGACAAGCATAACACTTTTAGTCATTACATTTCCCTCCTTACAATTGCATCTACAGGACACTCTCTTGCACAAACATCACAACCAACGCAAGTATATAAATCAATTACCGCTTTTTTATCTTCATCTTTAAAACCTAGTGATGGACAACCAGTCTTTAAACACTTTTTACAACCAATACATTTATCTTCAATTACTTCGCACTTCGTTGTAAAAGCTTTTCCAAAATCACGTTGATCGTTTTCATCATAATCTTTTTTTAAAACACATGGCCACTTTGTAATAATAACAGATGGCTCATCTAAAGCATATGCCCAATTTAAAGCTTCAATTACTTCTGCTTTCATATTAGGATCAATTGTTCTAACATGCTTAATCCCACAAGCAAGTACAATTTTTTCAATATCAACAACTTCAGTCACTTCTTTTTGAGCAGTCAGTCCTGTTCCAGGATTATCTTGACCACCAGTCATTCCTGTAATACGATTATCTAGAATAACATTAATAGTATTTGATTGATTGTACACAACATCTAATAAAGAATTTATTCCTGTATGAAAGAAAGTCGAATCACCTAACACAGAAACAATACGTTTGCTATTATTTTTATGTTTATTTAAAACTTTCCAAGCTCCATGACCAGTTGAAAAACTTCCTCCCATGCATAAAATCCAATCAATGGCATTATAAGGTTCTGTAAAAGCTAGTGAATAGCAACCAATATCACCAGCAATAATCGTATCTTTTCTCTTACCTAATTCTAAGAAAAAGGCACGATGTGGACAACCTGGACAAAATGTTGGAGGACGACTAATTAAATCTTCTTGATTTGTTTCATACTTTTCTGTTTCTTCATTTAAAATAGCTTTTCTAATAATATCAGGTGTCATCTCTCCTGTATAAGGGAATAAATCTTTACCAATGCAAGCAATTCCTAGTGATTTAATATGGTCTTCTAAATAAGAATCATTTTCTTCGATAACATATACTGTATCTACTTCATTTGCAAAATCTACAATTAAATCAGTCGGTAATGGATTAGTAAAGCCTAACTTTAAATATGAAGCACTTTCACCAAAAACTTCTCTTGCATATTCAAAAACACCACTTGAAGTAATAATACCAATTTTTTTATCATGATAAATTGGATAATTCCATTTACAATTATTACTCAAAGCTTGCAGTTTTTTCATGCGATCTTCTACTTTATGTCTCGCAGCTTTAGCAAAAACAGGTACAGCAACATTTTTATGAATATCTTTTTGATATTCTTTAACTTCTACTTCTGTCCTATCTCCAATTTCAACAATACCTTTAGAATGGCAAATTCTTGTTGTTACTCGGTATAAAACTGGTGCATCATATTCTTCACTAAGCTCATAAGCATCTTTGATAAACTCTTTTGCTTCTTGCGCGTCTGCAGGCTCAAACATTGGTATTTTCGCAAATTTAGCGTAATTACGATTGTCTTGTTCATTTTGGCTTGAATGCATACCTGGTTCATCAGCACTTACTAAAATCAATCCTCCTAAAACTCCCGTATAAGATAATGTAAACAAAGGATCAGCTGCTACATTCACTCCAACGTGTTTCATTGCCGCAAAAGCTCTTCCACCAACAAAAGAAGCTCCAATAGCTGATTCTAAAGCAACTTTTTCATTTGGTGCCCACTCAGCGATTATTTCTTTATACTGTAAAATATTTTCTAAAATTTCTGTACTCGGTGTTCCTGGATATGCTGAAGCAAAATGCGTACCATATTCATACACGCCTCTAGCAATGGCTTCATTTCCTGTCAATAATTTTTTCATTACACTCCTCCGTATCTATTTTTATTACTTCAAATAATTTGATACATATAAATAAAGTATCATTTTTCACTTACCTTGATTATACAAATTATTATCCAAATAAGCAATATCTTTTCTAAATTAGTTCTTTGAAAAAAATTAATTATTAGACAATCTAAAAATCAACAAATCCAATTAATACTTTTTTAGATAAACCATGTTAAACTAGAGCTTTTTTTATTATTGCTCATTATTATGTTATAATAGTGGAAGATTATTTTGGAGGTAAAAACATGAAAGTTATAACAGTATTTGGTACAAGACCAGAGGCGATTAAAATGGCACCCTTAATTAAAGAATTGCAAATGCGTAAACATATTGAAGTTGTCGTTTGTGTAACTGCTCAACACCGTGAAATGCTCGATCAAGTATTAGAAACTTTTCAAATAGTTCCAGACTATGACTTAAATATCATGCAAAAAGAACAATCTTTAAATCAAATTACTTCCACAACATTACTAGAATTTACAAAAGTACTGCAGCAAGAAAATCCTGATATTGTTTTAGTCCACGGTGATACAACAACAACATTTGCAGCCGCTCTAGCAAGTTTTTATCAACAAATTAAAATTGGTCACATTGAAGCTGGACTACGTACGTATAATAAATATGCACCCTATCCTGAAGAAATAAATCGTCAATTAGTTGCAAATTTAGCTGACTATCACTTTGCTCCAACAGAAGCAGCTAAAAAGAATTTATTGAATGAAAATAAAAATGCGCACCATATTTACGTTACTGGTAATACTGCTATTGATGCTTTAAAATATACTATAAAAGATGATTTTGAACATGAAATTTTAGAATGGGCTAAAAACGATAAACTATTACTTTTAACTGCCCATCGACGTGAAAATCTCGGACAACCACTTGAAAATATTTTTGAAGCTATTAACGATATTACTAATGAATTTTCAGATGTTAAAGTTGTTTATCCTATTCACTTAAATCCAAAAGTACGTGAAATTGCTAACCGTGTTTTAAAAAATAATGATAAAGTTCGTTTAATCGAACCATTACAAGTAGATGCTTTTCACAATTTTATGAATAAAGCTTATTTTATCTTAACAGATAGTGGTGGTATTCAAGAAGAAGCTCCTAGTTTAGGAAAACCTGTACTAGTTTTACGTGATGTCACAGAAAGACCAGAAGGAGTTATAGCTGGAACTTTAAAAGTTGTCGGAACTAAAAGAAGAGCAGTCTATAAAGAAATAAAATATCTTTTAAAAAATCGTGATGCTTACTTAAAGATGAGCAATGTTGCTAATCCTTATGGTGATGGTACTACATCAAAGCAAATTGCTGATATTTTAATGAAAATAATATAAAATGTGGTGAATATGAAAAAAGAATTAATTTTAAAAACAAGTGTTGATGTTATTGACTATGATGAGATTATCGAAATTATTAAACATTCGCATCAGCCATTACATATTTTATCAGGTAATCCTGAAATGTGTTACCGTGCTTCTAAAGAAGAACAGTTACAAACCCTTATCAACAAAGCTGAAATTTGTATTGCTGATGGAATTGGTACAGTGTATGCTTCTAAAATATTAGGTGGAAGTATAAAAACTCGTGTTACTGGGATCGACTTGATGGAAAAGCTTTTAACAACTAACCTTCCTTTTGAAAAAAAAGTTTTCCTACTAGGTGCTAAAAAAGATGTCGTTCAAACACTTGCTAAAAAATATGCTGCGATTGTCGTCGGCTTTCAAGATGGATATAGCTTTGATAAAACAGTTGTTGATAAGATTAATAAAAGTCAAGCTAACATCCTTTTTGTAGCACTTGGTGCGCCTACACAAGAATTGTGGATTGAAAATAACCGCCATTTACTACCACACGTTAAAGTTTTTCAAGGTGTCGGCGGTTCTTTTGATGTTTTATCAGGAAAGAAAAGGCGTGCACCTAAAGTTTTTATTGCTTTAAAGCTAGAATGGCTCTATCGCTTATTAAGAGAACCAAAGAGATTGTTTAAACAAACTAAATTAATTTTATTTATATTTGCTGTTATTAAACAAAAAAGACAAATGAGGTGAAAAAATGAAATATATTATTACAGGTGGAGCAGGATTTATCGGTACTAACTTAATTGAATACTTATTAGAACATACTCCTAAAATAGAAATACTGATTATCGATAATTTATCTACGGGTAGCAAAAGTAACATTATTTCTAAAGATAACATCAGATTTATTCAAGAAGATCTACAAGCTATCGATAAATATGAAACTGAATTTATTGATACCGATGTAGTCATCCATCTAGCTGCACACGCTTCTGTTCTTGATTCTGTAAAAGATCCTTTACAAAACTTAGATAGCAATGTTATTGGAACTGTTAAATTATTTGAAGTAATAAAAAAAATTAATCCCCAAATTAAAGTAGTTCAAGCATCAACTGCCGCAGTTTACGGTGATTTGAAAAATTGTACTGCTCATGAAGAATTAACATTGAATCCTATTTCCCCATATGCCATTTGTAAACTTACAAATGAAATTTTTGCAAATTATTACAATAAAAGTTTTTCGATGAATATTTCTACTTTACGTTTTTTCAATGTTTATGGTCCACATCAAAAACTCGATTCTGATTATGCAGGTGCAATTACAATTTTTCTACATAAAATCAAACACAATGAAGAAATTACAATTTTTGGCGATGGTTCCAATTCACGTGATTACATTTATGTTAAGGATATTTGTAAAGCAATCTATTTAACTGCTCAACAAAAAGAGTCTGATTTATATAATGTGGCAACAGGTACATCATATTCACTAAATAAATTAATTGATATTTTGAAAACGGAGATTATCAAAAAAGATTTTAAAGTTAAGTACGTCGCAAAAAGACCTGGTGATATTTTATTTTCAAAAACCGATGCTACAAAAATTAAAAATAACCTTGGCTTTAAATGCGATTATGATTTACTACGAGGTTTAAAAGAAATTTATGAAAAATAATGTTAAAGTCAGTATTATTATTCCAATGTACAACGCACAAACTACTATTACACAAACTTTAGCATCTATCAAACAACAAAGTTTTAAAGACTTTGAAGTAATTGTAGTTAATGATGGTAGTACGGATAATTCAGAAGTTATCGCGCGTGAATTTTTAGCAAATACTACTTTACAATTCCAAGTAGTTACACAACACAATCAAGGTTTAAGTATCGCTAGAAACAACGGTATTGCAAAAGCAAGCGGTGAATATATTTGGATGTTAGATGCTGATGATAGTGTCAATATTGACTATCTAAAAAACATGCTTTTAGTATCTCAAAATAGTGATGTAGTCGTTGCTGATATTATTTATAAATACGCCAAAAAACAAGTTCAAAAACCACAAAATATTTTTAATCGCAAAGTTATTTACGACGATGACAAAGAGTTTATGAAAGCCTACATGTTAATCAATCCTATGGCTCCAAATAAATTGTTTAAAAAAGAAATTTTTCAAAAACATGCTTTTACAAGAGGTGTCATCTTCGAAGATGTCTTGTTTTGGTATGAAATTATCGATGCTGTTACAAGTATTTCTTTTAGTCCAAATAGTACTTATCTATATGAAATACAAGATATAAGTTTATCAAACGCAATCGATACTCGCTATGATGATCTTTATTATAATTGGCTAAAAATTATTAACTTTCACAAACAACAAAATACTTTTGAAAAATATTTTCCACTTTTAAATTATGGTGCGCATAAATACTTACGTGATGCTATGATGCGTAAATATACAAAAATTCTCGCTTACCGTGATCTAAAAGCACGCTATAAAATCATAAACAACTTTATCATAAAGCATTTTGGTCATAGTAGAAAAAATTTACTGCCCTTAATTAATCTTAAGCAATTATATATTGCTACTGCATCTTTTTTTAATGTCCAGATTTTATGGCTAATGCGTAACTATCGTTATCTATTAGCAATCTGTAAACATAAATTTTTCAAAATTATCTTTAATGAAAAAAAATACTTTTCCCTATTAGAGCAAAATAAATACCGAGAAATCTTTATACGTGAAGAAATTCCAAAATATACTAATATTCCTAAACCATATTTCAATGAAAAATATGAATCAATGTTTTATGGAATAGGACGGTTTTTACAAGACTTCTCTATCGATAAAGATAAAGTTTTTATTGAACACGGTTATAATTTTAGCAATGTTGTTACAGAAAACTATTCTGCTTTGAGTGGCCAATACCTCATGACAACAACAAAAGCACGCCAACAAGCACTAATGAAAAGATATGGTAATAAAGTATTAGCAATTGGTCCCTACATTCAATATCAAAACAATTATTTTAGCGAGCAAGAAGAAGCTCTTTTAAAAAAACAATATGGAAAAATCTTATTAGTTTTTCCTTCTCATTCTGCAAATAATTATCATGCAAAATACGATCAAAAAAACTTCAACACAGAAATTAAGCGTATTAAAACTAAGTATAAAATTGATAGTGTCTTTGTCTGCTTATACTATAAAGATTTACTTAACAATAATTATGAAGCTTATCTTGAACATGAAATAGTTAGTGCAGGTTATATTTACGATATTTACAACTTAGCTAAACTAAAAAGTTTATTGAGTATAAGTACGTATACGATGTCTAATGAAATCGGTAGTCATATTCCATACGCTTTCTATATGAATAAACCACATTATTTATATTTCGATAAAATTAACTATGAAGGAAGTTTAGCTGATACTACTAGTTTACGTATGCAGTCATATAAGCAAAACGAATATTTAATATATAAAGATATTTTTCAAGGAGAAGAGTTTGTGAATTATCAAGATAAAAAAACTCTTATTGATAATCATTTTAATCTCAATGCTACTTTAACGCAAAAGTTGATTGATGAATTGGAGGCTAGTGATGCATTATGATATTGTGGCAAAAGATGAGCACATTTTAAAAAAGTATTTCCCTATTATTGAAAAAAAACTTGTACCTGCAAATTTTCACTATGAGAAAAACTCCCCCTTTGTAATCATTTTAGGAGGAGATGGTACACTTTTGCGTGCAATACACGAAAGGGGCTTTGATAATACCTTTACTTATTTTATGATTAATGCAGGTAGCTTAGGATATCATGCCTTATTTGATATAAATGATATAGATCTAGCTTTAAAATCTCTTATTAGTGAAGATTATCAAGTTAAAACATTACCAATTTTTGAATTTAAAACTTCAAGTATCCATGACTATTTTATTAATGAAATACGTTTTACAAGTCAAATGATGCTACGTAATGTAAAGCTTGACATTAAAGATTACCCTACTCTCCTTTTTCATGGTACAAGTCTTACAATAAGTACTCCAATAGGTTCAACAGGTTATGCTTGGTATAATAACGGGAGCTATATGGACATTAGTTTACCTTGTTTACAAGTCACAGCAAATGGTGGTATAAGTAACCAATACTTAAAGGGTCTTCATGGCAATTTCATCTGGCCAGATGATAAAGAAATTAGCCTTGATTTAGTAGTAGATAAGTTGTTCATTAATAATGACTATCATCAATATCAATTAAATGATTTTCAAGAGGAAATAATTATTAGTAAAACTGAAAAAAAGTTTAAACTATGTTATAATGATAGTAATATTTTAAAATTATTTTAATTTAAAAGGAGACATGAATATGTTTGAAGGAAAAAATATTTTAGTTACTGGTGGAACAGGATCTTTTGGAAAAAGTTTTATAAATGAAATTATTCCGAAGTATAATTTCAATAAAATTGTAGTAATCTCACGTGATGAGTTTAAACAAGATATTATGAGAAAAGAGTTAACAGCTAAATACGGTGCTGATGTTATGAAAAAAATTCGCTTTTTCATAGGTGATATTAGAGATTTAGAAAGATTGAAAAGAGCTTTCATCGGAATTGATATTGTTATTCATGCTGCAGCTATGAAGCAAGTACCTGCTTGTGAATATAATCCGAATGAAGCAATAAAGACAAATATTATCGGTGCAATGAATATCATTGAAGCAGCTTTAGATACAAATGTTGAAAAAGTAGTTGCTCTATCAACAGATAAAGCAGTTAATCCTATTAACTTATATGGTGGTACAAAGCTAGTGTCAGATAAGCTATTTATCGCTGCTAATTCTTATCGTGGTGAAGGTGGACCTACTTTTGGGGTTGTTCGTTATGGTAATGTTAGTGGAAGTCGTGGAAGCGTTATTCCTTTCTTCAATGAGTTATTGAAAAAAGGTGAAAAGAGTTTACCAATTACTGATTTTGAAATGACAAGATTTTGGATGACACTTGATAAAGCGGTTGATTTAGTAATGCTTACTTTAAATAAAATGAAAGGTGGAGAAACTTTTGTTTTTAAAAACCCTTCTTATAAGGTAACTGATATTGCTAAAGCACTTGATGAAAACGCTGAATTAAGACATGTTGGAATTCGTGAAGGTGAAAAAAT
This sequence comes from uncultured Erysipelotrichia bacterium, assembly GCA_964593055.1. Lineage (GTDB taxonomy): Bacteria > Bacillota_I > Bacilli_A > JBKEDG01 > JBKEDG01 > CAZQIG01. The sequence continues at coordinate 24,410 of CAZQIG010000012.1, forward strand.
TCATGAAGTAATGATTACGAGTGATGATTCACGCATGACTTATGACTATGGTGATTATTATATCATTTATCCTAATTTCGATTGGTTCTCTTTTGAAGAGCACTTCCATGCTGGTGGAGTAAAAATCGAAGAAGGTTTCGAATATCATTCAGGTAATAATAGTGAATGGTTGAGTATTGAAGATATTAGAAAATTAATCAAAGAATACGATTTGGTTTAAAATGATTAGCTGTATTATCCAAGCTCGTAATGGTTCTAATAGACTTTCAGGAAAAGTTTTAAAAACTCTTCCTGAAACTTCTAATACTACAGTTTTAGAACATGTTGTACGCCGAGTTCAAGCTGTTAAATCAGTTGACAATATTATCATTGCAACTACTGATAGAGAAATTGATTATTCAATTATGGAGCTTGCTCATAAACTAGGTGTAAAAGCATATGCTGGCAGTGAAAATAATGTTTTAGAAAGATTTTATTTAGCATTAGATATAAAACCAGAACATGTTATTAGAATAACAGGAGATTGTCCTTGTTTAGATAGTGAAACTCTTTCTAGTGTTATTAATACTCACTTAACTAATGGAAATGATTATACGACAAATGCATTAATTAGAAGTTTTCCTCACGGTTTAGATGTTGAGATTTTTAAATATGAGGTTTTAGAAGAAGCTTATCAAAATGCTTCACAGCAGTTTGAAAAAGAACATGTAACACCGTATATTTATAAAAGTAATGCTGCTAAGTTTAAAATTGAAAATGTTACTTGTAGTTATGGAAATTATCAAGACTTACGTATAACTTTAGATACGAAAGAAGATTATGCTTTATTAGATATACTGTTTTTAAAACTAGGCAATACTTTTTCACTTCAAGATATTATAGCATTTGCTAAAAGTAATCATTATGTTTTTAAGATTAATCAAGAAGTGATTCAAAAAAAAGTTTTTAAAAATAAGCAAGAAGAAATATTAGCAGCAATTGACTTGTTAAAAACACAAGATATGCCGCATGCGGCAAAAATATTGGAGTCTCTTCATGAAAGTTAAAATTTTAACTGAAGGTGATATAGCAAAAGGTTTTGGACATATCTATCGTTGTCAAACTATCTTTGAGGTATTTGATGATGTTGATATGTTTATTGATATTGACTACAACACATATCAAAAATTTTTTGCTAATTATAAGCAAGCTAATTGGCAAAATACTCAATGGGTTAATAGCCATTTAACTAGTGATGACTTAGTAATTATTGACTCTTATCATCTTAGTTTAGATGTTCTAGAAGTAATTCAAAAAATAGCTTTCAAGGTTATTGTAATTGATGATTTACATCGTTTAGCATATAAAAATTTAATTATTTTAAATCCGAACAATTTTGGTGATATGCTTGATTATCACTGTAGTAATACTGTTTTTGCTGGTATACCTTATATGCTAACAAGACCAATTTTTGACACTTTACAACGAACTAGTATCAATGAAGAAGTTAAAAATGTTTTTATGATGATTGGAGGAACCGATTTATTAAATGTGACTCCTAAACTAGTAGCATTTCTAAAAAAGAGTCACTCTTTTCTTAACTGTTGTTTCCACATTGTAGTTCCTGATTTGACAAACTATGATGTAAACGATAAACGTTTTAATTTTTATACAAAATTAGCTGGTGAAGAAATTGTAAATTTAATGCATACGTGTGATATTGCAATAACAGCAGGTGGACAAACGTTAAATGAATTAATAAAAACTTCTACGCCATTTGCTTGTATTATGGTTAGTGATAATCAACGCGCTAACATTGATGGTATACTAGCTAAAAATTTAGGGTTGGAGTTTACAAAAGACGATTTTTCAAATATTGAAAAACTTTTAGAATATGGAACACGCCTTGTTTTTTTTGAAAATATGCAAGAATATTATCAAAAAACTAATGGCTCAATATTGCTAAAAAAATATATTGAGGAGGAATTTTATGAATGAAGTGTTTATAATTGCTGAAATTTCAGCAAATCATGGAAATGATATGGACATTATTAAAAAAACTATTTTAAAAGCTAAAGAGGTTGGTGCCGATGCTGTTAAAATTCAATCGTATACAGCTGATACGATAACTCTAAATAGCCGTAAAGATGATTTTTTAATTACTGATGGTTCTATCTGGGATGGAAAAAATCTATATGATTTATATCAGGAAGGTTCCCTACCATTTGAGTGGCATCCAGAAATATTTTCCTTTGCCAAAGAACATAATATTACGCTATTCTCAACACCTTTTGATAAAACAGCTATCGATTTATTAGAAAGCTTAGATAATCCAATTTATAAAATTGCTTCATTTGAAATAAATGATATTCCATTAATTAAATATGCTGCTCAAACAATGAAGCCAATAATTATGTCAACTGGTATTGCAACATTTGAAGAAATTGCTGATGCTATCAAAGCTTGTCATGATGTTGATAACTTTGATATAACTGTTTTAAAGTGTACTTCACAATATCCATCACTAATTGCTGATGCTAACTTAAAAACAATGGTTGATTTCACTAATCATTTTGATGTTAAGATTGGACTTAGTGACCATACTGAAGGAAGTTTATGTCCAATTGTTGCAACAGCACTAGGAGCAACAGTTATTGAAAAACATTTTATTTTAGACCGTGAAGTAGGTGGTCCTGATGCTTCATTTTCGATGACACCAGAAGAATTTTCTCATATGGTTAAATCCGTTCGTGAAGCTTCAAGTTCTCTAGGAAAAGTTGATTATTCATTGACAGAAAAAAAACAAAAATCCCGTCAATTTAGACGTTCTTTATATGTTTCTAAAGATGTAAAAAAAGGTGAACTTATCACGGAGCAAAATGTGCGTAGTGTGCGTCCTGGATATGGTTTAGCTCCAAAATATTTAGAAGATATTTTAGGTAAAAAATTTAATGATAATTATGAGCATGGTATAGCATTCTCATTAGAAATGATCGAGGAGGAGTAATATGAAAATTCCCTATGGAAAACAAGAAATTTTAGAAAGTGATCTGCAAGCTGTTTTAGAAACATTGCAGTCAGATTATTTAACACAAGGTCCAAAAGTAGCTGAATTTGAACAACAAATCGCAAATTATCACGGAGCAAAATACGCTGTAGCTTTTTGTAATGGAACTGCTGCTTTGCACGCATGTAATTACGCTATTGGCACAAAACCTGGTGATGAAATTATTTCTTCTCCAATAACATTTGTAGCTAGTCTAAATGGTGCGCTTTATTGTGGTGCTAAACCAGTTTTAGTCGACATTGATCCAACAACTAATTGTTTAGACTATAATCTAGTCGTTGATGCTATAACTAGTAAAACAAAAGTAGTTTGTCCTGTCTCATTTGCTGGATACCCATACGATTTAAAAGCTTTGCGTGATAAAATCGGTCATGATATTAGTATAATCCACGATGCAGCTCATGCAATTGGATCGTTACGAGATAGCCAGAGTGGTTGTGAGTACGCTGATTTAACTATTTTATCATTTCATCCTGTAAAACACATTACAACTGGTGAAGGTGGAATGGTCTTAACAAACAATGATGAATTATATCAGAACTTACTACAGTTTAGAACACATGGTATTACAAAAGATGAACAAAAATTTAAAAATAAATCACACGGTAAATGGTATTATGAAATGCAAAATTTAGGCTATAACTACCGTATTACCGATTTTCAATGTGCTTTAGGAATTGAACAATTTAAACGCATCGAAGAAAACCTTTTTAATCGTAATAAAATTGCTCACACTTACAACAAAGCTTTTAAAGACTTGTCTTGGTTAAAAATACCACCTACTTTTGAATTATCATGGGTAGAAAATGGCACAATTAAAGGGCAAAAAAACTTGAATGCCTATCATTTATATACTGTAGAAGTAAATGAAGAATTACGTAAAGAATTTTTTGACTATTTACATTCACACGGTATTTTAGTACAAATACATTATGTACCTGTTCATTTGCAACCATTTTATATTGAAAATTTTGCAACTGACAAACTTAATCTACCACACTCAGATAAATATTATGCTAGAACTGTTAGTCTACCGATGTTTCATAGTATGAGTGATGAAGAATTAAACTATATTATTAAAACTGTTAAAGCATTTAGGGAGTGATTAAATTATGAAAGCAATTGTCATTGGTGCAAGTAGTGAATCAATTTATGCTATTAAAAAAGCTCAAGCTATGGGAATTGAAGTACATGCTCTTGATGGATCAAGTGATGCTTTAGGTTTAAAACATGCTAACTATAGTCACGTAATTGATATTAGTGATGAAAAAGCTGTCATTGAATACGTTGCTAAGTACAAAATTGATTTTATTCTTCCTGTGGCAATCGGAAGATTTTTAACGACTACTGGAAAAGTAAATGATGCTTTTAAGATGAAAGGTATTTCTTATGCAGCTGCACAACTTTGTGTTGATAAGTGGCAGTTTCATAAAACTCTTGCCCAAGAAAATTTAAGAGCTGCTGAATGCTATTTATACGATGCTAAAAGTACTGACCTTCATAATACAGTATTTCCGGCAATTGCTAAACCTCGCTTTGGTTCTGGTAGTAAAGGTGTAGTTGAAATAGTTTCATTAAAAGAAGCAGACTCATTTATAAAAAATCTCAGTGAAGAATATCTCATTGAAGAAAAAGTAGCTGGTATTGAGTTTGGAATCGATGCACAAGTTATCAATAATGAGTTACAAATTATCTTAATTCGCAAAAAAGAAAATACTCCTCCACCATACATGCAAGCAGTCGCTTATTACTCATGTTATGAAAATATTTATCAAGGTGATTTTGAACGAGATGTTCAAAAATTATTAGCAAGTGTAGTCAAAGTTTTGAAACTAAATGATTGTCTAATGCACGTTGATTTAATGGTTTCTGAAGAAAAACTTTTTATTATCGAGCTTTCTGGAAGACCTTCTGGTCACAATTTACATAATAATTTTACGGTCAAAGCTACAAATTTCAATATGATTGAAAATTTTATTAATTATCAATTACGAGGTATTAATAATTATGCTATTCAATTAGAAAAAATGTGTATTCATTATTTTGATTTAGAACCTGGAATAATAATAAAAGTTCCTACTCCTGAAGAATTAGCTACCCTAGATATAGTAGAATATGTTTGCCATTTAAAAAAAGGTGACTGCTTAAAAACGATTACTGATGGCCCTACTTTAATGAAACGGGGATATTATATTATAAAAGGTGAAACATTAGAAGAATTAGAAGAAAAAGTTTTAAATATAAAAACATTGTTCACGATTAGGAGGAAAGATGATGTTTAAAAAATCTAAAGCTGCATTTGAAAATAAAAAACAGCATATTTTACCTGTAATAGGCTTTGAAGAACCTATTATCGAAAGTGCTGAAGGTCTTTATGTTTATGACTTAGATGGTAATAAAATAATGGATTTAAATGGTGGTCAATTTTGCTCTATTTTTGGTCATTCCTTACCTGAGTTTCAAACTATTTTTCAAAATTTAGCAACTATTCAGCATACTAATACAGCTACATTAACAAAATCTACATTAGATGCATATGAAAAATTGGCTACGACAATGCCTGAAATGTCACCACAATTCATTACTCTAAGTACAGGTGCTGAAGCTATTGAATTTGCTATGCGTTTTGCTAAAAATTATACTGGAAAAACAGGATTAATTTGTTTTAATAAAGGATATCATGGACTTAGTTTAGGGGCACAATCCATTACGTATGGTGGTATTTATGCTAAACCTCTTCATGACGATGTTTATTCTCTTCCTATTATTGAAGAACATTTCACTAACGCTCAAATAGATGAAGTAATTTTACAACTAGAAAATATTTGTCAAAATAATGCTAACTTAGCTGCAATGTTTTTCGAGCCTATTATCGGGGTTGGTGGAATTCATAAACTTAATAACTACTTTATGAAAAAAGTACGTGAAATCTGTGATAAATATGCAATTCTTTTAATCTTTGATGAATGTCAAAGTGGTTTTGGTCGTGGTGGATACTGGTGGTACTATCAAAAATTAGCTATTGCACCAGATCTTCTAGTTACTGCTAAAGGAATTGGCTTAGGCTTTCCCGTATCACTTGTAGCAGTCAATACTAAAACAATTGATACTTCTAAAAATGTTACCCATTATTCCTCACATCAAAACGATCCTTTTAGTGCAGCAATCATCGACTTTGGTGTTGATTATATTAAAGAGCATAATCTTTTAGAAGAAGTTACTGCTAAGGGAGAATACTTTCGTAATAAATTACAAGCACTAGCAACTAATTGTCAATATATTAGTAATCCTCGCGGAGATGGACTTATTATCGGTTTTGATCTAACAATTGATGGTGTTACTAATTATCGTGTTTTAGGAGCAGAATTTAGAAGAGCTTTATGTCGTAACAAAGTTTTAATTCAGGGAACAAATGCTGGTCAAACACAGCGTTTACTACCTAGCTATTTAATAACTTATGAAGAAATTGACGAATTCATCAAAATTTTAGAAAAAACAATTACTGATTTTGATTTTGAGGTGTACTATGAATAATTATCGCAATTTTTACTATAACTTCCCTACTCTAATATACTTTGGTAAGGAGTCATACAAAATGGTCGCTAACAATCAAGATTTGCAAAAAGCTGAGCATATTCTAATCTTGTATGGTGGAAACTATGTCGAAGAACTAGGCATCGTTAATGAGCTAGACAATCTTTTAGAAGATAAACATGTCATAAAAATTACCGATGCAATAGCTAATCCAACAACTGATTACATCAATTCTATTTTAAAACGTTTAGAAAACATTAAAGTTGACTTTGTCATCGCTATTGGTGGTGGAAGTGTAATCGATACTTGTAAAGCACTGTGCTTGCAATATCATAATGATCTTGATTTAAGTGTCGCACTAGAGACAAACAAATTTAGTGAAAATGCTTTACCTTTTGGAGTATTTTTAACTAACCCTGCTTCTGGCTCAGAAGGAAACAATTCTTTTGTCATCGTCAATTCTAAAACTAAGCGTAAGATTGCTCGTGCTAATGCTCATGCTCGTGCTAAATTTGCTGTTTGTGATTACCGCTACACTGCTACTTTGAGCAAATATCAATTCTTTACAGCAATTTCAGATATTTTTTCTCACTTGTTAGAGCAATATCTTTCGGCAGAAAAACCGCACATGTTAATTGATGATTTAATTATTGCTGCTTTTAAAAATTTAATTCATCAAACAACAATTTTAAAAAATGACTTTAACAATACCCTTGCAAAAGAAAATATTATGCTTAATGCAACTTTGACATTATCTTATTTATTATCTATGGGCAAAACAATGGACTGGAATGTCCATGAAATAGAGCATGCTATTTCTGGTTACTATAAATCTATTCATGGAGCTTCTTTAGCTGTTATTTATCCAAAATATTTACAACAAGCAAAAGTTCAAGCTATTTTTAAAGAACGTCTAGAAATTTTTGGAAAAGAGATTTTTCAAGTGCAAACATCAAAAGAAACAGTTCAAGCAATTTCTACACTATTTGCAAGTTTAGAATTAGGTAGTAATTTAGAACAAACTACTAATAAAAAATTAGATATTGATTTACTTGTAAATATGATTATGAATGGTAGAAGTGAAATTGGTAGAGTTTGTCTTTTAGAAGAAAAAGATGTTAGAAATATTTTACAAGCGTGTTTAATGTAAAAGAAGGTGAATGTAATGATACAAGGTGTAAAATACGTTATAAAAGAACATATTGATAATTCGAGTAAAATAATGGCTTTAAGTATTGCAAGTACTAGAAAACATTTTGTTGGTACTTCTTTAGGTATTTTTTGGTCACTATGGAAAGATGTTGTCTACTTATCTACATATTACTTTTTCGTAACTTTTGTCTATGGAGCAATATCTGATATAGAAGGTGCTCCTAGGATGGTCTATTTATTTAGCGGTTTATTACCGTGGTTTTTCATGATGGAATGTTTAAGCCTAGGTGCACAATCGCTAATTCGCAATAAAACTATTTTTACGAAAATTAAATTTCCTATTTCTATTATCGGAACATATGAAACACTATCGATTTTCTATCGTCGTTCATTAACTTACCTCTTTGGATTTTTAATATTCGCAATTTATGGCTATTTACAAAACTTAAATGTTTTTGCATTTATCTATTATAATTTTGCTATGATACTTCTCATGATGGCTTTTATTCAACTAATTTCTGGTGTTATTGCTATTTCTAAAGATATTGGAGAATTATATAATTCCATTGTTAGGATACTTGTTTTTTTCCATCCTATCTTATGGGCTTTTAATCGCTTTGAAGGAGTTGCATACGGTGAAATTTTAGCAAAAATTGTTATGTTAAATCCCATGGTATATATTATTCTAGGATTTAGACAAAGTTTAGGTATTACTCATTATGTAACTTTAAACTACCATATATATTTTTGGGTACTACTTCTTGTAATGTTTATCTTAGGTGCAAACATGCAATATAATCTTAGAAAATATTATGCTGACTTTATATAGGAGGCCTTATGAAAAGAATAGATGTAAAGAATTTATATAAAAAATTTATCGTTTTTGATAAGGATTTTAAAAAAGTTATCTGGTTATTTACTAAACGTGGATATCAAAAAGAATTCAATGTTTTAAAGGGTATTAATTTTTCTATCCAAAATGGTGAAGTTGTCGGTATTATCGGTAAAAATGGTGCAGGAAAATCAACGCTATTAAAAATCATTGCAGGAATTTATTTTCCTACTAGTGGTGATGTTGAAGTTAATGGTAAAATTGCTAGTCTAATCGAGCTAGGGGCTGGGTTTGAACCAGATTTAACAGGAAGAGAAAATCTCTTTTTAAAAGGGCAATTAATGGGCTATTCTAAGGCAGAAATAGAAAGTATGCTCGATGAAATAATCGATTTTGCCGAACTAGGAGAATATATTGATATGCCAATTAGAACTTATTCTTCTGGAATGAAAGCTAGGTTAGGATTTGGTCTAGCAATCACAGTTGATCCCGAAATTTTAATTATTGATGAAGTTTTTGCTGTAGGTGATAAAAACTTCAAAGAAAAGAGTCAAAAAATTACGATAGAGCTATTTAAAAAAGGTAAAACTATTTTATTTGTTTCTCATTCCGAAGAACTCGTTCGCGAATTTTGTACTCGAGTTATTTATTTAAAAGACGGACATATTAAATATGATGGTGATATTGATACTGCATTTGCACTCTACAATGAAGATAATGCAAGAAGATAAAAAAATATATGGAGGGTATTATGGAACAAATTCGCATACTTTTTGATGAATATAAGATTGCTCTAATGAATGAAGATTTTGATAATATTGAAAGAATAGGTATTGCTATTTTAGATGAGGCAAGCTCACAAGAAAATTTAGAGCAATACTTTTCACCACTGTGGTATGCTATTCATGGTAATCGTATGACTTTAGTTTATAAAGTCGATGAAAAACCAATTGATACAATGATTGATTATTGGACAGCTTTTTTCATTAAACAAGAAAATAGAGCTCGCCTAAGTAATAACAGTTATGAAAAAATCATCGTCCAGTTAATTCATGCTAATATTCAAATTCATTCTTTAACTTCAGCACTAGAATTATATAGTGCTATTTTTGATATTCTAAATCTACATGATTTAACAAGTATGTTAGTATCGTTTTTTAAACGCACTTATTCTATTTTAGATAGTGAAAAACATATTATACCTTGGAAAAATCGTGTTGATGAATATCTAAGAAAAGCAAAGGTAAGTAAACCTAATGACTTAAAAAGCGTTTCTAAAATCATTAGTGAAAATTATGAATACATACATACGATTGATAAAAATTGGTATGATGAAGTCATGCATCAATTAAAAAAACTGAATAAACGCTACAATTCTAAAACCCCAAAAACTATTTATTACCATTTTTTCCCCAAAAAAGTTGCTACTCCACCTGAAACACCAGCGCAATTACTGATGAAATACGCTAGAGACAATTTAGCTGAAACAACTGAGTTAGTTTCAACTCTTAGTTACACTAGTGAAGAAATTTGTGAAAAACTAACAAGCAAACATCAAGAAGTTAAAGAAAAAATTGAAAATTACACTTCATTTTATGATTATATGAAACTTTTTGAACTACTTTATTACTTAAAATTACAATTAAGAAAATTTGAAATCCATGTTGCAGTGAATAATGAAGTTGAAAAAGTTCCAAATCCACAAAAATACGATGAAGTTTTCTTTTTGGCCAATATTAATTCTATCAACTTTGAAACAATGTTAATTCCTATCACTATTTATGCTAGGAAAAGAAATATTCGTACAGTTCCAATTTATCCACATCCATTCAATTTTGAACCATCAAACGATTATAAACTTGATCGACTTGCTAGAAGAATTCATAGAACTATTGATCAAAAACATCCTTCTAAAAAACTGTATTACGATTGGAAAATCGATTTAAAAAATAAATTTATCGGCTTTGAACAAATTAACTGCTATCAAGTTATTTATGAGTTTGTAACTCGTATTCAATACAATTTCTTTTTAAATGAAAACTGTATTTTTACAAATGTGAAAATTGCTGAAAGTATTCGTATTCTAGATACTAAATTTAGATATCTAGAAGAACTGAATGCTTGGGCTTTAAAATCAAAAAAGAAATCATATATTATCGGTACTTCATATCATTTTACTAATGGTGCTGCACCCCGTATTTTTTGTGAAAGTCATTTAAATACAGCCAATATAGAATATATTGGCGTTAACCCAGGATATGAAAATTACTTTAGTAATATGAAAACTTTTGCTGGACAATCAATTTCGTGTTTAAATTTAACGAAGAATTTAGATTCAAGAGCCACTTTTTTAGGTACTAAGCAAGGCTTTGAAAACTTTTTCAAAGAAACAGCTCCAATTAGAGAAACACAACTTGCAAAAGTTAACGAATGGATTAGTTTAAATCGTGCTTCTAAAAAAGCTAGTGATCATAATGATATGATATTGAACTTAATCAATGAATATAAACAAAAAAATAAAAAAGTTTTTTTAGCACTAGGAAAAGTCGTATTTGATTTAGCTGTAAAAGATACTAAAGGTATTATCCATAGTGATATGTCAGACTGGATTACAAATACTGTTGACTTAATGAAAAGTAGTGATAATTTACTTTTAATAAAACCTCATCCTCACGAAGAAAATTACATGATTACTCTTTCGCAATCTAAATCAACAAAATTTACAGATTTAATCAAAACTGAACTCCCTAAAAATGTAATTGTGCTAGATTCTCAAAAATACAAAACGAGCGACTTAAATCATTTAGTAGATGCTGTTTTGATGTGGAATGGTACTTCTTGTTTAGAACAAGCAGCACAAAAAAAGCCAATTTTTGCTTTTGACACTTGGGCTTTTAAAGACTATCCTATCAATTTGTATAAAATACCTAGTAAAGAAGCTTATAATGCTTTATTACAAGGTGAAATTCCTAACTATAATTTAGATGAGCTTTCATTAAAAGCTGGTGTTTTTCTAAACTATATGGGATCTAATGAAACAATGGCTCCTGCCAATATGATCAAATACAGTACTGTTAATTTGCACTATTTCAGTGAATTTGCCATATATCCTGACAAAGTTGATGAATATATCAAGCATGGTAATAAACAATTAGATACGATGTTTGATAAAGCGAGAGGAATATTATGAATAACTATCTTGTCATAACATACTACCAATTACTATATGCCTTAATGCATGCAAAGTTAACTAATAAACCTGCTAAATTGTGGATTTCAAAAGAATATTCGAGTTTTTCTGATGATATTTGTGATAAAATACTTTCTTTGAAAATTTTTAAAGAAGTCAAAATATTTGAATCAGCACCTGTTTTTCAAGTATTTTTTCATCATTTAATGAAAAATGAGCCAGAAATTGCTTTTGATGAAATATTAGATGATTATTTTGCTAATATTTTTCATGATATTAAAGAAGAAACTTTTTTCATTTTTAATGAATACCAGTTGTATTACTATTATATTGAAAAATATTGTAAAAACATTACTCTAGTTGAAGATGGGTATAAATCTTATCAACAACAAAATAAAATTTTGCGCTTTAAAGGTCAATATACTTATATTACACAATATATCGGTAAATATTTTCCTGATGTACAAGGTGCTTCTAAAAAAATTACTAAGTATTTAGTAAATGAAATTCCTACTGATATTTTAAAACATCAAAAAGATTTTATTGAAAGATGTAATTTTATTGAGATGGAAAAAGAACTACTTGATGAAATGGAATCTATTTGTCGAACTATTTTTGAATATCCACGATTAGATGAAAATGAAAAATCATCTTTAGTATTAACTCAACCTTTAGCAAGAGCTAATTATTGCCGATATTCTGCACAATTTAAATTGTATGATTCATTAATTAATAAGGAGCTTGCGCGTGCTAATAAAGTCTATGTAAAACCACATCCTGCTGATTTACTTAGTTATAAAGCTATTTCTAATCAAAATGTCATCATTCTAAATAAAAATTTTCCTATCGAAGTTTATAACTATGAAAAAACAAAATTCCAAAATTGTCTAACATTTGGCTCTACTGCTTTAGGAATTGCTAAATATGCTGATAAAACAACTTCTATGTACTCTAAAAGGAATACAACACATAATAAGATATCAAAATTTATTTATCATAAAACGAAAAAATCTCGTATCTCTCTTTTAATTATAGTTGAAATTTTAGAAGATGAAGAAATTACTGAAAACAAACTCGCAACTTTAAAAAAGCTTTATAGTAATAAATTATTTGAATTAAAAATCATCGCTTATGGAAAAAATGTGAGCCGTTTAAATGCATACAAAGGAATTAAATTCTTAAATCTCACTGATAAACAAGAAGTTGCTGCTTATTGCTTAAATAATTATCAATTTAATTATGCTATGTTTACAAATAGTAGTCTTTATCTATCAAACAATAATTTAAGATCGATACACTTTTCTCAAAGAACAAATTTTAGTGATATTATAGTCTGTAATGCTAATTATGTTTTTAAGTATGAAAATAAAAATATCTATATCACAGCCTTTAATATTATTCATTTACTAAATGAAAACTTCTTACTACTATCTAGAAACATTTTAAGTACGATGTGTGAAGAAAACGATTTTAATTTATTAAAACACCATCATAAATATAATTATAGTATTTCATACATTGAAAATAATGCTTTACACGAAGTTTTAGAATATTTTAAAGTTACGAAGAAAGAAGAACTTATTTCATTAGTAGCTAAACTAATTGATAATTTAGATAATATCTCTGAAGAAATCAGTAGTGATTATTTCCAAATGATTATTTCTTTAGTAAAAATTATCCATAATTATTTTCCAAAAGAAGTTGCTAAGTTAAGTAAAAAAATACCGTGGAATGAATATTTTAATTTAACAGCAAATACACACTTAGTTAAATATGAAAATATTCAAAAAAATATGCAAATAGCTAATTCTTATTTCTTTATTTACTACAAATTGCATATTGAAAAAATAGTTATTTATTTACGTAACAATGGTCTTTATAAAATCATTAGAAAATTTAGTGGAAATTAAATTTGACAACTTTTGTAAACAAATGTGTTATAATGGTGTGTAAAGTCTATTAATAATAGCAAAGAAAGGCCTGTGATACACATGTACAAAAAAAAAATAATATCACTTTTTACTATATTAGCTATTTTAACAAGTAGTTTAGCACCCATCATCGCAAATGCTGAAAGTGAAATATCTGAAGCAGATTTAACAAATGAAGATGAAGAAATTACTTTGTCTGAACATGATCGTTTTACTGGTGATACGATTATTCACGAAGATGGTAGCTTTGAACAAGCTTCCACGATGATTATGCCACGTTCTAGTACAGTAGTAGAGCCTTTTCCAACAGCAACTTTTGCACGAGGATTTTTAAACTTTAGACAATATTCTACAACATCAACGATAAGTGTTTATGCTACGAGTACTACAACAAGTTCTTATACTTATTTTAATGGTGGTAGTGCTAATTACGTTCCTGTTTTAGGTGAAGCTAATAATCGTTATCAAATAAATATTAATGGTTATACTGGTTGGATTAATAAAAGCTCAATCATGGGATATGAAAGTTTCAGTTCTATTGTAACAAAAGGTGTTGATAGTTATTATAAAAGAAATAGTAGCGGCGCATTAACTTATTCATATTATTACTATGATAGAAGAGTTACTATTAATGTTGGTCTTGCACCAAATTTTTTAGAAACTAATAAAAAATATTATTCTTTTGATGGTATTTATTTTTACAACTACATTCAGTCAATGTTTGATGATGCTTCAAATGGAACTACATCACGTGCTGTTAATAAAACGCCATTCTATAACTACTATCAATATTTACCATTCAGATCATCAACTAATATTACGGCCAATGAAATGCTTAGTTATATAAATTCAAAAGGCTACAATACTTCTAATTCTGTACTAGCTAATTCAAATGCCATCAATACTTTTATAGAAGGAGAAGCAAAATTTTCTGTAAATGCAGCAATGGAATTTTCTATGGCTATTTTAGAAAGTGGTTATGGTACTAGTAACATTGCTGTAAATAAAAATAATTTATTTGGTTGGGGAGCAGTAGATAGTGGTCCTTATGCTGGAGCATATCACTTTCCTACAATTAAAGAAGGAATTTTATATCACTTTGAAAATGGTTTATCCGATGGTTATCTAGATTCTGGTTTTGACTATCGATACTTTGGTGGTAGCTTTGGTAATAAAAATACTGGAGTTAATGTTCGTTATGCCTCTGATCCTTACTGGGGGATGAAAAATGCTGGTATTTACTATAAACTTGATGAAAGTACTGGATTTAAAGATTATAACTACTATACAATAGGAATCAAAACAGATTATTCCAAACCAGCTCTATACCATAAAAATAAAGTTGTTACACCCGACCTATATCATTATCGTAAAAATATCAAAATCAAAAATATTCCTTTCTTAATAATAAATAAAAGTGGAAATACATACACTACTATTTCTGATGTCGCCTTTTTAAATGATGGTGATGATAATAAAAAACCTGTTATTGATAGTAGTACTAATTCTATTTATCGTAGAACTTCAGTCTCTTGTACAACTGTTATTGATAGTATGTGTGGTGTTGCAGATCACTCTTTTGATCAAGATATTGTTAGTTTTTCAAGTGATTCCATTTTACTTGTAGGCGGTAAAAATTATAACGTACCTACGGGCTCATATCTACCTTATGAAACTTATACATTTCATGGTAAAAATCAAAGTATTATTTTTATAGAAGATAGTCAAGGAAATAGTTACGGTTATTATCGAAATAACGTTACTGAAAAAACATTTGAACAATTGCATTTAAAAGCACTTAGTCAAGTTAAAGCTGGTAATGCGAGTAATTTGCAAAAAGCTTTAAATTATCAATTAATTAATTTACGTAAATACGTTCCTCTAACGGTAAAAGAAGTCAATAATAACAGTTTTAATTTAGTTGATAGTAGTAATAGAGTACGTGCCAATTTCTACTATCCTCCTGCCAATCGCTATTATAGTGGTAAAAAGAGCAACCCTTCAATAGTAAGCTTATACAATAATAATAAAGTTGTAACTTTCAAACAACAATTAACTACGAAAAATGTTTTGTTTAAAGAAACAACATACACTGAAAATGGTACTTTATGGTATATCGATACTTTTACTACTAGTGGATCACAATTATATCGTCATTTATATTCAACTAGTTCTAAAAAATTATTATCTATATCAAGATATACAACAGCGGGAAAACTTTTTTCAACTAAAACGTACACAACTAAGGGTATCTTATATTATGAAAGAATTTATTCTACAAAATCAGGCTACTTACTTTATAAAATTGTTTATACTGAAGCAGGTAAACAATTAACAAAAGATTATTATTACTCTTCAGGTAAACTCTATTTAAGAGAATACTACTCTACACAAACTGGTAAACTTTTATATAGGAAATATTATTAGCCGTAAATAAAGCGTTTATTGCCATTTTATTTGCTTTATAAATCTTATATTAAAATTTGTGTAGATTGTTTGACACTTAGTGTTAAATATTGTATGATTTAGTTGACATTTATTAAATACATTTATGTCCACAGGGAGGAAATATGAAAAAAATTATAAAAACGGCTTTAAGTTCAATATTTATATTAGGGTTTTTATTTATTGGAAATGAAGATAAAATTTTAACAGCTCTAACTGAACCAGATGTTTATATAAATATGCCAGATGCTAATTTAAGATCTATCATAAATGATAGATTAGGGAACGGTTTCGTACCTGATGAGCTTACAGAAAGTGATATGTCAAGAGTCGTAATTTTAGAATTAGATTTTTTTGAAGTAGTACTTAATTACGGGTTAACATGCGATGATATAACAGACTTAACAGGCTTAGAATATACTGAAGATTTAGATATATTAAATATAAGCTGTACTGCTGTAACTGATCTTTCACCAATTAGTAACCTAGTAAATTTAAGTTCTTTAACTCTTAATACTAAAATCAGTGATCTTTCAGATATTGCAAATATAACAGGCTTAGGAGAATTAGTAGCCTCAGAATCGAATATTACCGATATTAGTCCACTAGCAAACTTGACAGGATTAAGTACTTTATATTTAGACAATAATAACATTACTGATATTTCAGTACTAGCTAATATGAATTATATGAGGTTTTTAAGTCTAGCAAATAATAATATTAGTGACATATCACCTCTTCAAAATATGAGTTATTTAATAACTTTAGCAATCGATAATAATAATATTTCATCAATTGAAGCACTTGGAAGCTTAACATATCTTGAAAATGTTAGTCTAAATAATAATAGTATTTATGACTTAACACCACTAAGTAATCTCACAAAATTAAATGAAATATTTCTTAGTGACCAATTGATTGTTTTAGATGACTTAGAAGTAAAATCTAAATCATATACTCTAAATCAAATTTCTCCAAAAAGTATCGATGGTAGTAATATTGATTTTACAAGCTCTAATGTTTATACACTTACTCCTCTTGAAGAAACTGAATTGTCATTAACTTGGGATACAACAGTAACGATAAATGGTAGAAATACTACTTTTAATGGGACTATCGAACAAGCAGTAAAATTTGTAGTAGAAAAGCCTACCATAGAAGCTAATGATATTTTAATAGATGAAAAAACGACTTTAACTAGCACCGATATTTTGAAATTATCAAATGCAAAAGCAACAGATGGATTCGGAAATGATATTAGCGAATCAATAACTATTTCTGAAATTCTTTTAGATGGTAAACCAATTAATAGCAAAAGCATTACTAACATTAGTAGTACTGAGTCTTATGTAGTAAAATTGACTGTCGTTGATAGCTACGGACAAGTTGCAGAAATTTCAATAAATGTTAATGCAACATTATCACCAACAGGAGCTATTGATATCTTATTTATCATACTATCATTACTTACGATGATAATAATTAGTAAAAAAGTTTTACTGCATAGTAATTAATTTACGTAATATATAAAAACGTTATTATTTGATAATAACGTCAGACCGTTGACAAAGTAGTCAATGGTCTTTTAATTTGGTAAGATATAAGTATG
>CAZQIG010000013.1:0-41387 GCA_964593055.1 uncultured Erysipelotrichia bacterium
ACTTATATCTTACCAAATTAAAAGACCATTGACTACTTTGTCAACGGTCTGAACAGCGCTAAGCGCTGTTTTTGCTATCTTCTATTGTTGTTGGTGTATTATCATTAAGTTTAACTAATTGATTAATTGCACTCTTTGTAGCCCACAAGACGGAAATTCCAATTAGTAATTGAAATAGAATATAAAATACATCATGATAAATATCACTAAAATAAGCTACCACTAAATGAGCAGTAAAAAATCCGTAACCTACAACCGCATATCTAACCACATCTTCAAATATGCCTTTAATAAATAATGCCTTGTCAAAGTCACCTAACTTTAAATGATGACGCAACCCAGCCAATATGCTTTTAACAGCAATAATTATCAATATGAATAATATGCCTGTAATACCATTAATCAAATTGACAAACTCTACCAATTTCACTTCTACCATATATTTACTTCCTTTCCTTGTTTAACTCAGTCTGCATTGCTTTTACAGTAGCAGGACCAAGACTGCCATCAACCGCAAGTTTATGTCCTTTTTTATTCAAACTTTTTTGCATAGCTGTCACAGTATTTTTTCCTAAATAACCATCAATAGCAATATTGTAGCCCTGTTTTTTTAAATCTTCTTGCATTGCTTTAATAACTACTGAGCCACCCTGTCCATACTCCTCGCTGTATAAATTTGGAACTGCTTTAGCATCACTACTGATTAATAATAACGTAAACATATTAGTTGTATCAAAAAGGTTAGGACACTCAAATACTGAAATGACTTGGAACACTTACAGCCACATGTACGATCAGAAGGAAGATGAAGCAATACAATTTATTGATAATCTTACAAATAACATATAATACTCATTTGTGATAGATTTTATTAAAAAAAACAACTCAACATTCTTAGGCAACATTTAGGCGACAAGCATATTAAAATATAATAGAAACGGCTTTATTTAGCCGTTTTTTGTCATTTTGGTACGGGTGAAGGGTAGATAATATATGCAATTGCTGACGCAATAAAGCCATTTGCAACCATTTATTTCACTCAAAACCATTCAAAATACATCACTTATTTTTATTTTGGGCATTTTTTGGGCAACAGAAGTATTAGAAAAGAGCTCTGATTAGAACTCTAGTTCATAAGATTTAATTTCTTAAAATCTCATTAGGATTATATTTGTTAATTCTATAAAGCGTTACTATTGTTGGTAAAACAATTGATAAAAATGCTATCACTAAAATATGAAAAATGACATTGAAAACACTAAATGATAGTGATGCATCTCCGAACAATAAAATGTTCAAAATAAATTGGAACAACAACGAGATAATAAAAGCAGTTATTGTAATGATTATAATGGAGTAAATTGATTCTATCATAACAAGTTTAAAAATATGCATTTTCTTAAATCCATTCGCTTTTAAAAGTGCTATCTCATACTTACGATGAACAATTTCATTCATTTGAATTATTGTCATCAAAATAAATATCACAAGCAGAACTACACTAATAAACATAAATGCATTTTGCTGGATCATATCAATTAAATTAACAAATGACTCTAAATCTTGATAACTACTAACAGTAACTATATTAGGGTCAATTGATGAAACTTTACTCTTAACACTATCAACATCCGCATAATTTTTTACATAAATAATCATTGAACTTGGTAGCCACTTCTCATACACTACCCCTTCTATTTTCTCCTCTTCAGTTTCAAATCTATAAATGAACTCTTGTTGAAGTTCCTTCATTTGGTTATATTCCATATAAATTACATTGGAACTAGATGTAGTGTAAGCTTGGTGGTTTTCTAAAACGCCTATAACGTTTGCATTAACTATTGTTTTAATTGCGACATCATAATCTATTTCATAATCATCTACACCATCATCATCGTTATTATTAACTTGAGCAATCGTTTCAATTACTTTAACTGGCACTGATGCTTCAAATTCTATCTCAACATCTTTATCTTGGAGACTAATACTTAATAAATCTGCCATGTTTTGATTTACATACACTTTAAAATTACTATCATCGTTATTTTCTATAACATTAGCTTGTTTAAAAAACTCTTGTTCCTCGTAATAAGGAACTATTACATATCCATTATAAAATTTTTTATCATAAGAAAAATCATAAATTTCTTGATTATTGTCTTTCAGTACCTTGATGTTAGAAACTCCATCAGCAGAAGTGCTGGTTGTTGTGTATTTATGGTAATCACCAAATTCGAAATAATCATACACGTTATCAACTTCTGAAATGCCCAAGATACTATTGTAGCTTTCATCATTAAACGAAATATGCTCCTCCATATTCATGTTGTCATTAGATGGAAAAGTTTTGTTTAATACAAATACTTCTCTTTCAGAAATATCATTTAGTGCTACGCCAGCTTCATCAACAAATGAAGAACCTACAACTGAAATTGTTGCACTTAATGCTATTACTACTGAACAAAGAAAAAGTACAAATTTTTTCTGAAATTTTGATTTTCTATTTCTCGATTTTGTATATTGTAGTAAATATTTATTAGATATAGATTTCAGCTTTTTGTAATTATTAGTATTGGTAGTTTTAATTTCCTCATCAATGCTTCCTTTAATCAAATTGATTTTTCTTGAACTTATTTCATAGCACACATCAGAAGCATCTTTGATTTTACTGTTGTGAGTTGCTATAACCACCATTTTATCTTCTTTTGCGATTTTTTGAAATATCTCCAAAATCATATCTTCATTCTTTTCATCTAAAGAAGAAGTCGGCTCATCTGCGATAATTAAATCAGGTTTTTTTGCTAAAGTAACCGCTATTGCAATTCTTTGCTTCTCCCCACCACTTAGTTGTTTAGGATATTTTCTTAAGATATTTTCATCTAAATGAACATACTCTAAAAGTTTATGGATTTCTTCTTCAATTATCTCAAGACTGGCTAATCTAATTGCCAATTTGATGTTTTCATAAACTGTTAACGAGTCAATTAACGAATTATCTTGAAAAATATAACCAATTTTACTTCTTTTATAATAACTAATCTCGCTATCATTTTTCAAATTAATTAAATTTTCCTCAAAAATGTATTCGTATTCTAAATTAGATGAAAATAAACCGATTAAATATAATAACGAACTCTTCCCTATTCCGCTATCACCAACAATTGTTGTTACCTTACCTTTGGGAATAACGATTTTGCCATCTTCAAGAAGTACTTTGTCAAATTTTAAATTAATCCTTTCAAGTTTTACCATATATTACCCCTTATTCTACATAATGTATAACATAGATAACTTTTAAAATTTTTTAGTACTTATGTTTCATTGTGTAAGTATTGCTTTTAAAAGAAATAGAAGCCCATTGAGTCACTAAACTACTGTAAATAGTAAATTTACCATTAGCATACGCATAAGATGGCGTTTCGTAGGACCATTCCCTATCTTCTGTAATACCCATTGGCCAGTGAGTATATGAACTAGAAAAATAAACTGTATAAACTTTGTTTTGAGAATAGCTCCCATCTGAGTATAATTTAATATAATTACATTTACCATGCGCTTTATCATAAAACGATTTTGTTGTAGTTCTCGCACTTACTTGTGTAGGAAATAAAGTGAATAATAATGCAAATGCAAAAAGCGTTGTAACAATAAGATTTTTTGATTTCATACAATCATCCCCTTTGAATTAAAGTCAATGATAAAAGCTAGCTATGTCAATAACATCCTATATATAATATAAGATATTAACAGTGTATGTTTTTTTTTCATATATGTCAACAATAGAATTGTTAAAACAAAAAAAAGAGGCACTAAGCCTCAATAGTTTTTAATATGTAATTGAACTGCTTACTTAGACATATAAACGCCTAATATCATACTTACAATTAAGCCAATTGCGATACTTCGCCAATATTTAGAATTGTCTTTCGCCATTCTATCAATAATATCTTCTAGCTTTTCGATAGCAACAATTAAACGTTCATTTGTTTTTTGCTGTAATGTATTATAGGTTTTCAACTCTGCAATGTCCTGCATATTCTTTTCATGTTTAACTTCTAGTGAGTACAGTCTTTTGTTTAGATTTTTTAACTCCTGATTACTCTTACACTCTTCCATACATCAATACCTCAATAATCATTTTATTCCTAACTTCTTATTAACCTCAGATTGAACAGCATTGTAATTATATCCTGCTTTAGTAAGAGCATTTTTTCTTACTGTACCATTACCCCATTCGCCAGCAACAACTTCATTAGCAATTGTAGAATTGCTTTTTTTAGTAGACGTTTTAACTCCTAACAACCTATTTACTTCTTTTTGTACTAAATTATAGTTATGTCCCAATTTCTCTAATTTTGATTTTCTAGTAGCGCCATTACCCCAATCTCCTCTAAGAACTTCTTGATCTAATTGACACAATATATTATTAGTACCAAAACTAATGGTAACAGTGACCGAAAAGTGACCAAAAGAAAAATATGTGATTGTTTTTAATTCATTTTGGGCGTTTTAAAGGTCTTTAAATGGCTTCAGTTGGTGTAAACATTAAGACAACATTGACCTGTTACCCCTGCCATTTCAAAATTAAAAGGCTTTATAAAGCCTTTTTTTGTTTGCTCTGAAATATAAGACCCAAAGTTTAACTTACATTCTATTCTTCTTCAGCTATTTTGTTATAATTTAAAAAATATTTTCCTTTGCTTTATAAACAACAACTGTTTATATCCACAAAACAATCTTATCGATATTTTTAAGTTTGTTATTTTTATAATTAGATTTATCTAATGTGAACATTAATGTTAAGTTTATATCAATATATTTTGTATTATTTTCTGTAAGCGTGACCAGTTAAATTTGTATACTTAAGTTTCATTTTTATTCACTCCCTTTCAAGCCATCATGATTAATAACATAACCAATTAATACGATATCAAACATTGTATGTCTCAACGTATTAGGTGCAGTAATAATATCTGTTTCAATTAATGAGAGACTAAAAGTTAGAATTATATAATAAATCTACTACTCTAATTTTTAGGACTTTTAATGCGTACATGCTAAAAAAGTAAGTTAATCTAATTATTAGAAAAAAACTTTTTAGGGGTTTTATTATATTAAATATTTAAGCAATATTATGTTATTATTTTACACTTATAAATTCAGTGATTACACTTTGTCAACATATGCGATGAATAATGACAAAATTTAATTATTTGCACATTCAAATATCAACTAATTAATAAATTTGCAGATAATTTTATAAAATTAATTAATGATGCAAAAATACACAATATTAAATCTATTCTTAGTAATTATTGATAATTAGATAAATTGTATAATCTATAACATTGTATCGTTGTTATTATTACATTCTTTTGTTACATAATTGTTTATTTTACGTTACTCTCTATATTTAAGGCTTGTAGCAAATTTTTAAATATGATAGTATTCGCACATAAACAATAGCAAATGCTATGATATTTTTATAATTTTTATATTTTTTAATAATTTAATTTAATGGGGGTTTTATTATGAAGACTTTTTCAAAATTTTTTCTATCATTAGTGCTTGTACTTGCGTATGGACAATTCACTACACTAAATGCACTTGGTGAAGATTTTGAAACATATGGGGAACTATACGAAGGAGAGATTAATTTTATCTTTGGAGGTGTTAGTGAACCGAATAGAACTAATAGATACGGTATAAACTTAGAATATAAGACATATGATGAAAACGGTTATAGCACACTGTACAGTGGTGAATTAGTACTGATCAAGCTTGTTTTAGAAAATACTGATTATGATAACGATTTAGATGATGAAAATTATGATTTATCTTTAACAAGTGCTCACAGTATTGTTTTACCAGCAGGTAGTAAAGTAATTGAAAGTACTAATAGCCATGATATTCCTACAAATGTTGTAGTTAATGATGTAGAGCGTAATGTAGTCATTGATTTTACTAGCGGAATAGATTTTAAAGAGGGTACTGTATTTGAGTTTTCAGCAATTGTTGAACTTGATCACGAGTATACAGCAAAAAATTGGATGTGGACATATAATGCTACGGTACTTGATCATTATGAAGGTGTAGGAATAAATGCACAATCTAATTTCTTAATTAATAGAGCGCCTAGTGAAGTTAAAATAAGTAAGGCGCTTGCAGAAAATGGTAATGGTAATGGTGTGCTAGAAATTGGAGAAACAGCAGATTATGAAATAACAATTGCTAATATGGGAGCTAGTGATTTGTACAATTATACACTATATGATACGTTGCTTCGTGAAATTGCTATTAACAAAACACCTGGAATCGAGATTGTTGGTGAACCTGTAGTTGAGCAAGTTAGCGATTATGAAAATCCTATCTTTTATGATAGACATGAGAATTTAGAAAATGGAGCGACTCTAAAAGATGGTGTTATTTTAATACCACAATTAGAGGCTGGTGCTAGTTTAGAAGGACGATCTGCTCCAGGTGATGTTTATGTTGCACGTTATACTTTAAAAATAACAGAAGATTTAGATCCAAAACATTTGAATTTAGTAAATATTATTCACGAAAAAGATGATTTACCTACTGATTGTGTTGATGAAGAAGGAAATGTTATCGATAGTACTACTGAAGGTGCACAAATTAATAATGGTGGAGATAATGCATTATGTACAGTAATACCTACTAATGTTAATATTACTCCAACAGTAGATGATGATCCTGCGTTACCAGCAACTGGTAATATAAATTATGCAACTTTTATCGGACTTCTAGCTCTTATGGCATATGTAGCTAAAGATAAAGTTAAAAACTATACGTTATAAATAACCTCTTTTAAAAGCTATTGAATTAATTCAATAGCTTTTTTCTATAACCATTTATCTTAAATGTTTTAAGTGAGCAGCCCTAAAGCTTTCAAACTAAATCTTTACACAATTGTAACTCTTTTGTTTCTTTTAGATTGCTATTTTGTTAACTTTATTATTTTATAAAAAAATTGATTATTCTTGATATACTTTTATTTCTACTCCCTAGAAACTCAGAAAAAAAATTTTTTTAACTAATATTTTTTTCTAGACCTCAATAATATAGGGAAAAATATCAAGATTGGTGAAAAAAAACATCAAAAAGTTATTTGAATTGTTTGTTAACTTTTTTTAAGAAGTTTTATTTTTTTTATTTATTGTATTTTTCAACACTTGTACTAATACACTATTTAATATATAATTGAATTGTTGTTACTATTTTAATATTTAAATATTTGTATTAAAAAAGTTTTATTTTTTATATTATGTTCTTAAGTGTTAATTTTGATAAATGAAAGTTATTCCCCTACTCAAGAAAAGAAGTAATCGTAAGATTACTTCTTTTCTTATTCATTCACTCTAACAAAAAGTAAACATTACAGTTGTATTAGCAATAAAAATGATATAAAATGATAGTGTAAAAAATAATAAAGGAGGCAGCTATTTGAAACGAACTGAATCTATGGAAATGTATTTAGAAACTATTCTAAAACTATCTAAAAACAATAATAAAGCACGCATTGCAAAGATAGCCGCTGAATTAAAAGTTAGTAAACCTAGCGTTAATAAGGCAATCAATATTTTAAAAGAAAATAATTATATTAAGCACGAACCTTATGGCCCTGTCATACTAACAGAAAAAGGGCGTAAACTCGCTGAAGAAATTTATAGTAAACACTTATTAATAACGGCATATTTCATTGAAATTTTAAATCTAGATCCAAATATTGCTGAAGAAAATGCTTGCCGAATTGAACACGTTATAAGTGATGAAGTACTTGAAGCTATGAAAGAAAAAGTAAATTATACTAAATAATCATAAATAAAAATACTAGCATAAAACTAGTATTTTTATTTTGCATAACTAGAGCATTATGGTGTCAAAATAACATTGCTAAAAGTAAGCGTAAAAATAGAATAATAATTTTTGGAGTATTATATAGAATCTTAATATTATTTTGATTATCTAAATACACTACGATGCATCAATAGTTAGTTTAGGCTAACTTTAAGAGTAGTTTATCACATCTCTAAAACTATGTCAAGCGCAATTTAAAATTCTTATTAAAAATCTATTTGAATTACTTTAATCACCATGATAGACTAAAATTACTTAAACTAAGCTTTACAAGATTATAATTGAAAGGAGGACATAACTCAAAATTTAAATTATTACTTTAGGGGGAAAAAATGAAAACAAAGCTTTTAGGAATATTCTTATCTTGTTTACTAATTAGTAGTAATCTTTTTTATTTAGGAAGTTCTGCAACAAATGCAGATAGCTTTGACAAAACAGACATCTTTTATAACCAACATGAAAAAGTAACTAAAAGTAATTCAGAAATAGATGATAACGATATTCAACTACAAAATAATCAAATTGATAAAAAAATTGATACTAATACTGATAAATTAGTGAATGTAATTGTTGAATTTAATACTTTGCCTGTAGAAATTGCCTTAAAAAATAGTCTACAAACAAAGACGAGCTTATCGAGAAAATCTGCTACTACTGATTTAGAAAAAGCTCATTTACAATTTAAAAATTATATTTCAATTTTACAAAAAAAACGTAATTTAAACTATGATGCACAAAAAGTTGTGATTCACAATGAATATCGATATGCTTTTGCAGGAGTTTCTATGCAATTACCTGGAACTGCTGTTTTAGATATTTTAGATGCTAAAGTTGTTGCAAGAGTTTGGTCAGATGAAGTTGTAAAACTACCGCCAATTGATACAGAGGATAAACAATATCTAACAACAAACTCTAACAACGCAATTAAAGTCTCTGATGTTCATGAACGTGAAATTACTGGAAAAGGTATTAAAGTTGGTGTAATTGATACGGGGATTGATTATAAACATCCTGATTTAGCATCATCTTATAAGGGATTTACAGCTAAATCTGGAATTGATGCTAGTAAGTTAAATCCTACATCTATTCGTGGATGGGATTTTGTTGATAATGATGCTGATCCAATGGAAACTACTTATAGTGATTGGGAAAAGACTTATTATCCTCGATTTGATAAAAGTGGATCAACATACTATACATCTCATGGAACACACGTTTCTGGAACAATCGCAGCAAATCCTAATAATTTGGAAGCTGAATATGCAGCTCTTGGTGTAGCTCCTAATGTTGACTTATATGGATATAGAGTTTTAGGTCCTTATGGTACGGGGTATTTTTCTAATATAATAGCTGGTATTGATAAAGCAGTGTATGATGATATGGATATTGTTAATATGTCTTTAGGTGGAAGTGGTACTCAAGCTAGTCCTGTAAGCATTGCTGTAAATTATGCAACTTTGCAAGGTGTAAGTGTTGTTGTCTCTGCTGGAAATAGTGGTCCAAATGATTTTACACTAGGTACTCCTGGTAATAATTCATTAGCTATTACTGTTGGAGCTAGTACTTATGAAACAAAACAAGAATTTTTTGATTTAAATGTAAATGGCACTACATACAATGACTTATCACTTTTTATTTACGGATATCAAGATGCTGACTTTACTGCTTTTTTAGACCAAGAGTTATCGTACATTGAAGCAGGACTAGGACAAGAAAGCGATTTCAAAGATCATGATTTTTCAGGTAAAATTGCTATTATAAAACGTGGAGAAATTTCTTTAACTGCAAAAGCGGAAAATGCTTCTAAAGCTGGTGCTAAAGCCATTATTATCTACAATAATAATCATGATGATTTCAATGTCTATTATGGAAGAGTGCATACTGATATACCTATTTTTACAATTTCTAAAAAATCTGGAGAAGATTTATTAACACAAAGTCATCAAACATTGATTATTAACAATTTACGCTATCAAAACATATCTGGCAATGAATTAGCTAGTTTTAGTTCCCGTGGTCCAACTACCGTAACTCATGAAATAAAACCTGATATTATCGCTCCAGGGAGCATGATTTTTTCAACAGTTCCTGCCTATATCACAAAGCATGAAAATAGTAACGACTATCAAAGCGCTTATGATATGAAAAACGGCACTTCTATGGCTGCTCCACATATTACTGGTGTTCTTGCCTTAATGCTTGAAAAAAATCCAAAATTAACAACATATGAGCGAAAAGCAGCATTAATGAATAATGCTAACTCTTTAGATAAAGATTATTCTGTATATGAAGTTGGATCTGGATTAGTTGATGCTTATGATAGTGTCTTCCATGAAATTGAAATTTATGCTACTAATACTACTATCCATGAAAATAATAAAGATTTTAAAACTACCTTTTCATATTTAGAACATTTTTCTGGCTCAATCAGTTATGCTCCACAAATAAAAACACAAAAAGCAAATCAGAGTACTGAAAGAGTTACAATTAAAAATAATAGTAATATGCCTAAAGAGTTTAGTACATCTGTAAACTTTACAAATAGTATTGATAATTTAGCATCAAATGCCTCTTTAAAGATTCCTAAAAAAATTATTGTTAAACCTAATAAGGAAAAAACAGTTAATGCAAAAATTACGGTTCCTCAAACATCTCTAGTAGGTACTTATGAAGGTTATATTACTTTTACAAATATTCATGAGCAACATGAAAGCTATCGTATTCCTTTTGGTTTTAAAGTTAGTAATAATGGTATTAATACTTTTTTTACTGAACGACCAATAGTCGGAAATATCAGTAATGCTGAATTCAAAGAAATTCCTGTTATAGAGATGAATTTTAATAGTCCTATGAAAGAAGCTTATATTTTTGTTGTAGAGCAAAATACAGATAATTACTTAGGTTTAATCAGTTATGATAAACTGTCTGGAAAACTTGGGGAGACAATTTATGATAGCGATGTATTATATCCTTATGAAACGTATTATAGCTATTTTTTAGGAAAAGTATTACCCGTTAAAAGTGTTAGTGGTGTTGATTTTAAATTGCAATCACTTGATGAAGAATATTTAGTTGATGGTAATTATGATCTTATTTTAAAAACTGTCGATTTAAATGATACTATTCATGAACAACGTTTTGAAAATATTGTAGTACATAATGATTCACCAGAAATGCAATTATTCGATAAAAATAATAATGTACTTCCAAAAAACGATACTATAACAATTACTGATGAGATGTATGAAACTGTTACAGTTGATGGTAAAAAAAGAGAAGTGTTAACTATTAAAGGAAAGTTATATGATAAGCAAATTAATAGTATCTTAGAGCGTGGTTTTAAGTTTGATGAAAGACTTATCGTATCAATGTCTGTTCTAGCAGGTGACTATGCTGCTGCAAGCTTAGATTTTTATACTAATAGTGATGGTAGTTTTGAACAAAGATTTTATCGTGAATTTATTGAAACATACGATGTTTCAATACGCTTCTTACCTAACAGTTTCACTTCTTATAATCCTTTGGATTTACAGCACCTAGGTCTAATTGATAGTTCTAGTGAATTTGCTACAGTTGATTTCCAAAACCAGTATATGGAACCAAATATCGAAAATAAAATGACTATTCGTCTAGAAAATGTGCAAAACTTTACTGGAGCTAGCACTCGTATTAGAACATGGCATTTTCCAGAAGATTTGTTTAAAATCACTAAGTTTTCTTTTGCTCCTGAGTTTAAGAAATTTGCAAAAGATAATAATTTAAAACTACATAAAGAAGAAATTGTACGTGAAAAAAACTATACTACTGTTAGTGGTTATATTCTAGATGAAAATTTTCAAGGGTTTAGTGGAGATATTAATTTTATTGATATTTACTTTAAGACAAATTCTAAAAGAAATGATCAATCATTTTTTAAAGAAGCTCATAGTTTACCTGTAACAAATATTTCTTATAAGCAAGCTCAAAATTCAACAGTTACAGAAATATTTGCTTATAATTTGAATTATCTTGATTTATTAACAACGCATAAATCATTAAATGCACGTTTTATTTCAGAAGCTTTTTTAAATGAAGCTGGAAACAATCTTGTTAGTAATGATTATTCAAAAATGGGTATTAAGTTTTATGCTCAAGAGCAAGGAGCAGATAAAAAATATCATGGTACTATTAGTCGTTATGCTAATGCAAAACTAACATTACCTCTGCTAAAAGATAATCTCTATGATATCTATTATAAAGTCCCAGGTCATCTAACGCGGGTAACAAACACAAATCATAGTTTTATACATCATAATAGATTATATGGTTATTCTAAAACATTAAATGCGTTTTCTTTAGATAATGAGCTTATTATTGATAAAGCAGGAGATGTTAATGGAGATGAAGTAATTGATATTATCGACATGCATCAAATATCTAAATGTTACTTACGAAGTGACTTCGCCCCTAAATGCGATTTAAACCAAGATGGTGTTGTGAATGAAACTGATGTAAGATTCATTGAAAAAAACTTTTTATTACAAGGTCAATTAGGTCTTGAAAAAATACCATTAAAAACTAAAGATGGAAAAACCTTGCACGATTATTTAAAAGAGCTGGGAATAACTCCAAAAGAAAAGGTTACTGAATAATTTCAGTAACCCTTTTTTTATACTTCAACAGTTTGCTTATTAACAGATACTTCTTTTGTAGTAGTATCTGTTAAAGGTTTTATATTTCTTTGCACTAATCCTAAAATTAATACAAACCCTGAGAATCCCGCTGAAACAAAATATGCTTTATCAATTCCGATATTGGCTGCTATCATTGGTGCTAGTACTCCTGCAATCCCCCAAGCTAGATAAGTGATACCATAATTCATCCCGTAGTTTTTTAACCCAAAATTATCAGCAGTTAAAGCTGGGATAACTGATAAATAAGAACCATATGAATATCCGACTATCATACAACCAACTATGATTTCTGGAACAGAATCAATACGCGGGAAGAAAAGCATAATAATTCCTTGTAGAAATGCTGTAATTAATAATGTATTATTACGACCGATTTTATCAGAAATAACTCCTGCTAGAACACGACCACTTGCATTGAATACTGATAGTAGTGAAACCATCATAGCCGCACTAATAATAGCATTTGTTCCAACTTGAGTATTAAAAATTTGACTCATATTTCCAATAATCATTAACCCAACTGATGATCCAAATGTAAAAATTAAAAATACTAAATAAAATTGTTTCGTCTTCATCATCTCTTGCCATGTATAATTAACTTCTTGAATAACATTTTCTTTACCTTTAGAAGCCTTAGCATTACCAGCTACATAACCAGGTTCTGGATTACGAATAAACTGTGAAGCCGTAACACTTACAATCATAATCCCAATTCCTAGATATAAAAATGTTGTTGAAACTTCATTTGTTGAATTTAATAAAAAATTCGTTAATGGCGAAAAAATTACAGCACCTAAACCAAATGCTCCTGCAACTACACCACTAATTAATCCTTTTTTTGAGGGATGAAACCATTTTAAACAAGAAGGAGTAACAGCTCCATATCCAAATCCAATCCCTACACCACTAATTACTCCAAAAGTTACTGCCACAATACTTGGATTACTAATTAAAAAACTTGAAATAATTAGTCCTGATCCCACTAAAACACCACCAATTGTGATAATTTTACGTGGACCAATGCGATCTTGTAATCTTCCTCCAATTAAAAGGCCAATAGCAAAAAATAAGATTGCTAGCGTATAAGGAAGAGTTGCTTCTGTTTTCGTCCATCCTAAATCCGCTTGTAAAGCAGATTTTACTACACTCCAAGAATACAATACTCCAACAGTTAAATTGAAAACTACTCCTGCAATTAGTACAATATATTTAGTATTTGATTTCATAAAATTCCCTCATTTCTAAGTAAAAAACTCTAACTACAACAGTTTACCACGTATACTATTACGTGTAAATACTTAGAATCAATTTTACTGTTTTTTCCCAATATCTTTTCGATAATGTAATCCTGAAAATGTCACTTTTTCAATTTGTGAATATACCTTCTTACGAGCTTCTACTAATGTTTTAGCATTATCATAAACAAATAATACTCTTCCTCCATTAGTCAGATAGTTTTTATCATACTTAATATTCATAAAATAATACTTATCTAATTTATCTAATCCTTCAATTACAAAATTCTTTTCATACTTTCTAGGATACCCTTCACTAGCTAAAACAACACCGATATATTCATCTTCGTAAAACTCCACCCTAAATTTTTGAGATGTTTTTAAAAAGTACATCAAATCAATAATATTACTCTTCAACTTATTAACTAGTATTTCTGTTTCTGGATCACCTAAGCGCGTATTAAACTCAATGACATGCATTCCTTGTTCACATAGCATTAATCCAGCATATAAAACACCACTATAACAAATATTACGTTTTTTTAATCCTTTTAAAACACTTTTTACCATTACTTCAATTTCTGATTCATAATTATTAAATTTAGAAGTTGTAATTGCCCCCATACCACCTGTATTTTCACCTTGATCATCATCGAAAACACGTTTATAATCTTGTGCAATACCAATAAAAGCTCCAATTTCATTTTCCTCTATTAAATAAAAAGCTGACAATTCCTCACCCGTTAAAAATTCTTCTACAATAATCTTATCATCGCCAAAAGCTTTATCGAGTAATAATTCTTTTAAAATAACTTCTGTTTCTGCTTGATTACTTACGATATAAACCCCTTTTCCAGCAGCAAGACCATCATATTTGATAACTTGTGGAAAGCTTTGTTTAGACATATAACTCAGTGCTTCTTCATAATCTGTAAATTCGCGATATTTAGCAGTTTTTACCATTTCATCTTGCATAACCTCTTTAGCAAAACTCTTACTACTTTCAAGACGGGTAGCTGCTTTATTCGTACCAAAAATCAATAAACTTTCTTTTTCAAAAGCATCAACTATTCCATTAATCAAAGTAGTTTCTCCACCAACAACTGTAAAATCAATGTCTTCACTCTTAACAAAATCTATAATAGCCTGATTATCTAAAACATCAACATCATAAGAATTATCAAAAGCATCATTTTTAGGAATTTGGTACACATTTTGAAAAATCTTACTTTCCTTTGCTTTTGCATATAAAGCATGTTCTCGTCCACCACTACCAATAATTAAAACTTTCATCAACTACCTCCTTAGTGTTTAAAAGTTCTCGTATGTGTAAAAATCAAAGCAATACCTAATTCATTACACTTATCAATAACTTTTTGATCATTAATAGATCCTCCTGGTTGAACAATAGTTTGTACATTATATTTCGAAGCTAACTCTACAATATCTGCAAAAGGAAAGAAAGCATCACTAGCTAGTAAAAGAGGCTCATCTCCTTTATCTTTTAAAGCTATTTCTGCACTTTGAATACGATTCATCTGTCCAGCACCTACACCAATAACAGCATTATTTTTTGCAACAACAATTGCATTAGATTTAACGTGTTTTACCGTTGTATTAGCTAAAATAATCGTTTTTTTAGTAAACGTACTTTTATGCTCACTGACATTTTCAAAATCTAGATTCTTTGATGATGTAACATCAGGAGTTTGTACTAATAGTCCACCCATAACACTACGGTATTCAAATTCACCATTACTTAAATTACCATACTTAATTAATCGCAAATTTTTCTTCTTTTTTAACTCTTTTAAAGCTTCTTCACTAAAATCAGGAGCAATGATAATTTCTAAAAAAGTTTCATTTAACTTCTTAGCAGTTTTGAAATCAATTTTCATATTAGTTGCCACAATACCACCAAAAATAGAAATACTATCTCCTTGATAAACTTCTTCATACATTTTTAATAAATCTGTTCCAGAAGCAACAGCACACGGATTAGAATGTTTTAAACTAAAAATTACATTGCTCGAAAAATCATTTAATAATTGAAAAGCGCTATTAACATCCAAATAATTATTATATGACAATGCTTTACCGTTTAAAATTTCTATATCATTAAAACCTATTGCTTCTGGGAACTGTGTATAAATTGCTTTTTGATGAGGATTTTCACCATATCTAAGTACATCTTTAACTTCACTCGTAATATTAAAATAATCTTTTTGCTCTTCTAAAAAATAATTGCTAATTACCGTATCGTAATGAGCTGTTAAATTAAAAGCTTTCATCGCCAACAATTTATTAAAATCTTCTTTAGGTTCATCTAAATGCTCTAAAACACTATTATAGTCACTTGGATCACAAACTACTAAAATATCTTTAAAATTCTTAGCAGCACTACGTAACATCGCTGGTCCACCTATATCAATTAACTCAACCATTTTATCATCATTTAATTTTTTATCTATATTATGTTCAAAAGGATATAAATTTACAACTACTAAATTAATAGGTTTAATATTTAATTTCTCTAAAGTTGCAACATGATTATAATTATCACGTTTATAAAGAATTCCCCCATGAATATTAGGATGTAACGTCTTAACACGTCCATCAAAAATTTCTGGAAATCCCGTAAGGTCTTTCACCGATACAACATTTACACCGTTTCTTTCCAAAACATCAAAAGTATTTCCTGTTGCAACTATTTCAATATTTCTTTTATTCAATTCCAAACAAAAGTCTACAATACCACTCTTGTCACTAACACTAACTAAAGCTCTCATAATTCATCTCCTTTAAAATTTTTTTGATAACAAGCGGATAATAACGGTGTTCTAAAATATGAATCTTTTCGGTTAATTCTTCTAATGATAGTCCCTCAATCTCAAGTGCTTTTTGAAAAACAATTTCACCTTCATCAATTTTATCATCAATAAAATGTATTGTAATACCAGTAACTTTAACATTGTAATTATAAGCATCTTCTATCGCGTTTTTACCTTTAAAAGCAGGTAATAACGATGGATGTAAATTTATAATTCGTGGATATACTTTAATTACTTCAGATGAAATTATTCTCATAAACCCCGCCAAAATAATTAATTGTGGTTGTAATTTTTTTAATTCCTGTAATAATTTTTCGTTAAATGCCACTTTATTTTTAGCAGTAATCACAATTGATGTAACTCCTAAATTATCTGCTCTTTTTAAAACATACGCATCTTTATTATCACATATTAAAACAACATCTTTAAGCCCTGCTTTGACAATCGCTTCAAAATTAGAGCCGTTACCTGAAGCTAATACGACAACCATCACTATACTCCTCAACAAGACCAATTTCACTAGCTTCAAATCCATGATCAGCAATAATTTTGGTAATTTTACTTACTTGATCTGGGGCAGCACAAATCATATAGCCAATTCCCATATTAAAAGTACCAAACATTTCTTCATCAGAAATATTAGCAAGTTTTTGAATTAATTTAAAAATCGGTAAAACTTTAATACTATCTTTATCAAAAACAATTTTTTCGTTATTTAAAACCCTTTCAGCATTTTCAAAAAAGCCTCCTCCCGTAACATGAACCATCGCACTAACTTCTGCTTTTTGCAAAATATCTAAAACGACTTTTGTATAAATAAACGTTGGCTTTAATAACTCCTCAATCAATGGTACATCTAATTCAAGAAACTGATGATCAAAACTATAATTATTATCTTTAAAAAATATTTTGCGAACTAGTGAATAGCCATTTGAATGAAGTCCATTAGATGAAATACCGATAATTTTATGTCCTACTTCTAACTTATTGTTAATAATCTCATCTTTTTCTACAACACCTGTGCAATAACCTGCTAAATCAAAATGATCCTTCTCATATAAGTCGGGCATCTCCGCTGTTTCTCCACCTACTAAACTACACTCACTTTGCAAACACCCTTCTACAATTCCTTGCACAATTTCTTTAACTTCAGATGGATTAATACGATTTAAAGCTAAATAATCAAGAAAATAAAGTGGTTTAGCACCAGTAGTAATTACATCATTCACACACATAGCAACTACATCTATACCTATCGTTGATAATTGCTTACTTTCAATTGCTAGTAATAACTTTGATCCAACACCATCTGTTCCACTAACTAAAACCGGTTTTTTTATCGCTAATTCACTCAAGTCATACATTGCACCAAAGCTACCAAGCTCACTCAAAACATTCTTATCATAAGTACTTGCCACATCTTCTTTAATCTTAGCAACTGATTCATAACCGCGCTTTACATCAACACCACTTTTAGCATACTCATTCATTATTTTTCCTCCTGATTAGCTTCTTTTAAATCCAAATACAAATTAGTTGGATAATTTTTATTAAAACATGCCATGCATATGTCTTGACTCGCACATGCTTCTAATTCATCAATTGACAAAAACTTTAATGACGTTGCGCCAATAAAATTACAAAGCTCTTCCACATTAAAACGATTACTAATTAATTCATCATACGTTGAGAAGTCAACCCCGTAAAAACATGGAAACTTAATAGGCGGTGACGCAATACGTAAATGGACTTCTTTTGCACCTGCTTCTTTTAAAAGTTCAACAATTTTTCGTGATGTATTTCCACGCACAATTGAGTCATCAACAACAACAATTTTTTTATCTTTAACTACTTCAAAAATAACTGAAAGCTTTAACTTTACTCCTTGCTTTCTTAAAGCGTCCGTTGGCTCAATAAACGTTCTACCTGAATACTTATTTTTTATCAATCCTAATTCTAGTTTCATATTTTTAGCATAAGCATAGCCATATGCTGCTGATAACCCACTATCAGGAACACCAATTACAATATCTGCTTTTAAATCTTCTTCTGCTAATAACTCTCCCATTTTAAAACGTGTTTGATGAACATTCATCCCATCAATTGTACTATCTGGTCTAGCAAAATAAATATATTCCATACTACACATTGTTTTCTTAGAAGGATTTGCATAAAATTCACTATGTAACCCATTAGCATTAATTCGTAAAACTTCTCCAGGGTTAATATCACGTAAATACTTCGCTCCTACGACACTGAAAGCACAAGATTCACTACTCACAACATATGAATCACCTATTTGTCCAAGACAAAGAGGGCGTAACCCATTTTTATCACGAATAACATACATTTCGTCTTCAAACATTAACAAGAATGCAAATGCTCCTTCCAACTTAGAAACAGCTTTTTTGATACGCTCTAATCTGCTACCTTTAAATTTTCGTACTAAATGTGCAATTATTTCTGTGTCACTTGATGAATGAAAAATACTTCCTTCATCCTCAAGCATTTCTCTTAACTGTAAAGTATTTACTAAATTACCATTATGACAAACACTAAAAGTTTCTTTCATACTACGAATTACAAAAGGTTGTACATTTTCTAAACTATTTGCTCCTGTTGTAGAATAGCGAACATGCCCAATTGCGTGCTCACATGTTATATGTTTATTGTTAATTACTTTACTAACTAACCCTCGACCTTTTATAACATCTAAGTAATTTTGATCTACATATGCTATTCCACAACCTTCTTGTCCACGATGTTGCAATGTTAAAAGACCAAACTTAGCTATTTCAAAAGCATCTTTATTATTAAATACTCCAATTAAGCCACACTCTTCATTAATACTATTCACACTTTACACCACGCAATCGTAATAAAACTTCATGATAATATTTTGACATTTCTCCTAAATCATTTCTGAAACGATCTTTATCAAAACTCTCACGTGTTTTAACATCCCATAATCGGCAATTATCTGGTGAAAATTCATCTGCTAAAACAAGTTCTCCATCGTTAGTCAGGCCAAACTCCAATTTAAAGTCAACTAACATTAAATCAATCTCTGTAAATAAATTTGTTAAAATTACATTTATCTGTCTTGCTTGATTAGTAATTTCTTTTAAAGTATCTTCACTACATAATCGAAGTGCCAAAATATGATCATGATTTATTAGCGGATCTTGTAAATCATCATTCTTGTAAGAAAACTCTATTATGGCTGGTTCTAGCTTTTCTCCCTTAGTCATCCCAAGTTTTGTCACAAGACTTCCTGCTGTAAAGTTTCTCACAATTACTTCTAAAGGAATTATTGAAAGTTTCAAGCAAATTTGACTATCTTTATCATGGCTTTTTATGAAATGCGTTTTTATTCCCTTATCATTTAGATATTCAAAAATAAATTTTGTTATTTCACTATTCAAAAACCCTTTTTGTGAAATAATGGCATGTTTTTCTCCATTAAAAGCCGTTGCATTATCTGTATACTTAATTAAAACATGTTCATTGTCATAATCATAAACTTCCTTTGCTTTGCCCTTATAAATTAATTTCACTATAACTTTCCTCCTCTAAAATAATCAATACCATTCTTAAAAATTGCACTTTGTTTTTCACCCTTTACATTAATAAATAAATGATTATCCATTCTTTCATCATGACCCATTTTTCCTAAAATCAATCCATCTTCACTTACAACACCTTCAATATTATAAGTAGACCCATTAGGATTATAGTTAGAACTCATGATACCTAAATCATCACAATACATACTAAATACTTGTCCCTTATCTAAAAGTTTTTTTAAAGTATCATCACCTAGAATAAATCTTCCTTCTCCATGTGAAATCGGTGTCAAGTTTACTTTACCTAAATCACAATTGCGTAACCAGGGACTGTTAGTAGAAACTATTTTAGTAGAAACTAATTGTGAGATATGATGACCACATTCATTATGATATAGTGTTGCCTTTAAATCTTTTAGAAGTAATCCACTTTTAACTAGTGCTTGGAATCCATTACAAATCCCAATTACTAAATGTTTCTTAGCTAAATGCTCATTCAAGGCTTCAGCTACAACTGGCGTTTTTAAAATATTAGCAATAAACTTTCCACTACCATCTGGTTCATCTGCTAAAGAAAAACCTCCAACAAGCGCTATAATATGTGAATCTTTAATCAAAGAAGCAAACTGTTTTAAACTCTCTTCTAAACTAGCATTACTCATATTATTAATAACTATTTCTCTAACAACTCCACCGGCATTTTCAAAAGCTTGCTTAACATCATCTTCACTATTAGTACCTGGAAAAATAGGAATTACTACACGTACTTCTTCTGTTAAATTTGGAGGCAAAAAATCTCTTCTAGCTTCATAGCAATAATCATAAGTTTCTTCTGCTGCTATTACTTTTTCATGGTATAGCTTATTTTCTAAACCCGTATAAGCATTTTTAGCTTCTAAAAAGGAAACTGTTTCTTCATTACAAATAAAATTTTCCTCACTTGTCGTATATCCTAAAAATTCGTAATCTAACGTTTTAGATGACTCAATAATAATTCCACCAATTAAATGATCATAAGCTACTTCTGTTTTAATTTCAAACCCAATGCGATTACCTAATCCCATTATAGCTAAATTAGCAAATAGTCCACTACTATCTATACTTCTAGCTGAAAGAATTTTACCTGATAAAATATCTTGATTAAGTCTTTGATACTGTGCTTTTAAATCAGCAAGATTGAGCATTTCACCTACCATCTTAGGTTTTAGTAAATAAAGTTTAGAACTTTTTTGCTTTAAGTCACTAGAGATAACTTTTCTAGCTCTACTAAAAGCAAAAGCAATTAATGTTGGAATAACATTTAAATCCTCATATGTTCCACTCATACTATCTTTACCACCTATCGCCGCTAAATTAAGATCTTTCATTGCTTTAAAAGCTCCTAAAAGTGCCATAAAAGGTTTTCCCCATTTAATATCTGAAGACCCTAATTTCTCAAAATACTCTTGCAAAGAAAGGTGTATTTCTGTCATCTTAGCACCACTACTAACAAGTTTTGCAACAGCTTCAACAATAGCATAATAACTTGCTAAAAAGGTGTTTTTTTCCGCATAAAGAGTATCAAATCCATAAGCTATCAAACTAGCATCACGGCAATGCTTTTTTGGAAAATAAACTGCACTAACATTCTCACTAGTTAAACGCGTTTGTCCACCATAAGGACTTAAAACTGTCCTTGCCCCAATCGAAGAATCAAAATAAGTATTTAAATTAAACTGTGAAGCATAACTTTTATGTGCTAAACGCTCGATAACATCATTTTTTAATAAACTAGGTAGACCCTCTTGTTTTTTCACTCTTACACTTTGAAGTCTTGTTGCTCCAGCACTATCTAAAAAGTCACGTTTTAATTTTAAAATACATTCATCTTCAAAATAGAAGCGTAAATAATTCGTATCTGTAACATCTCCGACATGAACTACTTCTACTGCCTCACTTCTACACAATTCTTCTACCATACTTAAATTGCCTTTATCAATTACAATAGCCATTCTCTCTTGTGATTCACTTAAAGCGATTTCTAGCGGACTAAGATTTTGATATTTTAATGGTACACGATCTAAATAAACATCAACTCCACTAGCAATTTCACCAATAGCAACACTAACACCACCAGCTCCAAAATCATTTGAACGCTTAACTAATTTAGAAAACTCACTTTTGCGAAACAAACGCTGTAGCTTGCGTTCTTCAATAGCATTTCCTTTTTGCACTTGGGCAGATTGCGTATATAAAGAGTCATCATCAAGCTCTTTAGATGAACCAGTTGCTCCTCCGATGCCATCTTTTCCTGTTTTACCACCTAATAACAAAACGATATCCCCTGTACAAGGAGTCATACGTACAACATTTTCAAGTTTGTTAGCACCAATAACTGCCCCTACTTCTAAATGCTTAGCTTTATATGATTCATGAAACAATTCTTTAACATATGTTGTTGTCAATCCTATTTGATTACCGTATGAAGAATATCCTTTAGCTGATTCTAACGAAATTCGTTTTTGTGCTAGCTTATTCGCTAAAGTTTCACTAATATTTTCAAATGGATTTCCACTACCACTTACACGTACTGCTTGATACACATAACTACGCCCACTTAACGGATCTCTAATAGCTCCACCTACACATGTTGCTGCCCCTCCAAAGGGCTCAATTTCTGTTGGATGATTATGCGTTTCATTTTTAAACATCATTAACCAATCTTCACCGTCTAAATCAACATGTACACTACAAGCATTTACTTCTTCACTCTCTTCTACAGCTAAAAGATGCCCGTGTTTTTTTAAATACTTTGCATTAATCGTTGCTAAATTCATCAACGTTAAATGTTCAATACCTAACTCCTTTTTCCACTCTAAAAACTCTTTGTACACTTCTAAAACAGTATCATCAGCAATATCAATTTTATCTATAATCGTATTAAAAGTCGTATGACGACAATGGTCAGACCAATATGTATCTAGAACACGTAACTCTAATTCATTAATACTACACTTTTCATTTTGAGCATAAGTTCTAATAACGCGTAAATCATCAAGATCTAGTGTTAGCCCTAATTCTTGAGCTATTGCTTGTAAGTTTTCATCTGTAAAATTAGCAAAATCTGTAAATTCTTTTAAACTGGCACTTTTAGTGACTACAGCTTTTTTTTCTAAAGATAAATCCATTTCTTCACTATCTACAACATTAATAACATTTTTTTTGATTATTTCTAAATCAAGAGCACGATCAAAGCATAAAAAAGTTCCACTCACTACTTCAATTTCTCTAGAAAATCGTAAATTAAAACACTGTTTAACACTTTCACTACGTGCACAAAACTGATTATCGTGTAATTTATAACCAAATACAGCAGGATAATCTAGTTCTACAACTTCTTTTGTATAATTATCTAATAAAATATTTTCTACAAGATACTTTACTTCTTCTTCTTCAATCCCAAAAACTTTATAGCAAATTACCTCATCAACTCTTACATCTACTGACAACTCTTCTAAAAATTTTTTTTCCCATTTATTAGAGCGATACGCTTCTTTAGTTCTGATAAAAAAAATCTTATTCATAATCCACCATCCAATATTCTTCTAATTTTTTTATCTGTTTCTCATCACTTGTTGTTAAATGTCCCATTTTACGATTATCTCTAACTTCTTCTTTAAAATAATCATAAAACATAACATTTTCTAATTCATTGTTTCGAAAATACTCAATATCACTACCTAAAATATTGAACATCGTTGCACTTTTGCATGAATTACTAGAAAAAGTATCATCAATAATTGCAGATATTGCTAGATCATACTGACTATACGTACAAACATCTAATGAACTATGCCCAGAATTATGTGGCCTTGGAGCAATTTCATTAAAGTATAATTCGCCATCTACTACAAAAAACTCGATTGTCAAAATACCATATAAATTATTTATTTCCATAAATCTTTCTAGAATAGTTTCATATTTTTTGGACTGTGTTAAAACACTTTTAAATAAAATATGATTAAGATGCTCATTTATATTTAAGCTTAGAAAAGAAAATTCACCATGTAAATTTCTTGCGCCAATTAAGCTAACTTCATAATCAAAATCAAGATATTCTTCTAATATACAAGGAACTTGTAGTAAATCACCTTCATAATCAGCACTTTCTAAAATAGCTTGCCCCTTACCATCATACCCAAATCTTCTCGTTTTTAAAACACCTTTTTTATTTAATTTTTTCATACAAATACGCAAATCATCTAAGTCATCTATCGCATAAAACTTTCCAACTTTTAAGCCACTATTTTGTGCAACTTGTTTTTCTAAAAGGCGGTCTTGAGAGATTAATAATGAATTTAGACGGGGTACTAATTTCTGTAAATCATTCTGCAACAAAACATCTAAGTTAATATTCTCAAATTCATAAGTTACATAATCTGTATCTTCAAATAATTTTCCAATGCTTTTTTCATCTGTAAAAGAAGCACAAATAAATTTATCAGCATAATTACTAGCACTACATTTAGGATTTGGGTCAAGTACAATTGTTTTTAATCCTCGCTTTTTCGCAGCTAAAACTAAAAACATTCCTAACTGACCACCACCGACAATTCCTAATCTCATAAAACTTGCTCCTCAACTGCTGACGTTTGTTTTTGGCGATATTCAACAATTTTTTGATATAATTGTTGATCTAGCGATCCTTTTATTTGTAAAGCTAATAAGGCTGCATTAGCACTTGCATTAATAGCAACTGTTGCTACAGCGACTCCTTTTGGCATTTGCACAATTGATAATAATGAATCAATACCACTTAATGCTTTCGATTTTACAGGAACACCAATTACAACATTAGGACATAAAGCCGCCACCATTCCTGGTAAATGCGCAGCTCCTCCTGCTCCGGCAATTACAATATCATCTTGTGCTAAATTTTTAGCGAATTGATACATTTTATCCGGTGTTCGATGTGCACTCACAATTTCTATTTCGTAATCTTGCTCAAATTCTTCCAAAATATCAGCCGCTTG
Source organism: uncultured Erysipelotrichia bacterium (assembly GCA_964593055.1). Classification (GTDB taxonomy): domain Bacteria; phylum Bacillota_I; class Bacilli_A; order JBKEDG01; family JBKEDG01; genus CAZQIG01. The sequence goes on from CAZQIG010000013.1 coordinate 25,199, forward strand.
CTTCATTACTTCGTAATCTGAAATAGAACCCATAATAATTTTTATCATTATACAACCTCCTCAAAATTAAAAGAGATATAAATATCTCTTCTACATTTAAGCAAAAAATACTTAAATGTAGTCTCATAATTTACGGTTATGAGGTAGAAACTTGTTCACCATATTTGAACATTTATACATTTATGCATCATAATTTGGCGCCGATTTAGTAACTGAAATTGTATGTGGATGAGATTCTTTCATTCCTGAATTAGTGATTTCAATAAACTCAGCATGTTCTACTAGTTTTTGTAAATCAAGAGCCCCAAGATAACCACAACCAGACTTAATTCCACCAATAATTTGATAAAGCGTATCATCAGCACTTCCACGATACTCCTTAACTGCTTCAATTCCTTCCGGCACATATTTTTTTACTTTTGATTGAAAATAGCGGTCACCACCACCGCGTTCCATTGCTACAACACTTCCCATACCAACGTATGATTTATATTTTTTACCATCAACTACAATTAAATCTCCAGGACTTTCATCATGTCCTGCCATAATAGACCCTAACATAACACTACTAGCACCCGCTGCTAAAGCTTTTACGATATCACCAGAATATCTTATTCCTCCATCAGCTATCACCGGTAAATCATACTTTTTAGCTTCTTCATAACATTCACTAATCGCACTTAATTGTGGTGCTCCAACACCACTAACAATTCTTGTTGTACAAATCGATCCACTACCAATCCCTACTTTAACAGCATCAGCTCCAGCTTCATGTAGAGCTTTTACTGCTGCTGGAGTTACAATATTTCCAACAATAAGTTCTACATCAAAACGCGCTTTAATTGCCTTTGTCATTTCAAGAATAGATTTTGAATGCCCATGAGCTGAATCAATAACAATTACATCTACTCCTGCTTTAACAAGTTTTTCAACACGCTCAATAGTAGATTCATTGACACTAACCGCAGCTCCACAAACTAATTCACCTTTGTCATTTAAGTTTTTAAGTGGATATAAATCCATCTTTTTTAAAGTTTTCATCGTAATTAGCCCCGTTAAAATATTGTTATCATTTACAACAGGAATTTTAGATAATCTCGTTGAATAAATTAAATCTGCTGCATCTGCTGCTGTGATTCCTTCTTTTGTTACAACAACTTCTTTTATCATATGTTTACTAATTTCATCAGCATAATTATCAATAAATCTTAAATCTTTACGTGTTAAAATACCTTTAACGACTTTTTGCTCATTAACAACTATGATACTTGAAATACTGTAGGTATTCATAATTTCTACAGCTTGATATATGTTTTTATCTTCTAAAATATAATATGGGTAACGATTAATCAAAATATCAAAGTGCTTAACTTTTTCTATTTCTAATACTTGACTTTCCACATCCATATTCTTGTGAATAATACCTATTCCTCCATTAAGAGCCATATGTATTGCCATATCCGATTCTGTAACAGTATCCATAGCTGCACTCAGTAAAGGAATATTTAATTTAATTTTTCTTGTCAATTGGGTGTTTAATTGTACATCTCTTGGCAGAATTTCACTATAATGAGGTAAAAGTAATACATCATCGAATGTTAAGTATTTTTTCATATTTCCTCCTAATTAAAAAAACTCATACTTTCGAGTTTCCACATTAACATACGCAAACGCAAAAAATTTACGTAGTCCCATAATTTACGGTATAGGGGTAGAAACTCGTAGTCCTTATTACTACTATTATACGCTTACTATATATATATGATTATACACTATTTTATTAAAAAAACCAACTAGATTAAAAGAATTTACTCACCTCAATAATTATGGTATTATTATTGTATACATTTAATTATGAATGGAGGCTATTATTTATGATTAAACAAAAAATTAATAGAGAGATAATCATAGAAAGTGCTTTAGAATATTTTTTAAAAGAAGGTATTAATACTGCATCAATGTTTGGATTAGAAAAATACACAAACTGTACACGTAGAACAATATATCGCTATTTTGAAAGTAAAATGGATATCATGTTTGAAGTTTATAAAATTATTTTCATTAAGTTATCTAACACCGTTATTGAACGACGTAAGGCCCTAACTACAAATGATATTAGAGAAAAACTTTATCAAACAGTTAATATTATTATTGATACATTTTTAGAGTTTCCTAATGAGGTACGCTATATTATCGAATTCGATGCTAAAAAAGCTAATTCTAAACGCATTCAAAAAGAACATGCTCAGTTAATGAATGAAGTTGAGTTTACCCTTCAAATCTTAAAAGAAGGTGTTGAAAAAGGTGTTATTAAAAAAGAATATGAAATATGGCAAATTTCTTTTTTAGTCTTGGAATCATTAATGTCTATTGTATATCGATATTTAACTGTTAATGACAAAAAATATTTTTCTAGCATAGAATCTAAAACAATTTATCATCTTGGTGAAATAATCATCAGTGATATTTTAGTTGCTAAGTGAGTATACATATGAAACCTTTTAGAGTTTTTAGAAAAATTATTAAACTAACTAACTTAGATAAGATACTATATATTTTAGCACTCCTAGTTATCACTTCTAGCCTTGTAGTCATGCATTTTGAAAACGAAGTAGACACATTTTTCGATGGTTTTTGGTGGAGTATGACAACTATCACAACTGTAGGTTATGGTGATATAGTTATTACTACTAAGATTGGTAGAATTACTGGAATAATTTTGATGGTATATGGTATTATATTGTTTACATTGATTACAAGTACTATTGTAACTTTTTCCATAGAACTAAATCGTATCAAACGCCAACATGACTTAAAAGAAATTAATGAAAAGCTTTCAAATTTGACTAGTCTTTCAAAACAAGAGCTAGAAAATTTACAAACAAAAATTAAGCAATTTTTAGATAAAGAGTAAAATTGACCTTTATATTTCTACTCTTTTTTTTATTATTAAAAATAAAATTTAATTAATTGTTGAAAATAATTTTTATATGCTTTAGCATTAAAAACATTTCAGACAAAACATCTTTTATAAAATAGACATCTTTAGTTTAATCAATCATTTTTTAATCATATTTTTTTAACAAAGTAACTTTTATCCTAATTTTTATATGTTTTTCAATTTTGCACAATTCTTTTTATTATTGCTCAATAAAAGTGCTTTTTAACAATTGTTGCTAAATTTTCACACTTTTTTTAACAATTTTGCGTATAGCTTCCCTAATTTTCACTAGCCGCAAAAAATAAATTTGCCCATTTTACTATTAAAATATTTTTATACTTATCATACAATGTCTTTTTTTATTTCTTAAATAATAGTCAAAATATTCAAAGAAATTGCAGTAAAAATATACTGCTTAATTTAACTATTATAGTGATTTTAATGCTTAGAAAAAACTTTTAAATGTCTTATAATTTTGAATTACATATTAAAGCATTCATAATCTTATACAGTTATTTTTGGCTATATATAAGTGTTTTAGACTATTCCATACATTTTTTAAGCAAACAAAAAAAGCTAATCACAAAATTAACTTTTTCACATACAATTTCAAAAATCTTATTACTACAATCTAATTAGTCAACTAATTAACATCTCTTGAAATACTTAGTATATTTAAACTATTTTTCAATTCAAAATTTAAAAATAGATATTTTTTTAATGGCGCCTCAACTTGGATTCGAACCAAGGACCCCTTGATTAACAGTCAAGTGCTCTAACCAGCTGAGCTATTGAGGCTTGCCTTATAATTATAAATTGTTATGCATAAATTGTCAATACTTTTATGCATACAAAATTCGTAATATTTGTTAAAAGATAGATCTATGATATAATTAGACTATGAAATTTATTTTGGAGAGTAGGTGTAAAAATGACAAAGACTGAACAAATTGTTACATATGTAATTGAAAACATTAATTCTGGTGTTTGGACAATAGGGGATAAAATTCCAACGGAAAAAGAGTTATGTGATAAATTTGATGTTAGTAAAATGACAGCAAATAAAGCTTTGACAAAATTACAAATATTAGGTTATATTTCTTCTATAAGAGGGAGTGGTAGTTATGTAAGAGATACACATCACACGAAAAAAACTACACAGCTTTTGAGTTTTACAGAAAATGCAAAAATACAGAATAAAACTTCTAATGCAAAGCTTGTTCACTTCCAAACAACTTCTGAGGGAAATGAGACTGCAAAGAAAAAACTAGGTATTTCACTAGATATGATAGTACATAAAATTGTCAGGCAAAGATTTTTTGAAAAAAAATTAATTGCATTAGAAATAACATATCTCAATCCAAAAATTATTCCGATTATTGATGCTGCACAACTAGAAAAATCATTGTATAACTATTTAGAGAATACGCTAGAGCTAGATATAGCATCTGCTGAACAAAAAATTTCTTTAACATATGCAACAGAAGAAATATCTAAATTGCTAAATGTTGAAGTAAATAAGCCGCTCTTTAAAAGTGAACAATTCACTTATGATATGAACAATAATAAGTTTGAATACACGATTAGTTATATTAATCCCGATGATTACTCATTTGATTTTATCAGATACCGCGAGTAAAATAACAAAGTAGAAATACTACTTTGTTATTTTGTTATATAACGATTATAGTTATCAATGAAGTTCAATAAAAGTTTTTGATAATCCAAAACTTTTTGCTTATTAATAACAAGTTCTACCCCATCATGAGTATTTAATAACTTTATTTCACGACTTGTTTTAGAAGCAGCTTGTAAAATGCATACTCCATCTATATCATCTTTTAATAACTTAGCTTTGACTAAGTTTTTTTCATGTCTTAATTTAGCAAATCCAAACTCTGTTAAATAGTTTTCAAAGAAAACATTTTCTAAATATTTTTCAATCTCTTCAGGAATTTTACCATATAAATCACTTAATTCATCACTAATTCGCTTCTTATCATCGTAATTACGTACAGAATTTATCAATTGATGTATCTTTAATTTAATATCATCATCTTTAACATAATCATCAGCAATATGTGCTTCTTTCTTTAAAGCAATTTTCTTTTCTTCTTTTAAATCTTCTCCTTTACCAATTGCTTCTTTCAACATTTTCGTATACATCTCTACTCCAATTGTATCAATAGCTCCAGATTGTTCAACACCTAAAATATCTCCTGCACCACGTATTGATAAGTCCCGTGCAGCAATCTTAAACCCACTTCCTAAATTAGTAAAGTTCTTAATTACTTCCAATCTCTTAACAGCTGCTTTAGAAAGTTTCTTTCCATCATTATACATCATATAAGCATATGCAACTACTTCACTACGTCCTACACGTCCTCTAATTTGATAAAGCTGGGATAACCCAAACATATCAGCATTATAAATGATTAACGTATTCGCATTAGGAATATCAATTCCAGTTTCAATAATTGTTGTTGTAATCAAACAATCATATTCATACTTATTAAAGCGATACATGATATCTTCAATTTCTTCTTTATTCATTTGTCCATGAACAATAGCAATTCTTGCTTTAGGTACGAGCTTTTGTATTTTGCGAGCTACTGTGCTAATTGACTTAACACGATTATACAAGATGAAAATTTGTCCATCACGTGCTATTTCTTTTTCGATAGCTTCTTTAATAACATAATTATTTTCAGCAACAACATAAGTTTGAATTGGCACTCGATTAGCAGGTGGTGTATCAATTAAAGAAAGACTACGAATTCCCATTAACGACATTTGCAGTGTTCTAGGAATTGGTGTAGCACTTAATGTTAAAACATCAAGACCCATTTTTATTTCCTTAATGCGTTCTTTATGCTCTACTCCAAAACGTTGTTCTTCATCTATAACTAAAAGTCCTAAACTTTTATAGTTTAAATCTTTATTCAATAAAGAATGCGTTCCAAAAATAATATCTATTCTTCCCGTACTTAATTTTTCAATAATTTCTTTGCGATTTTTAGCACTCGTAAAACGATTAAGAATAGCAATATTAATGGGATAATTTTGAAACCTCTTCAAAGCATTCAAATAATGCTGTAATGAAAGTAAAGTAGTAGGACATAAATAGGCTACTTGATAACCATTATCAACTGCTTTAAAAATTGCTCTAAAAGCTACCTCTGTTTTCCCAAAGCCCACATCACCGCACAATAAACGATCCATTACTACGCTACTTTCCATATCTTGTTTAATTTCTTTAATACTACGAATCTGATCTTTTGTTAATTCATATTCAAACTCGTGTTCAAAAAGCTGTTGTTCAACACTATCACCATTATATTTAATTCCCACTGTTGCTTCTCTTTCTGCATAAAGCTTAACCAATCGTTCAGTCATCTCATTAATACGCTCTCTTGCACGACGCTTTGTTTTCTCCCACTCTAAACTACCTAATCGATTCATTTTTGGTACTAACTCTGAATTACTACTATATTTTGTTATCATACTAATTTGACTTACTGGTACATAAAGCTTATCACTTCCTAAATATTGAAGTTCAAAAAAATCTTGTTGAAATCCATCAATTTCCATTGCTTTGATACCAATATACTTACCAATTCCATGTATTTCATGCACAATATAATCACCTACTTGTAAACTTGTAGCATCCTTAATACGTCTTGAAAATTTATATCGATTACGTTGTGCCCTTTTTGAAATACTTTCATATAAAGAATAGTAAGAAATATATACTATTTTATGTGTCTCATCGATAAAACTCGAATATGTCCCCTTATCAACGAAATAGTAATTATCAATAGTTAGTTTATTCTTGATAACTTTACGCATCTCACTATCTTTAGCATAAATATATATTTGATAATTTTTAGCCTGCTTTTCTTCTAATAATTGATTTAAAATTTTAAAATCATTTTTAAATAGTTGTACTTCCTCAATGGAAAAACGATACTCTTTTGCTAATGATTGCTTAGAAAAAGAATGTAACTCATACAAAAAATAATCAAAATCATCATGTGAAAGATTTACTATATCTTGCCCGTCTTTTTCAACAGCTTTCTGATATTCAACAATTTGCTCATACTCTACTTCTAGAAAATCATATTCGTATGCTACTACTTGAAAATCATGATATTGTGCAATTGTAGTTAAATCGTTACTAAAGATTTCGGTACAAGGAATTATATTTATTTCTGATATCTCACTAATTGTTCTTTGAGAATCTAAATCAAAATAGCGAATTGATTCAACATCATCACCCCAGAATTCAATTCTCACCGGATTTTCAGAACCGATTACAAAAATATCTAATACGTGACCACGTATAGCAAATTCATCACTTGCACTGACAACACTTACTCTTTTATAACCCATTTCTACTAAATCTTGTGTTATATTATCAAAAGAATACTCCATGTTCACTGCAATTTTCTTAACCTTTTTTACGTAACAACTTTTACTACTAATTTTTCGTAAAAATCCGTATAATGTTGTAACCATAATAATATTTTGTGAATGTAAAAGCTTTTGAATTGCATATTGTCTTTGAGCGATAAATTCTAAAGATATTGCTACTGCATCACTACTAATATAAGAATCAATTGGATATGTGATTACATTAGCTTTTAAACTTTGTAACTCTCTTACTAAATTATCGAGTTCATGCATATCTTTTACGACAACAAGTTGTGATTTATATTGCGATTGTTCATAAATTATATGTGCATTTAAAGGTTTATTCATCCCAAAAATCCCTGTAGCTTTAACTACAGGGGAAATATTTAAATTAATTCCAAAATTTTTCACATTAATCACCTTAATTGTATTTTGTCATAATTTTTGTAAAATCTTGATCAATAAACTCCAAACAAGCATTTTTAGCTACTTGTGCTTGCTTTTTTACAAGCTCCATCTCTTCAGCCGTAAATTTTCCTAAAACATAGTTTTTTGTAGGGATTAAACTATTTCTTCCTATTCCAAACTTCAAGCGTTTATACTCTTGTGTTTGCAAATGTAATTCAATAGATTTCAAGCCATTATGCCCACCACTACTGCCTTTATATTTCAGCTTCAACCTTCCTAAAGCTAAATCCATGTCATCAATAATAACTAGTACATCAGCAAGATCTATCTTAAAATACCTAACAATTTCTCTTATGCTTTCGCCACTCAAATTCACAAATGTTTGTGGCTTTAAAAGTAGCACGGTTTCTTGTCCGTAGTGAACTTTTGCATAAAGTCCTTTAAAACCTACTGTATACTTGGAAACATTTAACTCTTTAGCTATTTCATCAATAACAATAAACCCTATATTATGTCTAGTATTATCATATTCAGTTCCTGGATTTCCTAATCCGACAATTAACTTCATTATTGTGTCTTTCTAACAAAATACTTTGTTATTTCACTAAAAACAATTACTGAAAGTGATAATAATAAAATGTATAGTAAATCCATATAACTAACTACCGTAGTATAAAATAGTTTATTTAAAATTGGTAATTCAATTACTAATAGTTGTAAAAATACTGCTAACAAAATTGAACCTAATAAATACTTATTCGTAAACAATTTTATCTTATAAATCGGCTCTGAAATACTTCTAATACTTAAAGAATACATCAATTGTGATAACCCTAAAACACTAAAAGCCATTGTTTGAGCATAAACTAAGCTCTCTACATTATAATAATGCCTAAATACAAAAAACGTTAATAATCCAATGTAAATTCCGTTTAGAACAATTAATTTTATATTTCCTCCAGCAAAAATAGATTCATTTATTTTACGAGGTTTCTTAATCATCAAATCTTCATTAGTTTTATCAATCCCTAAAGATAGTGCTGGAAGAGTATCCGTAATTAAGTTAACCCATAAAATTTGGACTGCTGCTAATGGCGCCGGCAAGCCAAGTAAAATACCTACAAATAATGCGATGATTTCTCCAAAATTACAAGAAACTAAAAATAGCACTACTTTCTTAATATTATTGTATATATTACGCCCTTCTTCAACCGCTTTTACAATTGTTGTAAAATTATCATCTAATAAAACCATATCAGCAGCATCTTTACTAACTTCTGTTCCAGTAATTCCCATAGCTACACCAATATCAGCTTTCTTTAAAGAAGGCGCATCATTAACACCATCACCTGTCATCGAAACAATCATATTATTACTTTTAAAAGCTTCGATGATGCGTACCTTATCTTTTGGAGAAACACGTGCAAATACGCGTGTTGTTTTTACTTTAAGAGCTAGCTTTTCATCACTCATCTTTGAAAGTTCAGACCCGCTAATTACATCACTCTCATTTTCTACAATACCTAACTCATGTGCTATTGCATATGCTGTATCTTTGTAATCACCTGTAATCATTACAGTTGTAATACCAGCTTGCTTTGTTTTTTCAATAGCTGGTTTTACTTCAATTCGTGGTGGATCAATCATCGTAACTAGTCCACAAAAAATCAAATCTTCTTCTACTTCTAAAGCTTTTGAAGCATATGCAATTGCTAACACTCGTAAGCCTTTTTGACTAAGTTTAGAAACTTCATCTAATAGCTCTGCTCTTTTAGAACTACTTAAAACTTCCACACTAGAACTAGTTTTAATATGCGAACACTTTCCAAGTACAATATCTGGACCACCTTTTACAAAAGAAATCGTTTCTTTAAAAGCGTGAATTGTTGTCATCATTTTACGTTCTGAATCAAATGGTATTTCACCAATACGAGGAAACTTTTTTTCTAACTCTTCTTTATTTTCAACGAATTCTTGTAACTTAACTAATGCAATTTCTGTAGGATCACCAATTTCTTTTTCTCCATCAAATGTTGCATCATTACATAAAATCATCGCATATTTAAATTCATCAAAAGCATCATTCAAGTTCTTGGCATCAACTAGTTTATTATCATAATAAATATCACGAGCCGTCATTTTATTTTGTGTCAATGTTCCCGTCTTATCACTACAAATTACACTAACCGCACCTAATGTTTCTACTGAAGGCAAGCTTTTAACAACTGCATTTTGTTTCACCATTCTTTGCGTTCCTAGTGCTAAAACAATTGTAACAACTGCAGGCAATCCTTCTGGTAGTGCAGCAATTGCTAATGATAAAGAAGTTAGTATCAAATCGAGTAAAGGTCTTTTTTGAACAATACCTACAAGCAACATTAAAAATGTAATTGAAATTGCTAAAATTGCTAAAATTTTTGTCAATTCTGCTAAGCGTTTTTGCAAAGGTGTTTGAATTTTCTTAGTTTGGGACAGCATTAATGCTATTTCACCAATTTCAGTCTCATTTCCTGTACGACAGACAACTGCTGTTCCACGCCCCTTTGTAACAAGAGTTGACATATATAACATATTTTTACGATCACCTAAAACAACATGTTCATCATCAATGATAATATTTTCATTTTTTAAAACCGGTAATGATTCTCCTGTCAATGATGATTCCTCAATTTGCAAATTCGAACTAGAAATAAGTCTTAAATCAGCAGGTACAACCATACCAGCTTCTAAAATTACAATATCTCCGACAACAATATCACTAGCAAATACTTCAATTTGTTTTTGTTCTCTTAAAACTCTTGCTTTTGGTTGTACTAAAGATTTTAACGATTCTAAAGAATTAATAGCTTTTTTTTCTTGAACTGTACCAATTAAAACGTTAATCAAAATAACTATAAAAATTATTATAGCATCGGGATAATGTTGTAAAATAACTGATAACCCTACTGCAAATAATAAAATATACACCATCGGTTCATGTAACTGCTCTAGTAATATTTTCCAAGCAGATTTAGGTGGTTCTAGTTCTAAAACATTTTTACCATTTTCTTCTAACCGCTTTTGAGCTTCATCATTGTTTAACCCTTCAGGAGTACTTTTTAAAGAAGCTAGTGCTTCTTCAATACTGCTCATAAAATACTTCATAATTAATTCTCCTTTTTCCATTTAGCTCTTAATAAAATTATAAATATCATTAAATATTTGTTCTTGTCCACGATCAATTAGCAAAATGTGACTACGATCATCATAAATAATTGCTTTGCGATTTTCATTAGTTCCTTTATTAAAAATGTGTACAATCATACTTTCGTCTACTACGAAATCATTAATACCATAATAAATGCGATACGGCATTGAAAAATGCTTGCTATGATCATCACAGTACTTAACGCAGCGAACAAAATTACGGAGCACATTAATACCTACTTTTTTAGTAATTACGAGATTAATCATCAATTTAATCTCACTCTTGCGCATTTTTTTTATTTTTCTAAAGCTTAAAGAAATATACTCATAAGATGGCGCAATTAAAACTAATTTATCACATGAGTAAGTACTAGCTAAAAATGTAGCCAGTACTCCTCCCATTGAAAAGCCAATAATAATCCTTTCACTATACAACTTACTAAACTTTTCATATTCTTGTTTAGTATACTCAATCCAATCTTCAGCGGTAGTCTTTGTAATATCTTGTTTACCATGTCCTGGAAGCAAAGTACTATATAGCTCATAATCTAAGTGTTCTTCTAAATAACGACTCAAATCATTCAACTCTTTTTGACTTTGAATAAAACCATGCAACAAAAAAATACCTTTAGCCATGAATTTGCTCCACTTCCTTAAATCTCACCGTTTTCTTTCATACGTAAATATTCTTCATAAATTTCACGTTCTTCATCTAGCGCAATTTTATTAACACTTAGTTCGATTTTATGTGCTTCGTGATTAATATTAATAATTTTTGCTTCAATTTCGTTACCAATCGGACAAACATCGGCAATAGAAACTCCTTCTTTATCAGTAGCTTCACGAAGAGCTAATCTTGCATAAACGAGTGGTGAAATTTCAATACTAGCACTTTTACCACGTGTTGAAACAACTTGTCCTTTTACTAAATCTCCGACTGTTAGATTTGCTACTTCTTGCCATGGATCTTTTTCTAATCTTTTAGCACTCAACCCAACACGTTTTTTGTCTTCATCAATATTGATGACTACTACACGTTTTTTTTCTCCAACTACTAATGTATTTCTAATTGTTTTGTGCCAATCAAAAGATAATTCACTTTGATGTAAATAACCATTAACACCTTCACAAATTTTTAAAAGTGCTCCTGTATCTTCAAAAAGATGTACTACTTCTAAATCTAACTCTTTTCCAACTTCAATTAATTTCATCGCCTCTTCCCAAGGAGTCGGCAAAAGTCGTTTGCGTGAAACAATTAATTGTTTCTTTTTTTCATCAACGCTCTTAACTATTACTTTTACTTTGTCTTTTAGTTTGATTTCTTTTGATAAGTCTGAAGTTCTTAAATGAGCCCATTCACTAATAGGCATAAAAACATGTAACGTTTTATAGTTAAAGTTTAAACCTCTTGTTGGAATTATTTTTGAAACTGCTAACTCCAAAATATCTCCTTCACGAACTTCACTTAAATCTTCTTCACGCTGCTTTTTATACGCTGCTTCTAAAACTTCTCTACGACTAAGTGTGGCCTTGCGTCTTTTAGAATCAATATCTATTATTACAACTTCTAATTCCTTATTAAGAAATTCTTGAGGATTTTCAACACGATTTAAATCAATTTGACTTAATGGTAAAAATAATTCAAATGGATCTTTCGTAAATAATCCTCCTTTATTAATACCACTCAACTTAACTTTAAAAATTGTTTTCGCTTTTGCATATGCTGCATACTCTTCCCACATTTTGTCTTTTAACATATTATGTCTACTAAGATGAATTACATCTTCTCCAATATACCTTACTTGTGCTTCAATAGAATCCCCAACACTCAAAACTTTTGTTAAATCTTCTACCCCATCTATTGTATAGTTTTCTTTAGTTATAGTTGCATCCATGTGTTCATTGATATCAACGTATGCGTGATTAGTATCGACAAGCACAATAACGCCTTCTATTTTTTGTCCAACCTTTATCTCATCATTCATAATTAGCCTCCTCGTTATTAATTTAATTTTACACAATTATGGAAAAAAAATCCAGTAAATGCTTAAAGCTTTTTTATTTTACATTTAACTTTCCAATTTCCATAGGCTACTAGCCTTAAACTATCTTTAACTAAAATTTATTTTTATATATAATATTCTTGCCTATTTCTGCCAAAAGTTTTATACTAGCTATATATAGTTATTATAGGAGGTTTTTATGTTAAAATATTTACAGCGTATTGGGAAATCACTTTTAGTCCCAGTAGCAGTATTACCTGCTGCCGCTTTATTACTTGGAGTTGGATATGCCATTTCTTCAGTAGGTGATGGTGGAAATTTCATTTCATCATTGCTAATTGCTAGTGGTGATGGAATATTAGCCAATCTTGGACTAATTTTTGCTATCGGTGTTGGTTTCGGGATGTCTAAAGACAATATGGGTAATGCCGCTCTAACAGCAATTATTTTCTGGTTAGTAACAATGAAACTAATCACAACACCTGGTGTTACTGAGCCGATAACAAAGCTGTTTTTTGGAGCAGAAGCTGTTGTAGATCCAAATCGTATCTTATCTTTTACAAAAGTTGAAAATACTTTTATCGGAATTGCGATTGGTTTACTTTCTGCTTCTATTTATAACCGTACTCATAAAGTAGAGTTACCAGATGCATTTGCCTTTTTCTCAGGAAGACGTTTATCACCAATTGTTGCTTCACTTGTAGCAATTCCTTTTGCTCTAGTAACAATTATCCTTTGGCCAACAATATTTGGATTCTTAGTGCAATTTGGTGAATTTATTTCTGGATTTGGAGCAATAGGAGCTGGATTATTTGGATTCTTTAACCGTTTATTAATCCCATTTGGACTACACCATGCTCTAAATCAAGTATTCTGGTTTGATCTTATTAACATTAATGATATTCCTAATTTCTTAAGTGGGGATATTAATGGTGAAGGAGTTATTTTAGGAGTTACAGGTATGTATCAAGCTGGTTTCTTCCCAATTATGATGTTTGCTCTACCTGCTGCTGCACTTGCAATGGCACATAGTGTAGACAAAAAGCATCGTAATAAAGTGATGGGTATTTATACAGCTGGAATTGTCGCTGCTTTTGTAACTGGTGTAACAGAACCGATTGAATTCTTATTCTTATTTATTTCACCAATGTTATTTATAATTCATGCGGCTTTAACAGGACTTAGTTTATTTATCGCTGCTTCAATGGAGTGGATTGCTGGATTTGGGTTTAGTGCTGGAGCTATTGACTTAGCATTGTCAAGCCAAAATGATTTAGCGGTTAAATGGTACATGCTAATTATTCAAGGATTAGTCTTCGCTGCCATTTACTATTTTGTTTTCAAATGGGCAATTGCAAAATTTAATATCCCTGTTCCTGGTCGTGAAAAAGAGTCTACTGAAGAAGAAGATGCCTTAACATCATCAGATTTATCTAATAAAATTATTGAAATTATTGGTAAGGAAAATTTCACTTCTGTTGATAATTGTGCTACAAGATTGCGTTTAGAAGTTAAAGAATCTAATCCTGAAATTATTGCTGAACTTAAAAAGTTAAATGTTTTAGGTGTTCTTCAAACTTCAAATAAATCAATCCAAATAATTATTGGTCCAAAAGTACAATTTTTAGCTGACGAAATTAAAGGGAGTCTTAAAGATGTTATTTAAGAAAAAAGTTACTTTAAAAAGTCTTGGTGAGGGAGAAGCCTTACAACTAGATCAATGTATTGATCCTGTTTTTAAAGAAAAAATGGTTGGTGATGGATATTTATTTATTCCAAGTACGAATCAACTTTATGCACCAATTTCTGGAAAAGTAACAATGATTAGTCCTACTAATCACGCCATTGGTATTACAGATAAAAATGGATTAGAAATTTTAGTACACGTAGGGATTGAATCTGTTGGATTAGAAGAACAGCTTATTTTCTTTCAAGTTCAAGAAGGAGAAGAAATTAATGCTGGGCAACTTTTAGCAAACATCGAACTAGCTAAATTAGAATTAGCTCTACCTTCAATTCAAACTCCTGTTCTATTTACTAATCTTACTAATCAAAAACTTAAAATTACAAAAACTGGAACTGTTAATTTAAATGATATTATTGTGGAGCTTAAATAATAATTAGTATGAAAAAGAATGACATTTAATCATTCTTTTTTTGTATTTTATTAATACATTGTATATTTATTCGTTACAAAGTGTTGAAAAACTTAACTTTTTACATTTAATGTTACTTTTTGTTAAATAAAATTGTTTTTTATACAAAAATACTGTATAATAGTACCTGAATACGTAAAATATTTTTTTGTTTTAACTAAACAATTATATTTTTTCTTATTCTCAAAGGAGGTCTTTTATGAAAGCAGTTTTAACTATTTTTTATACAGTATTCACTATTGCAATAGTAAGCAACATTACAGTTGAATCTCCTAAAATGCTCTATGCAAATGAAGATGAACTTATTGATAATGTAGAAGAAGATGTTAAAGATTTAAAAAATGAAAACAACAATGACTTACCTGATGATAATAATTTAGAAAATGAAAACAACAGTGATTTACCTGATGATGATAATTTAGAAAAATCTATGAGTGAAGATAATGCAGTATACAATGGAATAACTATTGCAGCACACCTTCGCGATAAAAAGCCTAGCTTAAATTCTTATGTAGATGCTATAAAAAAATATGGACTACCTGATACAAAAGAATACACTCCATTTACAAATTTGGATGAAATTGATTTTGCAATTAAAGATGATAGTGAAGTTAATATGAATGCCGCTGGAGTATATACGAGTGTTATTACACTAACTAATCAGTCTTTTGATACAAAAGATGTTGAAGTTGATGTAATTGTTGGTTTTGCTTCACCAGTGATAAGTGCTCATAATATTTCAATTAGTGTTGGTAAAAAACTAAGTAATCAAGATATTATTAATCTTTCAAATGCTACTGCTACTGATGCTAAAGGTCAAGATATAACTAGTAGAATTGTGATATCTAATTTAGAAGATTTAGATACTAGCAAAGTTCAAAAATATGATTTAGAACTTTCTGTTAGTGATGATCAAGGTAATGAAGTTTTTATTACTATTGAAGTAGATGTCAATTCTAATACTCTTTTACCTGAAACAGGAACAAAGCAAATCTTGCTAATATTATTTGCCGGCTTAAGTTTAGTGCTAATATGTACAAAAAAAATATTAAAAGTATAAAAAGACAGCTAATTAGCTGTCT
>CAZQIG010000014.1:0-35303 GCA_964593055.1 uncultured Erysipelotrichia bacterium
ACTTCTCATTACAAAAAAACAAAGCAACCCTAAGGTTACTTTGTCAACAGTCTGAGAGATTACTTTAATAAGTAATCTCTTCCTTTTTGTATTTCAAATTCACTCAAATTTTCAAAAGAAAACTGACGCATGTATTCATAGCCGACAATAGCTACACAATTAGAAACATTTAAACTACGCACTTTTTCATTCATCGGTATTCGCAAACAAAATTCGATATTGCTTTTTAGAAGTTCATCTGGTAACCCCGAACTTTCTTTACCAAAAACAAAATATGTCTTTATATTTCGTGAATAAGTTATATCACTATAAGTATTTTGAGCATACCTCGTAATATAATAAAATTCACCACTATTCTTATTAAAAAAATCTTCTAAACTATCATATTCAACAATTTCAGCTTCTTCAGTATAAGCAACAGAATATCTTTTAATACTCTCTTGTGTAAACTCAAATCCATATGGCTTAATCATGTGTAGCCTTGCTTTAAGGGCAGCACAAGTTCTAATAATGTTACCCGTATTCTGTGGTATCTCTGGTTCAAATAATACGATGTTTATCACAATAAATCATGCTCCTTCATAAATTCTTCAAACATCTCTTCACTATAGCCACCTTCAGGAGTCCATTCACTTAAAGCAATTAATTCACCATTCTCAAAAATAGCAATTGTCGGTGTAGCTTTCATCCCAAACTCAGCTGTTAAAATATCTTTATATTTATTTTCCAAACTATGCTTCTTATAAATATCGATAATATTAAAGAAAACAAAATCTACAGGTGCATCTTGAAGATATTTTTCAAAATATATTTCAAAATCATCAGAATCCCCACAATTAGGTCTACCCATATAAACATAAACTATTTCTTCATTTGCAATAATTTTACGCATATCTTCAATTGTATTGACTTCTATACTAACATCATTACTAATTCTTGAGTAGTGATCCACAACATATCGATAGGCAAAACTTCCTCCTGTTAAAAATCCAATTGTTATTACAAAAACTAAAACATACTTTATTATCTTATTCATTATATTCCTCCCCTATTTTCTTAATGAATGTTTGTAAATACTTACTTTGTAAATCTTCTTTATAGCTAGCTAAATTACCATACTTATTAAAGTGAACCATCAAAATATTTCTCTTCAAAATATTAGCTCCACGCCAACTATAAGTTTTCTCAGCAATTTCTTTATTAAACTGTTTATTACTTAAGTTTAACAACTCAATTCCTAAATATTCTTCATCCGTATTAACACGTTTCTCTTGATTAAAAGGACAACATATTTGACAAATATCACAACCATAAACATATCCATTTAACAACTTTAATTGCTTTATCGTATACTCTTTTTTTTGTGTTAAATTAGAAATACAACTAACACCATTATTTTTAAATTCCGTAATGGAATTTGTTGGACAAGCTTGTAAACAGCGTTTACAACTACCACATTTATTCGTAACTTCATCAGTATAGTCGACATCTCTATTTGTTAAGATGAGACCTATATGAAAATAACTACCATATTCTTCGTTAATCACTAAGCCATTTTTACCTAAAAAACCTAAACCACTTTTTACAGCATAATATCGTTCATTCAAAGAATGAGTATCTACTAAAATCAATCCATCATCTAAGAAAAGTTCGTGTTTGACTTCTTCACAAACTTTTTTCACTCTATCATGATAATCCTTTTGCCACGCAAATGCTGCAATTTTTCCTTCTTCAAGAGATATGGTAACATTATCATGAACCACACCGACTACTACTACATTTTGATAGTTATAAGTAGCTTCTGTACGATTGACAAACTCTGATAATAAATTAAGCTTGTCATACTCTTCATTTAATTGAAAAAATAACTCTTCATCAACGTACTTAGTAGCCCCAATTAAAATATGGCTATCTTCTATGTTCACGATATACACCATTAATCACAAGCCCGATGATAAGAATTTGCGATAAAATATACAACCAAATCATCAAAGAAATAACACTGGAAAATAATCCATAAATTTCCGCATAATTTGCAAAGTTTGCAATATAGTATGAATAAATCCTTGAAAAGAAAATCCATAAAACTGTTGTAAATACTGCCCCTGGAAGCATAGTCATCACACTGTTATACTTCGTTGGTGCAAAAGTATAAATAAACGTGATTGAAACAAAAGTAACAATAATTGTAATGGGCCATGTCGCATTAATTATCCAATCAACTGAACCATCTAATTTAGGAATAATATTATAAACAAATTCTAAAATATATGCTCCAACAACAGGAATTGTAAAAAGAAAAACTAACAAAATTACTATCATAATAGTAAAAACAAATCCCTTGATTTTATCGAGAAAAAAGCGTGGTGAAGCTGTTTCATTAAAAACGCTATTAGAAGCAAAAATTAAAGAAGTAAAGGCTTTTGATGATAGATAAAACAAAATAATGATAAAAAAGAAATCTTGTGCTGCAAAACTAAAAGAATTAAGTTCTAAACTCTTAATAATTCCACTTATTTCATCGGTAATAAAACCTTCACTATTACTATAGAAAGAAAAAAATCTTACAACTCCTTCCCATACAATCATAAAAGGAATTAAACTCCATAAAGCAAAAAAAGCAATATTACCAGCAAATGTGTACAAATGATGTTTTTGATACATCATTTGTATTTCTCTAATCACTCTAATAATTTTTTTTAGCACAACTTCCTCCTATCTTGACATTTTAGCTACTTCAGCACTCAATATTTCTAAATACTCCTCAACAGAAACAGTAACTTGTGCAGTTTCACCATATTTTCGATAAGTCAATGTTTCATTAGCTACTTCTTGATCACCAATAACCAACTGATAAGGAATTTTAGCTACTTGTGCTTCACGAATTTTATAACTCAACTTTTCATCGCGATTATCGAGATTAGCACGTATTTTAGCCGCTCGTAATTTTTTTACAATTTCATCAGCATAAGCTTGATGTGCCTGCTCATTGACAGGAATTACAACAACTTGATTTGGAGCTAACCATAATGGAAGTGCCCCATTATACTGTTCTAATAAAATACTAATTAAACGCTCAGCTGTAGAAATAAATCCACGATGAATTACAACAGGACGATGTTTTTCACCATCCTCACCAATGTATTCTAAATCAAATCGCTGCGGTAATAAATAATCAAGTTGAATCGTTGAAAGGGTAATACGATGCCCTAAAATAGTTTTCACTTGAAAATCAATTTTTGGACCATAAAATGCCGCTTCTCCAACAGCTTCAACATATTCAGCTCCTAAGTTATCTAGAGCACTACGAAGCATCTTTGTTGATGATTGCCACAATTCATCATTAGTATGATACTTTATTTTATCATTTTCATCACGTAAAGCCAATTCAATATAATCAATTTCTAAACCGATATCAGCTATTGCTGTTGTAATTAATTTAAATGCCTCTTCCACTTCATTTTGAATTTGATCATATCTTGCAAAAATATGAGAATCAGTTAAATGCATACTACGTACACGTTCTAAGCCTATCAATCCTCCACTAGCTTCATAACGATACATGCCCCCATATTCAGCTAATCGTAATGGTAAATCACGATAACTGCGTAACTCACTACGATAAACCATCATATGATGTGGACAAAGCATTGGTCTTAAAACATACTCTTCTTTATCCCCCTCCATAAAAGGAAACATATTATCTTGATAGTGGTCTAAATGTCCACTAATTTCATACAATTTTTTAGAAGCGATAACAGGAGTAGTTACGTGAACATAGCCTGCTTCTACTTCACGCTCATATGCATAGTTTTCTAAAATCTTTTTTACTATAAAACCATTTGGTAACCAAATAGGAAGTCCTGGTCCAATACTTTGATCAATTTGAAAGATTTTTAACTCTTTTCCTAATTTACGATGATCGCGTTCTTTACGCATTACTAAAACTTCTAAATATTCATCAAGAGCTTCTTTACTAAACCATGCTGTTCCATAAATACGTTGTAACATTTTATTGTTAGAGTCACCCTTCCAGTAAGCACCTGCTACTTTTAATAACTTAAAATGTTTAATGTTTTTAGTAAATCCTATATGACCACCACGACATAAATCACTAAAATCACCTTGTGTATAAATCGTAATTACTTCATCATGTAATTCTTGAATCAACTCTTGTTTATACTCATCATCAGCAAAGAATTCCAATGCCTTTTCCTTTGAAACTTCACGCCTAAGCATTTCAAAATTTTGCTTAACTAATTTACGCATCTCATTTTCAATTTTATTTAAATCACTTTCACTTATTATCGTTTCACCTAAGTCAATATCATAGTAAAAACCTTCCTCAATATCAGGTCCAACACCAAACTTAGCTTGTGGATATAAATTTTTTACAGCATGTGCTAATAAATGTGCTGTTGAATGATTCAAAATCTTAAAAGCTATTGGATCATCTTGTAAAATCAATTGTAGTTTACCATCACTATTCAATTCACGATTTAAATCGACTAATACATCATCAAAATAAGCTCCGACACACTTTTTTGCAAGTGAAGAAGAAAGAGATTTAGCAACTTCAATTACTTTAATACCTTCTAGAAATTCTTTACTATTCCCATCTAAAAACTCTATTTTAATCATATTTTACCTCCAAACAAAAAAATCCTTAAAAAAGGACGAATAATCGCGGTACCACCTTAATTCACAGTAAAACTGCACACTCAAACCCTTAACGCGGGAAACGAGATCTTTTTCAAGATTAACTCCGAAGTAGTAATATCATTTGTATCTTCTTTCACCATCAAGATTCGCTTTTATTAAATGATATCGTGTCTTCATCAACGTTTTCACCATTGTATCATACAATCATTATTTTTACAAGAAAAATTAAGATGTGTTATAATACTAGGGAATAGGAGATGATAATATGGAACATTTAATAATTGAAGCCTTAATCGAAATACCTCAAGGAAGTCAAAACAAGTATGAAATAGATAAATTAAGTGGTAAAATAAAATTAGATCGCCCATTATATTCAGCGATGATTTATCCTGCTGAATACGGTTATGTAGAAAATACTTTAGCAGCTGATGGAGATCCAATTGATATATTAGTCTTTACTTCTTTTCCTACATTTCCCGGGTGCTATGTTAAAGCACGTATAATCGGCATGTTAGAAATGACAGATTCTGGTGAAGAAGATGTTAAGTTAATCGGTGTTTGTCATCATGATCCACGTTTTAAACACGTTAATGCCTTAAGTGATTTAACACCTCATTGGTTAGTAGAAGTTCGCAAGTTTTTTGATACTTATAAAGATTTACAAGATAAAATTGTTGAAACAGGTGCATGGTGTGATGTTGCTGTTGCTAAAAAGTTTTTAAATGAAGCAATTGAATCATATAATCAAGTAAATAAAAAAGTTTATTTAGAACATTCTGAATAAACTTTTTCTTTAACTATTAAATAATTTTTCATATTCATCATATGTTTTCAAAGAATTTATTTTCAATCTAATTTGTGAACTATTCGGCATACCTTTTACATAACTATGTGCATGACTACGCATTTCTAAACAAGCTACTCTTTCCCCTTTTAAAACAATTAGTCGACGTAGATGCTCTAATATTATCTCAATTACTTCTTGTCTTTTAGGCTGAATATATGGCTCATTAAGATACCATGCTTTCAATTCTTGAAAAATCCAAGGATTTCCAATAGCTCCACGACCAATCATTAATCCTGCACATTTTGTATATGAAAACATTTTTTTAGCACTTTCAACATCTCTAATATCACCATTAGCAAAAACAGGTATGTTTACTGCTTCTACAACTTCTTTAATTATTTCTAAATCAGCAACTCCTCGATACATTTGTGATCTCGTACGTCCATGTATAGCTATTGCACTAGCTCCAGCTTTTTCGCACACCTTAGCAATTGTGACCGCATTAATTGATTCTTGATCCCATCCAGAACGAATTTTTACTGTCACCGGTTTAGAGACAATTTTGACAATTTCTGATACTATTTCAAAAACTTTTTCAGGGTCTTTTAACAAAGCAGCTCCGGCTTGAGCTTTAGTTGCTACTTTTGGAACAGGACAACCCATATTAATGTCAATAATATCACAGTTGCTATTTTTATCAATGTATTTAGCCGCCGCCGTAAAGCTTTCTAAGTCACTACCAAAAACTTGTAAACTAACCGGCCTTTCATCATCACTAACATAAAGCATTTTTAGTGTACGTTCATTTTGATAATAAACTGCTTTATCACTAACCATTTCTGTATAAACCAAACCTGCTCCCATTTCTTTGCAAATAGTTCTAAAAGCATTATCACAAACTCCTGCCATTGGAGCAAGTATAAATGGTATTGCTATTTCAATATTTCCTATTTTTATCATTAAATCACCATAAATATTATAGCATATAAAAATCTTTTTGCATATTTAAAAAATAATATGATAAAATAGTACTAAGGAGGCGTTTATGAATTCAAAAAGATTAGTTAATAATTTTGTCAATTTTATAGAAATTGATAGTGAAACAAAAAATGAAAAACAATTTATGCTAGTATTACAAAAATATCTTCAAAATCTAGGGTTTGAAACATATATGGATAATGCTGGTGAAAAAATCGCATCAAATGCAAACAACCTATACGGTTTTTTAAAAGGAAATGATTTAGAACCTATTCTTTTATCAGCTCATATGGATACTGTTACTCCTGGAAATGGAATTGAAGCTGTTATTGAAGGAGATCTTATTTCTTCTAAAGGTGAAACGATTTTAGGTGCAGATGATAAGAGTGGTATTGCTATTATTCTAGAAGCGATTGAAACAATTATTGAGAATAATTTAGAGCATAGACCTATAGAAATAGCTTTTACAATTTATGAAGAAGGTGGCTTACACGGTTCTAAACAATTAGAAATGGAAAAATTTTCTGCAAAACATGCTCTAGTTTTCGATAGCGGTGGAGAAATTGGTACAATTGTAACAACTGCTCCAGGTCAAAATAAACTGGAAATTAAGATCGAAGGAAAACCAGCACATGCTGGACTAGAACCAGAAAATGGTGTAAATGCTTTTGAAGTTGCAGCAAAAGCAATGAATGAATTAAAGATGGGACGTATTGATTTTGAAACTACTTCTAATATAGGTGTTGTTAGTGGTGGAGTTGCTACGAATATTGTAATGCCTTCATTAGAAATTGTTGCTGAAGTAAGAAGTTTAAACAATGATAAATTGACTTCTGAAAGTAATAAAATTAAGGAAATCTTTGAAAGTACTGCCCAAGCATTTAATGCTAAGGCTAAAATTGAGATTGAAACGATGTATAACTCTTTTGACATTGCAAAAGATCACCCATTTGTACAAGAAGTTTCTAAATCTTTTACAAATATTGGGCTAAATCCTATTTATGTTTCTACTGGTGGTGGTAGTGACACAAATATTTTTACAGCAGCAGGATTAATCGGATTGAATATTTCCACTGGTATGAATGCCGTGCATACAACTAAAGAAAACATCAAAATTAGCGATATGGAAAAATGTTGTGAATTCCTTATTGATTACTTAACAAGCAAATAGTTGAAAATAAAAAAACCCTTTGATAAAAAGGGTTTTTTGTTAGTCAGATAACTTATGTGTAAATAATCCACTACGAAGTTTTGGTTCAAACCAAGTTGATTTTGGTGGCATAACCATATTTGCATCTGCCACACTAATTAAGTCCGTAATTGTCACAGGATACATACTAAACGCCACAGCATGTCCTCTGTCAACTCTTTCTTCTAATTCTTTTAATCCTCTAATACCACCGACAAAATCGATTCTTGTACTAGTTCGTGGATTTTCGATGTCTAAAATCGGATGTAGGATATTTTTTTGTAAAATATCTGCATCTAAACTCTCTACTGGATGACTTGCATTATAACTACCTTCTTTAGCATTTAACGCATACCATTTCTTATTCAAATACATTCCAAACTCATATTTAGAACTAGGATGATGTGTTTCACTAACTTCTTTTACTGTAAAATTTTCACTAACAAGCTTTAAAAATTCTTCTTCACTGTGACCATTTAAATCATGAACAACACGATTGTAATCCATAACATATAGTTCATCATCAGCAAATAAAACTGACATGAAGAAATTAAACTCTTCTGTACCATCATAATCAGGATGTTCTTCACGTCTTTTCATTGCTACTTTAGCTGAAGAAGCAGAACGGTGATGACCATCGGCAATATATAGATAGTCAATGTTAGCAAAAATATTTTCAATTTCTGTGATTAATTCACTATTATCAATTACCCATACAGTATGTGTAATTTCATCATCACTTACAAAATCATAAATTGGCTTATTATTTTTAGTCCACTCACTTGTAATTTCAGCAACACGATCATTTCGTCTATAAGTTAAGAAAATAGGAGCAGTATTAGCATCACAATAATCAAAATTATTAATACGATCTTGCTCTTTTTCAGGTCTTGTATATTCATGCTTTTTGATAATATCATTTAAATAATCATCAACAGATGTTGTTGCTACTAGTCCTGTTTGTACTCTCCCATCCATTATTTGACGATAAATATAATAGCAATCTTTTTGATCTTGTTCTAAAATTCCTTCTTTTTCAAAACGAATTAAATTTTCTCTTGCTGTTTCATAAACTTTCTCATCATACATACTCATACTATCATCAACATCAATTTCTGGTCGAACAACGTGTAAGAAACTATATGGATTACCTTTACTCATTTCTTTTGCTTCTTCACGATTCATAACATCATAAGGTAGTGATGCTACTTCTTTAACATATTCTTTTTTTGGTCTTAAAGCTTTAAAAGGTCTTACAACTGACATATGTGTCCTCCTACAAATCAAATTCTTCTTTAATAACCGAAATTATTTCACTACCAATACGCTCTTGTGCTTCACTAGTTGATGCACCAATATGTGGTGTTACACTAACATTCGGATGATTAATTAACTCCTCATTATGAGTTGGTTCTTCTTCAAATACATCTAAGCCCGCTTTAGCAATTTTACCACTATTTAGTGCTTCTAAAAGTGCTTTTTCACTAACAACTCCTCCACGAGCAGCTTGAATTAAGATGGCCCCATCTTTCATTAAAGCAAATTGATCTTCTTTAATAATTGCACCTACTTCTTTATCATAAGGAATATGTAATGATAAATAATCTGCTGTTGCTAAAACATCTTCAAAACTCATATATGAATCTTCTGTATTTTGATCACCATTCAAATCAAAATAATTAACATTCATTCCTAATGCACGTGCTCTTTTAGCAGTTTCTTTAGCAATTCTTCCATAACCAATTAACCCTAAACACTTACCGTTAATTTCTGTTCCTTTATAGGCTTTCTTATTCCACTCACCATTACGCATCGTAACATTAGCAATATGAATATTTCTAGCTAGAGCAAACATATGCCCAATTACTAATTCTGCTACCGATGCCGAAGATGAATTAGGTGTATTACGAACCTTTATATCAACTGCTTCACAATCAGCAACGTCAATATTATCAATTCCTACACCTGCTCTAATAACTAATTTTAATGATTTGTTCAATTTTGAAATTAATTCTTTTCTAACTTTAGTTGCACTTCTAACAACTAAAACATCTACTTCATTTAACTTAGCAACTAAATCATCACCATCATAATGATTTGTATCAACTACACACCCCATTGATTCTAAAGCTGCTTTTGCTTTTCCATCAATTCCATCATTAGCTAATATTTTCATTTTATAAACCCCAAATTTCTTCAATTTCTTTTAATAATGCTTGCAAATCTTCATCTTTACGATCAGCCATATGGGCAATTCTAAATGTTTTTTCTTTTAAATCACCATATCCATTACTAATCATATAACCTCTTTTAGCAAGCTCTTTGTTTAAATCAGCAACACTATTACCTTTAGTGTTTTTAATACATGTCACTGTGTTAGAAGCATATTCTTCATCAGCGAATAATTCAAAATGTTTTTTAGCCCATTCACGCACTAAATTTGCTTGTTTGATATGTTTTTCAAAACGATTATCCAAACCTTCATGATTTAAAATACGGTCTAATTGATAATCTAATCCCCACATATGAGGCGTTGAAGGTGTTGAAGGATATTGATATTTTTTTTCAACATAGTCATATAGATTAACTAAATCAAAATACCAACCTCTAAATTCTACTTCTTTTGCTCTGTCGTAAGCTTTTTTACTAACACTTGCGATTGCTAAACCTGGTGGCAATCCTAAACATTTTTGCGTTGAAGTTACACAAATATCAATATTGCACTTGTCTACTTCAACTTTAGCTCCACCAAGGCTTGAAACAGTGTCTACACAAAAAATAACATCTGGATATTTTGCAATTACTTTACCAATTTCTTCAACCGGATTCATAATTCCTGAGCTTGTTTCATTATGCGTAACCGTTACTAAATCATATTCACCAGTAGCTAATGCTTCTTCAACCATTTCAGGTGTAGTTGGTTTACCATCTGGGCTTTTAAAATGATCAGCAGCGATATTATTCGCTTTTGCCATTTTATACCAACGATCTCCAAAAGCTCCTACACTGAAAACGGCCGCTTTTTTCTTAGTACATGATCTAATAGCCATTTCCATTAAACCACTTCCTGAAGAAGTAGAAAGCAAAATAACATTTGAAGTATACATCATTTTTTGCATATTTTCCGAAATATTTCTTTGTAAATCTGTTGCCTCTTGTCCACGGTGCCCTATTTGACCTGTAGCAAATTTGTTAAGAACTTCTTGGTCCACATCAACTGGACCGGGAATAAATAATTTTTTCATTGCATTTCCTCCATCAACTAATTTACTTAATTATAACAATCTATTCTAATTAATTCAATAAAATAAATAAAATAGTTCGTTTATATTGCTTATTTATTATTTATTTTATATAATATGTTTAGAAGAAGGAGGAATGAAAATGTTTGAAGAATTTGTAGAAGCAAGAATCGGTCATGAAGCACCAGATTTTACAATGGATGCAGTATTAGGTAATGGTGAAGGAACTGATCGTTTTGGAACTGTTAGTTTAGAAGAAATAAAAAATGCGGGTAAATGGACTGTTTTATATTTCTACCCATTGGACTTCACTTTTGTATGTCCAACAGAAATTAAGCAATTTAACGCTTTATATCCTGAATTTCAAAAATTAAATGCTGAAGTTATTGCAACATCAACTGATAGTGTATTTTCACATTTAGCTTGGCAAGCAAGACCAGATTTAGGAAGAATAAATCACCCACATGCTTCAGATTTAAATCATGAAGTAAGTGAAGCATATGGAGTTTTAGATTATGAAAAAGGTATCGCATGGCGTGGTACATTTATTATTAATCCTGAAGGAATTTTAAAGCATATTTCTATTAACCACGGTGAAGGTGGACGTAATGTTGAAGAAGTTTTACGTACTTTAGAAGTATTCCAAGCTGAAGCTGAAGGTAACTTAGTACCATGTGGATGGAATCCAGGAGATGACTTCATTAGTCGATAAGAATAAATGTAGGACAAGAGTTAATACTAACTCTTGTTTTTTTATGCAGAAAAAAACTGCTACGTAGCAGTTTTTATAATGTATTTTCTATTCCAAATTCATCTAAAATCTCTTTAATCTTCTCTTTTTGAGCAGGTTTAGAAGGCTTACAGTTGCTAATTGGAACTTCTGATTTCAGCAATCCTTCAGCCATTCCTTGACAACCTGGATATCCACAAGCTCCACAATTAAAATGCGGTAAAGCTTCATACACTTTTTGTACTCTTTCATCAACTTTAACTGCTAGAAAAATTGCTGCAATTCCTAATAACAAGCCAATAATTAATCCTAATATACCAACTACTGCTACTGCTCTAATTATTGTTTCATTCATTTTTATCACCTCTTTGATTCGGATGCATCCCACAACTTGTTTGATGACAGCTAGAACATTTAGCTATCGAATCTTTAGCATCTTCTGGCACAGGTATACGTCTATTCAAAACCCACCCTATTATAAAAAGTGTGATTAAAACTAAGACTATTACAATTCCTACAAAAGCTTCCATCAGAACATACCTATAAATCCATTAAATGCCATGGCCATCACAAATGCTGTAATTAATGCAATTGGCACACCGTTTAGAGATTTATGAATTGGTGCACGGGCAATTTGCTCACGAATTAATGAAAATAAATAAATAACAAATGCATATCCTAAAGCGGTAAAAAAGCTAAAAGCAAGCATTACAGTAAAATTCATACTTAATGAAGCATCAGTACTTATTTGTTCAATATTTAATAATGCTACTCCAAGTACTGCACAATTTGTTGTGATTAAAGGTAAATAAACACCAAGACTTTTATAAAGTGAAGGAACATATTTTTTGATAGCCATTTCAACAAATTGTACTAACCCACTAATTACTAAAATAAAGGCAATTGTCGATAGAAATTCTAGATTAAATGGCTCTAATACGAAAATATACAACGTGTAAGTTACGATGGAAGATAATGTAATAACAAAGGTTACTGCTAAACCCATCCCTATCGCCGAACTTTCTTTATTACCAACTCCAAAAAACGAGCATAATCCTAAAAATTGTGTCAATACGATATTTTGGATTAAAAAGGCACTAAAAGCAATTGTAAGTATATTAATCAAAGTATCAGACATTATTTACTACCTCCTTCACGCTTACGTTCTTTTATCGTATTCATCATCCAAGCAATTAAACCAAACATCAAAAAGGCACCAGCTGATTCAACAAAAATTGCTGGAGCATGAGTGCTATCTATTAATCGAATATTTAATAGTTCTACTGCACCAGTTCCAATCAATTCTCTTGCAAAACCTAAAATTGTTAATCCGACTAAAAACCCTAATCCACTTCCTAATCCATCAATTAAGGAATCTTTTACACTATTTTGTGAAGCAAAAGCTTCTGCACGACCTAAAATAATACAATTTACAACAATTAAAGGTAAATAAATTCCTAAACTATCAAATAAAGCTGGTAAATAAGCTTCTATAACCATTCCTAAAATTGTTACGACTGAGGCAATAACAGTAATATAGACAGGAATACGAATATTATCTGGAATCAACTTTCTAATCAACGAGATTAAAGTATTCGTCATCATTAAAACAATTACAACACTTACTCCCATTCCAATTGCATTAGATAAATTATTTGTTAGAGCTAATGTTGGACATAATCCTAAAAACAAAACAAAAGTAGGATTTTCTTTAACTATTCCACGATACATAACATCCCAAAAGTTTTTCATGATAACACCTCATTTACTAAGTGCTCTGCTGAAGCTTCAATACTATTTTTCATAGCTGTTGATGAATAAGTAGCTCCACTAATTGTCTCTACAACTATTTGTGAAGCATTTTGAATATAAACACTTTCCAAAAATGGCTCTTTTGTAATACGATCACCACGACCTTTAGTTTCACGCATTTGCACATATTGAATCTTTACAATTTTACCATCAACATCATAAGCAATTAAATAAATAATATCTGCATTACGACCTTGCGGACTCAATTGATAAACATAATTAATCGTTCCATCACTATAAGTAATTTCATATAACTCATCTAAATCACTTGTTCCATCAATTCCATAATCAGCACTAATAGCTTTATACGTAAACTCTTGACCATCAGTAATTAAATTTAAATTCTCTTCTACTTTTTCTTCAGTCCTCAAAGCAATAATTGGATCTACGATAGTAAATAATCCTGCAACTGCTAAAGCACAAGTAGCAGCAACAATAAATAATATTAAACTATACTTAAGACTATTCTTCATTATAGCCACCTACAATTATATCACCACTAGCAATTCTATCTGTTAGAATACTATTAATAAATATTCCTGTACCAATTAAAACAGTAATTGATAATACCAACATCATAATATTTTGCCATGTCAACTTTAATTTATTCTTTAATGTTTTCTTATTTAACAACGGGACAAATAAATTTGCAAATAATAAAGCATATAAAATACCATCTGCATCTTTTCCAATAAACCTAATCAATGACAAAGATACTACCAAAATAACACTATATATAATCATTCCATATTTAGTATAAGGTTTAGTAAAAGGATCAGTCACGATAAATAATAATGCAAACAATAATCCTCCTGAAAATAAGTGGAATAAAACATAATTAAACCCTAAATCAAAGTTAAATGCCACAACACTTGTTAAAATTACCATTGCTATAATTGTAATTAACATTGTAAATAAATCTACTACCTTGTTCATTAAAAAATAAATTAAAATAAGAATATAAAAAACTGCTGGAATTGAATAAAGCATCCCTGGATTAATTGTAAAGAGTAACTCTTCAATTGAGCTCATATTATCTAATGAAACAATACCATTTGCTTGTAACTCCATCAATGGTGATAAAACATTAGTAGGAAAATCTTGTTTAAATATAGTTTCTAATACAAAGTTTTCTAATGAGTCTACATAACCTAAGCTAATTAAAGCTGGCCAAGAAATAGCTACAAATAGCCTTCCAATTATAGCTGGATTAAAAATATTGTATGAATAACCACCAAAGATCATCTTTCCTACAAAAATACCTACAAAAGCTCCAATAGCCACAACAAAGAGTGGTGTTGCTACAGGTAATAACAAAGCATAAATCATCGCTGTTATTTCTGGAGCAGTCGTTGCTATTAATAGTTTAGCACTGCGACGGCTGACACCTTCTTTTTGCGTAATAAAGAAAATTTCTGTTTCACGAGCTACTAAAATACTAACACAAAAAATCAATGCTGCTTTTACCCCAACAGGAAAACCAAGTGACATCTGCACAATTACTGAAACAGCCATAACTATTGCTAAAACAATACGTACATGCTTTTTAGTTCTTTCTAAATCACCTTTGAAAAAGGCAAGTGGCATTTTGTTTATTTTTGCTTCCACAATTAAAACCTCCTCCAAAATTTATAATACTTCCACCCTTGATAAGCAATCACAAGCGGTACAAATACTGCTGCAACAATCGTAATTAATTTTAAAGCATATGCTGAAGCTGCTGCTTCAGTAATTAAAATACCTTCATTTGGATTTATAGTTGATGCTAAGATATAAGGGAATGATGCACTAAATCCCGTAAAAACAACTAAAATAATCCCTAATATTAACATTACAAATGCTAGAGCATATTTTTTCTTCCAAGTACATACAAACTGCACTGTAAAGCTTATCAGTGATAAGATTGGCAATATCCAAATAACTACATATTTTGCATATAGGCCTGTCTCAAATATTTTTGAAGTATTTGTCATCGCTAAAAATAAAAGTGCTGCTGCAAAAACAATTGCTCCGCTAATCCATAAAACACCTTTTTTATAAGGTTCTACAAACTCTGAAGTAAGCGTTAATTTTAACCATAAATGTCCAGCAGCTAAAGCCGCAAATACAAACAATAATCCTCCAATTAAAGAAGCAGGTGTAAAAATAACTAAAAATGTTTCTGTCATTAAACCATTTTCAATTGGTAAACCAATAAAAATATTTATTAAATACACAGCTTCTACCAAAATTAAAACAAAACTTGAAATTGCCCAAATACGACTAACTAACTTACGCCATTTTGGATCATCGGATTTATAAATTAACTCAATTGAAGTACCACGTAAAATTATCGCAAATAACAGTAGGAAAAAAGGGATATATAAAGCTTGCAAAGTTAAAGCATAAGCTAATGGAAAAGTAGCAAATAATCCTCCAATAGCTACAATAACCCAAACTTGAATACCATCCCAAAAAGTACCAACACTTTCATTTAACTTTTTAAATTCAACTGTTTTTACATCATATGTAATACTTAGCATTCCAACACCTGTAACAAATAATTCTTGACTAAGATAGATTGCCCACACGAGTGCTAAAACATAATACCATAAATTAGCTAAAAATTCGTGACTCATATTAATCCTCCCTCACTAATTCTGCTTTAACACGCTTTTTTATTAAATACACACACGCTACTGCTAAAGTAGCATACATTACAAAAATTGTAATTAAAGAAAACCAAACTTGCATGACCGCTACATTACTAACAGCATCTGCTGTTAACATCAAATTATAAACTACATACGGTTGTCGTCCAACTTCTGCAACGATCCACCCTGCTATAATTGCTAAATACGGTAAAGATAAAGTCCACAAATAAATTTTTTGCATTACTGGTGAATTCATATATCTTTTAAAGAAAATCAAAGTATATAAACTATAAATAATAAAGATTGTTCCTAAGCCAACCATCACTTGAAATGCAATAGTTACAATTGGTGTCCCTCCACTAATCGCATCTATCTTTAACGATTGAATAGGTACAATATAGTTAAAATAAGTATAACCGACAATAGGCATTAGCAGTGCTGTGACTACTAATGCAATATTTGCTGGTTTAAAACCTAACCTAAACGTTTCTTTCTCATCTTCATTTTTAGCACGTAAATACTTGTATCCACCTACTCCTAAAACAAAGTAAGCGCCTAATAAAATAGCTGCCGTATTATTATGAATTAACATATACCATACATATGGATTTGTTAATACTTCTGCAAAATTTTCAATGAGAATTCTAGATCCATCTGCAGCAAGAGTATAACCAACCGGATTTTGCATAAATCCATTTGCAGTAATAATCCATAGTGCTGATAAATTAGTTCCAAAGAAAATTAAACCAACTGTAATTAAGCGTAGTTTTTGTGACATTTTGTTTTTTTTGAAAATCCATAAACCAGTAAATGTTGACTCTATGAAAAAAGCAATTAGTGCTTCAAAAACTAGTGGCGTTCCAAAAACATCTCCCATATATACTGAATATGCAGACCAATTAGTTCCAAACTGCAAACTCATTGTAATTCCTGTCACAATTCCAAAAGCATAATTAATTACAAACAAATCTCCATAAAATTCTGATAAATGTTTATATTTTTTATTCTGCGTACGGTAATAAATAAACTCATAAATTAATACGAGAAAAATTAAGCCAATACTTAAAGGAACGAATAAAAAATGAAATCCCGCTGTAAAAGCGAATTGTATCCTACTTAAAATCTCTACCATAGTTACCTCCCAGTTCTATTGTACTCAAGCAGCTATAAAAATTCAATTTATTTAATCATTAAGTTTAAGAGTCCAATTAAAGACATCTTCTTCTTCACCAAATTGAATACCCGTTAATAAATCATAAAGTTTGCTAACAACTTCTCCTGCTTCATCACTTTCAGTAAAAGTTGTCTTTTTACCATTATGCGTAATTGAACCAATTGGTGTAATTGCTGCTGCTGTACCACATGCTCCAGCTTCTTTAAAAATCTCTAAATCATCAATGAATACATCTGTTTCTAAAACTTCCATTTTCATTAAATCTCTAGCAACATCTAATAACGATAGCTTAGTAATACTTTCTAAAATGGAATTAGATTTTGGTGTGATAAATTTATTATCATGTGTAATACCAAAGAAATTAGCTGCTCCAACTTCTTCTATTTTCGTATGCGTTGCTGGATCTAAATAGATACAGTCTGCATAACCTTTTTCTTTTGCTTCACGATGAGCTTTTAAACTAGCTCCATAGTTACCACCACATTTAATTTGACCTGTACCATTTGGTGCGGCACGATCATATTCAGTTGTAACTAAATCAATTGGCTTTAATCCATCAGAAAAATAAGCACCTGCTGGACATACAAATATTAAGAAAATATATTCTGGTGCTTCTTTAACACCTAAATTTTCTCCAACCCCAATTGCTAATGTTCTAATATAAAGCGTTTCACCTTTCCCATATTCTGGTACAAGCTCTTCATTAGCACGTACTGTTTTTACTACTGCATCTACAAAAACATCTTCTTCAATAATCGGAATTAATAAATCGCGACAACTTTTTTGGAATCTTTTCGCATTCATTTCTGGTCTAAAAAGCTGAATATCCCCATTTTTAGTACGATAAGCTTTTAAACCTTCAAAGCACTGTTGTCCATAATGTAGTGCTGTTGAACTTTCATTAATATGAAGAATATTATCTGTTGATAATTCTCCTTCATCCCATTTCCCATCTTTGTAATGTGAAATAAAACGATATTTTGCATTGTAATAACTTAATCCTGCCATAAAAATTCTCTCCTTTAAATTAAATAATTAATTATTAATATTATATTAAATACCATTGCTACTAAAATATTTAACAAAACATTAGTACAACGGTAGTATAAACGATATAACAAAAAATTCATCACAAAACTATATATAAAAATTGTCAACACAAAGTTATTAATTAAAGTATAGTGGTGTATTAATACAAGCATTACACTCAAAACTACTACTAGAAAAAAATTAGCAATAGATTTGGAAACTTTGAAAAAACGCATTACCGACATTCTAAACAAAATTTCATTAATAACTGGCAACATTATTATAAAAATAATATTTACAACTACTGGATATGAGGTGAATTTGAGCTTTTGACCAAAAGCATTAGACATTGTATGAACTTCTTGAAAAAGTCCTAACAAAGCGTATACATAAAACATTACCGCATAAATAACTAGTGCTCTGATTATAAAAGGTGCATATTTTTTCAGATTAAACTCACGATAACTATTAATTATTAAATCAATATTTAATAACAATAGTAATAATCCCATAAACATCATCGTAATAATCATAATTAAAAATTCTTGCTTTTCAGTATATGTAATATTAGCAAAAACATTTATCAACCCATATCTATAAATAACAATTATCTTGCCTAAAAAGATACTACTTAAAACCGCTAAAATGCTTACTAAAAAATTTAAAATCGCTCTTGTTTTTGAAATCATAACAAAAGTAAACTAATAAAAGCCATTATGTTTATTAATAAGTGTCCTAGCATTGGTACAAATATATTTTGGCTCATAATAAAAGCGAGTGATAAAATAAAAGCCGAGACAAAATAAGAAAAAAATACAAAAATACTTTCCATACTAAAATTAGTAATAATAGTTATATCATGTATAAGCGTAAAAGCAAAAGCCATAAAAAATAGTACAAAAACTTTACTTACAACTTTTTTCGGTTTAAACAATTCATATATACTTGCCCTAAAAATCATTTCCTCAATAAATGGTGCTAAAACTACAACCATAAAAAAGAAAGCAATTTTAGATGATGATGAAAACATTTCTTCTAGCATATCTTGGTTTAGGGAAGAAGCATCACTATATCCCATTACTGTTGATAAAACTGTGAAAATAAAATTCAAAACGAAAACTACCGGTAAAATTAATAATGCTATTGTTAAATTATACTTCGTTAAAAAAGTTTTAAAGTTATCTCTTAAATACTTAAAATTCATACTTATTAAAGCTATCCCAACAACTGCCATCAATAAAATATTTAATAACAAAGCTTGATTAGAACTAATTGCTAAATCATCTTTAAAAATATTGCCATCATTAATTAAAAAATAAAGAAGTAGCGCTACAATTGAGCCTCCTACTATTATTAAAAAATAACTCACGATATTTAATACCGCTACTAAACGCTTCATAATCTAAACGACTCCCTTCAATCTACTAGCTAATGCACTAGCTAACACAACCTTAACAATATCAATAAAAATAAATGGTACCATCATTAAGGCAAACCCTTTTAAATCTAAACCAATTACAAGATACGCATAAGCAATCCCAATAATATATGTTATCACAATACCACCAATAAAACTACTGATAATTGCTGAAATAAAAGTTTGTCTGTACAACTTCCCAATTACTAAAGCTGCTACTGGAAAAGCTAGTAAAAAACCCGATGTTGGTGATTGAAATAAAGCTACTGCTCCAGAAGCAAACCCTGAATATACTGGAAAAATAAGTCCTAATCCTAGATATAAAAGCATTCCATAAACAGCTTGTTTTCCAAATAATAATGCTGTTATCATCATTACCATCGTTTGCAAAGTAATCGGAATAACACCTATTTGAAAACTTGGAAAAACTCCAGGAATAAACATTAATATCGCTATTAAACTAATTATTACAATTTTTCTTGCTGTCATATACTTCGACCTCTCCACATATTTTAAAATACTCTTTCCCATCATATTGCAATACTAAATGACCATTATCTAAAATGCGTATTACTTTCATCTGTTTATCATTATGCCAAACAGTTTTTCCATCTAAAAAAGAATGTTTTTGAACGATTGACATAAAATTCATCTTCTCCAGCTCTTTAAAATTTTTTAATACTTCTCTTAAAAAATCCTTTTTTGATAAGCGACACTCACTTTCATCATATAATGATGTTATATCATACTCTGTATCTAAGAAAGTTCCTTCTAATGAAAGTATATTAAGCCCCGTTCCAATAATTAAATTCTTTTCTTGATTATCGTAAATGACTTCTGATAAAATTCCACAAAACTTCTTACCATTTAAAAAAATATCATTAGGCCATTTTACCTTTACATCATCAACAAAGGGCAAGGTTGTTTTTACAACAGCTGCAGCCATCAAAAACGAAGCTAATTCCGTCGAAAAATTAATTTCTTTTAAAAGTATGCTAAACATCAAAGATCCTTGATAGTCAAGCCATACCCTTCCTCTTCTTCCACGTCCTGCTGTTTGATGAGCGACTAACACTACCGTATTTGAATCATATTTTTCATAGTTTTTTTTAAGGTAGTCATTAGAAGAAGATAATTCTTCAAACTCAATTAACTTAAGACTTTGCAAAATGCTCTCCATTTTCAAAATAAGTATCCTTAGCTTTAATATTAAAAATAATTGTCACATAGCCATAGTACTCATTACTCAAAACAGCATGTAAAACATCAACAATTTTTTGTCTAGCTTCTAAACTACGTTCAAACATAATAATTTCTACTGTTTTATCACCTGAATTTTTTTTTCCACCAATAAAAGAAGTTGAATGAATTAATTCATAAGTTAAATCACTTACATCACAAGCAAAAAGATTTGCTAAATCTTCATTACACTCAGCACTAACTTTCGCAACTTCTTCAGCAGCAACATTTCTAAATAATAAATGTGGCATAAAAACCTCCTACTACATGTACATTATAACATAATTTTAGTTCCCATTTCTATACTTCTCAGTATAAAATAATACTTTGTTACAATTATCTGTTAAGCTCCTACGTAATTAACTTATCGCAACAAAAGTAAATAGCGTACTAAAAAATTATAAGTTAATAAATAATACAGTTAATTATTAAAAAATATTGTTTATACAAAAATTTTCTAGCAAAAATCAAAGCCCCACAAATAAGTTAATCTAGTTTTACTCATCCAACTTTTTAATTATTACAAATTATCTAAATTTGAAATCACAACATAAAAAAAATGTTAACTAAAAATAGTTAACATCTTTTTAAAGGTTTTTCCATAGACCATGCAAATTACAATATTCTCTTGCAACTACCTTTGTACCTTTTTCAACTTTAAAATAAGCTTCAGGTTCATCAGTTGGCGTTAAGTACACACGATGTAATCTAGTGTCATCAATTATCAATTCAATAAATTCAATAAAATGATCTTCTTGCATCGGATGTTTCATATCTTCACCGACTTTTACTAAATAACCATCTTCTTTTTCTATAATAAATGGTACGTGTTTTTCTGTCTTACCATCCGCTGTTAACTCTTTTAAAGGTTTTTCAACCTCACCTCTTAAAACTTCTTTTAATGTATCTTGATCTCTTTCAATTTGAAATCTACTCATTATTTACACACCCTTCCTAATAAACATCTTATCACATTAATTTTACAAATTCCAAATATTTACTCACAACTTACGTAAAAATAATAGACTTCTTGTCCGCCATCATGAAACTCTGCTTCAATATCTGGATAAATACTTGAAACATATTCTTCAACTGCTCGTTTATCATCTTCACTAACTTCTTTTCCATAAACAACAGTTAATAATTCTGTATTTTCATTACACATTTTTGCTAATAACAACTCAAGTGCTCTTAAGTTAGACTTATCAGCACAAATAACTTCTTTATCAGTTATCGAAATATAATCACCAATTTTAATTTCAACATCATTCATCACTGTATTACGTACAGCATGTGTCACCTCACCCACGACTAAATCACGATATGCTTCTGTCATCTCTTCTAAATTAGTCTCTAAGTCCGCTTCTTCATCAAAAAATGTTAATGCTACTAAAGCTTGCATAACTGATTTAGTTTTAACAACTCCAACATTCTTATCTTCCACAAGACTACATGCTTGTTCAGCAGCCATAATAATATTACTATTATTTGGCAAAATAATAATATTTTCTGCGTTCACTTCTTTAATTTTCTCAATAAAATCTTGAGTAGAAGAATTCATTGTTTGACCACCACTAATAATTTTAGTTACCCCTAAATCATAAAATAGTTTTTTAATTCCTTCACCATTACTAACACTTAAAATAGCATATTTACTCTTTGTAGCTGGTTTAATAATTTCTTGATGCTGTAAAGTCATATTTTCAATTTTTAATTTTAAAAATTCACCATACTTCTGTCCGATATTTAAAGCTTGTCCTGGATACAGCGTATGTACATGAACTTTAACAATATTTTCATCGTAAACAACTGCCAAAGAATCACCTATTTTTAGCAATTGCTGTTTTAGCATATCTTCATTAAAAGTGTTTTCCTTAATTTTATTTTCATCAATCTCAATAATAAACTCTGTACAATAACCGAACTCTTCTTCACTCGGATTACTATAATCTTGCACTGTTTCTTCTAAGCTTAAAGGCTCAACCTCACCTATTTCCTCATGCAAAATAAATTTTTGAAACCCTTCAAAAATAACAACTAGTCCATACCCTCCACTATCTACAACTCCTGCTTCTTTTAAAATCGGCAATAGATTTGGTGTATTATCTAATACTTCTTTAGAGATACGCACTAAATGCTTAATAAAGATGCTAAAGTCTTCTAGTTCACGATGTTCTTTCATCGCAATTGATGTTTCTCTAATAACAGTTAAAATAGTTCCTTCAACAGGTGACATCACACCTTTATAAGCTGTTTTAGAAGCACTAATTAAAGCTTCGACAAATATATTACAATCTACTAGCTCATGCTCTTGAAAAACAGAAGACATCCCACGAAAAATTTGAGATGTAATAACCCCACTATTACCTCTTGCTCCCATCAAAAGTCCTTTAGAAAAATCTTTACTTATTTTTCCAATTGAACCTTCTAAATCTTTAATAGCATTATAACCAGAACGATAGGTTAACAGCATGTTTGTTCCAGTATCTCCATCCGGTACTGGAAAAACATTAAGATTATCGACAATCTCTTTATTCTTCATTAAATTTAAAAAACCATATTCAAGTAGTCCTTTAAAATCTTCTCCACTTATATACTTCATTTCACTCACCTTAATTTTCTGATGTCATCCACAAACACCGATACATCTTTTACATTAATATCTGCATATTTTAATAAATCGTATTTAATTCTCTTCTGAATTTCACGACATACATTTGCAATAGGTAGGCCTACTTGCAAGACAACATATATTTCTACATGATAATAACCCAATTCATCTTTAAAAAGCTCTACACCACTATTTTGATTTTGAGTAATAATATCATAAACTCGATCCAACAATGGCCTTTTAATAGCAATATTAATAACACCATAACAACTTCTTGTTGTAGAAGAAATCAGCCCCTTAATAACAGGATCATTCATAATGACTTTTCCATAATTATTTTCTTTTTCCATATTTAGACCTCCTATAACGTATTTTATCACAAAATACTCCAAAAAAAAACAACTATACTACTTTATGATATCAATATTAATAAAAAGTAGCATTTTGCTATAAAATTCATAAATTGTTAGTAAAAAGCGAATTTCAATCGCCCCATCTTAAAATAGGAATCACAACAATAAAAAACTAGTAATAATACCAAATAAATTGATATTATCACTAGCTAATCCTTGCTCATATTATTTGCAGCTATTACTGCAAATCATTAATTTCACGAACAAAGTGACATGCTACATAGTGATCAGCTTCTACTTCTTCAAAAATAGGGTTTTCACTAAAACAAATATCTTTTGCATAAGGACATCTAGAAGCAAAACGACAACCAGGTTTTGGATCAATTGGTGAAGTTATTTCGCCTTCTAATTCAATACGCTTTTGTTCCAAATCAATATTTGCTACAGGAATAGCACTTAATAACGCTTTTGTATATGGATGATAATTCTTTTTAAATAGCTCTTTAGCATCAGCCTTTTCTACTTCTTGACCTAAATACATAACTAAAATATCATCAGAAAAATGTTTTACAACACTTAAGTCATGTGTAATAAACATATATGTTAAGCCTAATTCTTCTTGTAAATCTTGCATTAAGTTCAAAATCTGTGCTTGAATAGAAACATCTAATGCACTAACTGGCTCATCACAAACAATAAATTTAGGATTTAGTGCTAACGCTCGTGCAATTCCAATACGCTGTCTTCTACCACCATCTAATTCATGAGGATAAGAACCATACAGCCTTTCAGCTAATCCAACTAATTCCATTAACTCATGCACATGTTTTTTTAAAGCTTTTTTATCTTTTCCATGAACTTTATGAATCACTAGAGGTTCAGCAATAATTTCTCCTACTGTCATTCTTGGATTTAAAGAAGCATACGGATCTTGGAAAATTATTTGAATATCTTCTCTAATTTTATTCAATTCTTTTTTATTTAAATGTGCAATATCTTTTCCTTCAAATATAACATTTCCAGAAGTTGGATCTAAAAGACGTAAAACTAAACGACCTGTAGTTGATTTACCACAACCACTTTCACCAACAATTCCTAAAGTTTTTCCTTTGTGAATTCCAAAAGATATTCCATCTACTGCATGAACTAACCCTTTAGGAGTTGAAAAATGCTTTTTTAAATTCTTTACTTCTAAAATATACTCACTCATTATTCTAACTCCTCACTATCTTTATATTCACTAGCATCAGCAGCATAAAAACAAGCAGCCGTGTGAATCCCATCAAATTTATAATTTTCTGGTTGCTTTTCGCTACAAACTTTTTTAGCGTGTGGACAACGAGGATGAAAAGAACACCCTTTTGGTAAATTAGAAGCATCAGGAGTTAACCCTTTGATAGGATTTAAACGCTCGACATCTTTATCTAATGATGGGATCGACCCAAATAAACCTTTTGTATACGGATGCTTAGTGTTTTTGAAAATATCTCGTAGTTCACCGTACTCGATAATTTCTCCAGCATACATAATTGCTACTTTATCACAAGTTTGAGCAACAACTCCTAAATCATGCGTAATCATAATCATTGAAGTATTAAACTTCTTTTTCAAGTCATCCATCATTTCTAGAACTTGTGCTTGAATTGTTACATCAAGTGCCGTTGTTGGTTCATCAGCAATTAATAGTTGTGGATTACAAGCAAGGGCAATAGCAATAATGATACGTTGTTTCATTCCTCCACTAAACTGATGTGGATATTCATTGAATCTTTCTTTTGGAATACCAACAAGCTCCAACATTTCTTCAGCACGTATTTTGGCATCAACATCTTTTTGATGAAGAGCAATTACTTCTACAATTTGATTACCAACTGATACAACTGGATTTAAACTCGTCATTGGATCTTGAAAAATCATTGAAATTTTACTTCCTCTGATTGAAAGCATTTTACGATTATCTAATTCATATATATTTGTTAATTCTTCACTATCTTCAGAAATATTAAAATTAACTTCTCCTGAAATAACTTTTCCTGGTGGATTAGGAATTAAGCGCATAATTGAAAGTGCTGTTGTTGTTTTTCCAGCACCTGTTTCACCAACTAACCCTAAAACTTCACCTTTATTTAATTCGATGTTAATACCATTTACAGCTTCTACGACTTTACCATCTGTATGGTATTGCACAACTAAATCTTTTACACTTAATAATTTTTCACTCATACAAATACCTCTTATTGTTTTAACTTCGGATCTAGCGCATCACGTAGACCGTCACCTAAAATATTTAATGATAAAATTACAATTACAATTGTAATACCCGTAACCGCTGAATAAAATGGATCAGTAGTAATAAACTGTCTTCCTTCAGATAGCATATTACCCCATTCTGGAACTGGTGGTTGTATTCCTAATCCAATAAAGCTTAATCCGGCAGTAGATAAAATTGCTCCTGCCATCGAAAGCGTTCCTTGAACAATTAAAGGTGCCATACAGTTTGGTAAAACATGTCTTGATATAATACGAAAGTCATTTGCACCAACTGCATTAGCTGCCTCGATAAATTCTTGATCACGAACACCCATAACTGCTGCTCTTGTAATACGCGAAAATCCAGGTACACTAGGTAAAGCTATCGCTATTACTAAAAACTGTAAATCACTTCCTAAAGAACTAACAATTGCGATTGCTAATAAAATTGATGGTACTGCTAAGAAAACATCCATAAAACGCATAATTATATTATCTAATCGACCACCATAATAACCTGCTAATGAACCTAAAAGTCCACCAATTACAACTGATAAAGAAACTGCTGAAATACCGATTAATAATGAAATACGTGCTCCATAAATTAATCTTGATAATGTATTACGACCAAATGGATCAGTTCCTAACCAATAATCTTTAGAAGGCATATCCAAGGTATTTGTTAAATCTTGCTTAATTACTTGATTATAATCAAAAACCGTTCCTTCAAAAATCTTTTCACCTATTGAAGTTGAAGAAGCAAACTGTGCTGTAATAGCTAACAAGAAAAAGAATGCCATTACAAATATTGCTAACATTGCCATTTTATTTTTTCTTAAACGATACCATAATTCTTTCCATGGACCTCTATAAGTCGTAGTATTACTACTATTGTTTTCATTCTTTTTATTTTTCTTCATACTACTAACCTCTCTTATACTTCGCTTTAATTCGCGGATCTAAGAAACCGTATAAAATATCTACTCCTAGATTAACTACGGTAAAGATAACGGCCATAAAAATAACTGAAGCTAATACTACTGGAATATCACGTTTTTTAATGGCATTAACCATATAAAATCCCATTCCTGGCCATGAGAATACTGTTTCTGTTAAAACTGCTCCACCTAATAAAAATCCAAACTGTAATCCAACTACTGTTACAATCGGTATTAAAGCATTATTTAAAGCATGTTTTCTTGTAACAACTTTTTCAGGAACACCTTTAGCACGTGCTGTTCTAATATAATCTTGACGCACAACTTCAAGCATTGAAGATCTAGTCATACGCGTAATAATAGCCGCTGCTCCCGTTCCTAAAGTAATTGCCGGCAATATTAAACTTGAAAGCAAACTACCGATAGAAGAAGTATTCATTCCACCTGTAGGAATGAAATCTACATTAACAGCTACAAAAGCAATTAACATTAATCCTAACCAGAAGTTAGGCATTGATACACCTAAAAGAGCTAAGACTGTTGTCGTATTATCAAGTAATGAATACTGTTTAGTAGCAGCGATGATTCCTGTTGGAATAGCGATTAAAATTGCTATAACCATTGCTGAAAGAGTTAAAATAACCGTATTTGGAAATAAATTAAAAATTTCTTGACTAACAGGTCGACCTGTAGCATATGATGTTCCAAAATCTCCAACTACATAACCCTTCATATAATTTACATACTGAATCACAAAAGGATCATTTAATCCTAGCTCTTCACGCTTTTGAGCTATTTGTTCAGCTGTTGCCTGTTCACCTAAAACTAATGTTGCAGGATCACCAGGACTTAAATATAAAATTGTAAAAACTAAAAAGCTAACCCCAATTAAAATTGGTATCAACATTAAAACTCGTTTAAAAATATACTTTTGCATTATGCCTCCTTTTAATTAAATAAGACGCATCTATAAAATAGGCGCGTCTTACATAAAAAGCTTTACTTACTATTCTGAAAAGCTAACAGTTTGTAATTCGTAGCTTCCTGCAGGATGTAAAATAAATCCTTCAACATTATTTCTAGTTGCTACAACTCTTTGTGTATACCATAATGGTACATTTACATAGTCACCCATAATTAATGTTTGCGCTTTTGTATAAGCCTCTTGACGTTCTTCTGGAGTTGCTGCTGATCTTCCAGCTTCTAAAGCAGCATCAACTTCTGGATTAGAATAGAAACTTCTATTCCCCGCACTACCAAATGTACTAGAATGGAACATTGGATATAAACCATAATCCGCATCACCAGTAACTGCTGTCCATCCTAAAATATACATTTCATGTTCACCTGCAGCAGTTCCTTCTAAGTATGCTCCCCACTCCATTTGCTTAATATTAACTGTTACACCTATTTCAGCTAGTTGTGCTTGTACAGCAGTTGCAATTTGTACACGTACTGGATTTTCATTAGTCCAAATGCTAAATGTTAAATTTGTAATTCCTGCCTCATTTAAAAGCTCTTTCGCTTTTTCTGGATTGTAACCATAAGGTTTAACATCTTCTGTCCAACCGAAAGCTTTAAGTGATAACGGTGTATTAGCTTCTTGACCAAGTGAATTTAAAATAGTTGGCGTTTGAATCATTGAGTCAACATCAATTGCC
Source organism: uncultured Erysipelotrichia bacterium (assembly GCA_964593055.1). Classification (GTDB taxonomy): domain Bacteria; phylum Bacillota_I; class Bacilli_A; order JBKEDG01; family JBKEDG01; genus CAZQIG01. The sequence continues at coordinate 28,706 of CAZQIG010000014.1, forward strand.
ATATTTACCGCTTCTCTTACACGTGCATCAGCGAAAACTTCAGATTGTACATTGAATCCCATATAAGTATAAGATAAATCAAAATCTTTTGCTATTTTTAAATTAGAATTATTCTTTACAGAATCGTAATCAGAATTAGCAATATCATAAGCAATATCGATATCTCCAGCTTCTACTGCTAATTTTCTTGAAGAATTGTCAGTATAAACTTGGAAAATTATTTTTTCAATTTCTGCTTCATTATCTTCATTCCAATAATCTTTAAACTTTACAATTTGCGTTTTTGTTCCTTGTTCATAAGAATCAAATTTATAAGGTGCAGTACCAATTGCTACGTTATTATCGTAACCGCTAGCATATTGATCACCTTGTTCTTCTACCGCTTTTTCACTTAAAATTGCCATTGTTGGATGTGATAAAGCAGCTAATAGTGCTAGATAAGGACCATCTGTTGTAATTTGAACCTTATAGTCATCAACTTCTGTTATATCTGAAATTGCTTCTACTAAATGTCCAACATCACTTGATGCTTTCGCTCTTTTTAAAGAGAAAACTACATCTGATGCCTTCATTTCTTCACCATTATGAAATTTTACTCCTTCTTCTAACATAAATGTCCAAGTATTTTCGTTAATTTCCCACTCTTTTGCTAGTAGTGGTTTAACTTCAAGGTTTTCGTCTTGATAAACTAGACCTTCATAAATATTGGCACGTACTCTTGAAGAAGGTTGATCATTAGAAATATGTGGATCAAATGATACTGGGTCTCCACCAACACCTACTCTTAAAACATCATTTTCTCCATCTTTGCTACCACATGCTGTTAAACCAATAAGCATTATAGCAGAAAGCATAACTGTTAAAAACTTTTTCATAAATTTTCCTCCCTTTTATCTAATATAATAATACATTGAAAATATCAAACTGTCAATTATATTTTATTCATTACTTGTAATTTGAAAATAGATACTTTATAATTTAAGTAATTATATCAAATTACTAGGAGGCAATATGATTAATGAAAATTGTACATATATGCGTAATATACAATTAAAATACACTGCAGTTTTTTTCCTAATTACTGTTATATTGGGGTTAGCTACACTTCTATTTCAATATTTGCTACTACTAATATTGACACTATATTTTTTATACTACACTTTAAGAATATATCTTAAATACCAAAAATACCTAAAGGCTACTGTTAATAGAGAAGAAAGCAAATCCTCTTTAATAAATACTAATAACTCTAAAATCTTATTTCACAAACATGGCGTATATAGTGCTCCAACCGATGAAATAATTACAGAGCTTAATGAAGAAATAAACATTACTATTCAACCACTAAAAGGACGTACTATCAAAACTACGATCAAACCTACTAAAGCGCGTCACAATTTAATAATTAAAGATAGAACTGTTATTTTAAAATAAAAGAATTATTGTTTAGCAATAATTCTTTTAAATTTCACTAGTAAGACTTAAACGGTACCCAAAAAAGCGAATTGTATTAATTTTAACTTCTGAATCAATTGCTTTTAATTTTTTGCGTAAATGAAAAATATAAACTTCTACATTATTATCAGATGCTTTAGAATCATAGCCCCAGACATTTTCGATAATATAGTCTTTTGAAGAAATCATCGAACCTCTCATAATTAAAAGCTGTATTATGTCTTTTTCTTTAACCGTTAAACTATAGCTTAAATCCCCTTTCACGATTGATAATTCTTCTAAGTCAACTTTAAAATCACCAAATGCAATTATTCGACAATTTTCTGCAAAATTTCTCACTCTAAATATTACTTTGGCACGTGCTAAAATTTCTCTCATTTCAAAAGGCTTTGTTAAAAAATCATTCGCTCCTAAATTTAATCCATCAACTTTATCTTCTAAAGCTTTTTTATCACTCAACAAAATAATTGGTGTAATAATACCTTTTTCTCTAACTTTTCTAACAATTGTTAACCCATCAACTAAAGGTAGATACAAATCTAAAATTATCAAATCATAAACATTGTTTAAAATACTTTTAAATCCTTCTGCTCCATCATAACAGCATATAACAGCATACCCAGCTTCTTTGAAAACTTTTTCCATTTCTGCTAATAACAATCTATCTTTTTCAATTATTAAGATACGCATAAATTACCCCCTTTACTTATTTTTTTTGACTAACATTATAACATTTTCAAATATTAAAGTTAGGTTTTTTTCACTTTAATTTATTATTTTAAATTTCATTTAAGGTTATTATGATACAATACTAGTTGAGGTGATAAAAATGATTAAGGAGGTATTTAACCGTTATGAAAGTAAATTTAAACTAAATGAAACAACGTACTTAGAAATTATTTCAGAAATTGATAAACACTTAGAATGTGATGAATATAGTCAAAACAATAGTTTTTATACTATTTCTAACATTTACTACGATACTGAAGATAGCTATCTCATCAGAACTTCACTAGAAAAACCTACTTATAAAGAAAAATTGCGTTTGCGTAGTTATGGCCAAGTAAAAAACAATGATATTGTTTTTTTAGAAATCAAAAAAAAAGTAGCTGGGTTAGTCAATAAGAGGCGAATTCAGTTAGAATTACAAGCAGCAGAAAATTTTATAAAAACAAAGAACATCCCTAATTCAGCGCAAATAAATCTTCAAGTAGCTAAAGAAATTTATTACTTTCTTAACCGTTATCAACTAAAACCAACCTTGTATTTAAGCTATGAACGCCGCGCTTATTTTCAAAAAGGGAATTCAGATTTACGCATCACTTTCGATAAAAATATTAAAGCTCGTCGTCATAACTTGAATTTATTTCATCAGTGTGAATGTTATCCTATTTTAGAAGAAAATATGTATATTATGGAAGTAAAATCTTCTACTAGTATACCATTATGGCTCATATCTGTTTTAAGTACAAAAGGAGTTTATAAAACAAGTTTTTCTAAGTATGGTACTGAATACCAGATTATGAATGAAAAGAAGCATAATAGGAGGATAAAATGATTGATTTTCTTTTAGATGGTACAACAAATAGTACTGCAACAATTACTAATTTATTATTAGGTATGTCAATCGCATTTGCTATTGGATGTATTATTAGTATTACGAATATTAAAACGAGTAAAGTAGTTCCAAGACAAGGGTTTTTAATAACTTTAATTATTATTCCCTTAACGATTTTTTTAATTATTTATTTAATAGGAAACAACGTAGCAACAGCCTTTAGTCTAGCAGGAGCTTTCTCAATCGTACGCTTTCGCAGCGAGCCAGGTGATCCCAAAGATATCGCTTATATCTTTTTTGCCATGGCTGGCGGTTTAGCATGTGGTTTGAATTTTTATATTTATGCAATAATTTTTACAATAATACTGTGCTTACTAATGACTATCTTAAATATAATTAAATTTGGAGAAAGTAGAGATAGCAATAAAATTTTAAAAATAGTCATTCCCGAAGATTTTGATTTTGAAGGAATATTTGACGATTTGCTAAAAGAGTATACTTCTTCTTATCAATTAGTAAGAGTAAAAACAATTGATTTAGGTAGTTTATATGAAATCATGTATTATATATCCATCGATCATAAACATAGTCAAAAAGAATTTATCGACGAAATTAGATGTAGAAATGGCAACTTAAACGTCACTTTGACCTTAAATAGAGATTTAAATTAAAACTATTGCATATGCAATAGTTTTAATTTAAAATATCCAAGTAATAATTTCAAATAATTTTTTTAAAGCTTCTTCACTTAAAGGATTATTAAAATCTTGATCAGTACGTAAAGATGATCCCAAATGTATTGCCCCAATGCGTTTATAAAGTTCATAGGCATTGTCTAAGTTGATACCAGAAGCTGCTAATATTGTTATTTCATCATTGCATAAACTTTCTAATTGTTCAATAGAATCAAACGCTTTAGCATGATCTCCACTAGTCAAAATAGTATTAATATAAGGTGCTAATTCAGATATTCTTTGTTTCTTATCAGTTAATAAATCAAATGCTCGATGATAAGTTAACTCTTTATTAGTCGCAGCTCTTAAAGTTTTTAACTGTTCTAAATTAATTTGTGTTCCATCATTGCAACCAATCACATATCCTTTAATATTTAGTTTATCAAATTTTTTAATCTGTGAAACCATTAAAGCAATATCATCATCACTATAAGTAAATGTATCATAGTTATTGCGAATCATTACGTGAATATCAACTTTAGAAATCTTTGCTGCTTTTTCAACTTCGCAAAAATCGGGAGTTAATCCACCGTATTTCATCCCACGGCAAAATTCAACTCGATCTATTGGAAATTTATTTATCTGTTCAAAATCACGTGCACGAACTACAATTACCTCAACCACTTTCTCACCTTCTTTTGCTCATTATAACACAAAAATTATTAATACTATAAGCTTCAGTTGCTTTTATTTAAAAATATCGACAATATACTTAGTTGCATCACACTTATATCTATTAAACCCAGCAATCTCTAGATGATCATAATGGCTAAATTGCTTATAACGTTCATCACCTTCTAATTTATTTGCCATCGTACTAGAATAAGTCGAAACAATATAATCTCCAGCTGCTGTCATATCTTGAAATAACACAAAAGGAATTAAATCAAAAGATGTCTTATCCCTGTTCATAAGTACTAATTCACTATAAACAATACTACTTGGAGTTAGTCTATTATTTCCACTAATAAAATGAATATTGTCAAAATTATACAATAAATTTATCTCATTATCTAAAATACGTGATTTTTCTTCCAAAGACATATTATAAGTATACGGTGTTACCTTCTCTACTAATTTTTTATAATCACTTGTAGTAATTTGCTTTGTTTTAAACAAACTACGCTTAGAAATAGTTTCTTCTAAAATAAGCTTTTCTGACGGTATTAAAGACAAATGGCTCTGAAAGCTTTGAAAAGTTTTTGCTAGTTTATATAAATTTCCTTGTGTAGCATTAGCTAATTCTAAAGTTTCAGATAACTTATTAAAGGTAATTAAGCTTGATAAAAAAAGCATTGACCCTTCAAACGGTGTACCTATTATTACTGCTTCATTTATTTTATCATGATAATCTACAGCATAATGAGATGTTACTAATCCTCCCATACTATGAGCAATAATATTAACTTTTTCTACACCTAGTGAATCTACGAATTTTCTAAACTTTTCAGCTGTCACACTATTACTTTCACGAAAATCATATGAAAAAAAATAAACTTCACGTTCAACAAACTCTTCTAAAAGTTTGTCAATCAAAAATTTATGTGCATCAATAGTACCGTAATAATCCTCAATGTTATCTACTTCATGTAAATTCAGAGGCTTTCTGACATATAACTTATTATTCATATGTAAGCTATCTACTTGATTTAATCCAAAATTAGGTAACTTACCAGTATTAATAAAATTTTGAATACTTTTTGATATACCTTCTAGAGTAAAATATGACTCAATTCCTGAAAAAGGAAAAACTTTATTCGATAGTTCTTCATCTAAGTATAATTCGCTAGCTGCATATCCAGGTATAAAAATAATTGGATAATTTTCTTCGTTATTTTCCACCGCTGTAACATTATTACTTAAAAAGCTACTACTAACTATAAATATCATTAATACAATTAATACTTTCTTCATTAAATTCCCCCTATTCTTAATTTAATAACTACTATCCTCCTTTATAAATTCATTATATCATTACTTTATTATACTTGCTTGAATTATTAACACAATTTAAAAACTTTTTTGACGCCATTCAATAAATCAATACTTTTATACACTAAAATTATTAAACTTTAACTATTTTCACTACAATAAAATAATTAAAATTACTTATCAAACAACTCTCGACAAAACCCTTGCTTATACCACTCACAATCACTACAAATATCTATAAAGATATCCTTAGTTAGCTTGTCATTTATTTTATTAATCAAAATTTGATAATTATATTTCTTACACTGTAAATTAAAATAATCAACTACTTTTTGATCCATAACCATAATTTTTTTTGACGAAGAACAGACATTATTATGTAATACTGGACAATTTTGACAAATGTCATCTTCTTCTAAAACAAGCTCAATTTCACAATTAGTCGTTTGTAAAATATCGACAATTTTTGTCATCTGATCAATAAATTTTTGATTATAACCTGCTCCTTGAAAAGTTTGCGTACAAAATAAGTGATGTGGTCTAAGTTTCATATTTCCTCCTCTACAATTGTTGCAATACTAAACAAAGCTTTTTCGTAATTATTCCTTTTATGTTGTTATTTTGTATTGCAAATAAAGTACTGCTCTTTTTCTTAACAGTAGTATATTGTTTTAATTTTGCATTGTCAACAACAAAAAAAGGCACTAAACCTCCATTTTTAATATATTAGTTGCACTATAACACACTTACAATTAAAACCGCACTTGTCTTTTACTTTAATGTATTATAGGTCTTCAACTCTGCAATATCTTGTATGTTTTTTCGCACTTAACTTCTAGTGAATAAGTCTTTTGTTTAAATTTTTTTACTCTTGATTACTCTTACATTCTTCCATATATTAATACCTCAATAATCATTT
>CAZQIG010000015.1:0-29566 GCA_964593055.1 uncultured Erysipelotrichia bacterium
GTTATTTATAAGTGGAAAGTCAACTTGTAGTTTTTTATTAAAGATAACACTTTCAATTATTAAAGGTAAAAAACAATTAAGCTCTTTTTTTATATACCTCATATCTTCACTAGTAATTAAATGCAAATTATCATTATAGTAAATTTCAAATTTTTGATTACACATCTCTTTTGCAAAGTTCTCTTTTAAAAACAAATACTTATACATTTCTTCAAATTTAATTTTTTGCTTTAAATCTAAATAATAATCACAGCATGAATAACCTAATGATTTTGCACTAGATGAAGATAAAATAAAAATACAATTATCATAATTACTCATAAAGTGTAAAAGGTTATGTGTGGTATTTATATCTAAAAAAGCATCAAAATTATCAATGATAAAAATATTATACCTAGAAGGATCACTATACATAATTGCATGTTTTAAAACAAGTTCTATTTTTGCAGCAGAACTTATGATAGGAATCTCAAACTTTAAATTAAACATTTCATCATAAACTTCATTTAATTCTTCAACACCCATTTTTAAATAAACTTTGTTTAAAAGCAATTCATTATTCAACTTATCAAAATAATTATCATCAATTGTACTATTAAAAGTTTCATTCATATTACTAATATACTGTAAAAGCTTTTCTTCCATATCTTCAATAACATTAGTTTTAAAAATTTTAAACATCTTACCACGCACTTTAAATTTCAAATAATCATCATAATTAAATAACTCATCAAAATATGAAACATTAAACATAGATTTATCAACATTAATACCATTTACATTAAAAGTCTCATCACCCTTACCAGTAAAGCCATCATTTAAATAATTCAAAAAGTCAGTTTTACCACCTCCATTTTCTTTGAGAAAAATACTGATTTTATTGAAAATATAACTGTGTAGTAAGTTATCTGTATAAAATTCAACTTTCATAATTATCACTCCTTTACTATTATTTATTTTTAATATATAATGGTGCTAGGGGATACGGACCCTTAGTAATTTTGAATAGTCTAATACACTAATAGTAGCGACTTCGCAAATGAACATGATACGGACCCTTAGTAATTTTGAATAGTCTAATACTTCCATCATTAGTTAAAGATGTTACTAAACGATACGGACCCTTAGTAATTTTGAATAGTCTAATACTCGCTATCACGATGTGTCACGCGATGTATCGATACGGACCCTTAGTAATTTTGAATAGTCTAATACAGAAGAACTCCAAAAAGGGTCATATGTTGAGATACGGACCCTTAGTAATTTTGAATAGTCTAATACTTGAATTTTGATTCTGATATAGTTATAATAGATACGGACCCTTAGTAATTTTGAATAGTCTAATACTTTCAATCACGAAACTTATACATTCAGCAACGATACGGACCCTTAGTAATTTTGAATAGTCTAATACTGTTTTTTCAGCATATATTTTACGTTTATGGATACGGACCCTTAGTAATTTTGAATAGTCTAATACGAATATAGACACTAACTTATCAGATGTGAAGATACGGACCCTTAGTAATTTTGAATAGTCTAATACTTGGAAAACAAAGTGGAGGGTGTTCGAGTAGATACGGACCCTTAGTAATTTTGAATAGTCTAATACAATTTATCATACATAAGTAAACAAACGCCAGATACGGACCCTTAGTAATTTTGAATAGTCTAATACTAGTATATATAAATCATCACTAGACTCATTGATACGGACCCTTAGTAATTTTGAATAGTCTAATACTTTTTTGTTTGCCTATACCAAAATGTAGTTGATACGGACCCTTAGTAATTTTGAATAGTCTAATACTTTTTTGTTTGCCTATACCAAAATGTAGTTGATACGGACCCTTAGTAATTTTGAATAGTCTAATACAATATTTTTCTACCCTGTTCTAACAAATACGATACGGACCCTTAGTAATTTTGAATAGTCTAATACTTACGGAGTCTCTTTGAAAAAGGAATATTTGATACGGACCCTTAGTAATTTTGAATAGTCTAATACTAAACCTGTTGATTTTCAAATTGAAGATACGATACGGACCCTTAGTAATTTTGAATAGTCTAATACTAAACCTGTTGATTTTCAAATTGAAGATACGATACGGACCCTTAGTAATTTTGAATAGTCTAATACGTCTTTTTTATTATCTAATTCACGAGCTTTGATACGGACCCTTAGTAATTTTGAATAGTCTAATACATATGTTAGCTGAAGTTAGAAGTGAGTATAGATACGGACCCTTAGTAATTTTGAATAGTCTAGTTTTATATGAAATTAATCATCTATTACAATTAATGGAAATCTATTGATTGTTTTTTCATGAAAATTATATTCACCAGATAGAAAAATCATATTGCTATATTGTTTTTCTGTTGTTTGTAAGACACGTATATTTCCGTATTTAGGCTTATTTTTTACTAGTCTTTCAATGTGTTTATTGACATCTACATTATTACGACAAAATCTAGAATAAACGGAGTACTGAATCATAATATATCCATTAGTTAATAAAAATCTTCTAAAAGATGAGTAGATTTGCTTTTCTTTTTTTGTTTGCATAGGCATATCAAACATTACAATTATACGCATTTCATTATACCTACTCATGAGTAATAAAATCTGTCTTGATGATTAAAGGATACTTTAAAGTATCAGATTTTCCTTCAATTACTCTAATATAACTTTTTACTACTTCGCCTATACAAAATTGTAGTGTCTGCATTTTTTTATTTAATTCCATTCTTGTATTTAAAATGTTAATCAAATCCCTTCTAATATGTAAAGATAATTTATCTTGAATAAGATGTTTATTTTCATAAACGTAATAATCAATGATTGGTCTAAATATTTCTACTAAATCATAGGCTAAATTATAATTATTAGTTTTACTATCATGCCAGATGCCGAATTTTGGATCAACTCCATATGAGATAAGTTCACGAGTTATAGCACTGACAATTATTTTATAGCCATAATTTAAAGCACTATTTATACCATCATGGTAAAATCTTATAAATTCCGTTCCATAAATACTTTTAAAGAAAACTTTTGCGGCTATACCTTCGCGGTTATCAATATCGTTATTTTTAACATCTCTAGCATAAGTTGTTAATAACTCAATATCTTTTTCAATATTTGATGTATATTTTAAAACATACATTTGATTGGTAAGTTTAATTTTAATTAATTGTTGCCACAAAGTTTCTTTAGTTACTTGGGGAAGTTTTAGCTGTTGGTGTAAAACGATTTGTTGGCGATAGTTACTATTAAATCCATTTATGATTGATTCAGGAATATACTTTTCATCACATAATACAATAGTAATTTTATTTTTAGTACATGTTGTAATAAAACGTGTTGTAAGTAGGATATTAGGATCTTCGATTAGAACGATAAAAATATCTTCTAAAGGTATGAAGACTTCTTGATGATTGTTTTTTATAATGCATAAGTTATGATTTTTTATTTTTATTTTTTGCCCCTTATGGACAAATACTTGACGAAAACTCATAAAAAAATTAAGCAGCCAAAAGAGGCTAACTTAATTCTCCTAAATTATTAAGATATATTTTTTCAATATTAGTAATTGTCGAAACAGTAATTTGGTATTGAGATTTTATTTTACCTGTGAGTCCATTAATTAATAAATCATAAGCATCACCTAAAACACTTTTAACTTCAAACTTTCCACTAGTAAATCCCACGACATAACTATAGCCATTACCATTGTTTGTAGAGATGTTAATTAAATCACCAGGATGAAGTTTTAAGACACATTTATATTGTTCATTTAATTCATTAAATGAAAGATGTTTATGGTTATTATCTTGTCCCCACCAAAGTGTTAAAAGAGGATTTAAGCCTTTTTTTTCATGAATAATGTTTAGTAAAGTTCTTTGAACAAAATAATATTTATTATCATTTGGTGATTTATAAATATCAATTCGTGCTATTTCATCAGTACTAGCGTATCCTCTAGTACCAACTTTTATACTCTTGGATAGTTCATTATCTAATATTTTTATTTTTTTAATCGGTCGTCCATTTGATAAAGTAGGGTACGTTGATTTTTCACTACCAGCATGTAACCATTCTTTAACAGCTATATAAGTTTGTTTAGCTCCATAATCTTTATCAACAATTTTTTCAATATTTTTAATAGTTGCCTCTGATATAGGAATGCGTTTAGTCAAATATTTTTTACCTTCATGTAATGTTTTACCATGAATTGTTTCTTTATGTAAAGCACCACTAGTACGTTTTTTTGCTTTGTAAACGGGTAAAATAGGACGAATATTTCTCTTTAAATCATCATTAAAATGCTCTTTAAAAAGCTCTTGTTGCTTTTCACTATTTAGTTCATATACACGATATTTAACTTCATCGTAAAATTTTTCATAAGGAAGTGGAAATTTATTTTTAAGACATTTTTGAAGGTGTTTTTCTAATTGTTCAAAATCTGTAATAGCTTCATCGCTATCTTCTAAATAGTAAGTTTTATTTTTATCTAAATAGCTTTTAGCTTCAGCTCTTATCATTTCTAATTTATGGTGAAAATTAGTAACATTTACTAATAATTTTTTAGTTGTTACACCGCAAGTTATTGCATCTAAAGTATGATGTAAATGATTATTACGATTCTTCTTTATTTTGTTTTTATCATATTCTGTTTTTAATTTATTAAAAACTATTAAGAAAGCGCTTTTTAAATCAGTATTAAGTGATTCATCTTTCAAGATGAAATCATATATTTCATATAATGTTTTATCTTCAAATTTAGTTGCTAATTCCTTCAGTAAAATATCATTAGCGACTACAGTTTTTAAAGCTTTATTTTGTTCTTTTAGAAACTCAGGTGTTTTTTCTTTTTCATCGACTAAAGATATTTGTATTTTCATTTCATCTTGTGTGAAAAGATTTTTAATAGTTAATGCTAATGATTTTTTATCAAGCTTATAATCACTGTATACTTCATTGAAAACAGGTTTATATGTTGGACTTTCTAGCGAATGCACAAAATTATTTATATTCCATGATTTTTTAAGCATATTAAGTGTTGTTGCATTGAAAAATTCAACTTTTCCTTCAATATTCAAGTACGTTTCAAAAACCTTTTTCAAATACTTAGTAATTATTCTTGTATCATTTAAACTACGTGTTTTAAAATCATCAGTTATTTCCGTAGCTAAATACATTTTTCTTTTATTATTTTTAATACGGTAGGAACTATTAACTAAATTACAAAATTTACTCCATTTCTCTTTATCATTTTTCATATATTCGTATGGTATTTTATTTGTTTTTTCTTGATTTTCACTAGCATAAACAAGTGTTTTATTACTAAAGCTATCATTAAATGATAAAGAATAAGGAATAATATGATCTACTTGCAACTCACTTGAAAACAATTTATTACTTGGAATTTGTCTATTAGAATACATGCAAATTCCTTCTTGTTCTTTATATAATTTTATACGCTCTAAATCTCTTTTACTAATTTCATTTTGCGCTTTAAAAATATTTGCATATTCTCTCAGTAATTCATTTTTTAAGCGACTATTATATTCAAAGTTACTTAGCATATCACTTTGCATTTCCAAACGCTTCGATTTTTTATTAGCAATATCTCTAGCAGCTTCAATATTAATATTTTGTGGAAGACCATATTTATCAATAATACTATTGATTAATTTATTCGTTTCTCCTAAAACTCTAATAACACGGGGATTATTTAATTCATTAGGAAAATCATGCATAATTGTTTGAATTGATGGGAGCATAGCTTGTTTTTTAATTTCATAAATAGGTTTACTATGATCAAAACCTAAGTTTTCCATTGCTTTATCATAAGTAACTCCTTTTAGAAGTTCAAGATTTAATTTTCTCATTAACTTTAAAGATAAGTTAGCACTTTCACTAAATTTTTGTGAAGGCAAATAGGGAACAACATTTTTAATGACTGCTGCATAAATTTGCCAATCTAGTTCTGTAACACGATATTTTTCATCTTCTTGTGAAAAATAGTTGTTGATACGTTCATCTGTCTTAAAAAATGTTAAACACGTAGCTAAATCATCTAAATATTCAATAGGCATTGTTTTAAAATCATTTAGATGTCCCTGATCTTTAAAAGATTTTTTTAAAGTATGATAGCCTTTTAATGAATCAAACTTTCGCTCTAGTTGTTTCTTGTTAAAAAATAATTTAAATGAAATTTCTTTAGTGTCAACTTTTTCTTCGTTTGCGATATTATATTTTTTTTTATAATCATTTAAATAATTGATGAATTGCTTTTTATCCACATCTAAATTATTAAAGTATACTTTATCTTTATTAATCACTTTATCAATATGACTATATTTGATATTTTCTGTTTCTTTAGCAGTATTTACTAACTTTTCAATTTCACTTGTTGTCAAACGAGCATCTTTTATAGTTTCACCATTTTCATCAACATAGTCATATGATAAATTATTTAATTTCTGTAGTAAACGAAATATTTCTGTAGTGGGAGCCATCTTTGGCGCTCTTAAAAGTTTTTCTCCATCAATTTCAAACTTACAATATCCAAATAATTTATCAAAAGAAACTTTATAAGGGCTATTACCTCCAGGTCCTTCTGAAAAGTGTCTTTGTGATGCCCAGATATTTAAATATTGCTTTTTAAATTTTTCATCAATTAAGCCTAAATCGATTTGTTTTTCTAAAAGTTGTTCAATTTCTGCTAAAACAGTTTGACGATTAAATAAAAATTTGTAATTGTTATCACAATTTTTAATTTTTTCTGCTCCATTTAATGCTATAAGATGTTCATGCATGTATTGTGAAACGGTTAAATTGTGCGTTTTTAAATACGCTTCATTTTCAGCAATTCCCGTAAGAGCTTTTCCATCAGTGTTACTATCATTTTCATTTTTACGATTCGATTTATAACCACGATGCTTTACATAATGAATTAAACAAATAGCAAGTTCTTCAGCTGTTAACTTTTCTTGTAAACCTTTTACTTTTAAAGTGTAGGGATTCAGTTGTACTTGGTGTTTAATATTATAAATTGTTTCTATATCTAAGTTGAATTTCTCTTTTAAAAGTTGTTTTGTTCTCTTAACACGGAACGCTCTTCTTCTAATTGTTCTTCGCGCCCCTCGCGCATCACGACGATTAGTATTAGCAAGTTTTCCTTTAGCATCTTCCACACTTTCCACAATTGTTACATTAGCATCGATAATATGCGATGCTTTTTCTTCATCATCTAGTCCAATTACAGCCCAGCCGATGGAAGTAATTCCTAAGTCTAAACCTAGATTGTATTTCATAATATTCACCTCTTAAGTGTATAATATCATTTTTTTTTAACATGTAAAAGGCTTTTTTTGAAAAAAAAGTACAAAAAAAAGGGGCATCTGCCCCGACGTCATTACGACTTAATACGGAATCGTAATAATCTTGAATAGTCTAGAGCACGTCTGCTCAAATAAATACTAACATTTTATTTTTTAGTTGTCAACAATATTCATAAATTTTGTATGGTCGTTGCTAAGCTTCTTAAATTGACAAATAAAAAGATTAATTTTATAATTACTATAAAATAGTGTAAAGTATAAAATAGTTATGTATGTAGGTGTTTTTTATTTACTAATGACACATGTTACATTAAGTGAATCTATTTTTCCTTGAAAGGGGGATGTTATGAAAGAAAATTTTACAAAAGTTGTTATGATGACTTCTGATAAAAAGTTTGCTGAATATATTGCAAAAGCTTTTTTAGATAATGTCGTTTTAAAAACTATTGGAGATAAAGAAGCTTATTTAGGTTTTTACAAAAACCGAGAAATAGGTGTAATAGCTAGTGAAATTGGGATTACAAACACAGGTATTTTAGCATATGAATTGTACAATTTTTATGGAGTTGAAGTAGTTATAAAAATAGATAGTTGTAAAGCTTATTCCCCAAATGTTGATTTGCAAGAGCTTATTTTCGTAAATGAAGTTTATACAAATTCTGATTATGGAAAAATAAATTTTTCTCTTGATCAGCATCTGATGATGCCAAATGAATTACTTTTAAAATTAAGAGTCGCAGCTGATAATTTAGAATTAAGACATAATGAGGGAGTTATTGTAAGTTGTGATGGTGATTTTAATAAAGATTTTGAAGATGAAATGATGGAAAAAGGGATGATGGCTAAAGATTATGAAACTTATGGGTTATTTGCTAATGCTTTGATTGCTAATAAACAGGCAATAACGGTTTTAGTAGTTACAGAGCATCATTTTTTAGAAGAAAAAATTTTTAAGAAAGTAGGAATTTTTAGAGAAGCTATTGAGTTAATTCTTAATGTTAATTATTAAATAAGTTAAATTAGCGTACTTTTTTAGTTTTTTTTGTTATAATTGTTTAGGTAGTTTTAGTTATTTTAAAAATTAGCTATGATAAGAAATGAAAATTAGTAGGGGGGAAGTTACTTATGAATGAAATTTTATTGTTTCGTGATTTTATAATTATAGCTTTTGCATCAATTATTGTTAGCTTTTTATATTATATTATAGCATTATTAGTTTTACGTAGAGAAAAAGATAAAGCACTTCAAGTATCGACGATTGGAGCAGCATTATACATAATATTTTATTTTCTAAATAGGGATAGTATTGTTTATGCGATAAATGCTGACAATTTTGTTTTAAATTGTATTTTATATAGTACGGTGAGTTCTGTAAGCTTTAGTGTGATTACTTTAATTATCTACTTAGTTTGGCAAAAGTTAATAGATAGTATTTTAACTAAGTAGTGTTTTATAATTTTTGATTTTGAGTATGTTTTTTGCATAGCTCTTTTTTTTTTGGTAACCTTAATTTAAAGAATTATGAGGAGGAGCTATGAAGGAAAGTGATTTTACTAAAAATGTTGAAAAACTAGTGAAACCTATTGATGTGGGAACTTTGCATTTTATTCAAAATTTTACAGGATCTTTACCACTTAGTATTCAAGAAAAATTAATTTCTCAAACAGCACAAAAATCACCATATATGGGATTTGTAGTAGAACCATACAGCTTTTTTTTAGCATATGAAATTAAAGATATAAATCGTGCTACAAAAATGTTATCTACTAATTTTGAATTAGTTAAAACGAGAATTTTGCTTGATGATGAGCCAAAGTATTATGGAATCTTTGGATTGTTTAATGCACATACAAGTGGTTTTTGGGGAATGCGTTTAGAGTTTTATATTATTGCTAGGAATAAGAAAACAGGCTTATTGAGTTGGGTTATTATTGATTATGATACTAATACGATAGGTTATACTCCTAAAAAGGGATTAGTTAGTGCTAATGCAACAACCTCTTTTTTAACCATTGATTATGATGGGATAGTTTATGCTGATGTTAAAAAAGATGATGGAAGTCGCAAGTTGATTTTCCAAAGTGATATTAAAAGAGGTGTCATGAAAGCTTTAGATAAAAAGCTTTGGATCGAAGGAAATTTATCAATAGCTTATGGTAAAGAGTTATCAAAAGAGCAAAAAAACAATTTTTCTTTGAAGTTCAATCCTAAAGAATTTGTACAAGCATTAGAAATTCCTATTGAAGATGTTGAAATTGAAAGCAATGATTGGTTTCCAGGATTATTAAAAGATTCACCGACGCAAATTCTATGTTTTCCATATGCCCAACATTTATTATCAGATAGTCCAAAATATCATAGTGAAATAAAAAATGAAGAACAGTTAAAATCAGAGATTAATAAGCTTGATTTTAATGAAGTGAAAGTTTTTACAACGTCAGCTTTTAAAAAAGTTTTCATTTTAGGCGCAATATTATCTTTTATGATTAATTTGCTATTATTAATTGCCATTTTTATGATTTAAATAAAAGTTCATTTACATGTGAGCTTTTTTAAATGACTAAAGTTTATCATTGCATGTATAATTTAAGTATTTTTTGCTAAAAACATTGCATTTTTTAATCTAATATGTTAGTATTATATAGCAATGGCGTTATTGGCGAAGTGGTTAACGCACCGGATTGTGGTTCCGGCACGCATGGGTTCGATTCCCATATAACGCCCCATTAAAGAAATTAAAACTACTTTATAAATAAGTAGTTTTATTATTTAATTAAATTGAAATTATCACAAGGAAGAAAACACTTGGAAGAGTGTTTTTTATATGACTAATGTTTTAATAATTTTGGTTAACTTTAGTAGCTTGTAATGTATAATAATTTATAGATTGTTTTGAAATTTTAGTACTATATTTGAAGACTTTGAGTCTGTTGTGTTGTATAATAATACTTAGAGGTGATTTAATGATACTAACAAAATTACATGATCATAATTTAAATCAGAAAGTTATGTCATTAATTGATAAATTGAAGCAAAACAACTGTTTAGAACGATTTGAATACCAATATATTTTAGATAATATTGATCGTGAAGCTTTTGTTTATTTAAGTAAACAATCACGAGAAGTAACTAATGCTTCTTATGGTAAATTTGTTTATATGCGTGGTTTAATTGAGTTTAGTAATTACTGTAAACAAGATTGTAATTATTGTGGAATTAGAGCTAGTAATAGTAAAGCTAAGAGATATCGTTTAAATAAGGCACAGATTTTAGAGTGTTGTGATGAAGGCTACCGCTTAGGATATCGTACTTTTGTTTTACAAGGAGGAGAAGATCCCCATTTTACTCGTGAAGTTCTTGTAGATCTTATTCGCACTATTAAAGCAAAATATCCTAAAACAGCGCTTACATTATCTTTAGGAGAACGTAGTTATGAAGATTATGCTGCTTTTTATGAAGCAGGAGCAAATCGTTATTTACTAAGGCATGAAACAGCTTCTAAAAGGTTGTATGAATATCTACATCCTTCAGCAATGTCTTTTGAGAATCGTATGGAGTGTTTGCATAATTTAAAGAAAATTGGTTTTCAAGTAGGTGCTGGTTTTATGGTTAATACTCCAACACAAACTAATGCTGATTTAGTAGAAGATTTACTTTTTTTACAAGAATTTAAACCAGCGATGTGTGGTATTGGACCTTATTTAAGTCATGATGATACTCCATTAAATAATCAAAATAATGGTACAGTTGATCAAACGATAGTCTTAGTTTCTTTAGTGCGTTTAATGCACCCTAATTGTTTATTACCATCAACAACAGCACTAGGAACTTTAGAAAGCATTGGTCGAGAAAAAGCTTTAAAAGCAGGAGCAAATGTCGTTATGCCTAATTTAAGTCCAACTAACGTACGTGAACTTTATGAAATTTATCAAGATAAAATTTGTACAGGTGATGAAGCTGCTCATTGTCGCAATTGTATTGAAGCTAAAATTAACACAATAGGTTTAATTGTCGATATGCAACGCGGTGACACTTTAATGGAGGAATATTAATGTTTATACAAGAAAACAGAGTTTGGGAGTTATTAAGAAATAAGCATCGCATTACAGAAGATGATGTTAAAAACCTTATTTTGAAAAGTCAAAATAAAGAAGTATTAACACCTGAAGAAATAGCGATGTTAGTTAATTTAGAAGACAAAAATCTTTTAAAACTTTTATATGCCGAAGCTCAAAGAGTTAAACAAGATATTTATGGTAATCGTGTTGTCTTATTTGCACCTTTGTATGTCAGTGATTTCTGTGTTAATAATTGTAGTTACTGTGGATATAGAAGGGATAATAAGTTTTCACGTCGAGCATTGAGCAAAAGTGAAATTAAAGAAGAAGTTAAAATATTAGAAAAATTAGGTCATAAACGCTTAGCTTTAGAAATAGGTGAAGATATGCGAAATTATCCTTTTGATGATATTTTATCTAGTATTGATACAATTTATGAAAATAGTAGTATTAGAAGAATTAATGTAAATATTGCCCCTGTGAGCGTTGAGAATTTCAAACGCTTGAAAGAGAAAGAAATTGGGACTTATATTTTATTTCAAGAAACTTACTTACAAAGTAATTATGACAAATATCATCTTAAGAGTTTAAAAGGGAATTACGAGCGACAGCTTTATGCTCATCATAAAGCGATGGAAGCAGGAATTGATGATGTTGGTGGAGGAGTTTTATTTGGCTTATCACCATATAAATTTGACTTGATGAGTTTGATTTTACATAATACAGAATTAGAAAAAACTTTTGGAGTAGGTTTTCATACGGTTAGTGTTCCAAGATTACAAAAAGCAGCAGGAATGGATTTGACAGATTATAAAAATATTGTTACAGACGATGAGTTTAGAAAGATTGTAGCTATTTTAAGAATTGCCATGCCACATTTAGGAATAATTCTTTCGACACGTGAAACTGTAGCCATGCGTCAAGAGCTAATTGATTTAGGAGTTACACAAATTAGTGCTGGTAGTCAAACTGGTGTTGGTGGATATAAAGAAGCAGATGAAGATAGTGGTTCCCAGTTTATGGTTAATGATGAAAGAAGTCCTTTAGAAGTAATTAAAGATTTAGTTAGTCGAGGTTATTTGCCTTCTTATTGTACCGCGTGTTATCGTAATGGACGTACTGGTACAAAATTTATGAATATTGTTCGTTCAGGAAAAATTCAGCATATTTGTCAACCTAATGCTTTGCTGACTTTTGCTGAATATATTGAAGATTATGGCGACAAGATACTAAAAGATATAGGTTATAAGTTCATTGAAGAAGAGTTAGCTAAAATTGAAAAATTATCATTTAGAGAAAGTATCAAAAACAAAATTTTGATGATTAAAGCAGGAAGTCGTGATCTTTATGTCTAAAAAGTTGGCAGCGATGACAACTCATGTGACTGTTTTTGGTAATACTAATACTGGTAAGAGTACTTTGTTCAACTCGATCATTGGTCAAGATATAGCTATTGTTAGCAATTTAGCTGGAACTACAACAGATCCTGTTAGTAAACGCTTTGAGCTCATTTCTTATGGACCGATTATTTTAACAGATACTGCTGGTTTAAATGATGATAGTTTTCTAGGAAATGAGCGTATAAAAAAAGCTCAAAAAATGTTGGCTCGTACTGATTTTGGGATAGTCGTAGTGGATGCGAGTCAAGATGTTTTTGATTTAGAAATTGAAAAAGTTTTAAATAAATTGAAGACTCCTTATTTAAAAGTTTTCAATAAAATTGATAAAATAAGTGTTAGTAAACGACAAAAACTGCAAGAGCAATACCCCGATGCTTATTTTATTTCATTAGTAACTAATGAAATGATGCTGGAATTTAAAGAAGTGTTAAGGAAAAAATTAGGAATTGTAAAAGAAAAATCTTTAATTGCCGACTTGTTTCAGCCTAATAGTAATATCGTTTTAGTTGTTCCTATTGATAGTGAAGCTCCTAAGGGGCGAATCATTTTACCGCAAGTACAAGTTATTCGTGATTGTTTAGATCATAATGTTAATGCAATAGTTACTAATGAAACAAATTTAGCTAGTATTTTACAAATGATAAAAGTTGATCTAGTTATTACTGATTCACAAGCTTTTCATATTGTAAAAGAAATTGTCGGTGATGTTGCTCTTACTTCTTTTTCAATTATTTTTGCGCGTTTTAAAGCAGATTTAAAAGTACTTGTAGAAGGGGTAAAAGCTATTTCTAAATTAAAATCTGGGAGTAAAATTTTGATATGTGAAAGTTGTTCACATAATATTGGTCATGAAGATATTGGCTATGTTAAAATACCAAAATTGTTGAAAAAAAGACTTGGTGATGTAGAAATCGTTCATAAAATGGGAAATGATTTCGTAGAGGATATTCAAGAATTTGATGTAGTGATTCATTGTGGTAGTTGTATGTTGAATGAAAAAGTAATGAAATATCGTATGCAAATTTGTGCTGAACACAATGTAGCAATAACTAATTATGGAATTTATTTAGCATATGAGAATGGTATTTTAGATAGAGCTATTCAAATATTTGTCGATAAAGAGGTATGATATGATTAAAATTAAAACTAATCATTTAAAAAACTTCATATGTGATGTGGAACAAGAAACATTTATTTCACGTAGTAATGAAATGTTGCATCTTTTACAAAGTCGTGAAGGGTTAGGAAAAGATTATTTAGGGTGGTTAGATTTACCGCAAACTATTGAAAAAGAGCTACCCAAGATTTTAGAAGTTAGTAAAGAAATTCAAACTACAAGCGATGTTTTAGTAGTCGTTGGAATTGGTGGTTCTTATTTAGGTGCTAAAGCTTTTTTAGAAGCTCTATTACCTACTTTTAACAAAGAGGGTACTGAAGTAGTTTTTGCTGGACATAATATGTCTAGTGAGTATTTAGATGAATTGGGATGTTATTTAGAAAAGAAGGATTTTTCTTTAAATGTTATTTCAAAATCAGGTACTACAACAGAGCCTGCTATTGCTTTTCGCTTTTTAAAAAAGCTTTTAATATCAAAATATGGTGATAAAGCTAGTGAACGTATTTATGTAACAACTGATTGTAGTAAAGGAGCATTAAAAGCACAAGCATTAGAACATAATTACACATCTTTTGTAATACGTGATGATATTGGAGGAAGATTTAGTGTTTTAAGTCCTGTTGGTTTATTACCAATTAGTGTTGCAGGAATTGATATTAAAGCAGTTGTAGCTGGTAGTAAAAAAGCATTAGTAGAGCAAAGAAAACCTAACTCAGATGCAATTTGTTATGCGGCGATACGTAATGTTTTATATTCTAAAGGTTATTATGTGGAATTATTAGTGAACTATGAACCTAAGATGACTTATTTAAGTGAATGGTGGAAACAGCTGTTTGGTGAAAGTGAGGGGAAAAATCAAAAAGGTATTTTCCCTGCTAGTGTAATTTTTTCAACCGACCTACATTCATTAGGTCAATACATTCAAGATGGTAAGAGGATGTTGTTTGAAACAGTAATTGCTTTTAAAAATAGTGATAATAACATTGTGATAGAACAAGAAATAGATAATAGTGATGGTTTAAATTATTTAGCTAATAAGACAGTAAAAGAAATAAACTATACGGCTATGGAAGCTACTATTATGGCTCATGTCAATGGTGGTGTTCCCAATATTGTTTTAGAACTAGAAAAATTAGATGCTTTTCATTTAGGATATTTAGTATACTTTTTTGAACTTAGTTGTGCACTTTCTGCTTATTTATTAGGGGTAAATCCTTTTGATCAACCAGGTGTAGAACTGTATAAGCAAAATATGTTTACGCTACTTAACAAACCAGGGTTTACTGGGAAAAAAGCGTTATAAAAAAACCTTAATAAGGCTTTTTTTAATGGAATTAATAGTTTGACATTCAAAAATTACTATGTTATAATTTCACAATGCGTTTTACGAGGAGGATTAAATGGAACATACAAAAAGTCTTGGTACAGCTTCGATTAAAAAACTAGTACTTCAGTATTCAATCCCAGCTGTTTTAGCAAATATAGTTAATTCAATTTATAATATTGTAGATCGTATTTTTATTGGTAATCTTGTTGGTGAAGAAGCATTAGCTTCGCTTACAATCGTTTTTCCTTTAATGCTTTTTATTTTTGCTTCTAATGGGTTGATTGGAATTGGAACATCAGCAATTATGTCTAACCGTTTTGGTGAAGGTAATTTAAAAAAAGCTTCGGAAGTTTTTGGAGTAGGAATTTTTATTGCAGTTATTTCAGTAATTACATATACAACATTTATTTTAATGAATACGGAAAAAATATTGCTTTTATTTGGTGCAGATAGTACTACACTTAGTGAAGCGAGTGCATATTTAAAAATAATTGTTTATGGCTTGATTTTTTCAACAGGTTCTTTTGTATTAGGTAGTGCAGTCAGAGTAGAAGGTCGACCTAAGCTAGTAATGGTAGCTGTTATTTTATCAGCTTTGACTAATATAATCTTAGATTACTTTTTTATCGCGATATTTAATTGGGGTGTTGAAGGTGCGGCGTTAGCAACAATTATTGGTCAAGCGTTAGGATTTTTCTTATTGCTATCATATTATTTAAGAGGTAATAGTACACTACTTTTAAAGTTCAAATATTTTCGTTTGAATTTTAAGATTATGAGTAGAATTGCTGTAACAGGTTTTGCAACATTTATTTCAACTTTTGGTACGAGTGTAGGTATGCTTTTTTTAAATAGAACATTAATTGCTTATGGAGGAATAGCAGCTATTACTTCTATGGGAGTTATCAATAGTTTATATACGTTATTTATTATGCCTATTTTAGGAATGCAACAAGGTATACAGCCAATTTTTGGATATAACTATGGTTCAAAGCAATATGATCGTGTAGTAAGTGCTTTTTTCCATGCAACTTCTTTTGCGATGGTTGCTTCTACATTATTATTTTTAGTGTTACAAACATTTCCCGAGTTTTTCATTAGTTTTTTTATTGAAAGCGATTCTCCCTCAACACCAGTAGCTATAAATGGTTTGAAATTAAATATTTTATCATTACCGTTTTTATGTATTAATTTTTTTGGGGTAGCACTTTTTCAATCAATTGAAAGAGGTAAGACAGCACTTGTTTTGAGTCTGTTAAAACAGTTTGTTTTCGTATTACCATTGATTTACATTCTTCCGCAAATTTGGGGAATTAACGGTGCTTGGCTATCATTGCCAGTAGCAGATTTTATAGCGATTTTTGTAACAATTTTATTATTAACAAAGCAATATCTTGCTTATCGAAAAACCTTAGCATAAGCTAAGGTTTTAATTTAAATTCCGTAAACTATCGAATTAATAAAAGGATAAATTAATTCGACTTTATAACGTGTACTTTCTTGATGTTTAATTAAAATTCTTGACATGTAGGCATGTAATGACTGTTCTAAAACATCAATATGTTGTTTAATATCACAATTATTATCTTGCAAAGTCTTGTTTTTATACGCACGCTCCACAGCTGGTGCAATAAAGTGATGTTTAGATTTAAAGTTAGCAATAATTTTTTGATAGCGAATAAACTCAGGGCTTTGATGATCTAAGTTATGATAGAACATATCAAATTCATTTAAAAAAACAAATTGATTTGATTCTTCAAGCATAACTTCAGCAATGGCGACTAAAGTTTGCTTAATTAACTCTAAATCTGTTAAATGATTTCCGTTTTCAAAAATTTTTTTGGCAACTTTTAAGTATTTATAATTTATATCGTGAATTACAATAAAAGCAATATCGACAATTATATCTTCTTTAGAACTATAATAGCGATATAAAGATTTACGCTCAATTTGTAAAAAAGTACAAATATCGGTAAAAGTAGTATTTAAAATACCTTTTTCTACTAAATAAGTACTTAATGACTCTAAAATAAGCCTTCGACGATTACCTTTTGTTCTACTATCATTATAATAATTTGATAAAATTTCAACCATTTCTTCACCTCTAATATAATATTTCATCATTTGAAATAACTAATTCAAGGCAGCACAATTGCCTTTTTAACCGTATTTTTGTAAAATATTTTTTCTCAAATCATCAGTTACTTCATTCCCTGCTAAAACATATGCGTAAAGGGCACTACCGTGTGCAGGCTTTATGTTTTGCTCTACTAAATGATATCGAAAATTTTGTTTACTTAAACAGTTTTTAAAATATTCTAAAAATATCTGACTATTGAATGTACCACCGCTATAAGAAACTTTTACATCTTTTGGAAAATCTAGTTTATATGAAATGACATCTAAATGTGACACAATTTCACTAGCTGCATCGCGTAATATTGTATCAGAAATAGGACAATTATTACTAGCAGCTTCGGCACAAACTTTAGCAAAAGTAGCAATATTAGTGCGATTAGCAGCCATCTTTGTATAAACTAAATACATAAAATCTTGATTTTCGTCTAATGCATAAGCCTTGTTGATTAAGTCAAATAATACTGTTTTTTCTAAACGACCATCATACATTTTAGAATACGCATTAATTGTTTTTATACCGATCCAAAAGGCACTTCCTTCATCACCAACAATATAACCCCAACCACCAACTCTAACAAAATCTTGATTTTTAACCCCAACAGCTATTGAACCTGTTCCAGAAATAACATTAATCCCATCTTCGCATAGTAAGGATCCTGCCCAACCAGCAATTGAATCATTTTTAACAGTATGTGGTTTTGTAAAAATCATTTTAATAATTTCATCCATAACTAAATTATCACCAGCTATCTCACCATAACCTGCAAGAGCGAAAAAAGCGTGTATGATATTATCAAATACTTGGACTGTTTGTAAATCTTCTTTAATCTCAGTAATTAGATTTTCAAATCCTTGACGTCCAATACTGATAAAATGACAACTTGAATATATTTTATCAAAAACAACATTGAATTTTTCATCGAAAACGAGAACATGTGTTTTAGTTCCACCACCATCAATACCTACATAATATTTCATAAGAACCTCTCCATTAATTTTTCGAATTTTGACTTTAAATCTGAATATAACTCTTCAGCGAGCTGTTTATTACTTGCTTTAATATTATAATAAATTTTAATCTTTGGTTCTGTACCACTAGGTCTAATTGCAATCCATGAATCATCTAAAAAAATCATCTTCATCATTGTAGATTTATCCATATTTAGAATAGTTTGACCTTTAAAAGTTGTCTTTACTAAATTACGATAGTCTTCTATTGCCTTTAAATGAGGTAAGCTATATAAAGTTATTGATTCAAACAACGAATTTATGGATATATTTTGATCATACTTTAAAGTGATTTGCTTATCAAAATAAAAGCCATATTCTTGATAAACATCATCTAAAACTTGTAAAAGTGTTTTTCCTTGCAAAGCATAATAATCAATCATTTCAAAAATTGTTAAGGCAGTGTCTATTCCATCTTTATCACGTGTAAAAGTATGGAGTAAGTAACCATTACTTTCTTCAAAACACATCAAAGTATTGTCATTCATTTCGTTACCGATGTATTTAAAACCAGTTAAAAGACATTTACTACTTATGCCATGATTATGTGCGATAGTTTTAACTAATTCACTAGACACATTACTATAATAAAGCATTTTGTTATTAACATTAGGTTTAGTTTTTAAAAGATATGTGATTAGTAAAATAGCAATTTCATTACCACTATATAACTTTTCATCTTTAATACTATAAAGACCAACACGGTCTGCATCAAAATCAGTTGCAACAATGTATTCTTCATCTTCTACATTTTGTAAAGCGTATTGATAAGCTTCAAAATTTTCTGGATTAGGTTCTATTGTAAAATTATTAGAAAAGTGCATCTGCTCTTTAGCATAAGTGATATTATGAAAATCTAATTCATCGATAAGTTTTGTAATTATTGGAATGCTACAACCATTTAAAGGTGTAAACATAATTTTTGTTTTGCGTTTTTGCTTTGGATGGATAGTTTTAATAATATCGATATAAGTGCGATCATTGTTAATAATCTTGATATTTTCAGTTACTTTATCATAATTGTTAAAGTCAATTGCTAAAATATCATCAATTGCATATAAATGTTTTTCAATTATTTTACTGTCAGCTAAAACATATTGTGCACCTTTATTATTATATAATTTACAACCATTATATTCTTTGCTATTATGTGAAGCAGTAATATGAATACCACCATGTGCTTTAAGATGTCTAATCATATTAGACAATTGTGGAGTAGGTCGAGGTTCTAAAAACATATTTACTTTAATGTTGTTATTAGACATGATTTGTGCGCTAATTAATGCATATTTTTTCGAGTTTAGTCGACTATCAAATGCAATGACAACCTGGGGATTTTTAAATACTTGTTTTAAATAATTAGCATATCCTGTCATGACCCAAGCGATAATATTTTCATTAATCGTGTTTGTTCCAGCTAAGTCTAAGCCGCGAATACCAGCTGTTCCAAAAGTAATTAAGGAGTTAAAATATTTTTCTTTTTCTTCTCTTGTATATGATATTATTTGTTGTTTTATTTCTTCACTGACATTTTTTGAATTTAACCATCTTGTATACATTTTATGGTACCTCCATACAACATTATACTATTTAATGAGAGATTTTTAAAGTGAAATAGTTAATAATTTAATATACCATATAATCTTAGTATAATAAAATGATACTTATTGAAAATGTTAACAAAATGTGATATACTTTCTCATAAGGAGATGATATTTATGGAACTAAAGAATAGAAATATTTTAGCAGTAGCACTGCTAATGTTTGTCACATTTGGAATTTATACAATTTATTACTTTTTTGCATTTTGTTTCGGTTTAAATAATGAGATGGAAAGAAGAAATTTAGAATTTAAAAAATTTAATCCGTTTGTAGTAATTTTACTTTCAATAATTACCTTTGGAATATATTTTATCTATTTTATATACAAACAAACGCAGAACATGGAAATTTTAGCAGCAGATGCTAATGTAAAAGTGAGCCTTGATCCAATGATTTTAACAATTTTATCTATTTTTACGGGATCATTGCTAGCATATTTAATTTGGCAATATGATGTGAATCGCATTATATCAACTAATAGTATCAAAGTAGAGTAATAAGTAAGGAAATACGCATTGTTATTAATGTGTATTTTTTAATTATGTTTCAGGAAAGGGAGATTATGGAAATAAAAAACGTTCTTTTTGAATTTTCACGTATTACTGAATCAGCAGCAATTGCCGCATATAAATATATCGGTTTTATCGATAAAAATAAAGCTGATCAAGCTGCTGTTTCTGCTATGAGATTGATGTTAAACGAATTAGAAATCGATGGTCGAATTGTTATTGGAGAAGGTAGCCTAGATGAGGCACCAGAACTATATCGTGGAGAAAAGCTAGGTGTTGGTGGTTTAGAACTAGATATTGCAGTTGATCCTGTTGATGGTACAGCAAATTTAGCTTATGGACGTGCTAATGCTATTTCGGTCATCGCTGCAGCAAAAAGAGGATGTATTTTATCTGCTCCAGATATGTATATGTTGAAATTAGCATGTGGTGAAGAAGCAAGTGATGTTATAGATATTGATCTAAGTTTAGAAGAAAATATTCGTCGAACTGCTAAAGCTTTGGATAAAGATATTAGTGAAGTCGGTGTAGCGATGCTTGAAAGAGCGCGTAATAGTGCTTTTGCTAAAACAGTTAGTGAACTTGGAGCACGTGTTTTCTATTTTACAGATGGTGATATTGCTAGTGCTATTCAAACTTGTATGCCTGATTCAGATATTGATTTATTGTATGGAATAGGTGGTGCTCCTGAAGGTGCAGTAGCAGCAGTTGCTTTAAAATCATTAGGCGGTAATATTCAAGGTAAGCTAATTCACTATGATGAAATTTGGCCTGATGAAGATACTGCAGAAATTGTAAAAAATGAAAAGAAAACCTTAATTGAGCAAAATTTAAAAGTACATCATAAATTAACAATAGATGATTTTGTGTCTGGAGAAGATTTTTTATTTTCTGCTACGGGAATTACTAAAAGTGATTTGTTAGAAGGAATAGTTAATAGGGGAAATTTGATGCAAACACAAACACTTTTAATTCGTGGTAAAACACAGACGGTACGTAAAATAAATAGTTATCATTCCTTAAATAAGAAAAATAAGAAACTTAAAGAAATTTTTTTTAAAGAGTAATAGTTTATAACGACAATTAGTCGATGTGAAAAGAAAGGAGGGTTTAAATAATAATTTAAGGGGGAGATACAATGAGAAGAATTTTTTTTAGAAGTTTGCTATCTGCAGTAATTGTAGCTAGCTTTTTTGCTATTAGTAAAGAAAATAGTAATGCTGTAACAGAGGTGAATGAAGATTTAAATAGTGAATTAATGTCTACTTTAAAGCTAGTTGATGATGATAGTTTTACAATTCATGAAGAAGTTGATATAACTACTGAAGATTTAGTAGATGTGATTGTGGAATTTAAGCAAAAGCCAGCTGAGGTTCAAAAGTTAGAAGCAAAATTAAAAGCAAAAAGCTTTAATTTAAAAAAAGCTGCGATGGAGATTGATGAAATACATCAAAAATTTATAATTTTTGTTGATGATTTACAGAAACAGCGTAATAGTAGTGAAAAAATCGTAATAACAAATCACTATAAGCACACTTATAATGGGGTTAGTATGAGTTTACCTGGAAAACTCATTACAGAATTAATAAGCTTTTCAGATTTAAAACGCATTTGGGTTGATGAAGTTGTTAATGTACCACTACAAAAATTACAAAGTGAGCGTTATACAATGCGTAATAATGATTTTATTAAAGCTAGTGATGTTCAAGATTTAGGTATTACCGGAAAAGGTGTTTCTGTTGGTGTAATTGATACGGGAATTGATTATAATCATCCAGATTTACAGTCATCTTATCAAGGATTTAAATCGATAGATGGAGAAAGTAGAAAAGTTAAAAAAACTGATGTTAAAGGCTGGGACTTTGTAGATAATGATGCTGATCCGATGGAGACAACTTATATAGAGTGGCAAAATTCTAATCAACCAGAATATAATGCTCTTGGGAGTAGTTATTACACTTCTCATGGAACACATGTTTCAGGAACTATTGCTGCTAGTCCGCAAAATCAATTTAAAGAATATGCAGCAACAGGAATTGCTCCAGATGTTTCTTTGTACGGTTATCGTGTTTTAGGAGCTTATGGTTCAGGTTCGACTGCAAATGTATTAGCGGCGATGGAAAAAGCATTACTCGATGAGATGGATATTGTAAATTTGTCTTTAGGTAGTGCAAATTCACATGCGATTTATCCAACATCTATGGCAGCAAATTATTTAGTACTTAATGGTATTGTAACAGTTGTTGCAAGTGGAAATAACGGCCCTGGAAAAACATCTCTTTCTACACCAGGAACTAGTCCACTAGCAATTAGTGTAGGAGCTACTACTTATGATCAAGCATTTGAAAAAGTACCGTTTACGTATAGTGATAAAAAAGCTATATTAGATGTTTATGCTTATTCAAAAAAAGCCGATTATACTACGTTATTAGAAAATCAATATGAGTATGAAGTAGTTAATTACGGTTATGTAGATGAATATGATAAATTAGATATGACTAATAAAATTGCTGTTGTAAAACGTGGGATGATTTCATTTTATGAAAAAGCGCTTAATGCGAAAAAAGCTGGGGCTTTAGCAGTTATTATTTATAATAATTTTGCTGGAGATATTAATGCTTATGCAGGATTAAGTAATATTGCTTTGCCAACTTTTTTAACAACTAACGTAGTAGGTGAAGGATTAGTTGCTAATGATAGTAAATTATTACAGTTTGCTAAATTAGAAAAAGAAATTATAGAAGGGGGATTAGTTGCCGATTTTAGTTCTCGTGGACCTGTAGCGTTAACTTTTGATATTAAGCCTGATGTTGTTGCTCCAGGAGTTGCTATTTATTCGACTTTGCCATATTACTCTTTTGATCCTAAGGCAGTAAATGATTATACAAATGCTTATGGGTTGTATAATGGGACTTCCATGGCTACTCCTCATGTTTCAGGAGTTGCTGCTTTAATGTTATCAGCAAATCATGATTTAAAGCCAGCGGACTTAAAAATTATTTTGATGAATTCTGCGATGAAAGCGAATGGCGATTATTCTGTTTTTGCTCAAGGAGCAGGTATTATCGATGCTTTGAAGGCTGTTAAAAGCGATGTTTTGATTAGTGCAAAAAATACTGTCCCTAATTTAATTAGTAGAGATGATGATTATTTTGATAGTAATTATGAATGGATCGATTATTATACCGGTTCTATTAGTATTCCTAAGCAATACAAGAGTAATAAAAAGAATCAGGAGACAATATTTTTAAAAATTGCCAATAATGGTAATAAAAAGAAAACTTTTATATCGAGCTTTGAGTTTCATGACGAAAAAGTAGCAGCAGAAGATGGAAAGATTAATCAAGTTAAAATTAAAATTTTGCAGAAATTTAGTGTTGGTAAAAATGAACAGAGAAATTTACAAGCAAAAATTATTGTTCCTAAAACTGCTGCTGCTGGAATGTATGAGGGATATTTAAAATTTAGCGAAGTTGAAACTAATAAAACATATCGTATACCATTTGCTTTTAAAGTTATTAAAAAAGGGATTACACTTCATAATAGTGATGCTGAGTACAAATTAGCAAATGTTGCTAAAAAGGAGTATGGTCGTGATCCCCGTTTATACTTTAGAGCACATAGTCCTTTTAAAGAAGTAACGCTTTTTCTAGCGAGGCCACAAACTGATGATTTTTATGGTGTTAGTTTTCATTTATCAAAAAGTGGTAAAAAAGCTAATATGCCTTTTTTCGATGATGTTTTTCATGGGGATAGTGATTATTATATTCCAATCTACGGGTATATGAAAAGAATTGTTATGATTAATGAATCTGATTTTAAGATTATTAATCAAGGAGTACCTATTGCTGATAGTGTTTTTGATTATGTACTACGGGTAACAGACATTGATGGAATAGTTTATGAAGAGAGATTGCGAAATCAAACTATTTCTAATGAATCACCTAAAATGGTAGTTAAAAATGGTCAAGATCAAGTGCTAACATCAAGAGTAATAGAAGTTTCAGAAGAAATGTTGAAAGATAAATCGTATAACTTACAAGTGAATTTGCTTGATCTTTTAGGTAGTGAATATAATACAATGCATGTTTATAATTATCGTGGAAAACAAGCCGATTTTTATCCACAGATTTATCGAACGGATGCAAATAGTAATATTACTATTCCAATTAGTGAAACTGAAATAAAAACTAATCAATTGACAAAGCGTTTAATGCCTTTATCAAGGACTTGGGCTGGTAGTGAAAAAAATTCTGTTGCTTTTGGGTTTGTAGAACAAGGAGCAGCGTATGTAGAATCAACATATGCTAAGCAATCGATGATGCCTAAAACGAGCAATACCTTGACGGTGAGATTAAATAATGTTACTAATTTTAAAGGTGCTAGTTTCAAGCTTGCAACAACTTTTTTACAGGAAAAATTGTATCAGATTAAACGGATTGAATTTAGTGATGAATTTAAGCAATATGCTATTGAGAATAATTTAAAGTTAGAAAAAGCACCGTTAGTAAATGAAGGAGATTTTACGTTAGTTAGTGGAAATGTTGTAGATGGAGATTTTTTAGGATTTAGTGGTGATATAAATTTCCTAGATATAACGTTTACGACTAATGATAAATTTAATTTTAATCAAAATTTTGAAATGTTAAAGCCTTTACAAGTAGAGGATTTTACGTATACTAAAGCTAACAGTTTGATGTTAGAAAAACTTTTTACTTTTAATCTCGATAATCTAAAGTTAGTTAGTAATCAAAGTATGGTTTATAGCTATATTCACGCTGAAGCATTTTTAACAGCTAATATGAGTAATGATATAGTTAACTATGATTTTTCTAAATTACCTTTAAAAATTTATGCTAAAAATGCTCAAAATAAAAAATATCATGCTAGAGTAGATAAGTATGGATTATATGAAATATTTGTCCCTGTTGATGGAGAAAACAATTATCAGCTTATTTTAAGTGTTCCTGGACATTTGACACGTGCTATTGACATAGTTACTTATTTTAAGTATGATGGTGAAATTGTTGGGTTAAAAACGGCAATTGATACATTAGATTACGATGGGTCAAGAATTTATTCTAAAGCTGGTGATCTTAATGGAGATGAGATAATTGATATTAATGATATTCATATTATGGAAAAGTGTTTTAATGAAGATAAGGTATTACAAAAATGTGATTTAAACCTAGATGGTGTAATTGATGAGATAGATGTTCGTTTCATTGAAAAGAATTTTTTGAGCATTGGTGAACTAGCAAAAAAAGGGGCACTTGCTCAAGTTGTAAGAAAGCAAAAAGGGCTTGTTGATTATTTAAAAGATATGAATTTAAAACCGTTAAATTAAGGCTGATTACAGCCTTTTTTTCTTGACATGAATGTATAGATATGTGATAATCAAGTTGATATGTAATTTAAGGAGAAGATAGAATGAAAAGCGATGTTAAACGTTATGCCAAAATTGTTTTATTAACATTTAGTGCCGTTCTGATTATTAGTGTAGGATACTTTTTTTATAGAGCTTTAAGTGAAAAAAATTACGAGGTAAAATTAGAAGAGTTTTATGAGCTATTGAATAGTGGATCACCTTTTTATGCAAAAATAACTTTAGATGCTTTTGTTTTGGAAGTTCAAGTATTATCAAGTGAAGATTATATTCTTATCGCTACTTTTGGTGAAGAAAAAACAGAAACAATTTGTGTGGATAATCAAGCGAAAACTTTTTATAATAGTGAATTAGTTGAAGAAAATTACTGTGAGTCAATTGATTATGGTAAACTTGTGTATGATGAGATTTATACAGAAGAAGAAATTACTTTTGAAGAGAAAAATGATTTAGCTTTTGGAAAGGTTGGAGATGATTATCGTGTAGAATTTCATGATGATTATTTCTTCTATGAGCTTATCATTTCAGGAGAAAAAGTAACGTATGAGATTAAAGAAGGTATGATTTTAGAACAAAATGATTATCTTCTTTATTAGAAATCATATTTCTTTGCTTGTAAGGAGATAGTGATGATTTTAAGCTTTGGGTTAATTTTTTTTGTCGGAATAATTTTTGGAATATTTTTTAAAAAGATGGGATTACCTAGTCTTATCGGCTATATTATTGCGGGAATTATTCTAGGTCCTAATGTTTTAGATTTATTAAGTGAACAATTATATGCTATATCATCAGAATTAAGAGCAGTTGCACTAGTTATTATAATTATACGTGCTGGCTTAGCATTAGATATAAATGATTTACAAAAAAATGGTCGTGTAGCTATTTTATTGAGTTTCATACCAGCGATGTTTGAAATGTTTTTTATGAGTTTAATTGTTTATGCAGTATTTAAAGTTACTTATTTAGAATCATTATTAATTGGGATTGTAATTTCAGCTGTTTCTCCTGCTGTTATTATTCCTCGTATGTTAAATTTAATGAAAAAGGGTAGTCGGCGAATCAAAGTCATTTCACAGATGATTATAGCTAGTTGTAGTGTAGAAGATGTGTTGATTATTTTTGTTTTTACATCGTTATTACATGCAATTACTAATAATCAAACTACGCTACTAGCAATTTTAACGTTACCTGTTGCAATTTTTATCGGTATTGTTACAGGGGTACTTTTAGCAGTTTGCTTGAATTTTTTATATCGACGATGGCAGTTTAATAAGAATATTATTACGATATTAATGTTTGCTTGTTCTTTTTTGTTAATCAGTTTTGAGGAGTCTATTAACAACTTGTTACCATTTTCAGCACTATTAGCTATTTTAACTTTAGGGATAAGGATATTGTATTTAGATAAAAACTTGGCAAAAGATTTAAGTGAGACTTTTAAAAATTTGTGGTTTGCGGGTGAGTTGCTTCTGTTTGTACTTGTTGGAATAGCTGTAGATTTAAATTATTTTGCTGATAATTTTATTATTATTTTAGGATGTATTGTATTTGCCTTATTTTTTAGAATGATTGGAGTAACATTTTCTTTATTTAAAAGTGAATTAAATTACAAAGAGCGCTTATTTACGGTTTTTTCGTTGATCCCCAAAGCGACAGTCCAAGCTGCTATTGGGGCAGTACCACTTGCTTATGGTTTAGAAGTTGGTAACTTAGTGTTATCATTTGCCGTAATTTCAATTATTATTACTGCACCTTTAGGTGCGGTTCTAATTGATTTTAGTGCAAAAAAGTTATTGAAGTAGGGGGATGTTATGGTTTTATATGAAAAAAGAATTGAAAATTTGCAAAACTTGGCAAGATTTATCGAAGAAAATGAGCAACTGTTATGTCAAGCATTATATGATGATTTAGGAAAGAGTTTTGAAGAAGCAAAGTTTACAGAAATAATGGTTGTGAAAAGAGAAATTAAATATCATCTTAAACATTTACGTAAATTTATGAAAAAAAGAGTTGTGAGAAGACTAGGAGTAGTTAAGTCAACAGTTGTTGACTTTCCGTATGAAAATGCTTTGATAATCAGTCCTTGGAATTATCCTGTTAATATTTCTTTGATGCCTATTATTGGAGCTTTAAGTGCAGGAGTAGCAGTGACTTTTAAACCTTCTGAAATTAGTAGTGCAGTTGAAAAAATATATCGTGATGTTTTACCACAATATTTTAGTGAAGATAGTTTAAAAGTTGTTACAGGTGGACCTGAAGTTGTAAATGATTTGATCGATACTGGTTTTGATGTAGTTTTTTTTACAGGAAGTACAGAAGTAGGTCGTCTCGTTTATGAGCGTGCCAGTAAACAATTGTCAAAAGTTATTTTAGAATTAGGTGGAAAGTCACCGACAATTATTACAAAATCGGCTAATTTAAAGTTAGCAGTAAAAAAGATAATTTGGGGAAAAGAAATTAACAGTGGTCAGACTTGTGTTGCGCCTGATTACATTTTGATTGATGAAACAGTTTATCAAGAATTTTTTGATTTGTTATGTACGTATTTAAGTAAAGACAAATCAATGTATAAGATAGTTTCACCTAAGCATCAAAAACGCTTAGTAGATCATTTGAAAAACAGTGAAATTATCTATGGTGGTGAATATGATGACTCAGGTATTAGTTTTACATTGACAAGTACTAATATCGATGAGGAGATTTTTGGACCTATTTTACCGATTATCAAATATAAAAATATTGAAGAAGTTCCTAAATATATAGCGAAGTACCCTAATCCGTTAGCATTATATTTGTTTACTACCGATAAAAAAGAGT
This sequence comes from uncultured Erysipelotrichia bacterium, assembly GCA_964593055.1. Classification (GTDB taxonomy): domain Bacteria; phylum Bacillota_I; class Bacilli_A; order JBKEDG01; family JBKEDG01; genus CAZQIG01. Next base: position 28,714 of record CAZQIG010000015.1, read on the forward strand.
ATGAAATGCTTGAGAAAATAAGCTTTGGGGGTGGATGCGTTAATGATGTTATTATTCATATAATTGATGAGCGTGTTCCATTCGGGGGTGTTAAAGAAAGTGGCTTAGGTAATTATCACGGTTATCAAAGTTATAAAGCTTTTACATATGAAAGAGTTGTTGTTAGTGTATGGTCTAAATTTGATTTAAAGTTAAGATATTTTACGAGAAAGTTTAAATAGTGAGGGATAATATGAAATTAATATTTGAGAGTAGTTTTTTAATCCATAATTTAAAGATTTTAGAAGAAGCTTTTCAAGATGTAGGAAAGAAGTTTAAATTAAGTCGTGATAATGATGGAAGATTTATTTTAGGTGATGATGAAGTAGTAGTTTTAAAGTTGTATGGAGCTAAGTATGCTAAACAACTTACAGTACATAGTAATTTAAAACATACGCATTTGAATGAAGGTCGAGTTGTTCGTAAAAAAGATCAAGAGATGTCTGTAGAAGAAGCGCACACTTATTTAACTAATAAGTATTTGCACATCGTTACAAAAAGACATATTAAAATAAATTATAATTTGATTGAAACAATTAATGTTTATAACAATAAAATAGTAATTAAGCACAATCAAGAAGAACATACGCTATTATTAGGTAATCTTAAAACAGTAGCCCAAATTGTTTTTGTTATTGATGCACTTTCTAAGGTTGAACTTGATGCTAAGGCTGAAGGTAAGACTGTAGAGATAAATTTTGAAAAAAAAATTGTTCATTAAAAAGAATCTTTGAAATAAAAAACACGACTGATTAGTCGTGTTCAGACTGTTGACAAAGTAACCTTAGGGTTGCTTTGTTTTTTTGTAATGAGA
>CAZQIG010000016.1:0-23461 GCA_964593055.1 uncultured Erysipelotrichia bacterium
AGACAGCTAATTAGCTGTCTTTTTATATGGCCTTCTCTTATTAAAGATAGTTAATTTATAACATCTTCCACTTTTTCAAAGTTAATAGTTACACGGCTCTTTTCTCTTCCTTGGCTATTATTAATAATAGTACAAGCATGATCACCAATACGTTCAACATTATTTAGTAAATCTACATAAATACCACTTCTAATGCCTTTACATTCAACTTTTCTTAAACGGTCATAATGACGTTTAATAGCTTCCTGCTCAAAGTCATCGATTTTTTCTTCCAGCTTTATTACTTTATTTGCTAAATCATCTTCATCAGTCTCTAAGAAGTCAACTGTTATTTTACAAATATCTACAGCGTAATTATATATCGTTTCAAAATCTTCTAAAGCCGTATTTTTTAAACGTTCTTTATTCTCAATTAAAACATTTATGAATTGCACAATGTTAATTAAATGATCACCAATTCTTTCAAAACTTTTTGAGCTCATCATTAAGATACGATGTTGAATAGTTTCATTTTCACTTAAATTATCTTCAGCAATTAGTTGTAAATATGATTGCATTTCACTATCTAATGAATCAATAATCATCTCTAATTGATAAATATCCTCCAAAGCCGAAAGCTTATTTTGAAATAAGAATATTCTTGATCCCTCCAAATTTTTAACTACAACTTTCCCCATATAAATAAGCGATTTTTTAGCTTGCACTAAAGCTAATGATGGTGATTGGTGTGGTAAATCCTTATTAAATAGCTCATCACTACTCTCAAATTCATCATCTTTACTCTTAATTAGCTTTTTAATTATAACTTCTACTTTCTTAGTAAATGGCAACATTAACAATGTAATGGCTACATTGAAAATTCCATGTGCTAAAGCAATTTGCATTTCTGGATTTAGATTAAAAACGTTAGATAGCTCTGCTATAACTGCAACATATGGATGAATAATAATTAAAAATAAGGTCGCTCCTATTGTATTAAATAAGATATGAAAAAGCGAAGCTCTTTTAGAAGCAGCACTACCTCCAAGTGAAGCGATAAATGCTGTAATTGTCGTTCCAATATTTGAACCTAAAGCTAATGCAATAGCTGCTGTTAATTGAATTGAACCATCACCGTATAAAGTTTGTACAATACCGATAACTGCACTCGATGATTGAATAATAAATGTTGATATTGTTCCAACAATCAAGCCTAAAAATGGTGTTTCAGATAACTCAATCATAATTTCTGCAACAAAATCTAACTGCGCAATTGGCTTTAAAGCCGCTGACATGTAACTTAATCCTAAAAACAACATCCCAAATCCAATAATAATTTCTGATAAACTTCTAGTACGTCGTTGTTTAGAAAACATGTAAATTATTCCACCAACTGCAATTATTGGCAAAGCATAGTCTGAAATTTTTAAACCAATAATAAAAGCTGTAATCGTTGTTCCGATATTGGCTCCCATAATTACACCAATCGACTGCCTAAAAGTCATTAATCCTGCTCTTACAAGACTAATTGTTAAAGCTGTTGTTCCTGAACTACTTTGAATAGCTATCGTAGATAACATCCCAACTAAAACACCTTTTACTGGATTATTAGTATATTTTTGTATCATACCTTTTAATTTTTCACCAGCATATTGTTTTAAACCTTCACCCATATACTTTATACCAAATAAGAAAATTCCTAATCCCCCAACTAAGGTAAAGACAGTTTCCATTTTTGTCATTGACTTATTCCTCCACTTTACTAAAAAATTCTTTTATTTCGTCAATTTTATCAAGTTTTTCCCATGTAAAGTCACTTCGACCAAAGTGACCATAAGTTGCTGTTTGGGAAAATTTCGGTTTTTGTAAATCTAAAGCTTTAATAATACCATCAGGAGTTAAATCAAATAATTCTGCTATACAATTTTCAATAACATTATTACTAAATACTGAAGTATTAAAAGTATCTACCATTATTGAGGTTGGATGTGCAACTCCTATTGCATATGATAATTGGATTTCTAGTTTTGAAGCTATTTTAGCAGCTACTAAGTTTTTAGCAACATACCTTGCCATATAGCTAGCACTTCGATCAACTTTTGTCGCATCTTTTCCACTAAAAGCACCACCACCATGCCTTGAATATCCTCCATACGTATCAACAATAATTTTACGCCCTGTCAAACCACAATCACCTTGTGGACCGCCAATAATAAACTTACCTGTCGGATTAATAAATATTTTTGTATTTTCATCAAGTAGTTTCTCATCTACAATATTTAAAATTACTTCATTATAAAGGTCTTCTTTTATTTTATCTAAATTAACCTTTTCATCATGTTGTGTTGAAATAACAATTGTATCGACTCTCGAAACACTATTATTTTCATCATATTCAACACTAACTTGTGTTTTACCATCGGGTCTTAAGTAAGTTAATATCCCATTTTTTCTGACAAAACTCAGTCGTTCTGCTAAACGATGCGCTAAATTTATAGGTAATGGTAAATAATTATCGGTTTCATCAGATGCAAAGCCAAACATAATTCCTTGATCTCCAGCACCATGTAGTATTTCTTGACTACTAGAGTCAAGACTACTATCTACACCAAGAGCTATATCTGGTGATTGCTCATCTATCGAAATAATAACACCGCAAGTATTAGCATCAAATCCTTTTTCAAGCGAATCATAGCCAATTTCTCTAATTTTTTCACGCACAACTTTTTGAATATCAATATATGCAGTTGTACTAATTTCTCCCATAATAAATACAAGTCCAGTTGTTATTGCACATTCACACGCGACGCGTGCTTTAGGATCTTGTCTTAATATTTCATCTAAAATAGCATCACTAATTTGATCTGCAATTTTATCTGGATGACCTTCTGTAACTGATTCTGATGTAAAAATCTTTTTTCTCATACTAACCCTCCGACTAAAATGTCATTATTTAAATAAATCTTAAATAGCCAAAAAAAAGGAATGACCTTTTTTATTACTGTCATCACTAATCACATTCAAAAATGTCTACTTCTACATACTTTGTTAAAATATCAGTGTATTTAAAGCTTTTCCTTTCAATGGTGTCGTTTTTTCCAAGAACTTCGACTAAAAAAACAGAGCGGTATACGTTTCTTACAATACAACTGTATTCTCTAGTTCTTTTTTCGGTATTGCCAACTCTAATTACAATTTCATTACCGATATTAGCAGTGATGATATTTTTAATAGTATCTACACTCATAACCAACACCTCTTTGTCAGTTATATTATACCGCATTTAACGATATTTAGCAAACTGCATTATAATAAAATTGTTTTCTTTACAACTAAGTGATATAATTTATAAAGGAGGTCGTTTATGAAAAAAGTTTTTATTTATTTATCACTATTTTTTCTCTTAGCTAGTTGCAGTAAGAAAGAAATTCCTACGTATTTAGATAAACCAAGTGTGAGCATAAGTGATAATATAACAGTGACTTTAACATCACTTCAACAGAAATTAATTTATAATGATTATACTTCTACAAGTGATAGTTCCTTAATTATTGACTTATTATATGAAAATAATACTAAAGAAGACATAATTATAGGTTATAGTTATACTGATGTTTATATTGATGATAACTTAATTCAAAGGTCTTTTAACTACAGTGAATATGTTCAAGGATTAGAGCTGTATTACGAACAAAATAGCATTCCTAAAAATGAACGTGAAACAGTTAATCTTGAATTGGAGCAAGTTGAAATTTTGAAGAGTAATTCTAAAAAAAATTCTCTTTTGTTATATGCGTATCCTAATCCTGCGACTTCTTCTATTTTAAGATTAGAGTTTTTTGATATTGAGGATCATTTATTAGCAAAAATGTATGTGGATATCTCAAATGTCAGATTTGAGGAATAAGGAGGGGTTTCATGTACAATATACTAATTGTAGAAGATGAAAAAATAACTAATACTTTCTTGAAAACTATTTTAGAAGAAAAATATGATTGTCGTATTTTACAAGCTTTTGATGGTGATACTGCTTGTGATTTAGTTATAGATGAGCATATCGATTTAATTATAACAGATATTGTAATGCCCGGAATTGATGGATGGGAGTTTCTAGAATATTTAAATAATATTGAATCCAATATTCCAACGGTGATTATTTCTAGTCTAAGTGGTAAAAATGATCAATTAAAAGGATATTCTTTTAAAATTGAAGACTTTTTAGTCAAGCCGATAGATGAAGAACTTTGGTTAGCAAAAATTGATACTATTTTAAAAAGACTTTATCCAAAAACAGAAAAATTAATTATCGATAGTCCAACTTTATCACTAAGAATCGATAATCAAGAAATTCCCCTTACGGTTAAAGAGTTCGATGTTTTTAATTATTTATATATGAATGAAAAAACAGTTTGTAGTAAATATGATATTTTAGATAAATTTTGGGGTAGTGATTTTGATATTTCTGAAAGAGTAGTCGATCATACTATTAGTAGAATTCGTAATAAACTTGGCGATTACGCATATATAATTAAAACAAAGCCTAAGATCGGTTATTATTATGATTTTTCGAAAGAAGACTAAATTTAGTATCATTATCTCACTTGCAATATTTATCCTATGCTTTCTTTTCTTAATCTTTATTACATACCGAGCATATGAAGAATATAAGTTTTTTCAATTAACTGAATTTTTGAAAAGCAAAGCTGATGAAAAGCACCTAAATACTAGTGAAATTGTGCAATATGCAAATTATAATGGCTATACTTTAAGCATTAATTATCATAATGTTAAAGAAGCACCTCATAAGCAAGATTTACCAATTACTATTTTTGAATTTGATATCATATATGAAGATTTCACTAATACTGCTATTATTTATCAATCTATTGAAGAAACAGAATTTTCACAAGACTTAGTTTTAGAAATTAATACAAAACTCATAACAGAATTTACTACTTTCTTATCGATAATAATTGCTATTATTGGTATTGGAATTGTTATTGTTTTATCAATTATTTATAACCATACTACTAAGAAATATATTGCACCTATCAACAAATTATCCAAAACACTCATTGATTTAAAAAGAGTTCGTATTGATGATCCAAATAATCTTTATGAAATTGAAAAGGTTATTAAAGCTTTAAATAAAAAAGTTGATAATTACTTAAGTTATAGGAATAATATTATTACAATTATTACTCACGAATTAAAATCACCTTTAAATATTATTAATAGTGCTATTTTAAGTAGAAAATATAGAATTGAACCTTTTGATGATGAAGAAGAAGTTTATAAAGAAATTGACCAACAAATTAAATATATGCTCGATGTTATTGATATTACACTAAATATTTTTGAATTAGAAGAGTATGAAATGATTGAATTTGATGCCCGTAAAGAAATTGAAGATGTTTTAGAAAGCTTCTTAAATATATTTGAAGCTAACAATATTAAAGTAATTACTGATTTTAAAGATAATTTTATGATTTATGGTAATCCGCGTATTTTTAAAATTGTAGTTAATAATCTATTAAATAATACTGCAAAGTATGGCTCAAATCATTTAGAGATTATAATAGAAAATCAGTCTATTTATTTTATCAATAAATATAAAAATACTAGTGAGCACGGTACACAATTAGGACTTAAATTATCTTCACAAATTTTAAAAACTATGAAGTTAAAATTAAAACACGAATATATTAATAATGAGTTTATTGCTGAAATAAAAAAATAGAAAAGCTTTTATACTTTTCTATTTTTTATATAGCTTTTAATAATTAACATTTTTGTATTAAAAATATAATCAAAAATACTCTTACTACTAATTATAATAACAATTGCATTTGCTAATATATATATCGCATATAGTGTATAAATAAATGATTGTAAGATAAGATAAGAGACAATATCAGTCAAAATCAAACTTAGCACGAGACTTAAAGAAATAATCATCCATCGATCAAATAAACTTCTAATAACTAATTCATTCATACGTAAAGGTTTTTCTGATCTCACAATTATAACACCAATCAAACGTTGTCCAGGAGTTTGCCCACGAAATATAATTGGGAATAACATAAATAGTAAAAAACCTATTATAATTTGTACTGTTAGTTCAAACAACGTGTATGTAACAAAAGAAGTTGAATTAATAGTTAACTCACTAAAAGATAAATTTCCTTCTAAAATGAGCATTAATTGCTCTCTAAATTCTGTATATGTATTAGTTACTACTTCTGCTGAAGGTAAGAACATCTTTTCTCCACTAAACATATTTGTAATCATTACCGTTAGTAAAAAATAAACTCCATAATCGAATAATGTTGCATGAAATCTTTTAATTATCGTAGCTACTTTCATCTATTCACCTACAAATTCTTTATAAATATCCCAAAAATGTACTACGGATATTTGTTCTGCTCGTAATGTTAAATTATAATCATACTGTTTTAAAATTCTTTCCATTTTTTCTAAATCTAATCCTTTTAAATTATTACGTAAATTTTTTCGTTTATATTTGAAAAACAATTTTACAAAATCTGCAAACTTTTGATTATATGCTCTATCTTTCTTTTTTAACTCTACAACAACACTATCTACATTAGGTGCTGGCATAAAACTATTGCGTAATATTTCTTGAACTATTTGCACATCATAAAAGGTCTGCATAATAACTGTTAAAGCATTATATTGCTTAGTATTTTGCCTAGCGCTTAACCTTTCACCAACTTCTTTTTGCATCATTACATACATCGATGATATTTGAACTTTTTCTTCAATCAATTTAAACAAAATCGGTGTTGTTATGTAGTAAGGTAAATTAGCAACTACTTTATATACACGATTTTCATCTAACATTTCTTCTAGATTTACTTTCATAAAATCATCATGTACTAAGCGAAAGTTATCAGCTTTAATTTCTGTTTCTAAAATCTTGACTAAAGAGTTATCAATTTCAAAAGCAACTACTTCTTTTCCAAGATGGCATAATCTTTGAGTTAAAGACCCAACGCCTGGTCCTATCTCTAAAATATAGTCATTACAATTCACTTGCGCATTATCTACTATTAGGTCTAAAGTATTTTCATCAATCAAAAAATTTTGTCCAAACTTTTTCTTGAAATTGAAATTGTACTTATTTACTAAATATTTAGTTGTCTTATACATTAGAACTCACTATTATCAAAATCGGTGATAATTGTTGCTAAATGGGAAAAATTAATACTATCACCAGCTTTTGTTAGCACTAATTCAGAACTAACCGCCAACTCCACTTCATAAATATTTTCATCATTAACAAACTTTATAAAGTAAATTGTCGTTTCATCAAGTGTATAATAACCTATACGCTCAACTACAGCATTTTCTATACGTTCTGTTTCAACTTCACCAACATCTTTAGAAAAAAGCTTGATATATTCATTACGTGCTTCTGTTGGTGTTTCTCCTACAGCTACTTTAGTATAGTCATTAATATTAACAAAAGAATACATTTTTATTAATCCTTTTTGATCTTTTAGTGTAATGAAGAAAGTTGGCTGATTAGCTATTAGAGTAGGAATTGGAAATGTTGCATAATAACCTAAATTTTGAACTTTACCTTCTGCTGAAGACATCGCCGCAGTTTCAGTTGCACCAGATTCAGCAAAATAAGTTGCTTCTTTCGTGCTAACATCAACAAACATAAACCCAACTGTTGATTCATCAGCACCAAGACTAGTTAATCCTGTATAAATATTTAAATCTTCTTGCTGTAAGACATGTCTTGTCCCCTTAGTTGTCTCTACAAGATTTTTCTGACCTAAAATAGAGTTGAAAAATCCATTTTCATAACGACCCCAATAATTAATTTGCTCTGTAATTAATTCAGCCGGAAAAACATTATCAATCCACTCTGGAGCATCATCAACTCCATATGTTTTATCCTCTCCAGTTTGTGCATCAATTACAATTATTTCGAAAACATCCAAACCACCATTAATAAAAATTTGGGGTTTTAATTTTGGAATAATAAAGTATGGATTCATTTCATCATCTAGTTCAAAAAACGGTTTTTCTAAAACACTAAACATACTTCCAAAAAGATAAGCTCGGCGATCTAAATTGTCAAATAAATAAGCACTGTTCACATACTTCATACCAATTTTTGCACCTTCAATTTCATTTACATAGCTAACTTCTCCTGTTATTTTATCAATGTAAATATATCCTGGCACACCCGTTTTTCGATTATTTAACCACTTTATAACCCCACGATATTCTAATGGCGCTACTAAGGCTTGTCTTCCATTAACAACTATATCAGTATAGTTCCCAACTTCAAACTCACTTCCTAGTCCCTTGACTTCGCCAATTTTTTTATCTCCGAGTTGCTTAGCATAAGCTAAATCAACTATCGGTAATTCTTCTACGCTAATTTCCTCATACTCTTTAGTAAAATCAGCCTCTTTTGTTTCTCCTAAAAGTTTATAGTACTTTGAAGCAAAGATTACTGGTGATGAGGCAAATACACTTAGAAATACTATTATGAAAGCAATAACTGCAACTTTATTAAACTTCTTAATAATTTTTTTAGGATCATCGTATGTAATCACTTTATTTTGCAAACGCTTATCAACATATATATACATCACAAAAGCTGAAATAATAAATAACTGGAATGTATAACGTATATTTAAAGGTACTTCATTAATAAGTGCAAACAGTAAAATAATAATACCAATTACAAAATATTTTTTTTTCATATATCCTCCTTATATTTTATTAAAAAACAACCATATTGGAGCACCAATATGGTTTGAATTTACTTGATACCGTATTTTTTATTGAAACGATCTACACGCCCATCAGCAACACCTAATTTTTGCTCACCTGTATAAAATGGATGACACTTATCACAAGTTTCTACAAAAAGTTCAGCTTTTGATGATTGAATTGTAAATTTGTTTCCACATGAGCAATTCACATTACAATCAATATATTCTGGATGTATTCCTTTTTTCATTTTTATTTCTCCTCCCACCATGATAGTTTCTTTAATCATAGTCACATCAAATTATAACACTATTATTACTAATTTTCAACACTATTCTTTTTATATTTAATTACAACACATCTATTAGGCTCTTCACCTTCACTAACTGTTTCTACAAATTTGTCATTAGCTAAATATTCATGTAAAATACGTCTTTCATATGAATTCATACTATCTAATTTAACATCTACTCTTGTTTTAGCTACTTCTCTAGAAAGTTTATACGCTAAACGCTCTAACTGCTTAATACGCTTACCTTGATATTCACCAATATCAATTGAAACTTTAGCAAATTGTTTTATTTCATTACGAACTACTGTATTTAGTACAGCTTGTATAGCTTTTAGAGTACGACCATTCTTACCAATTAAAACTCCGTTATCACTAGTATTAATAACTAATTTATATCCATAACTATCATATGACTTTGATTGATGCAAAATCTCAATTCCCATAACTTGTACTAACCCAATAAGGCTTTCCATAGCATAGTCACAAACAGCACTCATAGGAATAGCCTGAGCTTTAGCTAGTTTAGAGCCAAACCCTAACAAGCCCTTCTGACTTTGTTCAACAACTTCTAAAATAATTTCTTCTTCTTTACAGCCTAAAACTCTCACAGCTTCTTCTAATAAAAGCTCTTCTGTTTTAGCTTCGATTAGTTTTTTTTCAAGCACCTTATTTCACCTTCTTTGTAATAAATGCTTGTACAATTGAAGCAATGCTTCCGCTCATAAAGTACACAGACATAGCATATGGTAAATTAAAAGAGAAAAACGCTATCATCACTGGCATTAAATACATCATAACTTTCATTTGTGTCTGCATAGGATTAGGTCTATCATTTGGTCTTTCAACCGTAGATGCTTTTTGTGATGACTGCATTAAGTAAGTAGAACCAAGCTGTAATAGGAATACAACTATTAAAGGAATAATGTATAATGCCGTAATTTCTTTAATACCGTAATTAATAGTTATTCCTAAATTTAAACCGAAAAACTCATCTACATAAATACCAGGTGTACGATATATTGCAGCATAAAAGGCAATAAATAGTGGAAAAGTAACTAATATACCTAAACACCCACCAAATAAATTGATATTATTTTTTCGATATAGTTCCATTGTCTCTTGCTGTTTACGCATAGCAGAATCACGATCTGTTTTACCTTCATACTTACGATTAATTTTATCAATCTGTGGTTGAAGCTCACGCATTTTCTTTTGCTGGACACTACTTTTGAGTGTAATAGGCAATGTCGCAAACCTAACGATTAGCGTAGAAATAATAATTGCCAATCCGAAACTCCCAAATAACTCTCCTAAAAAAGTGATTGCCTTTGATAACGGGATAATTAAAACTCCATTGAAAATATCACCATTTTTAATAGCATCAATTGCTCTAACATCCTCATCAATTAAATTTGTAACAATTCCTGCTCCTGTTTCTTCATTGACAATTCTTTTACCATCATCATCAACTTCATACTTAACACCACATCCGCTTAATAATACTAAAACAAACATCAGTGAAGTAATAACTCCAAACTTACGAAATTTATACATCTATTTCCTCCATTAAACCTTTTGAGATTAAAAGCTTATCTAAAAATATACACTTTTCTTGATAGCTTAAATTTTTACCGGTTTTACTGACTACCACAATTATATCATATTTTTTCAAGTATTTATAGCGTTCTGAAAGTATTGCACGTAGTTGTCTTTTAATATAATTACGTTCTACTGCTTTAGGAGCATTCTTTTTACCAATCGTTACACCTATTCTTGCATAATCAAATGCATTCTCACAATAAAAAATACTAAAATACTTATTAGCACATCGATTAGATTCCATAACTGCATTAAAATCTTTCTTACTTGCTACTCTTTGAAATTTTTTCATATCTAGTAATAAAAAACCACAAGAAAATGTGGTTTTACTATACTGTTAATCTAGAGCGTCCTTTTCTACGTCTACGAGCTAAAATTCTTCGTCCACCTACAGTACTCATTCTAGCACGAAATCCATGAGTTTTCGCACGCTTTCTTTTATTTGGTTGATATGTTCTTTTCATCAAATACACCTCCTACACAAGACATAGCCCATACATTATATTATATTAACTAATTCTTGTCAATACAATTACCAACAATTGGATTGTTTTTTAAAACAATCCAACTATCTTTCCATCAACAACATCCATTTTCTCAGCTGCTGGTGTTTTTGGCAATCCTGGCATTGTCATAACATTCCCAGTTAGCACAACTAAAAATCCTGCTCCTGCACTAATTCTAATCTCTTTAATTGTAATTTCAAAATCAACAGGACGCCCGACTAATTTAGCATCATCACTTAAACTAGCAGGTGTTTTTGCCATACAAATTGGTAGTTTATCCAACCCTATCTTTTTAATATTAGCAAAATCAGTTTGAGCTTTTTCAGTCATTATAAATGATTTTCCACCATAACACTTCTGTACTACTTTAGTAATTTTATCTTCAAAACTATCATCCAATTCATAAATATATTGATGCTGTTTATTTTCATCACAAGCTTTAATAACTTCAGAAGCTAATTCTATTCCACCAGCTCCACCATGTTCCCACACATCACTTAAAACAACAGGGTGATTATTTTCTTGACACCATGAAAATAAAGTTTCTTCTTCTGCTTCCGTATCACTAATAAATTTATTAATAGCAACAACATAAGGCAAATTATAGTGACTTACTGTTTCAATATGTTTTGCTAAGTTTTCAATCCCTTTTTTTACAGCTTCAACATTTTCATCTATCAAATTATCAATTTCACAACCACCATGAAGTTTCAAAGCGCGAATTGTAGCAACAATCACTATACAAGAAGGCTTTAAATCACCAATACGTGTTTTAATATCAATAAATTTTTCTGAACCTAAATCCGCTCCAAATCCAGCTTCTGTTACAACATAGTCACCTAACTTCAAAGCCATTTTAGTAGCAATCAGTGAATTACAACCATGTGCAATATTAGCAAAAGGACCACCATGCATCAATACTGGTGTTTTTTCTAAAGTTTGCACTAAATTAGGTTTAATTGCATCTTTCATAATCATTGTAATAGCCCCAACAATTTTTAAATCTGCTACGCTAATAGGCATTCCTTCTTCGCTATACGCTACAATAATTTTAGCAACTCGATTACGGAAATCATCCAAAGAAGTCGCTAAACATAAAATAGCCATTATTTCAGAAGCAACAGTAATATTAAAGCCATCTAAACGTTCCACACCATTTGATTTTTTTCCTAATCCTACTTCTATTTGACGTAGGCTACGATCATTCATATCCATACAGCGTTTCCACAAAATATTTTCTAAATCTATTTTTAACTCATTACCTTGATGAATATGGTTATCAATCGTTGCTGAAATTAAGTTGTTAGCAATTGTTATCGCATTCATGTCACCTGTAAAATGTAAATTAATATCTTCCATCGGTACAACTTGTGCATACCCTCCACCAGCAGCACCACCCTTAATTCCAAAAACTGGTCCAAGTGATGGTTCACGTAAACATCCAATAACTTTTTTATCCAACTTACTTAATCCATCTACTAATCCTACTGTTGTTGTTGATTTTCCTTCGCCAGCTCTTGTAGGATTAATTGCTGTAACTAAAATTAAGTTCCCATCCTTTTTATCTTTCATCTCATCCATAACATCTAAACTAATTTTAGCTTTATAATTACCGTATAATTCTAAATGTTCTTTTTTTAAGGCTATCTTTTCAGCAATATTACTAATGTTTTCCATTACACTTTCTTGTGCTATTTCTATATCAGACTTAAACATAATTCCCCCTATAATTCTTCTTTAATCTTTTGGAAATAGTTATGCATAATTTCTTTTACTTCTACACTCATAATTTCACACTTTTCACGGTACACATTAGCTTCATCTTCTTTAAGACCACCAACATTAATTAAAACATTTAAAATAGATGACTCCATCCCCGCTTGTACTAGCAATAATCCACACCCTAAATCGCTCAAAGCATTTTTATTGCAATTATCTAAAAGTGTCGGAATTATTTTTAAAGCCTCATACGCATTTACTGCAGCTTTGTAAGGTACTTCTGTTGCTTCTTTTGTCGCTAAATATATTGCTTCTTTTCGCAAAGCTTTTTCTTCATCGCTTTCCTTAGGCATTTTAAAAGCACTCATTACTTTATTAAAAGCTGCTGTATCTTCATCAACTAATAACTCTAGTTTATCGATATAAGTTTTAAGCTCATCATGACTTTTTTGAAAGTTTTCTTGTTCAACATCTGGTAGTGCTTTAAATTTCTTTTTAGAAACTGTTAAGTGTCCTACCATTCTTGCAAGGGCAACCCCCATCTGACTTGTATAAGCACCAACGCTTCCCCCACCTGGTGCTGGTTTACTTGAATCAATTTCATTTGAAAAATCCTTTAACGTTAAATCAATTAATTTCATATATTCTCCTTATCAATAACTAATTTTCCATCTTTAAAAACCTTTTTTACTAAATTACTTCCTAATCTATAGATTATATATTCAATATTAGGGGCTTCTAAAAGAAGTAAATCTGCTCTTTTACCAGCTACTAGCGACCCATGCGTATTTTCTATTTTTAATGCACAAGCTGCATTTATCGTTGCACTTTGAAAAACTTCTATTGGCGTCATTTTATAGCCCCTACTAGCAATCTGCAAACATAATTGCATATTGTTCATTGGACAACTACCAGGATTAAAATCACTACAAATAACAACACCGACACCACTATTAATCATTTCTCTTGCATTAGCATAATCTTTTCCCAAATTAAATGAAGTAACTGGTAATAAATTTGCTAATACTCCACTTGCAGCCATTTTAGCAATATTTTCATCTGAAGTAGCCATTAAATGCTCTGCACTATGAGCATGTAATTCACTAGCTAGTTTAGCTCCACCAATATCGATAACTTCATCAGCGTGAATTTTAATCTCAAAGCCTAATTGCTTAGCACGTACTAAAATCTTTTTTGCATGTTCAACATTAAATACACCATCTTCACAAAATATATCAACAAACTTTACATACCCTAACTGTTTAATTTCCTCTAACATTGCTAAAACTTCTTTTGTATAAGCTTCAAGTGTGCTTTCACGCGGAATTGCGTGTGCTCCCATAAACGTATGTACAATTTCTAAAGGAGTATCTTCAGCAAGTTTTTTTGCTACTTCTAATTGCTTAATTTCTGTTTCTAAATTAAGACCATATCCACTTTTAGCTTCAATTGTTGTTACTCCACAATTAAGCATCTCAAATATATTTTTCTTACCTGTTTCATATAAACTATTAAAACTAGCATTTCTTGTTGCTTCAACAGTATTTAAAATTCCTCCACCAGCTTTCAAAATATCTAAGTACTGTACTCCTTGGAGTTTTAAATCATATTCATTTTCTCTTGAACCACCATAAATCAAATGCGTATGTGCATCAATCAAACCTGGTAGAGCAATCATATTTTCACCATCAATAAGTTTTGTATTGTCATCAATATCATCGAAGTAATTACCAGAAGATACCTTTTCAATACAGTTATCTTTAATAATAATATAGCCGTTTTCAATTATCTCTGTCTTTTTTAAAGCTTCATATTTTACTGGTAAATCTTCATGATGCATCGTATAAATTTTAGCAATATTATAAATAATCGTTCTCATTAAATATGATACTCAATAACTTTATTAATGTTAAAGTCACGTACTTTCAAATGCTTAATTGCTAAATCTACAAGTTCAGATAATTCTAGCTCCTGTAGCGTAGTCGAATCAGCTTTTTTCAAATAATAAGCTACTATATCTTCTAAACAAGCTCTTGGAACAAGCCCGATAAACTCACAACTAGTAACTTCAACATCAAATCGTTTAGCTTCCATTACAACCGTTTCAAATACACGATAAACACTTGTTTTCGTATAATCTGTAACATTCATTGTCACTTGATAAAAATCATCCATTTTTGCTGGTCCTGCTTGAACAAATCTAAATCCACCACTTGAAAAACGAATAGCTTTTGCAATAAAATTAGCAATATCTTTATCTTCTGTTTTCAAATCAATATTATAGGCAATTAAGGGCTTACGACACCCCATAGCACAGACTCCTGCAGTTTCATGAATTTCTGCTTTTCCATAATCTGGTGCCCACTCTGCTAACTTTATCTTTTCTTTCATACCTTCAAATTCACCTTTACGAATTGATGGAAGTGTTTTTCTATTACTAGCAGTTGCACTTAAATTATAAAGATATACAGGTAAATTGTATTTTTCACTTACTTCTAAAGCACATTCTTTAGCTAATTCTGTTGCTTCTTCAACAGTCATATTAGCAATTGGGATAAATGGAACAACATCTGTAGCTCCCATCCTTTTATGTTCACCACTGTGATTATTTAAATCAATCAATTGTGTTGCAACGCCAATTGCTTCTACCATTGCTTTTTTCATAGCTGAAACTTCACCAATTACTGTTACAACCGTTCTATTATAATTAGCATCCGGTTCAACACTCAAAAGTGTAACTCCTGCTGTATTTTCAAATGGTGCCGCAATTTTATTAATAATTTCTAAGTCTTTTCCTTCAGAAAAGTTAGGAACACTTTGTACAATTTTTTTCATCTAAAAACCCTCACTTTTTTATAATATTTTTAATTAATTCACGTGATACACGATAAGGAATTGTAATGTGATCTCTTCCTTGCATAACTTCATTGTACTCCATACAAGTCTCAATCGAATTTTCATTTCGTGCCCAATTTCTTCTTGCAACACCTCCCATAACATCCCATAACATCGCTTCTTCTAAAATTTGATCTACTCTTTTACTTCCATCTAAAACCATTCCAAATCCACCATTAATAGCTTTACCAATACCGACACCACCACCATTATGCAATGCGATTAAACTCATACCTCTAGCAGCATTACCAGCATAACAATGCGTCGCCATTTCTGCCATTACATTTGAACCATCTTTAATATTAGATGTTTCTCTAAAAGGTGAATCAGTTCCACTAACATCATGATGATCTCTACCTAACATAATAGGTCCAATCTCATTATTACGTATCATTTCATTAAATTTTAAGGCAATTTTCAAACGTCCAAAAGCATCTTGATATAAAATTCGCGCTTTTGTACCAACTACTAAACCGTTTGCTTTAGCATCTTTTATCCATTTCCAGTTATCGTAATCTTGAAAACGTCTATTTTTATCAATGCAGTCCATTGCCGCTTGATCTGTTTTATCTAAATCTTCTTGAAGACCACTTAAACAAACCCATCTAAACGGTCCATAACCATAGTCAAATAAATAAGGTCCTAAAATATCTTCTACATATGATGGCCAAATAAACCCATCTAATTCATTAACACCATTTTTAGAAATTTCTTTTACTCCCGCATCATAGACAGCTTTCATAAATGAATTTCCATAATCAAAGAAATAAGTGCCACGTTCTGTCAAAGACTTAATACAATTAAAGTGTCTTGCTAATGTTTGATCTACAAGACTATTAAATTTATCTTTTTGATTATTTAAAAGTTGTGTTCGCTCTGCAAATGTAATACCTGCTGGACAATATCCCCCATCATAAGCTTCATGACAACTAGTCTGATCTGATAATAAGTCAATTTTAATTTCATTTTCTATTGCGTACTCTAAAAGATCAACAATGTTACCTTCATAAGCTATTGCAATCGCTTTTTGCTCTTCTTGATACTTCACTACATTAACAAATAGTTCTTCTAATGAAGTATAAACTTCATCAATCCACCCTTGTTCATAACGCGTTTTAATTCTTGAAGAATCTACTTCTGCAACAATTGCTATTCCATTAGCAATTTTTCCAGCTTTTCCTTGTGCTCCACTCATTCCTCCTAAACCAGAAGAAACAAAAATTAATCCACGCATATCTTGAGCATCTTTTGAAATCATTCGCGAAGCGTTTAAGAGTGTTGAATACGTACCATGAACAATTCCTTGAGGGCCAATATACATCCATCCACCAGCAGTCATTTGACCGTAATTTGCAACTCCTAAAGCTGTTAGACGCTTAAAATCTTGCAGGTTATCAAACATCCCAACTGTCAATCCATTAGTAATCATAACTCTTGGTGCCGTTTTATTAGAGTGAAACAATCCTACTGGATGTCCTGATTGAATAACTAATGTTTGTTCATCATTCATAACTTGTAAATATTTTTTTACTAATTGATATTGCATCCAATTTTGAAAAACTTGTCCTGTTTCTCCATACGTTACTAATTCGTATGGATATAATGCAATATCAAAAGATAAATTATTATCAATCATTACTTGAAACGCACGTGACTCTAGTGTTGCTGCATCATATTCATCAATTGATTTTGGCTGAATATCACCTTCTGGTCGAAAACGATAACCATATATTCTTCCATGCTCCATCAATTCTTCATAAAACTCTTTTGCAAGCTCTTCATGATACTCTTCAGGAATATACCTTAATGCATTCATAATCGCTAATTCAATATCACTATCATTTAATGTAAGCTCTCTTTTAGCAGCTCTTCTAATACCGGGAACAAATTTTGGAATCGATTTAGGAATTACATCGAGTTTTATTTCCATAGCATTTTTAATTTGAATGTTATTAATCATTTCTACCTCCTATTTTCTAATGAAACCTCTTCTTCAACTGCTCTAATTAATTCGTGATTCTTGACAATTTTTTCAACTTCATTCATCAATAATTTTAATTCTTCGTCTTTTTCAATATATGCAACATTTTCACGTACTTTTTCATATGCAATTTTTGTTCCAATCCCTAGTTCACGCTTTTCACGTAAATCAATAGCTTGACATGCTGCAAGGATTTCCATACTTAAAACACTTTGTACATTTTCTAAAACTTCTCGTGCTTTTCTTGCTGCAATTGTTCCCATTGAAACATGATCTTCTTGATTAGCACTAGATGGAATTGAATCAACACTTGCTGGATGTGCTAAAACTTTATTTTCACTAACTAAGCTCGCTGCACTATATTGTACAATCATGAATCCACTATTAACGCCCCCACTTTTTATTAAAAATGCCGGCAAACCAAAGCTCAAAGCAGGGTTTACTAATCTTTCTAAACGACGTTCTGAAATATTAGCTAATTCTGCTAAAGCAATTGCTAAATAATCCATTGGTAGCGCAATTGGTTGACCATGAAAATTTCCAGCACTAATAACATCGTTATTTTCGACAAAAATAAGTGGATTATCTGTTACCGCATTTATTTCAATCTCAATTTTTTCCTTAATAAATGCTAATGCATCTCTAGTTGCTCCATGCACTTGTGGTGTACATCTAAGTGAATATGGATCTTGCACACGCAATTCTCCTTGCTTAGTAACCATTTGTGAATTTTCTACTAATCGTAAAATATTTTCTGCTGTTATAATTTGTCCTTGATGTCCTCTTACTTGATGCACTCTTTCATCCATCGCACAAGTTACTCCATTTAGAGCTTCAAGTGTAAGACTCATCGCAACATCTGCTAATTTTATTGTATAGTTAGCATCATATACTGCTAAACAACCTATTGCTGTCATTGCTTGCGTACCATTTATTAACCCTAATCCTTCTTTACCTATTAAACTTATTTTACTAATTTTAGCCGCTTCTAGTGCTTCCATAGCAGGAACTTTTTTATTTTTATAATAGACAAATCCTCTTCCTAGCATTGGTAGCACCATATGACTTAAAGGTGCTAAATCACCACTAGCACCTAAACTACCCTTTTCTGGTATAGATGGTGTAATTTGAGCATTTAGTAAATCAACTATTAATTGCACTGTACTCACACGCACTCCAGAGTTTCCACCCGCAATTGAATTAACTCTTAATAACATCATTGCTCTAACTATCTCAATTGATAGATCTCTTCCAACACCTACAGCATGTGAAATAATTAGATTTTCTTGTAATGTTGCTGCTTCTTCTTTTGAAATCACAATATCGCTAAATTTTCCAAATCCCGTATTAATTCCATAACTCACAATTTCTTGTTCAATGTAATAATCAACTGTTTTTCTTGCTTCTTCCATACGTATCTTTGCAAAATCAGTAATTTCTACTCGATAACCATTTCTTGCTACATTGACAACATCTTCAATTTTTAGATCTTTCCCCGTGATTTTTACTATTCCCATTTAATCCTCCTTATATATTAATAACTTAGTTTTGCTTTATAATCTCGCAAATCCAAGCTTCATAGCCAGATTTTCTAATTTTCTCAACACAATTGCTTGCATCTTGATTTATTAACCCTAAAACTGTTGATCCTGATCCACTCATAATAGAAGTAAAACAACCGTATTCTATTAACATCTCTTTAACAGCTCCTATTTCAGGGTGTTTCTTAATTGTATATGTTTC
This sequence comes from uncultured Erysipelotrichia bacterium, assembly GCA_964593055.1. Classification (GTDB taxonomy): domain Bacteria; phylum Bacillota_I; class Bacilli_A; order JBKEDG01; family JBKEDG01; genus CAZQIG01. The sequence goes on from CAZQIG010000016.1 coordinate 19,475, forward strand.
CATATTATTACCAAGATTATTTAATAATAGCTCATAATTATTTGTTTCAAATGCTTCTTTAACTTTAGCAATATCATATTTATTATAATCTTCTCGTTTCATATTAAGAAATACTTCTCTTGTTTCAACAAAGTATGGTAACTTGACTATTATTACTTGAAACTTCATCTTTAACATTAGCGGAGTAATTTTTTCACCTATCCCACTAACAAAGGCAGGTAATCCATATATACAGTAAGGAATATCTGCTCCAAATTTTTTCCCAACTTCATACATCTCAAATTCACTCATACGCAAATCCCAAATTTTATTAAGCGCTTTAATTGCGACAGCAGCATCAGAGCTACCACCACCTAATCCTCCCCCTAAGGGAATATTTTTCTTTATATTAACAGTAATGCCTTTTTTAATTTCATATCTTTGTTGAAGATATCTGATTACTTTGTAAACTAAATTATCTACTACATTTATTTCTACATCACAAAAAACATGAACTTCATCACTTTCACTAAATGACATTGTGTCATAAAGGCTTGTCATCATCATAATTGAATGTAATTCATGATAACCATCTTCTCGTTTTTCTTTAACATCTAAACCTAAATTTATCTTTGCAAATGCTTTATAATTCATAACTTTTCCTAACTGTGCGCAAAAAAAACTAGAAAAATTCTAGTTTTATTCGTTAACAAATGGTAAATATGCCATAATTCTTGCACGCTTAATAGAGTTAGCAACCATTCTTTGGTGCTTAGCACAAGTACTAGTCATTCTACGTGGCTTAATTTTTCCACGTTCTGTAATAAACTTTCCTAGTGTATTAACATCTTTATAATCTAATTCATTAATTTTATTAGCACAAAAATAACAAACTCTTTTTCTTCTTCTTCTTACGAAAGCCATATACTTCCTCCTTTAAAATGGTAAATCATCATCGGAAATATCAATGCTATTTCCAAAGTCTGCAAAAGGATCCTTATTACTACTATTACTACTCATGTTATTTGATACTGCTTCACTAAATGGCTGTGCTTGCTGTTCACGATTTACACTATTTCTCGACTCTAAAAAGTGAACCGTTTCTCCAACCACTTCTGTAACGTAGCGTCTTTCTCCTTGTGGTGTCTCATATGAACGTGTTTGAATTCTTCCATCAACAGCAATCAAACTTCCTTTTCCAACATATTTGACTAGATTTTCTGCACTACGTCCCCACACTACTATGTTAATAAAGTCCGCTTCTCTTTCACCAGCTTGGTTAGTAAAACTACGATTTACCGCTAATGAAAAACTTGTAACAGCTTTTTGCGTTTGTGTAAATTTTAGTTCAGGATCTCTTGTAATACGTCCTACTAGAGTGACTCTATTCAACATAATTTCCTCCTTTAATTATAAGGCAATAATAATATGTCTTATAATGTTATCATTTATTTTTACTAAACGTTCAAATTCTAAATTAATTTCGTGACTCGAATTAACGTTAAACATATAATAATGACCTTTGTTAAAATCATTAATTTCATACGCTAAATCACGACTACCTAAGTCTTCTACTTCTAATATTTCAGCTCCATTACTAGTTAAAATTTCTTCTAGAGATTTTACTAATGGTCCTAAATCATCATTGTTAACTGTAGGTGCTACTATAAACGAAATTTCATATTTTTTCATTTCTACCTCCTTATGGTCTCTGGCCTAATCAAAGGCAAGGATCTTTGCCTACTAATTATAACATATTTAATGTTAATTGCAAATACTTTTAATTTCTGCGTAACCCTTGAAAAAAACTTTGAATTAACTTTGCACATTCACCATCTAATACTTGCTTTACTTCTTTTAAATGATATTTTTTTTCAAATATTATTGAAGAAAAACTAGGTCCCTCACTCTCCTTCATTCTCTTCGCTCCATAAAAAACTTTTTTAATTCTCGACTGAATGATAGCGCCTGTACACATCATGCAAGGTTCCATTGTTACATACATCTCACAATCATCTAAACGCCATGAATTTAAGTATTCATTAGCTTCCTTAATAGCATTTATTTCTGCATGCGAGATAACTTTTTGCTCTTTTTCCCGCTTGTTATATCCACGACCAATAATTTTATCATCTTTTACAATAACAGCACCAATAGGTATTTCATCGTTATCATAAGCCTGCTTAGCTAATTTGAGTGCTTCTTGCATAAAGTGTTTTTCCATATTTCCTCCAATAAAAAAGCGCACACAATAAGGAACTCTTAAGGCTGCTACCTCACGGTCCTGACCTGGTTCAAGTATTATTGTTGCGCATTATCATTATAAACTATTTCAAAGAAAATTGCAATTACTTTATTACTTCTATTCCTCCCATATATGGAATAAGTACTTTAGGAATTTTTATACTCCCATCTTCTTGCTGATAGTTTTCAATGATTGCAATCATCGTTCTTCCAACTGCTAGACCTGAACCATTCAAGAAATGCACATATTCAAGACGATTATCATTATTGCGACGATATTTAGTATTTGCTCTCATCGATTGAAAGCTTTCAACATTACTCACTGAAGCAATTTCGCGATACTCATCTTTTACAGGTAAATATACTTCAATATCATAAGTCTTAGTGCTCGTTTCTCCTAAATCTCCTGTACATAAATTAACTACACGATATGGCAAATCTAGTAGTTGTAAAATTTTTTCAGAATTAGCTAACATATATTCTAATTCATGATATGAATTTTCAGGTTTTACTACTTTGAAAAGTTCAACTTTATTAAATTGATGTAATCTCATCAAGCCTCTCGTATCTCTTCCAGCAGAACCAGCTTCTCTTCTAAATGACGTTGCAAATGCAACTGCGGAATAAGGTAAATCATCTTCTTTAAAAACACGATTAGAAAAGTATCCTACCATCGGTACTTCGGCAGTTGAATTTAAAAACCAGTCTTGTTCCCGGCTCATTTTAAATGCATCTTCTTCAAATTTAGGCAATTTGCCAGCCATCGTCATTACTTCTCTATTAACTATAAATGGTGGTAAAAATTCATGATAATTATGTTGTGTTACATGAGTATCTAGCATAAAGCTAATTAATGCTCTTTCTAAACGGGCCCCTAATCCTTTTAAAAGGATAAAGCGACTTCCTGCTATTGTAGTTCCTGCTTCAAAATCAATTATTTCCAAATCTTTAGCTAAATCATAATGTTCACGTAAAGGAAAATCAAATTTTTTCTTAACTCCATGTTCTTTAGCTATTTCGTTATCAATCTCACACGTTCCACGTGGAACACTATCGTGTACAATATTAGGCATTAATAAAATAATTTCTTTTGTTTCTTGATCTATTTTCGCTACTTCATCAGACATTTTTTTAATATCTGCCGTTAATTCATTAGTTTCTAAAACAACTTTACTAATATCATCCCCATTCTTTTTTAAATCACCAATTTGCTTAGAAATAATATTTTTTTCTTTCTTCTTATCCTCAACAACTGTTAATATTTTTCTTCTTTCACTATCTAATTTAATAAGCTTATCTATTTCGTGAGCATACTTATCCCCTCTTTTTATAAGCTGTTTTTTAAACTTTTCCGGATTTTTTCGTATTTCTTTTATATCAAGCATTTGGCCCTCCTATATTTAATTAGTTGTAAAATGTTCCACGTGAAACATTATAAATCATATTATGTAGTATACCATTTTTAGCTATATTTATCAATAAACAAAAGGTACGTCGCCTTTTAAACTACCTGCTACAAAATATTTTAGTATCAACTAAAATAAGCTTGCCTCTTATAAGCTAGTCATAATAAAAACTTAATTATAATTAACTAAAATATCAGTGAATTAATCAAAAACAATCTTCCTTTAAAATTTAGAAAAGCTCTAATATTTTTAACTATTTTTCACAATTTTCCGCAAAAATTTTTTTATTTAAAGATTAGTTACATGCTATAATCAAATTAGATACAATAAAAAGATAATAAAAATTCACAAAGAAAGA
>CAZQIG010000017.1:0-18446 GCA_964593055.1 uncultured Erysipelotrichia bacterium
CTAAATTTAATAAATTAAGCACTACTTGATAATAAGCACTTGCATTTGTTTTGTAGTGTTCTTCACTCCAATCACTAAGTGCCAGTAACATATCTCGAATGGTAGTTGCATTTGCATTTTTAAAAGGATTATATTTAATTTCATTTTCTTCTCCAATATTTATAAAAATATAATCTTTATTATTTTCTTTACACAACTCCATTACTTGTTTTGTATCTTCCATATTACCTTTACCATTAACATATAATAAATTATTGCCATGAAGCAAACTATCTTTAACTATATTCATTACTAAATTTGTTTTCCCTGCACCTGTAGTTGCAAAAATACCACAATTCTGACTTGTTTCATCGTAGTATACCGGATTTAGATTTTTATTTACACCTAATCTAAATTTATCTGATTTATAATCTAATTTTGAGTTTGCTTCTAATACTTGACTATCAAAAATTGATCGTTCATCTTCTTTTATTTTAAACCTACTATCTAATATCCTTTTTTCAACTGTTTCTTCCATATTATAATATCTTCTAATCATTGAATAATTAAATTGTGGGATTACTATAAAAAACGGTATAAGACTTACAAATATTATTGGATTTAACGTAAGTAATATATAAGCTCCGTAATTTCCACCATTTCCAAATAAAGATATTGTATTACTTATTAATATAAATAGTGTGAATAAACCTATTATCCCTGAAATTAAGACACCTAGTAATAGTAAATAATCACTTATTGTATAATCTTTTATTTTATAGTAATAAAATACTCCAATATAAATTATTGCATATACTGGATTAACAAGCATTAATAAAATTACTAACACTATTAGTAATTTTTCTCCTCCACTTAATTTAAACATATGCTACTCCTTTCATGAATAAAAACTATTTCTATTTAAACTATTTATTATTTCTTCCACATAAATTATCTCTATTTCATTATCAAATTGTTTTATTACATTTTCAATATATTTATCATCTTCATAAATTACCCATATTTGTTTTTGATAATTTTTTTGGTTCTGTTGTAAATTTTCAAATAATTTACTTTTCCGTTTTCTTGACAACTCAACCTCGATAACAATTTGATTATCGAATACAATATCGCCCAAATGATATTTTTTAATTTGACCAATTTTATCTATCGAATTATCAAATATTGATTCTTCTTCAATTATTTCAATATCATCATTCATTAAGTCTTCTTCTGTCATATAACTTTCAAACTTGTAATCTCTAAATTTACACAAATATATTAATGTATCTACAACGAGTAATTCATGTTTCAAATTCCTTCCATCAAATTTGACATAACGTTTAACTGCCTCATTAAAATATTGATATCCAAAATCATCTAAATTATATACGTACTCCTTATAGACAATATTTCTATTTCTATCAATTACATTTTCATTGTATAATTTTTTCAATCTTCTTTGCAATGCTCTAATGTGCATTTTTTGTCCACTTAATTTTATTAACTCTTCTATCTGACTTGTTCCCAAAAATCTAAAATTATACAAATATTTTAATACTAATCTATCATTGTCTGACATTTATTTCCTCCTCTAATTTCTATTGTTTTTTCTATTCACACATACTTCTAATTACTTCGAGTTTCTTACTTTTATCTTTTTTTGCTATTACTATCCTTTACTCTTTTCTCTTTTAATCACCCTTTATTTTTTGTGTTATTCCTCCTTCCTTTATAATTCAACTTTTATCCCGCTAACCTAATTTTTATATTTATTATTATTCGACTTGGGTTCGTTAATTTATCATTATTTTTCTTTCTTAATTTTCTTTTAATTTTATTCCGCGAGCCTTGTTTTCTTATAACTTTTACCTCAATTAGTGACTACACTCATATAACTTCATGTTGTAGGGGTGTAGTCACTAATTGTCAAAGGCTTAAAGTATATTAAAATAAGGCTCGCGGAACACTAAAAGTGTCGCACTGGTGAACCTACTAACGAACACCCTAACGAACACCCTAACGACAATATTTTTACATAAAAATTAAATAGATACTTTATTTTGTAACTATTATTTTTCATTATTTAATTAAACATATCTTCTGAGTCTGATTTAATTCCTTTATCATAATCTAAAATTTCTAACCCCTTTAAAGTTCTTCCTTTCATATAAATTTGTTCATAAGTAACTTTTGCATATACTGTATTTAATTCATTAAATAGTTCTACAATTTCGCTAATATTTTCTTCTCCAATAACTGCAATTGTAACCGATTCATCATCTATACTTAATCTCAAATCTAATCGATTATTATTATTTTTATCTAAATATACTTTTTCTTGATTATCCTTAAAATCATCAACCTTCTGATGACCACTTCTAACTAATTTCCACTGATCAGGACTTAGATTTATACTAAGATAACCTACTCTTTCTTTTGTTTCAATTTTGTTCATTAATTCTTTTCCTTTTATTAAACTCATAAGTCTCCTTTTTTCATTTCATTTTTTTCTTTTAAATGTCCTTGCCAAATTATTCTATAATCTGTTTTATACGGAACTTTACATGTTCCAATTGTAATAATTGGTTCTTCTGATTTATAATATACCGTATCAACATCTTCTTTATCAACTATAAAATCATAATCAATTTCATAAGTGTATTTTACATATTTATCCTTAATTTTTGATAGTACATATACTTCATCACCCTTTTTTAAATTATTAACAAAATCGGTAAAATAACTTTTTTCATTAAATCCATGATGAGCAAAAATATCATAATTTCCTTCTCCTGCTTTTCCAAATAAATTATATGAAATTGCTCCTGTATCTAATAAATCTTTTTGTTCAGCTTCATTATTTGAAGATACATTTTGGTATATTGGAATTGCTACATCATAATCATTTGAGTATATAAAATCTTTTCCTTTATCCAATTCAGATTTTATATAACTTGATTCTCTTGATACTTCCTTAATCATATTTTTTTCTGCTTCTTCATTTGTAATTTGATTTTCTTTTGTTTTGACATATAGTTGATTTTCATCTATTGCAACCATGTTAGTTCTTAGTCCCATAATAATACCTGTAATTATTACTATTAATATCATTAATAATAATTTTTTAGATTTAATTTTCTTTTGCATTTTACCTCTCTTCTTAATAATTTTATTGGGGTCAAATGACCCCAATATTTAATATTTTTATTTCACAATATTTTAAAAGGGTCATCTAACATTTTATTTTTATTTAAATAATTTGTTAAACATTTGTTTAATTGGATTTGTACTTGTTTCTGGCATTGTAATTATTACTTCTTCTTTTGGTTGTTCTACTTCTTTTTCTGGTTGATCAACTTTTTCATTTGGTTGCTCTTTTACTTCACAATCCCCTTTGCTTTCCTCTACTTTATCAATATCTACTGTTTCAATGATCTCTTTATTATCTTCATCTAGTCCAGTACATACTTCTGCTTGTTTCTTATCATCTTCAACTGTTGTATAAACTACTTTTTCGTTGTCATCTTTTCCAATTGTAACTGTTTGATCTTTTGAATTAATTTGATAGTTAGTCGGTGCTTTTACTTCTTTTATTGTATAAGTACCATAAGGAAGTTTCTTAGATTTTGCCGTTCCGTCATATGAAGTTTTTAGTTTATCAACAACTTTTCCTGTTTCATCTATTACATTAAATTCCGCACCTGATAAATCTTCACCAGTCTTTCTATCAACTTTGTTTACTTCAATATATGCTTCAATTAAATCATTAACTACATTAATTGTAACTTCATGTTCAACAGTTTCATCATTAATCTCAAACTCGTACTTCTCATCTGACATAATTACTGAATCTGGTGCATTTGTTTCAATAGCATAGTATTTTCCAAAGTCTAATGCTTCACTCTCTGCAAAACCATTTTCGTCTGTTACTACACGACCTATTGGCTCATCGCTTTCATTATAAAGTGTTAATTCAACATCAGCAATATTCGTTCCATGCTCATCTGTTTTATGGAACTTTACTTTACCTTGAATATGGTCATTAACAATTGAATTGTTGTCATTTACTGATACTGTTTTATCCGCCTCTACTGTAACTGGATATACTTCTGTTGACATGTTATACCCAATATTTGTGTTAGTTTCTTTCACTAAATATGCTCCAACAGTTAATTTTTTACTAATTGCGTGTCCTTGATTATTTGTTGTAATATGGTCTACTACATTTTCTTCTTCACCCTCATCTAACTTACCGTTAGCATTAGAGTCTTTATATACATCAAATCCAACATCAGACATTGGTTCACTTTCGTTGTAGTCTGTTTCATTACTTACTTTCATTAAATCAAGTCTACCTTGTTTTAAGGTATTTAGAATTGGTAGTCCACTATTTAGAAATTCAACTTTACCATTTTCATTAATACTGAAATAATATTTAGTTTTGTCAACATGGTATTTATCCACTGAATTTATTTCTTGAACATAATATTTTCCATATCCAAGTTCATGAGAGCGACCAAATCCTTTTTCATCAGTAAAGAATGAATCTACTAACTCTCCACCTTTTGCTGATTTATCTGTTGCTGTATATACTCCAAATTCAACTCCTCCTAAAGGAATAGTATCATAAGCATAAGTTATTTGTTCATTATCAGAAATTTCACCGTCTTGGTTGTAATCATGCTCATAATGTCTTGTTAGTTTACGTGTTTGTTTATTGTTACCGTTTAAATCACCAATCTTACGAAGTGCAACTCGACCATGAATTACTTCATTTACAATTGGTTCTGTTGAAGCTGAAATGTGTTCATTATTTTCATCAATAGTAAACTCATATTTTGTCGGATCTAAATTATATCCTGCTGGGGCTTTTGTTTCTTTGGCATAATAATTACCAAATGCAAGTTTTCCTGTTTCTGCATGACCTTCTTTATCCGTTACAATTCTTTGAATTGGACTGTCTTTTTCATCATAAATTGTAAACTCTGCTTCTGGTAGTGGATTATTTTCTTCATCACCTGTAACAACCATTGAATTGTCTTCTACTTTTGTTACACTTGCATATCCACCCATTTCTTTATTAACGATTGCTTTTCCTTCGTTTACATGAACTGTTGTTCCATTTTTAATTGTTACTTGTGCTTCAAATCCTGTATTCTCATAACCTGCTGGGGCTTTTGTTTCTTTTACAGTATATGTTCCAAGTTGTAATTGCCCTGATTTAGCATATCCATTTTCATCTGTCGTTATTACTTGAACTGCCTTTAAATCTTTGTCATAGATTGTAAACTCGGCACCTTTAAGCGGATTGTTATCTTTATCACCATTAACTAAATTTGAATTATCTTCTACTTTAGTTAAATCAAGAGTTCCTGACATCTCTTCATTGACAATTGCTTTTCCACCGTTTAATTTGACAATTTCATTACTTTCATCAATTTTAACTGTTTCGCTGTAACCTGAATTAATGTAACCATTTGGTGCTTTAGTTTCTTCAACCTTATAAGTTCCATAAGGAATAAAGTCTGATGTTGCATTACCGTTTTTATCAGTTTTAATTGTCTGTACTACTTTGTTAGTTGCAGTATCAGTTATTGTAAACTCGGCACCTTCTAAGTTTTCGTTAGTAGTATCTCCACCTACTAAATTTGAATCATCTTCAACTTTATGTAATGTGATTTTTCCTTTAATTTCATCATTGTAAAACTCGTGTCCTCCGAAAGTCCATGTAACATTTTTGTTGGCTTGAATTGTTTCTTTGAAGATTGTATTATTAAGTTCATATCCTACTGGGGCTTTTAACTCTTTTAAATAATATTCTCCGTCAACAATATCTTTAAATACTACATTACCGTCTTTATCACTCGTTGCTTCGGCAATTTTATTCGTTGCTTTAGAATCTGAATATAGACCAAATACTGCTCCTGATAAATCTTCACCAGTTTCACCATCTACTTTTTTAAAGTTACTACTTCCTAGTGCTGGTTTAATTTTAAATGAGAAATATGCACTTACATCATTTGCACCGGCTCCCATCATATCCTGCCCTGAAGGAGCATAGAAATATTGAGTACCTGAATAAGGTTTATAAGTCGCTTTTATTTTAGCAGAAGGTGTTGCTGTGTGTGATGTCGCTGTTACTTTAATTGTATCATCTGCACCTCGTCCATCTACTGTATAGGCACCGAAAGTTGCTACTTCATCACTACCTAATAAATCTTGTTCATAGCGTTTCTCGAATACTTTGTTACTATCTGTTAATGTTAATTCATATTGTTTAGTTGAAGAATTATAAATTAATTCATGAACTTTATTTGCAGAAGACATAAAACTTGGTTTTACGTTATGTGTACTCATTTCATTTTTAATAGTCTGCATTTCACCAGTTAAAGAACTATCAATACCTGATACATTCCACCCAGCATATTGCCATACTACGAATTGACCTGCATAAAGATAATCTTTATTTCCTGTTTCATTATAAAGTTTCATCGCATACATTGAAGCCAACTTCATATTTTTTTGCTGTGTATCACTGTACCAATGAAAGACAGTTTTTGTTGGATCAGTTGTTCCACTAGCACTTGTTCCTGGAATTGCTGCAGTACCTGGATCAATACAAAATACTATAGTACTACCAACTGTTAAATAGTTAGGTTGACCCATAGCCCACCAAGTTGAATCATACCCAAACTCACTCGGTACATCGCTAGTCCAACGAGCAGTATAAGTACTTGCACCTGCTTTAAAATGTTCTGCTACAGTTCCACTTGCTCTTTCGCCAACGTATTCTGTACCATCTCCAAATCTTACTTTTCCTCCTTGAAGAGATTTAATTTTATTAAAATCTTCTTCATTTAAGAATTTAATTCCAGTTACTTTTTGATTTTCAGCATTATTCTTTTCTGTTTTATCTTGTGTAACATCTTCTTTTACTTGTGTTGCATTAAGTTTAACTGCTGATTCTGTAATTGGCATTGCTACACCACTTGTAACTGCAAATAAACTTGCTATTGCTATTGCTTTTTTTGACTTTTTCATAAATTTGTAACTTAATTGCTTTTCAAATTTTGATTTTTTTGTACGCTTCATAAATTTCCTTTCATTTTATGGGGTCATCTGACCCCATAATTATTTATTACTCTTTTTCTTTGTTTCTTCTTTTTTCTTTGCTTCTTCTTTTTTCTTTGCTTCTTCTTTTTTCTTCGCTTCCTCTTCTTTTTTCTCATCTGATATTTTTTTCAAGTATTCATATTGCATTTTTAATGGATAATTATTTTTACTCTTATCATAGTCACTTAAATTTACCCCTTTATCAAGAAGTTCAATCTCTAATACTTTTATTTGCTCTGATATCTTCGTATCAATATAATCAATACTTGTACTTATTGCAGTATTAAATGTAATACTATTTTCATTTAATAACATTGCATTTTTAATTAATTCATCAAAGCTAACTCCAATCATATTACCTAATTCTTTGTAATAATTATATTGTTCTGTTATATCAGTAATTAATTTATTTAATTCTTGTTGTTTTGCTTCTTTATTTGCTTTTAAATAAGGTTTAAGTAATTCCCTAGTATTTCCTGTATAAAAATTAATTAATCGTTTATTTACATAGTTTAAATCGATGAATTGAGTTAATTCTGTTTTTTCATTACTACTCAACTTATCAAATCTTAATAAATCTGTTTTTAAATCAACATTATTTACAATCTCACTACGATCAATTATTATTTGAAATAGTGGTTCTGCATTTTCAAGTTCTTCAACATCACTTATTCCATATATTAAAATTTTAATATTTCCACTTTGAAAGAATTTTTTATCTGCTATTATTTCATTGGTTAAAAACCCTTCTTTGATAACTTTATTACTTTCATCAGTTCCTAATTTATAATAAATACTTTTGTTTTGAATTGAACCATCACTTAAAGTTTCTATTTTATTTTCTATTACCAAATTATTATCTTTAAAATATGCTCTCATTATCGTAAAACGAGATTTATCTACAGTTCCAGTAACTTGATAATTACTTGATACATTCTTCGATGAGGTTTGACTATATGCTGTACTACTTATTAGCATTAGTGTAATTATTATGACAACTGAACTTATAACAATAAGAGGAAGTTTTTCTGTTTTGATTTTCATTTTTTTCATATCTTTACCACCAATCATTTACTACCCAAAAGGCATGTGCTTTTTCCCAGGAACCATATCTACTTTTTGCATAACTATCACACCATTTCATTTGAGTAATGGGGTTAGTTTGCCAATCACTTCCTGCACTTTCCATTTTTGTTCCTGGTAATGCTTGACAAAGTCCATATGCACCACTTGAAGCATTAACTGCTTTGTAATTCCACGAAGACTCATGCGACACTATAAAATCAACGTGCGGATAATCTTTTTCATCAACTTCTGCTTTTTGCATTATAAGTTTTTTATCTTCACTTATATTACTATCATTAAGTACTTTCATTGGGTCAAATGGAATATATACACCATTTTCATTTTTCTTTTCAACTTGAAAATGTAAATGTCTTCCGGTTGTATTTCCACTGTTCCCATATATACCTAGTTTTTGTCCTTGTTTAACAGTGTCACCTTTTGAAACATCAACTTCTGCCATATGACCATAAGTTAACTTATAACTATCTTCTTTCACTTTTGTTTCAATTACTACATGATTACCAAATCCACCTCCACCACATGTATTACCTAAGTAACCTCCAAATGGTGAACAATCGTTATTAGCATAAATAACTTTCCCCTCTGTACTACTTAATACATTTGGATTTTGAAGGGGGACAAAATCAACTCCGTCATGACTTCCTTGATGTACACTATCACTTGAATTAAAACCTGCTGTAATTGTATATGGGGTTGATACCGGATAAATAAATGATCCTGAACCACTTATTATATCATCTACATCTGTATCTTCTGATTGAATGAATATTGCACTAATAAATGACAAGATTATTGCTGTAACTAATATAACTATCACTAATTCAAAACTTACAAATCCAAGTGCTACTTTCATTGCTTTACCTTTTAAATACTTTTTTGCTGTATCCATTAATTTCTACCTTCAAATAATTCATCAATTTCTTTTGTTATTCGTGAATTAATTTTATACGTTTTATCACCCATTTTAAGTATCCCTTCACCGGCTTCAAACTTTCCTTCTGTAATATCTTTAATTTCTTTTTTTAAAAAATTAAGTTTATTTAAAAAGGTCTTATTCGTTTCCTCAAGTGAGAAGAATATTTTATATTGCATTAGTGAATATATTAATAAAAAATCGCTATTTGTTTCTAAACTATGGGTACTTTGATCAGCAAATATAAGTGATGTAAAATACTTCCTATCTTCCCTTGCTATTGGAATTAAATTTTGAACTAACGTAGGATATTTAAATATTCTATGTGCTTCATCGAAATATATAGAAAACATTTTTTTATTTTTATCAAAATATTTTTTAATATCTTCCCTACCATACTTACAAACCTTCTCATAATTCTTTTCATCATTTATTAATTTCATGTAATACTTTAAGTATTTTTGTAATTTTTCATCATCATCTTGGTAATATTTAATTTCAAAGTGATTAAGTGATGTTCTTCTACTGATTAAAGTTACAAAGTAATACATCATCATGTTTGTTAATATATCATTTCTTTTTATTGAATTAAATGATATTGAAATCAGTTTATTGTCAAACTCGAATCCTCTATCAACTTGTGTTAAATACGGATATAACATATCCATATCAGATAATATGTCAAATAATTTTTGTGCTTCCACTTCTTTATTATTTGCAATTTTATCTTTAATATCACTTATTGTTGGATAATCATGTTTTTCAAATATACTATCGTTTGTCACTCCAAAATCATTATATACTTCTGATATTATTTTCCTTAAATAACGTTCATTAATATCTTCATATAATACTGTTAAGCAATTCGATACAAATACAATGTGGTCTTCAACATTTTTTGTTGCCAGTGGATTTATATTTACTCGCAATATGTTAATTGGCATACCTGCAATATCAACAAAACTTCCACCAAAGTTATTTACCATAGTTTCTGTTTCACTATCAAAATCTATCATTATTACGTTTCCATTATAATGATAGATATCATCTAATGATTTTTCTTTAAGGAAGGTACTTTTTCCACTACCTTTATCACCAAATATCATGAATCCAAAAGATAATTGATTTCCACCCTTTTTTTGATAATCTAGTATTAATAGATTTTCTCTATCAGCATTTTTTAAAAGTCCACCCTTTTGAACAAACTTTACAAAATTAAACGGATAAGAATATGATAAATGTTCATCAGGTATTATGTATTTATCACTTATATCAACTCCAAATTTATGAAATTTTGTAACCATACTTTTTTGTTTATATATATTATCCAATAATTCTAACTTACCCTTATAATGCACATGAAGTTGTGTAATTCTCTGATTTAATGTTTCTAAGTCATTTGCAACTACTTTTACAATAAAGTCAATTGAGAATAGTTCCCCTTTTGCCATTTCTAAGTCTGTTGTTATTCTGTATAATTGTCTTTCTTGAACTTTATTTTTTACAATTCCTGTCATTGTTTTATCATATTTCTGACTTGATTGTAATTCAGCAAAAGCACTATTAAGTGTCTTCATATCTGAAAAATCTTTTGGTTTTCGATACATCAATGAAATATCATATCCACTTGAAAAAATACTCCTTAAATAATAATAATCTTGTTTAGTATTCAATCCTTTAAGTGACATGTAACATTCATATCTATTAAGTTTATTATTGTATACATAATTAGATTTAATATCGATATCGGTATAATTATGTTTATCTTGAATAATCTCATTATATGTATTATCATCTATTTTTAAGACTTCTAAATTCCTAGAAAAAGTATTTATAAGTGTATTACTTCTTATCTCTAATAATTCTAATTCTTCGCTTCTAATTTCAATAAAGTATCTTAAATTAAAATATCCTTTTGCATTATTTAATTGAAATTTCTTCAAATTATAATATGCTTTATTATTTACATTTTTTATTAAGTTTTGTTCATAATCTTTATCATGAATTGGTACATTTAATGTAAATATCTTCCCATTACTATTTTTTTCTATTTCAAGTAACAGTCTGTTAAAATCTTCTATTGATAATTTTTTTTGGGTAGGATTCTCAAATCCTGGATTTTTCTTTATTTTTATCTCTAAATATTTATAATAGTATCCGTCTTTTCCTTTTTGATTTTGAACATCTTGAATATTTAAAAGTCTATTCAATTCATTTATTTTATCTTCTTCTGTTTTTTCTACCCTTTTTCTCTTCTTTTCTTCTTTAATAATTTTCTTATCATATATTAAGTACTTTGGCATTACAAGGTATTTAATATTATCTACAAATAACTGTGCAAAATCTCTTCCATCACGTTCATATAAAATAATAATTAAATCTATTATTACTACGCACATATTTAGTACAATATTAACTTTATAATTAATATCAATTTTACTTATAAGATAAAATGTTATAGCTGAAAATAAAATAGCATATCCAATGTTTCGGAGTTTAAATATGGCAACTTTTGTTTTAGGCTTTAGATTTTTTGGAAGTTCGACCATTATTTAATCACCTCACCATTTTCATCACGTTCAATATTCAACATTCTATCTAATTCATTGACTTTTGCTCTTGCCTCTTCTGCTGTTTCATTTGGAGTATCAACTTTATTAAATATCGGGTTATTATTTTTATTATCCGAATTTAAGTTATTGCTTTTAAAATGATCTTGTATATCATTTCCTAATTCATATTTATTTCTACCTTCTGTATTTATTCCATTTGCCTGAGCAATTGCTAGTTGCTTGGCTGTTGGTTTCAACTCATCAGGTATACTCTTAGAATTACTATTATTTTCTACTCCTTTATTACTCGAAGTACCAACTACAGGTTTTTCTTCTGAATTTTCTCCAATATTTTGTGACCTATCACTTGCGTTATTTATTTCATTATTTTTGCTTTCATCATGTTCTACTTTTTGATTTTCCATACTTTCACCAGTTTCATTTATATCTTTTGGTTCATCATTTTCCATATCATTTTCTATATCATTATTATTTACATCATTATCTTCTAAACCAATGTTATCTGTTTTGTTATCATTACTATTTACATTTTCACTATCTTCAAATTCTCCTGATAAGTGTTCATCACTATCAACATCAGCATTACTACTAATTTCTTCTCCCTCATTTTCTTGTATTTCATTACCATTATCTACTTCATCTATTTCTGTATTATTATCATTATGATTATCTACATCATCTTCATTTGTTATTTTATTTTCACTTTGATTTCCTGCTTCATCTTCATGGACTTCAGAAGTATCCTCATCTCCTGTTTGCCCATCTGTATCTGTTTCACCAGTATCAATGTTTTGTGTCTCATTATTTTGGTCGTATTCATTTGGATTTGCACCAGTTATTCCTTCTTCTTCAGATTCACCAGCATTATTATTAACATCATTTTCATTATCAGCATTAATATCATTTTCACGACCTGTATTAATAAGTTCTCCTCCACTTGATGTACCGTCATCAAACTTGTCTTTATCTAAATTACTATCATTTTTATTAAATACATTTGATGCTGTATCTACCATATCTTTAACCATACGACTTGTTGCATATGCTTGAAGTACAGTTGGAACTCCACTTTTAGACTGAAATGTTGTTTGTATATATTCAACTCCTGTGAACATAAACCAAAGTGCAACAAAAACACTTACTAAATTAAGAAATATGTTATCACTAAACGATGAAGTAAACACATGAAGCAGTACTGTTGTAAATGGGATTAGTATTAACTGTATTCCAAATGATAGAAATGCAGAAGTTATTTCTGCAAATATATCACCTATTGCTCCATCTTCAAAACCATATTTTATTAATTTTATTGGTGCCCATATCTTAAGTACTACAATATTATATAAATACCCATATACCTTAAATGTTGTTAAAAGCATTAAACAAATAATGGCTAAATTAAGTATTATCCCTAATATTGGATTTAAATAAGAATATATATACACTTTTTTATTTTTTTGATTTTTAATCTTTTTATTTACGATATCATTATTTGTAATATCCGCTATATTTTCAAATGGATCGTCCTCAACAGTTTTATATTCCTCACTATCTTCATAGGCTTTATTCTTATATAAATATATATTTGCCAAATCACGACCAAAATCTATTTTCTCCTCTTCTACATCTTCACTTACCATTGCATTATTTGCACTAGAGATAAAACTATTTGTTACTTTTTCAAATTGGGTAAATATCCATGGAAGTGACATTAATATCAAGCAAAGAATAAATATCTTCTTCATTTGGTTCCATAATTTATTAATATTCCAATCAAAAAGTCTTGAAGTTGCAAATACTACTATCATAAGTCCAATGAATATTAAAAATAAATTTCTTGCGGAATTGAAAAGTGATATTACTGTTTCATTTTTCATTACATTTGTTAGTACATTAGGCAAACTTGTCATTGCCCAATATATTTCAGAAATTATTGCATTCATTCCTGCATACATAAGCCAGAAAATCATCCTAATTCCATCTATTACCCAATCGAACATATAATTTACCTCCTAATTTTTAAAATGAATTAAATGTTTTTAGCCAATCAATAAACGGCTGACCAAATCCAAATAATAAACCTACGAAAAATACTATTAATATTCCCATCATAGCCTTTGATTTCCATTCAGGTACTAAAATACTACCTAAAAATAAAAGTCCACATATTACTACTGTTAAACCCATAACTACAAATGTAAACATTGATATTGAGTGTGTTGAACTTGTTATCATTTGTTCCATGTTTATTTCCCCCTTTCAATCCCCATTAAGGCTCTAGGATATATTCAGAGCCTAATTTTGTTGGATCTTTATTATTTGTTAAATCAAACTGTGCATAGACACTACTATACTTAATTTTTGTTAATCTATTAGTATAGTAATTACGTTCTCTTAAGATTAATTTAAATGATATAAATATTGTGATAAATTTTAATATATATATCATTATTAACTTTTCTAACATTATTCTCTCCTTTCTGATTTTCATAAGAAAAGCCCACAGACAAATTTACTTATTGTAAATTTTATCCATGGGCTTTAAGCTCTCTCTGAACATTATTTAATTTTAATTACTTATATAAAAATATTCTATTGCATTAGTTGGATATAATGAATCCTTATAACGAAGATATTCATTATCTTTTAAGTATTTTTGAAATTCAAGATATAAATTCTCCATATTTTCTTGATATCTATGTGCTGTTCCTTCCATTGTACAATCATTTAATAATTTTCCATTTTTTAATACTACCATTACTTTTGCCATTATTTACTCCTTTTCTTTAATCTTATTGCTTATTTACTTTATTTCTTCCTTTTCTGCTAATGAAGTTAGCAAGGAAACCTTGCTAAGCAACAATAAAAACAAATATTGTAATAAATTTAAAACCTTATAATATATAAATTTCAATCCTTGTAATAATTTTTTCCCTAGAAATATTAAAATTTTAATGTATAATATTACAATTGATAATATTACTGATAGTGTTATTCCCATTAAATCACCTTCTTCTTTTCATATTTCTGAATATTTTTATACTCCTCTTTATCTTCAATAAATTTATTAAAACTTTGTTGTAATTTATTCGTTAATATTTTATTTTTTATTTTTTCAAAGTCTTTAATTTCTGGATAATCTCTTTTATAAATATATTCATATTTATGTTGCTCTTTTAATAACTTAATTTCTCTCCAATGCCACGCTGGTGTTATTCCATACTCTTTATAATCACCTTTTAATCTTATTAATTGAACTGATTGTTTTGAACCATATCCTGGTATCGGTTCATAACCTTCAACCAAATAAATAAACTCATCATAATAGAAATCTAAATAAACTTTTTCTATACGTGTGCTTGGTCGTGCTTTCTTAAATTTATTTTCATCAAGTTTCCTTAAAAAGGATATTATATCTTGTGACTTTCTTTTATTCGCTCTCGCAAATTGAGTAATCATTATTTTTTTCATTTTCACCTTCATTTCTTGGGGTCATTTGACCCCACATATTTTGATAATAAGGAAGTTTTGAAGTTCCATTTATATATATATAACTACGTTGCTTTCCAAGTCTCTCCATTCTTATAATGTAATCACTAATATTAAGATTTCCACCATTTATAAATATTAATGTTTGTGTTGCATCTGCCACATCAAAATCACTGAACTTATCATAATTTTTTGCAACACTTAAGTCAATTATTTTTGCATTTAATTCTTTATACAATACATATAACATATCACTTTGTATATTATCATTTAACAAACAATATGATACACTCCTTTTATCAACAATAAGATTATTTTCATTATAAAACTCTATTTCCTTATCATCTGTAAAGAATATTACTCGATCATAGAAATCATTATATTTTGCTTCGACTTTCCAATTCTTATACTCTCCAATAAAATTTGTATTTTTCATCTTTTCTAAATATTTCAATTTTATCAGTAAGTTTTCTTTATCATAGTAGTTACTTACACTATTTCCTGAAAATTTAACGAGTATTCTCATTAGTATTTGTATTATTATGAAATAAATAATTCCAGATACAACTAACTCACGTGAACCTGATCCAAATACATAGTTTGAAGTTAGTGCACATAATGCCATTAGAACATATCCGTAACTAATTTCTTTATTTGAATACAAATCATTGTTATTTTTTTCTTTCTCATTGATTAACTTAAAAGAAGTGCTTACTAATAGATAAATTAATAATATAACCGGTATAAATTTAATTATATTATTAAATGTTTCTGCTCTATCTATTTTTCCAGTACTTGATATCATTGTGGATACTATTAATATTAAAAATGTGTATGCAAATGCCTTCTTTGTTACATTTAAATACAAACTTTTTTTAACTTGCTTTTTATATTGATAATCTATGCTAGTATAATTACTTGAATCTTTATATTTAAATTGAATATAGTTAATTAATTCTTTTACTAAATTATTCATATTTCTCCTTTATTTCTCATGATGTACTTTTATTACAATATCATGACAATATATTTTTTCTTGTGTACTATTTTTATTAGTTTTCTCCACTAATTCTTTCATTGAATACTCTTTTCCATTACCTTTTTTACCTGCTTTATATCCGTTTGCACTATTATTCAAATTAGATGTAATTGCTTTTTTTGTTTTATTCATATTTTCTCCTTTTCACTTTGGGGTCAAATGACCCCATTGTTTTAATTTTACCTAACATATATATTAATATCTTCATCATCAACTACAATATCTACCACTTCACAGTCAAGTGTAGGTTCTACATAACTTTCACCTAATAAATAATAACTCCATCCCTCACCATTCATGATTATCATTACTTTATCTTTTGTACTACCACTCATTTTACTAATTAATTCTGCTAATTTCATTTGTATATACTCCTCTTAATTTGTTAGATAACATTGTGAAGGATACATAACAAAATCTTGTTTTTTATGTGTTTAAGAAAGGCTGGGGGTTGTTTAAAAAGCATATTATTTTGCAATATTAATATTTTTACTTTTAATTATAATTAATGAGAGTTTATTTGTTTTTTACTTCATTATGCACCCTTCACAATGTTATCTATTTTCCTTATTTTACTTTTAATAGTTAAGTACAATTACATTGGTATAATTCTCTGTACTTAATGGATACATTATTTCATTTATTTCAAGTATTTCTAATGAACATAAATAAATATTAAACTTCGTTTCATCACTAGAAGTTATATGTATATTAATATACCCTTGAAAACAATGTTTAATCATTTCATAATGATGATGAGCTTGAATAATAATATTATATTGTTTATTGTCTTTTGTTTTAATCTTCAAGTATTTTTCCATTATTTACTCCTCTAAATATTTTTTATTTTTCGTTGTAACTTTTTGTTTTTAAAATAATAATCACTAACAATATATTCCAAGTTTCCAATTATTTTTAATGCAACTTTTATATTTTCGGTTTGATGTTTTTCGATGTAATTATATAATTCATCAGTAGTATTAAAACTTACTCCTTTTATTACAGTCGAAATATCAAAAATTATTTTTGTGTATAAAATTGATCCTAGTGATGTTTTCAAATCCCATACGGGATAATATTTAGTTAATTTCATGATGCTCCTTTATTTTGTTATAAGTTAAGTTTATTCAATATTTTCATTGGTAATGACAGAGGCTTTATGTAAATCAATACCATGGGTTCATCATCACTTAATTGTAACCTTTCTTTATACTTATCAATGTTGTATAGTAGAACCTCATATTGCTGGTCAGAAACTGTTCCATTAAAAATAAATAAATCGATTCCAAATATTAGTAAAAATTCTTCTTTAGTAATTCGATTGAAATTTTTATATACAATCTTGTCAACTTTAAAAGAAGAAGTAGTCTTAAATTCTTTTGATTTACAACTACTTAGTGTACGAAGTTCTATTGCTTTAACCCCATAATCAATGTTGTTTTTTTCATTTTCCATTTTTCTCCTTTTTCTATAGATAGCATTACGAAGGATATATATAATATTTAGAAATTGATAATATTTTGAACTTAAGAGAGAAATTTTGTAAAACATTATCTGGAATTTTAAAAGTTTTTTATTATATATTTGTATTTTTGAAATGGTATTTTTTGTCTTATTAATGCATAAATTTATTTAAAGTTGAACTTATAT
Source organism: uncultured Erysipelotrichia bacterium (assembly GCA_964593055.1). GTDB lineage: Bacteria > Bacillota_I > Bacilli_A > JBKEDG01 > JBKEDG01 > CAZQIG01. The sequence continues at coordinate 17,846 of CAZQIG010000017.1, forward strand.
ATACCCTTCACAATGCTATCTAATAATGCTCTTTATTTATTATGGTAATATATTTATTTCTTTTGCTATCAGAATTAATGTTACTAATGTGATACACAGCAATGTACCACTAACTAATATAATTGTAAATAACTTATTAGTGAATATTTTAAGATTACTACTCAACTTACTATCAATTTTTTTAGTTCTAATTATTATCAGAATTATTATTATGTGTATTACCATTACTATTAAAAATATAATTACAGATAAGAAAAATATCGTCATTAAAATTAATTCAAACAATGATAATACACTAAGTAAATACATCATTAATTTTCACCTCTAAAATGTGAATAACTCTCGGAGCTATTAAATATACGAACTTGGTTCGTTTTATTTTTTTTTGCCTCATTTTTTGAACCATCAAGGCTATTCAATTGTCTAATATAATCTATTATTTGTTGCATTTCCTCTTCAAAATCATTTACCCTTATATGAGTTTTATATGCGTTATTTAACATTTCTTTAATTTCATCGTAATAATTTACTATTTTCTTATTTTTCACTGATATCGTGTTAAAATACGCCCTCACACTATTTTCTGCTGTAATTTTACGAA
>CAZQIG010000018.1:0-11383 GCA_964593055.1 uncultured Erysipelotrichia bacterium
TTTTGTTCAGTTTTGAAAGATCTTTTTCCTCGCCTTCCTTAAGACGCTCCACTATGATATCATGATAAAATACGAAAGTCAACAGTTTTCTTTCGAAAAAAAACTTTTTTTTAAAAAATCTTTTTTTAATAAAGAAAAAGCCTTAGCTGATACAAGCAGCTATGGCTAATGACAACATTTTTTCTTCAAACTCATCTGCTCTTGAAACAAGAACAATGGGAATTTTTGCCCCAATTAAAATACCTGCAAAATTGTAACCACCTAAATATTTAAGTCCTTTTGCTACTGCATTACCTACTTCAATTGTTGGACAAGCAAAGATATCTGCTTTTCCACATGCGGGATCTTGTACATTTTTTATTTCACACGCTTCCAAAGAAACCGCATTATCCATTTGTAATGGTCCACTCACGATACAATCTTTTCTATCTAAAAAGTGTTTACGTAATTCCTCTGCATCAAGTGTATGAATCATTTTATCATATGGTTTCTCTTTAGCACACAAGTTAGCCACAACTGGTACATCAAGACCTAAGCGGTGTGCTACATGTAAACAGTTTTCAATAATTTGTTTCTTTTTTTCTAAATCTGGTGCAATATTCATCGCCGCATCAGAAATCAAATAAGTTTTTGCATCATCTTTAAATAATAGTCCTACATGACTTAATAACCCATCTTGTCTTAACCCATACTCTTTTTTTAACAAAGTCTTTAACAATAAAGATGTATCAATCAAGCCTTTCATTAACATTGAAGCTTCACCATCTCTTAAAAGTTCCATACTTTTAACAGCTGCTTGCTCATCATCAGTTACATACTCATATCTAATTGTCGTACTTTCTTCACTGTTACGTTCAATGGCCTCTTTAATTTTAAGTTCCTCACCAACAAAAATTAAATCAACGAAATTTTCCTTTTGTGCATAACAAGCTGCTTGAACAGTTCCATCATCATATGGACACGTTACAACTAAAACCTTTGTTTCTTTATCTTTTGCTCTTTGAATAATTGCTTCTTTGTTAATCATAAACACCCTCCTAGTTTTTTTTTTTGCTTGCCAAAAAAAAGTCTAAATAGACTTTTTTACCTTTCTGATGGCACAATTATTTCTCCAGAAATAATTTTTTCCTTATACTCCTCAACTGTTTTTTCAATTTCATCTGTTAAATTAGGATTCTTTTCTGGAATTCCAACACCATCTCTTTGTAAATCAAACGTTAATAACTCTCCACCTAATTTTTTACCTGCATGCATTTCTGTTAAAACATAATTAGTAGCAACATCTACTCTTTTAACCATTGAAGTTAAAATAACAGATACAGGCTCCTTATTAGATAAATCTTTTTCATCTTGACCACGATCTATTAAACCTTCTTCATATTGATCACGGTCTACACCAACAACCCATACATCTTCACCATCATTTACACGTTCAATAGCTTCCCTAATTACACCATTACCAGTTGAACCAGCTGCTACATGGATAATATATGCACCATTATCATACATTTTACTAGCAATTGATTTACCTTTTTCAGCTTCAACAAAAGTTCCTGTATATTCAACTAAAACTTCTGCTTCAGGATAAACAGCTTTTACACCAGCAATAAATCCTGTTTCAAACTTAATAATTGTTGGAAACTCTTGACCACCAATAAATCCTAAAGTTTTCTGATTTTCAGCTTTTGCTTTTAAACCGGCTGCAACACCTGCTAAATACGATCCTTCATTCTCAGCAAATACAACAGAAGCAACATTAGGTAATAGTTCACCATTTTCATCATCTGCAACTTCATCAATCAATAAATATTCTTGATTTGGGTTTGCTAAAGCAACATTTGTTACTGGACTATCAAAAGTGAATCCTGATGCTACAACTAAATCATATCCTTCTCCTGTAGCTGTTGTTAAAGTAGATTCATATTTAACAGTATTTTCAGCAATTAAATGCTTTGCACATGTTCCTGTTTCTTTAGTAAACTGCTTAATACCTTCCCAGTTCATTTGATTGAATGACTTGTCTTCAATACCAGATGAATCAGTAACTAAAATTACAGCATTACCTTCACAACTAGCTTCTTTTTCCGAACCACAAGCAGCTAAAATCGTTGTTAAAAATAATGACAGTACTAAAATTTTTTTCATTGCATAACCTCCATATATAAATATAATGATATTGTATCACTAAAGATAGATTTTTTCAATTTTTCAGCCTTGTAGCACAACATAGTACTCATATTCTATGTCATCACTTTCATAATTTAAAATTAAAATTACTTCTAAACTATCAGCATCATTATAATCACCTTGTAAAACTGTTCCTAAATAATCATCACCTAGTCTAACATTTTGCCCAAAATAACCAATTTGTGGAGCTAAATTAGTACTTTTAACACCATCTTCATACATTACAGCAATAGCTTGAAATTCATCTAAAATAGTTTCTGCCTTAATTACTACTTCAAAAACACCTTTTTCATATATAATTAATTCACAACTCACATCTTGAATTGGACAACCTACTATAAAGCTCTGCTCTGCAATTTTTTCAATTTGCCCTTGATAAGCAGCATCTTTTTGTGTTACAACTTCACTGCTACAAGCTACCAAAAACAATATTAATAAAAGAGATATTATTTTCTTCACCATCTTAATTCACTACTAAATTGACAAGTTTATTCGGCACATAAATCTCTTTAACAACCTTCTTACCTTCAATAAATGCCATTATTTTTTCATCAGTAATCGCCAACTTTAAAATATCTTCTTTAGTTGCTTCAGCACTAACTTCAAGACGACTACGTAACTTCCCATTGACTTGTACAATAATCTGCATTGTTGACTTTATAATCTTACTTTCCTCAAAACTAGGCCATGGCATATTAGCAAGTAAGGTTTCGTTACCTAAAACTATATAATTTAATTCTTCACAAATATGAGGAATAATTGGAAATAATAATTTCAAATACCCTAAACGCTGCTCTTCAGTAACTGTTTTAGTTTGATTAATTTCATTTAAGAAAACCATCATTTTTGAAATAGCTGTATTATATTTAATTTTCTCATAATCGCTTGTCACTTCTTTAACTAAACTATGATATCTTGCATCCAAATCATTTTCACTAACAACTTCAACTTCTTGATACGTTTTTTTTATTTTTTCAATAAACCTTTGAATGCCATTTATTCCCTTATTAGACCATGGCTTAGAAGCAGTTAAAGGTCCCATAAACATAACATACATCCTCAAAACATCAGCATTATATTCTTCAATAATTGTTAGTGGATCTACACCATTCCCTTTCGATTTAGACATTTTTTCATGATCTTCACCTAAAACCATTCCTTGATTAACTAGTTTTTGGAAAGGTTCTTTACTAGAAACTACTCCAATATCATATAATACTTTATGCCAAAATCTCGCATATAGTAGATGTAAAACAGCATGCTCTGCTCCACCAACATACAAATCAACAGGTAACCATTCATCTAAAATAACTTTAGCTTCTGCACTATCAAGCGGAATCAAACCATCCGATTTTTTTAATAAATAGCCGATATAATACCAACAACTTCCTGCCCATTGTGGCATTGTATTTGTTTCACGCTTACTTATTGTTCCATCAGTTTGCTTAACTTCTAACCATTCTTTATTATTAGCTAGTGGAGATTCACCAGTACCACTTGGCTTAACATTATCCATAGTTGGTAGTTCAACCGGTAAATCTTCAATGATTCCAACAGTCCCATCCATATGGTGTAAAACAGGAAAGGGCTCTCCCCAATATCTTTGACGTGAAAAAATCCAATCACGTAGTTTATAATTTATTTGACGTTTCCCAAACTTATGCTCTTCTAACCAACTATACATTTTTTCATTGGCTTCTTCTATATATAAGCCATTTAAAAATTCAGAATTAATATGTTTAGCATCATCAACAATTGCCCCACTATCTAAATTTCCTTCTAACACTTGTATGATTGGCAGTTCATATTTTTTAGCAAACTCATAATCACGACTATCATGTGCTGGACAACCCATCACAATTCCAGTACCATAAGTCATTAAAACATAGTCGCCAACCCATAAGGGAACTTTTCTTTTAGTTGCAGGATTAAGCACATATGAGCCAGTAAAAACACCTGTCTTATCCTTATTAGTCTCCATACGGTCAAGCTCTGTTTTTAGTTTTGCTTTAGTAATATATGCTTTAACTTCTTCTTCTTGTTCTTTAGTAGTTAGTTTTAAAGTTAATGGATGCTCTGGTGAAATAACTACATAACTTGCTCCAAAAACTGTATCAGCTCTAGTCGTAAAAGCACTTAAACACTTATCTTCTACAGTAAAGTCTATCATTGCTCCTTCACTACGCCCAATCCAATTACGCTGCATTTCTTTTAAACTATCCGGCCAATCTAAATCATCTAAATCATCTAGCAACCTTTGAGCATAATGTGTAATTTTTAAAACCCATTGTTTCATCGGTTTTTTAATCACGGGATAGCCACCAACTTCTGAAACCATTTTACCATCAACATTTTCAATCTCTTCATTTGCCAAAACAGTCCCTAACTGTTCACACCAGTTAACATCAACATTTTTAAGCTCTGCTAAACCTAATTTATATAACTGTATAAAAATCCACTGTGTCCATTTATAATACTCTTTATCAATTGTTTTAATTTCTTTTGTCCAATCATAGACTAATCCTATTTTATTTAATTGCTTTTTAAAAACTTCAATGTTTTTAAGCGTAAAATCTCGTGGATCATTACCTGTTTTTAAAGCGTATTGTTCAGCTGGAAGCCCAAATGCGTCCCACCCCATCGGATGAAGAACATTGAATCCTTGCATTTTTTTATAACGCGCCATTATTTCTGTTCCTGTGTATCCTAGAACATGTCCTACATGCAAGCCCGTACCACTTGGATATGGAAACATATCCAAAACAAAATATTTATGTTTACTATCTTCTACTTTAGCTTCATAGCACTTTTCTTCTCGCCATTTTTTTTGCCAAAGTTCTTCATAATTTAAACGAATCATAATTCCTCCCTCAAAAATATTAACTAAATCTTTTAAATTTCTTTAAACTCCACATCATCTAAAGGAACTACTTCACTATAGCTTAAAAAATAAACGTAGCTTTCATCATCTAAACTAATAGTAATCTTAACATCATTATCAACTTCAATAATCAAGTCATATTTTTTTTCATCAGAAATTAAATATTCAACGAAAGTATATTTACTCACACCATCTTTATATTCATACTCTGCTTCACTAACAATTTCTAATAAATCAACAAATAACTCATCAACTTCAATTTCAAAAATAAACATTGTTTCAATAAATTCGTTATTTAAAGCTTTATAGCTTCCAAAAGAATCACTAATATATGTAACTACTTGATTTTCCCAATCATCTTCAGTCAAATAAATAATTCCATCTTTAACATAAGTTTGTGATTCATAATTTCCTTCATCACTTATTGAGAAGTAGGCATCTTCATTACCAAATTGTTGTAACTGTTGTAAAGATGAATAATCTTTTGCAGTTATCTCTAAACTAAAATAAACTTTCTCCCCGTTAGCAAGTTGTTCATCAAACTCTTGTAAAATACTACTCGCATATTCTAAATTACTAAGTTTGCGCATCTCATAATAACCGCGATATGCTGCTACTACAACTAACACTATTAGTAAAATCGTTATTCCTATAAGTAATTTTTTCTTCATTATATCACCTACCTTACTACTACATTTTATCACATGTTCTCTTGATAGACTATACTTATACTAAATTTAGTATTCTAATAAAAAAGAGGTGCTAATGAGCACTCTCTTTTTTTAATCCTAATTGTTTCAAATAGTCATCAATCGTTTTACCATTTCTTTCTTTTCTAGGAATAGCATCAGCTGGTGCTAAAGCTCCTATTTCTAAATAATTTGCTTCAATTAGACGTACATCTTTTTCATCAACGACCCCATCTTTATTTAAATCTGCTTTCTTAACATAATCATCCTTCAAATAATTACTAGCTACAATGTGAATATCATTAATATCAATCAATTCATCATTATTTAAGTCGCCAACTCGTAAAGCTAAATCACTAGTTATAATAGTTTTAAAAATACCAATATTATTATCTTTATGTCGATAATTAAATATTCCTAATTGCTTAGTAGCTAAATGCTGTGGTGCATCTGCATAAACATACGCAAATTTATGATTTGCTTTTACTCCTACTAAATTAGCTTTACCACTCGAATCTATATTCATTTTAGTATATTTATTACCTTCATTATCTATTGCATAAAGCTTTGTTCCTTCTTTAAACTTATTAACATCACTTGAACTAAGTACTTCTGAAGAAACATATCCAGATAATATTGATGTTGTAGGGTTATAAATCATCGAATCTAAGAAAAATACTTTTCCATCTTGAGCTTGACCCCCAGCTTGTTTGTAAACAAATGAATCAGCATTAACTGTTGCAATATTTTTAGGGCGAATACGATAATCATTTTTAACACTATTTCTAACACTAAACTTAATATCTAAAAGATCCATTTTACCGCTTAATCCAGCAAAATCTTTATTCAAAATTTCTAGTCCTACAAGATAATTACCATTTTCTTGCTTTTTCTTAAACTTTTTAGCTTTAATACCATTTGCAGACATATATGCTTTAAACTCTTCACTATAGTCTACACTTTGAATAACATAGTTATCTCTAGTTTCTTTATCATCTGTAGTAATGTTTATTTCACCACTAATAAAATCAACTAAGTTATGCCCTGTAATTGTCATATCATAACGATTGTTAACATTAAATTCCTCACTAGCAAAATTATTAGTAACATACGTAGAACCAGCTTCAACAAAAGCGTGATTTTGTAGTTCTTGTAAATCATACAACCCTTGGAACGTTCTACCAGCTATCTCATAATAACCACTTTGCTTGTCACTTTTTTTATTAATATCTTCATCAGTTACTCCAAAAACGACTTTTTTATCTTTATTGGCAGAGAATGTAAGTGGTTGCGAAGCCATTTTACCATATCTTTTCCAAAATAATTGTAGAAATGAATATGAATGGTCATACCCTGTTCCCATTACAGATGAAAGGGCATTATTTTCTTGCATCCATTCAATATGTTTGTCATCTACTTCTGCTTCCAACCAGTAAGCTTTTGCCTTACCTCCACCATATGAAGGCTTTTCTACAAGCATATCTTCTGTAATTTCATGAACACCTGGCTCTAAAACTTTACCATTGTCATCACGAATAACAAGCTCTGGAGCATCATTTGTTACTAAAATTTTATGTGATTCATATTCATAGTTTTTACCATCAACATCTTGAGCATGAATTACTAAACGATACTCTCCTTCATTAGGTGTAACATCAATATCGGCAAATTTACTAAGTTCTGGAATATATGGTTTCATAACTCCAACAAAAGGCATTTGCATTAATACACTAGGCTGATAAACATCATCCAAAATATCATACTTACCTTTTTTACCAGTTTTATCTGGAGCATCCATTAATAATCCTTTTACATTACCTTCTAAATCATATAAATACCATTGAAAATCGACCATTGGACTATTAAATTCTAGAAATGCTTGTCCAACTATTGGACGTAGTAATAGCGTTGCTATACGTTTTGGTGGAGCTTCAAATAATTTGATACCTTTTTCAATGTTTCTAATTGAAAAAGCAAGGCGATAAACTTCATTTTTATCTTCTGTATTTATAAAGTTAATATACCCTTCATAAGTTCCAGCTGCCGCATTTTTAGGTACTACAATCTTAGCATTAATTGTTTTCGTTTTATTAGCTTTAACTTCTAAATTATTTGCTAATACAAGCTTAACTTTATTTGCTTTTGCATCTTCTGAATAAGGATGATTATTAAATTCACTCGTAATCGTAAAGTTTTTTGTCACATCACTATTATTAGTAAGACTAATTTTTTCTGTCATTCTTTGTGCTTGATCAACATCATTATAAATTTCTTCATAACTAATTGAACCTGTTAAATGTTCAATTTGTGTAGGTTCAGAATTCTCAATATGATGTGCTTTATTTGTAGCCTTAATTAAAACTTTACTATTAACAGCTTTATATGCATCTATCATTCCTACACCTTGATCAAAAACAGAATTATTTCCTTCAAGTGCAGTACTGCTATTCATTAGCTTAGCCTTAACTTCTAGTGCTGTTAACTCTGGACTTTCTTGCATCATTAAAGCTGCAACTCCTGCCACATGCGGTGTAGCCATTGATGTTCCACTCTTAAATCCATAAGCCATCGAATAATCAGAAGTATCTTCTTTATTCATTTCATAGCTAGGAACTGTTGATAAAACTGATGAACCAGGCGCTACTAAATCTGGTTTAATAGCATATTTATGGTTTACAGGACCTCTAGAACTAAAACTAGATAATTCTCTTCCAATTATCTCATCATAGCTAACTTTAGTACCAAAAGATAATGTTTTATTCCCTTTTTCTAACAATTCTTTCCCTGAAATATCATCTAAAAAGAAAATTGGAATTTCTGGAATTGGCGCAAGAGCTGGATTTGTTTTCCCAAAATAATGATTAATATTTCCAGCAACATTATTATAGATAATAACTGCTTCTGCTCCCGCAGCCATCGCATTTTCTGCTTTATATAAAAACGCTATTTCTCCTCTTTTAATAACTGCTACTTTACCTGTTAAATCAATTCCTTCAAACTCTTCAGCCTTACCTAAATCAAATACTTCATAAGCTTTCTCTTTTCCTAAAAAGTCTTTATAAGATTTACTTTCTGTGTAAGAATAAACTCTTAGATTATCTGTAGAAAAATTCGCAGATGAAGCATTTAAAACTTCTAATTTATTACCATACGTAGCAGAACCTACAGTTAATGATAAATCACTAGCTCCTGGTGAACCTACAGTTGAGTAACCCCCACTATTACCAGCAGCAATAACTACTAATACATCAGCTAACATCAAATTTGTCACTGCTACATTATACGGATCAAGTTCATTATTATTATACGAACCACCAAGTGACATATTAATAATATCCATTCCATCAGCTAAAGTTTTTTCCATAGCTGCTATAATATTAGAAGTGTAACCTGAACCATAAGGACCTAACACACGATAAGCATATAAATCAACATCTGGTGCTACACCTAAAGCAGTTGATTCAGATGTCGTATTTTTAGGAACGGCAGCAATAGTACCTGCTACATGTGTTCCATGAGAAGTATAGTATGATGCCGTTCCATTAAACTCAACATAACCACTATTTTTCCAATCGTCGTACGTTGTTTCCATTGGATCTGCATCATTGTTTACAAAATCCCATCCACGAATTGTATTAATATCCAATTTACTCGGATCAATACTAGGGTCTGCACGATAACCACGATAAGCTGTCGTTAAATCTGGATGATTATAATCAATTCCTGTATCTAGTACCCCTACTTTAATCCCTTTTCCTGTTATATTTTGCTCTAGCACACGATCAACACCTATTGTTTGCAAACTAGCATCAATCGCACTATCTACTTCACTAACTTCAGGTAACTCTAATTGTACTTCATTATCTAACCAAACTTTTTTTACAAATTCTTCATTAGCAAGCTCTTTAACATCTGTTCCTTTAATCGTTAAAGATGACCCTGCAAAAACATTTGTATAATTATGCGTTATTTGTATTTTATCATTATTGGAGTTACGTACTTTTTTTAAATCTTTAACAAATTTATCTAATTTATCATGATAACTTGCAACTAATTTGACTCCCTCTTTTTCTGAGGAAACTTTTCCTCTTGCATAAGAAATTTTAGGAACATCCACCTTATATTCTACTAATACATCAATATATTCTTCAGTAGTTGTATCAATATTCGCATCAATTTCTTCATTTATTAATTCTAAATTAGAAACTTCAATTGCATCATTTAAATTTGATTCTGCTCTTACCACATTACTACTTATTAAAAATAAACTAATTAATCCTATAAAAAATCTTTTTCTCATATGTCCCCCTTTTATTTTTTAGAATGCTCTTTATACTAACACCTCCTTCTTAACTTAACAGCATTCTCCTTTAACTAATTCTCTAACAATATAGAAACATTGTCAATATTGTAACAAGTTATACATGAAAAAAAGTAAAATTAAACTATAAAATCATTATTTTTTTATTAATATAACATTAATTTTAACAAGTTGTTTTAAATACTCTGCCTATAAAATAGTGAACAAATATAGCAAACTACAAAAATTTTTATTACGTAACTTTAGAGCATCAAAACTGCTCATCTTCTCTTACTTTATTATTAGCTTGTAATTATCAGCTGCTCTCCACATGCTTTTTAATACAAAACAATATTTAAAAATCATTTGAGACTCAACTTGATTTTAAATTAGTACTGTGCTACAATGACATCAACAATAAATTTAATATTATCTGCCACCGGGTAGAATATGCTAAGGCATTCAAATATATATCGTTAGGTCAAAGAAGATATATATATGAATGTTTATTTTTTTGGAGATAACTATGAAAAAACTATTAAATTACTTTGAAAAACATGAACTTATTTTATGGACTAGTTCACTAATAGTCATTACTACATCATTTATTATATTTGATAAAAATAACTACTTAGTTTTACTTGCTTCAATTATAGGAGTTACTTCACTTATATTCAGTGCAAAAGGAAATCCTATCGGACAATTTTTAATGGTAATTTTTAGTGTTTTGTATGGAATAATTTCATTTAAATTTTCTTATTTTGGAGAAGTAGTAACATATATTGGGATGACAATGCCTATGGCTTTTTTCGCTTTTATATCATGGATGAAAAATCCTTATAGTGAAAGTAAAGCAGAAGTTAAAGTAAATCATCTAACTAGACATGAATGGTGGTTTATGTTTATTTTAACCGGGATTGTAACAGTCATATTTTACTTTATTTTAAGCTTTTTTAATACAGCAAACATTATTCCAAGTACTATATCAGTTACAACAAGTTTTGCAGCAGTTTATTTAACTTTTAGAAGAAGTTATTATTATGCCATAGGTTATGCTTTGAATGATATCATCCTAATCATTTTATGGATTCTTGCAACAATTGACAATATTTCCTATTTAAGTGTTGTAGTATGCTTTATCGTATTTTTAATTAATGATATCTATGGTTATATAAACTGGAAAAGTATGTGTAGAAGACAGTCTGACATAGGAAATGCAACAATTTATTAGTTTACTAACTGGCCACTTTACATATACACAAAAGCTTTATATAGATAATATGACAGTTATTATCCTAGTATTAAAAACCACTGCATAAGCAGTGG
>CAZQIG010000019.1:0-6595 GCA_964593055.1 uncultured Erysipelotrichia bacterium
TAAGGGTCAAATTTCTAGTTGAAGTAGGTATATTATTACTGTGTTTTACATTTTATGTCATATTCATTAAAATTTGAGAATAGATTTTTCATATGATACCTGTCTTTTACTAGGATTGTACAATATAATAAATTAAATTTTTGTATATTAATATGTACATTAAAAAATGATAATAAGAAATTTTTTTATCTATCAAAATAATACCTAAATATGTAAGTGAAGTTGAAATTAAAAAATTACAGGATGATAAAGAATAAGAATATTAAGATTTAATAGAAATAAAAAGTACTAAGAATGAAATCTAAATATTAGTATTAAGTTATAAAAATATAGTCAGTAATTCTGACAGTTTCTTTTCCGTAGTTACGAAGTAGCTATAGAGTTACAATATTTATGCTTTGGAGATAATGTAGTGTGTAACCAATCAATATGTCCTTGTAAATCATCATGAATTGTATGATTCATTAGGGCTAATATGAAATTCATTCCAGTATACACATGTAAGTATATATATAATTGTTTGCATTATGTAACAGTTAGAAAAGACTTTAATTAAGGAATTAATTATTGTCGAGTTCTATCAGTTCTTGTAAATAACAATAGTCATAAATAGTGAGTAATGGATAAAATTCGAATACTATACAGTTAGTAGGTGCTCAACTCTATTTTTCAGTTGATTTACTAAATTTAATCGACCTTCTGAATTATTTAGATATTTAATGTATCTATGATGTCGTAAGTCAAAAGGAATATCCATTTCATTTTGAGTAATTATAATTGTCTCTTTTCCGAGTGAGTGTGCTATTCCTAACTCATAAAATACGTTAGGGTTTTTATTGGTGCAATCAAATATTATAATTTTTGATTTACAAATTAATGTAATAATATCTTGTATAATAGTATGATGTTCCCACACATTATCTGCTCTTTGTAAAATAAGCCCCATACTCTCAATTTCATTTTTTATACTAAAGTGCACCTCATTGAAACTAAGATCAAAAGGCATCATAATAGATATAAGTTGACTATCTACAGTATGTAATTGTCCTATATTAAATACTGTTGGGGAAGGTGTAGTAATCATTCTACAATTACTTTGATATAATATTTTAAACAAATCTACATCTTTAAAAGACCAATGAGTTCTACTAAACTCATATTCATGAATATCTAGTTTTTCTTTGATTGAATATATTTGATTATTATGTAGTAAAGGAAAACTTGTATCAAATATATAGTCTATAATATATTCTCTATTAGATAATCTTATATTGGTTATACGTCCGAGTTTAATAATTTGATTATCATCTGTACCTTCTTCCATAAATAAAGCTGGTGTATTTAAAATTTTTTCTCTATACAACTGATTTAATGTGTGATTTAGAAATTGTTCTTCTACGTAACTTTCTGTGTATTCAAACATTCTTTCTGAACGAATACTGTCAGTGGAGTCATCCCATCCTCCATATTGTACCAATAATTGAAACATATAAGTCCTTAATTTAAGTCTATAAAGTTTATAACATTAAGTAATGTTTTTATTTACTATGTTTTTAATAATTGAAGCTTCTTTATCTAGTATATTAAAATCACCATCTGAATAATTTAAAATACTAGTTTTTATTTCATGAATATTTTCAATAGTTATAGGAATTTCAGGATGTTTAGCTTTATAGATGTTTACCATATCTTTAACTAATGTTCTTGGTATACCTATTTTAGAAAAAATTAATGATTCTACATTATTTACTCCATAATAAATATATGAAGGTAAGTTTTCTGCTTCATGTTCTTTATCATTAGTTATTTGTTGATAAATAGACATTCCCCAAGGTACATAAGATGTCATATTAGAATTTATATATTTGTAACACATATCTAATATAGTATCATAGTCTTCGTTGTCATATTTAACTTCATGAGCAATTTCTTTTATGTGTTTACCATTAACCCATGAGATTATTAACTTTGCAACTTGCTCTGGTTGGAAATTGCCTTGACCTTGAAGTGCTAATTTAATTTCAGGTATAGAATTTATTATACTGATAATTGGAGTTAATTTTTCTTCTGATTTTGAATCAAGTACAATCTTTGTTGCATTTACATATTCAAGAAAATCTTCAGAGTATTCTTCAATCATCTCTTTTCTATGTTGCAACATTAACCCAGTGACAACTTCAAGACTTATATTGGTTATTCCTAAAATATCTGCTAGTTTTAATCTATCTGTATCCTTATCTTTAATATTATCAATATAACTTCGTGCAAAATTAGAGAATTTCTCTTGTGCCTCAAGAAAACCTTCTTTGTAGGTTGCCTCTTTAAATACCAAGGATGCATCTAGAATATTTCTAATTTTTGTCGTATCCATATTTCCTAAATTATATTTGTAGGATACTCTTAGAATATGATTCAAATATTGTAAAAAGTTTTGAGCGGCTGGATTATCTTTAATTAATTTATAATCAAACTTATATTCATCCAATTCATCAAAAAACTTTCCTAGGGAAGATAATATTTCTTTTGTTCTATCAATTATTAGAGATTGCGTTTTTTCAACAGTCTCTTTTTGAGAGGAAAGCATTTTAATAATAATATGACCTTCTTTGTCCATATATGCTCTTCCTGCACGTCCTGCAATATTCCAAAACTCTGCATTTGTTATTGCACGACTATTAGGTCCCCCTCCTAGAGTTAAGGTGTCGAAAATAACTGTTGTTATTGGGAAGTTCATACCTTGAGCAAGAGTTGTTGTTGCACATAATATTTTAATTAATCCTTCAGATACTAAGTCTTCAATGCTTGTTTTAATAATATTAGGTAGCTTTGCATGATGAAATGCTATTCCATATTCAATAGTCTGTTTAAGTAAATGTCCATCATCCATTTCTAAATCTATTAAGGTTTGTAACTCTTTAATACTTTGATGATCTGATATGTTTTTAAATTCAGACTTAAAATAACTTAGTGATTTTAAAGCTAATTTTTGGGCAACTCCTGCACCTTTGGTTAAAATAAGAGAGGTTTCTCCTATCTTGGTATACCTTTCCAACATAATTATTGACTTCGTATATTTATTTATAGATATTTCACCTATTTCATCTTTAAAAATTAAAGGGTTATTATTTAAGTCTATATCTATTTCTTCATTTAAAATGTTATTTGTAGGAGTAGGAAAATATTTAATAATACTTTTTGAGTTACAATCTTTTATAATATTACATCCAACATATTGTTTTGTAGGAGACCATTGCATTGCAATATCAATTGAGTTCTGTTTATCTCCTCCAAGCCATAAAGCAATTTGCTTTGCATTTTCTATGAATGGACTCATTAGTAAAAAGTTAATATCAGTTTTCAAGAGTTTTAAGGTTGATAATAAAAGCTCAAACTTTGAACCTCTTTGCTCTTCTGAGATATTGTGCGCTTCATCAATAATAACTTGCTTAAGGTTTTGTAGACTAGGATGTTCATTTCTAATTAAAAAATCTAACTTTTCTGGAGTCGAAACCAAAATATCAATATGTTTTGACTTTAAAACATGATCTTCAAATGCATCTATATCATTAAATGGTAGTACAGTTTCAATATTTAAGTTTAATGGTTTAAAGTCTTCTCTAAATTTTCTTGAAACTTGATTTATAAGTGCATTTGTTGGAACAACATAACATATTGTTGGGCTATATCCAATTGTAGGTTCTCTATAATTCTGAATAGTATATAAAATGCTAATTTGGGAAATGAGCGTTTTCCCTGCACTTGTTGGCATATTTAGTACAATACTCTTTTTAGATGTTAATATATCATTTACTGTATCTCGTTGTGATGGCATTAAAGAGTACACAAAACCTTTTTCTTTCTCTAGTAGACTGTGAAAAAATTGATGTAATAAGTTAGATTTAGCAGTCAAGTTCCAAATAGAGTTTTTACATAATTGTTCTAAGCTAATCTTTAATATTTTAATTAGGTTTACAAAGTCTTTATCTACATTAGATAAAAGTTTTATTGCATTAAATGAATGAGTATTAATCACTGTGTAGATATTTTCTTCAACTTTTCCAGTTAAAATGTATCTTGCAGATTTTTTAAGAATATAATTAATATTTGAATAACCAGCAATTCTAAATGTGTCTTCAAATGATAGTTTATCCATATCTAAATGTTGATTGCTTTTAATAAAATTATCTAAATTTTTAATAGCAAAAATTAATTCATTCTTTGTTGTTTTATCTTTGATTAATTTAAAGATTGTAAGTATTGAAATATAGGATGTATATTGCAATTGAGAACACTTACTCTCATCATATCGACTCTTTATTAAATAATCTTCCACTTCTTTATTAATTAGAGTGAGCTTATCAGATAAAATTGCATACATTAAAGAGTAAACAAGTAACTTAATATCATCAGTATTTTTAAATAATACATAGTATAGGTTGTAGCATATATAATACAAATCTTGCTTTAAGTTAATTCCTTGGTCTTGCCTATATTCTTCTAGCTCTTCCCCTAATCGAGGATTATTGGTAATTATAATTATTAAAGATGTCAATATTTCTGTCTTAGATTTTATATCTGATAGTTGAATTTCTGTAAAACTGATATCACTATTTATTAAAAGTCTATTGTTTAGTTCAATGATTTCTTCAAGGTTTAATATTTTTAAAATCTCAGAACTTGAATCATCACTACTCAATATTCTTTTTAAATCATCAACTATCATATTATAATTCTTTTACTGCTTCATTGTATAAATCAATACAAAAACTATCGATATTTTCATTAAATGACCAAATTATACCACTTAAATTGATGTCACCTAATTCTTTTTTATCGAAATTCTGAAAGTCGTTTAAGTTATTTTCATTAAGAATTCTTGCATTGTTTCTTATTAAAAAAGGGTAAAATACAATACTTTCATAAATCTTGTTCTCAGTTTCATTTGTCATTAGTAAATCAGATAAAAAATGCACAATATTTTTAATTGTTTTATTATCACTTGAGCTTAAGTCTCCCATATATTGAAGAATCTCTCTCTCGACTCTTTGACGATTGCTGAGGGCATTGTTTATATCTTGTAACAATCCCTTTGATGAACTGCAAGGAATAGCATTATCACCGGAAGCTTTAACTTCACAAACTACAAATTTGAATTCATCTTGTTCTTTCTGGATTCCAACAACATCAATTCCTGGAGGTTGTTTCTCTAATACTACAGGGTCTACATTTATTCGTTTATCTACTTCTTCATGAAATATACAATTAAAGTTCTTTTCTAGTAATAATTGGGACATAAACTCTGTAGTTATAGTTCTTTTTACATTAAACCAGTTTATTTTATGATCATTAGGAATAGCAAGTGAAAGAAGTTTATTTTTGAATGCTTCTCTATATTCAGGAGTGGCATCAGCTGCTAAATAGTCTGAATACTTTACTGTATCATAAAGTTTAATTTGTTGAATTTTGTTTTTTAGTAAGTTTTTGAGTGCATTATCAAATTTAGAATCAACATCATATGCTTTAACTTCAAAACCATTTATTGTAGTACTACTTTTACATTCAAAGTTAAGCATAAAATTAATTCCTTTACTTTAATTTATTTAAATTTTAGCTAATTTTTACTAATATTCTTCTTAAAAAGTATACTAAATATACTTTTTTGAAAGGAAAAGTATATTTGGGTCAGAAAAAATCATTAATGACAGAACAGGATTTCAAAAAATCTTTACAAACGCTGGGCTTAACTAAAAAAAGCTTTTCAGATACAATTTGTATTTCGGAAATCGCTGTAAAACGATGGTTTAAAGATGATTATAAAATGCCTAAATATGTTGAAGTTTTACTCAATTATATGTTGGAATTAAATAAGTATAAAAAAATTGAGGATGAACTAAAAAATATAAAACAAAGTATAGAAACATTAAATAAATAGAAGTTAAACCCCATAATTATTACTTTAAAAATATACAATTATTGCAAGTTTAATAGTGAAAATATTTCGTTTTGTAATATTTTTTAGTATTAGTTCAATAGTATATCATTTTGTTCTACTAAATAGCAATTGATATATTTAGCAGTGTTTAGATATGTACGTTTCCAACCTATAAGTGTTCCAATCGTATCATCATCTAAAATATCAGTAAGTTTTTTAGAATTGGATTCATCAATTAAGTTTGAATCAATAGTAAAACTTTCTTCATGAATTTCTTTGCTTGGATAATATTTTGTTTTTTTCCCATTCACGTAAGGTTTGCAAAGTGGAAAATGTGTAAAAAGTAGTTCTGGAGAGATGAGTTTTGAAAACACATCACCCGTAGTCATATTTTTAATGACAACTTCATAGTGACTGTTTCCAAATTTATCTTCATCAAGTATTAGTTTTAGAGGAAATAAGAGTTTAAAAGTATCTTGTGGGTATTTAGCCATGAAATCAGGAATGATACTTTTACCTCGTGACATATTACTTTAAAACTCCATTATCAAGTTTTATTTTACATACTATCACTTTTTATTTCCTATTATCATTTTTTATTGCTTCTGACATTTTAAATCTATATACATGTGTAAAATATCAATTGCAGCTGGTGTTATTCCT
>CAZQIG010000020.1:0-6424 GCA_964593055.1 uncultured Erysipelotrichia bacterium
TAAATTGTTGTTTGTTTCTTTCTAAATAGTTCATATTTAAATTATACTACTAAAAGAAAACACCCATAGGGTGTTTTCTCTTGGTTTGCTATAAATGTAAAGTGTGATTCTTTTAAGTAAACACGTATGTAATTTATATGGATAGAAGTTTCTGTTTAAATACTTATACTTAACTAACACTAGTGTACAATGGGGAATAGTTGATATATATTATATCAATCTGATTTTAGCTTCTATGATAAATTCATTTAAATTCAAACTCTTTATGAACTCAGTTATATCTTTTATGTTCGCATCATTTATTGAATATTTGGCTTTTTCTCCTACATATGTATTTTCATAAGTTTTTTTAATGTATTTTTTGAATTTTTCGTTGCCATAAATATCTTCAGTGATTTGCATTAAAGTCTTACCAGCAAAATTGTCAAATTTTAACCCAACAGTATAAGTTTGTACTTCATTGTTAGTTTGTTGATTTGAAATGGTTATTTCCCTTCTTGTTAAAGAATGAGATTTTATTTCTATTAAGTCTCCATCCAATATTAAATCTGCTGATTCGGTTTTATAATATTTCTCTCCACCTTTAATTTTTAGGAATATCGCTTCTGCTAAATCTCCTCTAAATTTATTATGATTAATTTGTTTGCTTGAGAATGCATCCTCAATTGATAAAACGGCTTCCCAGAATGTCATTTCTCCGTCCTTTAAAATTGGTAATAATGCTTCTTTAGCAGTCTTATTTATTACAAATATTTTATCATAGATAACTCCATCCTGATCCTGAGCTATTTCATTAGAAACAATAAAACTAGAGTATATTGTTTTTATCAATTCATTATTTTCTTCTTTTTTTACCAAAAAACCTTCATTGTCATTTTCTTCAAAGAAAACAACATGTTCATTTATTTCTAAGATTTTATCAAATTCTAATTTTTCACACATTATATAATCACTCTCCTCAACTCTTTCTTGATTCCATCTACTTTTTCTTTGTATTTAACATCACTGTTTATATTATGTTTCAAAGTTATATCGTAGATTTTATTAATTTCATTATAGGCTTCAGCCACTTTAGACTCGATAAAAATAACCATATCATTTTTCAAATTCTTTCTATATCCAAATCATCTAGATCTTTGCACCAGCGTATGTGCTGTAGATTTTTGTCCGAAATTTCTGTAAACTTCAACTAAAAGATTTTCATAAGTTATTCCCCTTGATAAAAGTATTCCTCCGAAAATTATTTCATGTCCTTTATTATCTAAACGTATTGTTGATTTAGAATTCAACTGTTTGATATTTCCTTTCATTTTAACGTTTTCAAGTATATCTATTACTTTATTGATATCTATATCTTCATTAGTTTCATTATTGAAAAATTCAACATGCTTCTCTTTATTATGTTTGATTTCTTCTATCAATTCAATAACTTTTTGGTTATCGTTTTGATGTGCGTTTGTTATATCATCTGAATTAAATAATAACTGTGAGTCCTCCAACTCTAATTCATATGTTTTTTTTGCCCAAAGTAATAGTGCCAGTAAATTTATCTTAACTTCATCATCGTTTTCATTTACTAATCTATAATTTTCACCAAAACTTTTCCTCCCATGATAACCTGGTCAAGGAGAAAGTTGGTAATATGAGTCATATATATCTTCAGATAGTATTAAATTTGTAAATGGGGTTGCAGTACAACTTATTAAACTTACGCCATCATCAATCATTTCTCTTATGTAAATTGCGTTAGTTTCAGAATTACTGTAATCATCAGCTTCATCATCAATGATCAAAATCCTTTTATTTGTTAAATTTTTTTTGACAAAATCCTTAACTAATGGAAAATATTGTTTAAGGACAGTGAAAACAAATCTGCTTTCAAGTATATCTTTATCAAATTCAGAATTGAAATATCCTGTTGATGCATCAACCATTTCAATACCCCTTATAGGCAAGGTGTCATTTAATCTATTGAAGTTTTGTAGTTTTAATTCAGTTGTATTCCCCGTCACATAAAAAACATAATCAATTTTATCTTGATCAAACAAATTGATTATTATATTTATAATATTATTAGTTTTTCCTGATTGGACTTCACCAAACAATAAAATTTTATTTTGAAATTCGAATTTAGAAGTAATATCTAAAACTATTTTGTCATTTATTTTCTGTGGTTCATTATCAACTGTGAAGAAATCTCTAGCCAATGAAATCATCCCCTTTTATAGCCCTGGTAGTTTGCTCTTTGGCAGTTTCATTCATTTTCTCGACATGCAAAGTTGGGTCAACCATCTTAATAGAGGATTTAACAATTAAATGAAGTATTGGTAAAATTACACTCCTAATATAAAGATTTTCATCATCTTTTACAGATGATTTAATAAATTTTCAGAATTTATGATTTCTATAAACAACTACTTTAAAGTTTGTATCTTCATTAGCAGATTTAATCGGATATAATATATGAGGTGGATTAGGCATGTAATCAAATGATAAATCTACCCCTCACTTTATTTCTTCATTTGAATATACAAAATGGAGTGTTTTTTCTTTTGGTCTAGATTTATCAAGATCTATTTCAACTTGTTTCTTAGGAGAATGCTCTAGTGTTGATAATCTTATTTCCTCTAAGTTTAATTCAACTTCTTCAGCTTCTGCTTTTATCTCAACTTTTTTAATTATGAGTCTTATGAAGATTTCAAATACTTTATAAACAGTTCATACATTTTTACTAATTTTATTAAGTATAACCTCAGGTAATGAGAACATAGATTTATCAACTGATGGTTTCGCACCAATTATTTTTAAATCTATTTCACCTGCAAACTTCTTATCGGTTCTTCATGATTTATCTGAGTTTTCAACTCACCCCATTCATGGTCCGACATCTTTATCTTTGATACTTATGTGAGTAATCGCTCTTTCTCCTTCATAAAATCTTATTCCTGCATCTTTGTCTTTAGTTTGTTTTCCTTTTGGTAATGCCCAAAATTTAAAGGATATTGTTTGTTCTTCCCCAGTGACTATATGAGGTAGCTTAAACTTTACTTCTGATTCAAATACTGTTTCATTATCACCAGCTAGAGACCCTATAAATTTTTGTTCCAGCTTATTGAAGACATCATTTGCAATTTTCTCATCAATCTTTAGTGTATTCTTTTTATTGATTAAATTTTTAAAATTATTATTAAGCTCTTCTTTGATGTCTTCAACTGTTCTGTCCTTTACCTTTTTCTTCGTTTCTTTGTCTAAGATCATTTTTGCTTCTTCAACCTCTTCAAAGAAACCTTCTGCTTCTTCTCCGTTAAATCCAACATATGTGTAGTGGACAATTAGTTTTTTATTTCTTATATAGTTTACATATCTTCATTGAAGTGAATTTTTAATCCCTTTCAAAACATCTTTACTAAAGATTCTTTCATCATATATATTCTCAATTAGTATAGTTGTACCTTGTTCATTTGCTTCTAATTCATATGGTTCTATTTTATAGGGGGAATTTAAACTTATTGATGGGTCAGTATAAATTTGTTTAACTTCATTAGATTCATTGCCATCTGATGTTGAGACTGTTAAATCTTGTCCAAAGAAATATGCGCATTGTTTCATACCTCTCCCTCATACATTTTTATCTGATATTTCCGTATTATTATTATCCAAAATCATTGCTTCTTTTAACTTTTGTTTAGACATACCATAACCATTATCTTTGAATTTAATATATGATCCGTAAACTGCTTTAAATCCTAAGGCGTTGTCTTTCGGATTAGTTAATTCACCTTTAAAGTTAAATTCAATTTCTATTTCAAGTGGTTTGGTTCATTCCTCATTACTAAAGTTATTTTCGAATGAAGAGATTGAGTTATCAATTAATTCTGCAATCATTATGAAATGTTTAAAAGGTTGCCCATATAAAGAAATGTATGATTTATATGTAAGTGGCGTGGTGTTTCCTACATCTTCTTGTTTAGTGAATTGTATTTTATTATTTTCCATTATTTTTTCCTTCATTTTTCTTAGTTCTGATATATTCTTTAATGAAATCTTCATTAGAGAACCCGGGCACTGAAGTGCTTCATTTGGTCATAGAGTTTAAATCCATTTTTTTTACTAGGTTTTTATATTTCTTTTTACCTTCATTAAATTTAATAAATAGATACTGTCTGTTTTTGATTAATTCTTCCTCTTTAGTGAAGATATTTGAATAATCGTAATAACCTTGTCTGTAAATTGCAAAATCTCAACCAAAATTTTTCTTTACAAAAAACTTTTCAGTTTGTTTAGTGTTGTTATGAATATAAAGAGTAAAGTCTTCATGTGTTTTTTGTGGTTGCTCATATTGTCTCAGGTCTCTTTTATTGGAAACATTTTTAATTAATTCTGAAGAATCGTTAACTCATATTTGAAATACACAATTAACATTATAAGCGCTGTCATTTACGGTAAAAGAGTTTTTGGGCATTGAAACTTGCCTTACCAATTTAAGGTTGGCATTAATGTTTTTCTGTGTTAGATACCTAACGAAAATATTGGGTAGAATTAATGCAATCATATCAGAAAATTCTGATGCCTTATTAATAAAGTCGACGGCTAATTTACCTCTTTTACCAAATGGCGGATTACCAAAAGTGATTACATCCCTTTTGCCGGCTTTTAAATCTTCTTTTTTAATTTTTAAAAAATCTGCATGAATTATTTTGATATCTTTATTAACATTATTTTTAGGATCGATGTCAAAAGCTTTGTAATTGACATCTTTTCCATAAGAATGCTTTAATTCTCTAATGAAATTGCCGGAACCAGCTGATGGCTCAAGTCATAATACTTCATTTGGATCTATGCCGCTTCTTTTAAGTTCAAGATCAATTTCCTTCATTAACTCAGGAATTACTTTAATATTCGTGTAAAACTGGTCTAATTCTTTTGTTCTGTCCATTAGTAAAACTCTGCAAAATCTATTGCATTATCCTCTCATTTTCTTCTATCATTATGTTCTCAATTGTTTATCTTTTGATTGTACATTGGTCTATTGTAATAGGTAAAATTTTTTCCTATAATATCTTCTATATATGAGTTTATTACTTTGAATTCTTCAATCTTCTCTTTTAATTTGTTGTATTGTTCAAGAGTCGTTAGCTCATCTCCTTTAAAAAAAGTTGCATCAATAAGTCCATATGATCCAAATAAATAAATGAACTCTGGTCTTGGATAGCCAGAATTTCAGACTGGACACTTATTTTTCTTTTTGCTAAATTTAATCTCTAAAGGTAAGCATCTCCCTCATCTAATTAAAAGAATATCGGGGGCACTTTGACTTCCAAAAGGTTGATATACAAGAACATTATTCGTTTTAGAAATTTCTTCTAATTCTTCATGATAATAAAGGCCATCTCCATATGTTTTGGGCTTTAATATATTATTCTTAACGTCTTTAAAAGATTTTAGATTTTTGAAATCCACTGAATTGTATTGGAAGTATTCACCATCGAATAATAATTTCTGCAAAATTATTTTTTCAAACTCATCACCTTTATTAGCTCTTAAAAGTTGGCTTTTGAATTTTTCATCATTTTGTATTGAATTTAATAATAATTTTAATTTCATATATAAATTATACATTTAACTAAAGAAAGAAAAGAATTTAATATTTATTATAAATTTGTAATTTATCATTAAGTGATTTCTACCTGCAGCCAAATGTTTATACATCCTATAATTTCATATGAGGGTCCCTAAGTAAAATTCTTTTCCTTTCATAAAAAAGACAGCAGAATTACCGCTGTCCATTTTTTCTATAACTGTTTATTCCCTATTGTGTTTTCATTAATAATATTAGAATATTAGTAATCCATGAATTAGAAATTCTGTGCCATAACTAGTGATGAAGTGAAAGTGCCTAATCACATAGTTACACCAGCAAACACTCCTAATCATGGTGATGTTTTACCAAAGTTTACTTTAGCAACATCACATTGGATAACAGCCATTCCTGTTATTGGAGAGAACATGTTAACACAACCTTGTGCTAATGGTAATCTTTAAGATTCCAACCATCATTAAGTGTGTATGTACATCTACTGATCCACCAGTAGAAGAGACTATAATTGCCCTTTCAATTCTCATAAACTTGATGTAAATTTCTTGTAATCTCCTATTTTTATAATCGTATTAATTTTTACTCCTTTATTAATTCTTCAAATTGCCTTATACTTACTACATCAACATTATTTCATTGTTCCTCTAGTAAAGGTTTTATTGTTTCCATACCTTTACCATCAGCAACTCAGATTAGATGCAAATTATTATGATCAATCTTAGTTGTTAAATCAGCATAAGAGTTACATACTTCAGATATTTTAGAACCACCAGTATTATAGAATGATGATTCAATTAAATATGTAACACCATTCTTTTCAAATACAAA
>CAZQIG010000021.1:0-6304 GCA_964593055.1 uncultured Erysipelotrichia bacterium
ATTATTTAAAATAACGTTAATATCTTGACTACGATTTGTTGCAATTTTTATTTCATCATCTGTAATTCCTTTTAATTTTAACATCTCAATATAATTTTTATATTGCTCTTTATACATCTTATAATACAATCCTAATTCTTCATGTTGCTGTTCAATTGGTTTCTTGAAAACCTTAATTATTTGTTTTGAATTAGTTGTAAATACTTTTGAAATTTGATTGTCTGTCAAATATTTTCTTCTAATATATTTTACTTCTCTTTCCATTTCATTTACGCTTTTATTAGGTTCAAAATAATCACTAATATCTTCATATACATATAAATCATCATATGTAATAACACTCATTTCTACTGGATTAGAATATGATAATTCTATCAAATCATCAATTGAATAATAATAAATATATAATTCATAATCCTTTTTTTCTTCGATTGCTGATTGATACCTAGGTTTGACATCAGAAGTTTTAATTGTTATCTCTGAATTATTTGGATTTAATTCTCCTTGGAATAATGGATTTGCTTCTGAAATATTATCTGTAATATTAATATATATTTTCTTATGTGGCATATCCCCAATAGCACCTAAATTATTGAATTTATATTTAAATATTATATCGTTTCCTTTTAACTCACTATCTGTAAGAACAATACTTTGATTGTCTTCAAAAGTTATATTTTCATGATAATTAATGGCTTTATTTTGATAATCAACAAATTGATTATTCTTAACATATTTTAAACTTGTAAAACTAAATATTATTAATGCTGTTATCAACACTGGTGTTAATATTATTAACAAATCTTTGTTATATCTTGCTACATATTTATCTAATAACTTATACTTTATTTTATTTAATTCATCTTTTAATGTTGGACTTCCAACTTTTCGTTTTCTTGATTTCTTAAAAACTCTCATTATTATTGACCCCCTTTAAAGATATCTAACCATGGCTTTAATATTTGATTGTTAAAGTTATATACTTTACTACCTGCAACAAATAAGCCAACACCTTTTTCCGGATCAGTTGAACCATTTTGAGTTAAAGCATGTTTTTGACTTTCTGTTAAATTTATTTTTGTTTCTACAAAATCAATACTTGACTTATCTTGATATAATAATATTTTATACGGTATTTGTTCATACAAAGCTGTTACTTTTGAATCATCAAGTCCTTCTTTAAAAAAGTCTTTAAAACGTTGTGTAGCAAACCAAATTGCTGTTTCATACTTTCTACTTTCCCTTACTGTTTTAACAAGATAGTCAAGTGCCATATCATTATTAAACATACGATGGGCTTCATCTACCATAATCAATATTTTAGGTTGTACACTATAATATATTTGCTCTAATTCTTTTGTTTCTTTTGCTTCTAATTCCTCACTACTATAATTAATTTTTGTATCTTTAATTGCTTTCTCAATTTTATCAATAATATGATTTCGCTTAATTTCATCATCAGTTATCTTATCGTTAATTCGATTATTTGTCATTTTACGATTTAAAAAGTCGAATATTACAATCATAAGTGTATTTAATAATGTACGATTTTCTTTTACGTTTGAAATATCAAAATTAATTAGTTTTCTATTTAAATTTACATTTGTCGGATGGTTAAATATATCGAATTTAAGTTGTAAGTTTTGAATCATTTCAATTAAATTTAAATAATCAATTTCAATAATTTCTTTTTTTTGATTTTTTGATTCTAATTTAACCTCGTTTAATACTTCTGTAAATGTAAATTCACTATATCCAAATTCTTCATACATTCTATATACAATGTTTTCTAACTTTTCTTTTACCTTAATATATTTATCGCCGTAAAGTGTTATCATAATTTGACTAACAAACTCTACCTGATTATCTATAACATCTTTTTGCGTTAATTCTGAATGCTCATCTGGCTTAACTAATTGAAAAGGATTTATGAAGTGTTTAGATTCTCCAAAAATTATATTTTCGCCACCTAATGCTTTTGTAAGACTAATAAATTCACTATCCTGATCGATTGTATAAGTAATACCATTTTTTAAATAGTGATTTTTAATTGTTTCTTTCATTTCTGTTGACTTACCACTACCTGACATTCCAACTATTAATCCACTTGAAGAAGCAAGTGCGGCATTAGATTTATGAAAGTAATTAAAGTTTAGTATTTCATCATAACTTATATTTTTAAAGTCCCCATTTGGATCATCAACAATAGTATAATTATATGGAAAACCTACAGCAAATGTACTTAGTGGCATTTGAATTGCACCATCTAATTTTTTAGGGGTACTGAAATGGCTTATTTTCTTTAAATCTGATGTTATATCAAACTTTCTAAAGTCTGTATTACCTATCCCTCGAATTATCTTCTTCGCTTTTTTACACGCCAAATCGACATCTCGATAACTCTTACCAGTAACCTTTAACTTTGTTTCCGTTTCGATTATTGTTTCATTTGAATTTTCACGAAGAGCAAAAGCAAATTTTGATAAATAACTACTATTTTCATAAATTTCAAACTCTGCTTGACTTGTTCTATCATATTTATGTCTTGAACCCATTTCTCCTAATCCCTCTTCCACAATACTTAATGACTTATCATGACTGTATCTGTGTGCATTTATAGAAAATAATGTTTTTACATTGTAATTTTTTAATTCCTTATAAACTTCAGCAATTTTTCTAAAGTAAAATTCATTTTGTGTTGTTTCAAACATATTTAAAGTTAATACTTTTGAATATGTCTTATTATATTCATCATAACTATATGTTCCAGCAATACTTGATTTTGAATATTGATTAGCATACACTGTCTCATTAAGTATATAATCTAACATTTTATTATCAACCATTTTTAGCGTTATACAATCGGATTCGGTTTTTAATATGTCAATCATTTCAACCATTTCATTCAATGTATCTGATGTAAAGGCAATTATCCCTACTTTTTGATATTTTATAATATCTTGATACATATTTAATTTATCTTTATCACTTTCTAAAGCAAATAATAATTCATTTAAATTTTCATTTTTAATATTATTGGGATTAGTCTTAAAATATTCTATTCTTTCATCAACCTGTTTTATTTTGTCTTCAAATGATAATGGTACATTAATTTGAAAATAAGTAAATCTCTCAGGTAAATTTAGGGCTATTCGGAAAAACGAAGATACATAAACTTCTTTATCTTCATCTTTTAAATGATTAAGTGATGAATCAATATTTACACTTAGATACGTAACCACTTTATTATCATCAGTTATTACATAGTTCAAATCATTTGTTGTAACAATTTCTTTTATGTTAAAGTTATAATTAAACTCTTGTAATTGCTCATTATAAATATTGTATTCATCATATACATCTATAAATTTTTCATCAATATTTAATTTTTTATTTAATAATATTTTTGTAATTGTTTGTTCTTTTATTCTTGTATTTTTAAGATTATTCAATAAATTATATAAAGCACTAACAACTGTTTTATTAAATAAATCCCCATTATTTGTTACTTCATCATATAACATTTTTTTTATTTCATCTAAATTTTCTTGGCCAAGAATTTTTTTCTGAATTTTTGCTTTAGTTACTTGATCTAAGAATTTTAAATTTAATTTATTTATTCGATAATCAACTAAATTATTTTTTTCTTTGCTCTTTTTTGAACTCATATTTTTCCTCTCTAATTATATCTTTTTTTAATTTCTTAGAACTTGATACAAAATCCTCTTCTCCTTTAAAGTAACTAACAACATGTCCCCACATTTTAGGGATAACTTCATAATTTCTTTTTGTTCCATTCCCACTTGGAATCAACAACCAAATTATTATAATTATAAATGGACTTGCTAAAAATGATACTAACTTCCAATTCCCAATGCTTTTATAACATTTAATAATATACATTAGAGGTAATATTGCAATTCCTAAATCAACTAAAGTATACTGCTTAAAATACACTGTTTTTTGTTTTATTCTTTTGGGTATTACTACTTTCATTTTATTTCTCCTTATCTATTTTATTTTACATATTAATTATAATAAGGAAAAACATCAAAATCCCCAGTTATTTTGTACAACATTTTGTTATTTATTTATAAAAAAAAGACCATGCATGGTCTCTTAATTTAATATTTAAATTCCTCTACTGTTTCCAGGAGTATATACAATAATCCAAAATACTTTTCTTTATCATTCATTATATTTTTCAAAATACCTCCTATAAAATATTCTCCTTTTGTATTATGAATAATCATTCTATTTGTATTATGTAATATATTATACCCAATTTCATAATAATTAATATATGGCAAATAATTTTTATCAATAAACATTGCAATAAATTTTAATCCATCATTTGTAATTTTATAAGTAGATATTTGACAATCTGTAATCATAAAATTACCCATTCCAGTATATTGTTTTATATATCCATTATTAATTAAAATATTTATTACTTTTAAAGGTGTCTTATTTGTATTCACAATAAATAATCCATCCTGAAATACAATTGTTTTCACTAAATCATATATAAAGTTTAAATCATTAATTTTAAAATCTAAAAATTCATCAATTTTTATTTTATCAAAATTTTCTTCCGAAACAATGTCCCAAAAATTATCAAAAATATTCTTATTCAACTCTACAGGTGCTAAAATATAATTTTCTACCATTTTTCTTAAATAATAATAATTAGAAATATCGTATTGATTGTTATCTAAGTTTTTTTCAATATATAAAAGTCTTTTCTCTAATTGATTTTTTTCTATATAACCTGTAATGTCTCCATAAATTCCAAACGTTAAAAAATTCATTAATTTTGTATTAGCAACTTCTAATTTCTTTATCATTTCATCTCTACTGATTTTTTCTTCTTCTGTTAAACCTTCTTCTTTAGTCTTGTCTATATACTGATCCATATAATCCTTCTCTATCTTAATATATTTTATTTTACAATAAATAATTTTTTAAATTGTTATTTATATTTTATTATATCATTAAATGTTTTAGATTTAAATAACTTCGTTAAATGTTATTTAGTTGGTAATTTATAGGTAATTTTTTAAAATGGTTCATTGTTATAGATTATAATGTTAAACACTCAAAAAGACCCATAATTGGGTCTTTTTGTAAAATAATTATTTGAATAATTTATTCATTAGTTGTTTAATTGCATTTGTACTTGTTTCTGGCATTGTAATTTTAGGTTGTTCTTGTTGCTCTTTTGATTCTTCTCCAATATTACAATCTCCTTTACTTTCCTCAACCTTATCAACATCTACGGTTTTAATGATTTCTTTATTATTTTCATCTAAACCTGTACATACTTCTGCTTGTTTCTTGTCATCTTCAACAACTGTGTAAACAATTTGTTCATTATCATCTTTTCCAATTGTTACTTTTGTATCTTTTGAGTTGATTTCATAGTTTGTTGGTGCTTTAGTTTCTTTAACTATGTATTCTCCAAATGGAAGTTTTTTACTCGTTGCTTTTCCATCGTATGATGTTTTTAATTTATCTACTTCTTTTCCATTTTCATCAATAATTGTAAATTCTGCTCCTGATAAATCCTCTCCAGTTTTTTTGTCAACTTTATTGATTTGAATATTTGCTTCAATTAAATCATTTACTACATTGATAGTAACTTCATGATCTACCGTTTCATCATTAATTTCAAATTCATACTTCTCATCACTCATAATTACTGACTCTGGTGCTTTTGTTTCTACTGCATAGTATTTACCATAATCTAAGGCTTCACTTTCAGCAATTCCTTTTTCATCTGTTACTACACGACCTACTGGACTATCTGTTTCATCATATATAGTCATTTCTACACCAGTAATATTCGTTCCATATTCATCAGTTTTATGAAATTTCACTTTTCCTTGAATATGTTCATTAATAATTGGTTTATTATCATTTACTGCCACCGTTTTGTCTGCTTCAATTGTTACTGGATATACTTCTGTTGACATGTTATATCCAATATTTGTATTTGTTTCTTTTACTAAATATGAACCTATAGTTAATTTTTTAGATTTTGCATATCCTTGATTATTTGTTGTAATATGGTCTACTACATTTTTTTCTTCGCCCTCATCTAATTTACCATTAGCGTTAGAATCTTTATAAACATCAAATCCTACATCAGACATTGGTTTACTTTCATTGTAATCTGTTTCATTTGATATTTTCATTAAGTCTAAACGACCTTGTTTTAAAGTGTTTAAGATAGGAAGACCATTATTAATAAATTCTACTTCTCCGTTTTCATCAATACTAAAATAATATTTTGTTTTATCCA
>CAZQIG010000022.1:0-5164 GCA_964593055.1 uncultured Erysipelotrichia bacterium
AGTAGTTATTGAGAAAGAAGATGAACTAATTATAAAAAGGGTTATTGGACTTCCTGATGAAGAAGTGAAGGTCATTGAAGATTATTATTAGTATCAATTGCTTGTCTTTCATTATTTGGAGTTGTTGGAGCTACATATAGTGCTAATGATAGCGAAAATGAAGTTCATGCTGCATGGTGGACAAAAAAGTTTGGTAATCCAAAAGGTCAATCTGATGCTGCAAGAGCAGTTTATGGAATTGACGGAACAACTGTATTTTCAAGAATGTTTGATAACAAGATTGACGATTATAAAATAAGATACGGTAAAGTTTGGATTGATTCGGCAGAAAATGGTGATGATTACTCAAGGGGATATACTTGGGGTACTCATCAAACTAGAAGTAATATTAGAGTAACAGGTGGTTCGGGTATATTCTACAAAGATAGAGCAGGATACAGTTATTGTAATTTTGTTAAGAGTTAGATAAAAAATTTGGAGGATAATGTATGAAAAAAACATATGTATTTATGATTATTTCATTTAATATATTACTGATATATCTTTTTGTTTTTTCGAGTTCAAGAAATGAGGATCTAATAATTCAACTTGATGATAAAGTGCAAGGATATAAAGTGATAGCAAGCCTAGATGGTGAGATGATTTCTTCGATATATGATATAGCTGATGAACATGGTATGGCGATAGTTATTAAACAAATTAACAAATCGGGATTAATATTTCAGGATTATGAATATTTTATCTACAACTTCGACTTCATAAAAGATGAAGTTAAGTACTTAGATTATAATAAAATAATTTCATTATCTTCCTTTTCTAATCAAAAAATTACAGAGTTTAATAAAAATATGAACATGCCAAGTGGAAGTATTTATATATATTCAGACGATATTTCTCCATTAACAAGATATCTTGAGGATAATTCGGAGTATAATTATAATATTTATGCTAATGACGAATATAATATTATTTTTGTCAATCTTATAGCTAATGGAAGAACCATTGTAGCTTTTGTTGGTTTAATAATTTTAGCAACGCTATTTATATTGTTGACAAGGAGAAAGGAGTTAGCATTTCATTATGTAAATGGCAAGAATGACTTTGAAATCATTAATTATCAGTTTTTGAGACTATTTAAATTACATTTTGTCTTTTTCATAGTTTTAAATATTATTCCTATAATATATGTTATGAATTTATCACTTGAATACTTGGTTGATTATGTAAAATATATTCTGGTTGGTAACATCTTCTTCATGTTATGTTATTTGTTATTTAGTTATATTATAATACCTTTGGTAATAAGAGCAAATAATGCTTTCGAGCTATTAAAAGGTAGACAAGTAGTTGGAATGACATTTTCTTTTATAAAAGTTATGGTTATCTTATTAACAATTTTTGAATTAGTGTCATTGAGTAGTGTTTATCAAAAATACCCAGAAATCAAATATTATTATGATGTATTTAATGAAGATATTTTGGATGATTTATATGATTTAAGGGGCTTATCAATAGGGAAAAAATACAATTTGACATATGAAGATAATCTAGAAATTGCTGAAAAACTGTATGTAATTGAAAATAATTATTATATTCAAGATAATCCTAGTAAAGCTTTTGATAAAGAAACGATGACAATCAGAGAAGAATTTGTAAAAGATACAGTTAGCAATTATCGTTACATGAATGATAAAATGTTTAATTTATTAAATATAGAAGATGTTAATGGTAATATTTTGACAAGTAATGGAGAAATGACTATTTATGTACCTGAGTCAAAATACAATGATGTAAAAAAACGTTATGATGAAGTTGATAATTTTGTAAAAATTAAAGACAGACAAAAAGTTTTTATTCCTTTACAAGGAACTGTTGAAGAATATTATGCAATGGATGCATATTATATTGTAGAAAAAGTCGTTGTTGATAAAGAAATGATGGAATTGGGAGAGAATATTTATGAACCTAGCTTAATAAACATGTATTTTGATAAAAAAGATATTGAAGAAATCCAAGAAAAATATTATCCAAATTCGTATATAAAAAGTCTTGAGTCCAAATATTTCACTGCATTAGAAGAAAAAATAATATTGTTTGTTAACATTATTAATAGTTCAGTTTTAATAGCAATAAGTTTATTGGTATGTTTAATAATTTATTATTCCTCTCTTTACAAGAAGTATCAAGAACTGATTTTTGTGAATATCATAAATGGGAAGTCAATTCTACCAATTGTTTTGAAGAAAAACTTATTGATTAACTTGAGTATATTAGGTGTAACTGTTTATTGCATAGTTAGTGATTTATATATCGGACTACTAATTGCCTTAATACATGCTATAATTATTGGTATAATGAATATCAAGTTGAGTAGAAGCAATTATATTGCGAAATTAAAGGAGAATTAAAATGATTGAACTAAGAGGAATAAGCAAAAATTTTGATGAAAAAGAGTTATTCAACAATTTGGTAGAGTATGGATAAATGTTGATGGTAAAGATTATACTAAAACTGGATACACATGGGGAACTCATCAAACTAGAAGTAACATATTTGTTTCTAGAGAGAACAAGTTATTTGTAACAGATTATGCTGGATGGAGTTATTGTTACTTCGGTAAAGCTTAAATTTTAAAAGGGGATGCGTATGAAAAAAACATATACTTTTTTAATCGTCATTTTTAATTTATTATTAATTTATTTATTCGTCTTTTCGAGTGCTAGGAATGAGGATCTAGTTATTCAACTTGATAATAATATAGATGGTTACATTCTGAAGGTAGAAATGAACGATAATGAAATTTCTAGTCTTTTTGCAATTGCAGATGAACATGAAATGGCTTTAGTTTTTAAAAAAATTAATTATTCAGGTTTGATTTCTCATGACTACGAATATGATATTTATAATTTTGGATTAATTAAAGATGAGATTAAGTATTTGGGAGATAATGAAATAATTTCTGTATCCCCTTTTTCTAAACAGAAGATAAATGAAATTGGAGAAAACTATCACCCTAATTCTTCTATAAGTATTTTTACTGAGAATATTGAACCTTTAATGCAATATTTTAATGAATTAGAAAGACACTATAATATTTATGAAATAAATGAATTCAACATTTACGTTGTAAATGCTATTGCCAATGGAAGGATTGTAATTGCTTTTATCGGTTTATTATCAGTAAGCATTGTATTTATGCTTTTATCTAGATCCAAAGAGTTAGCAATGCATTTCGTACAAGGTAAGAATGACATAGAGATAATTGGATATCAATTTATGCGCATTCTAAAAATTCACTTATTGGTATTAGTGTTTATTAATTTATTGCCGATTGCTTATTTAGTTAGCTTATCAGTGGAGCATTTATTTTCATTTATACCATATATTTTTGTTGCTAATTTTATTTTTATACTTATTTATTTCCTAATTAACTATATTACAATTCCCTTAATTATAAAAACTAACAGTATTTTAAGTTTGTTAAAAGGAAAAAAAATATTAGGCGCTTCTCTTCATGTGCTACGTTTTATTTGTATTTTCTTGATGATTTTAACGTTATTTTCTGCCAATAAAGTTAGCGATAATTTTTACAAAGCTTACTTTTATTATAATATTACAAATGAAAAAAAAGTGGATGATTTATACACTTTTCAAGGCAGCTCAATCGGAATTGGAAACGAGTTAAATTATGAAGAAAATGTAGATATAGTATCTAGAATTCATTTTATTGAATATAATGAATATTTAGCTAGTAATGTTGAAAGTTATTTTGATTACGATAAAATGAGATTAAAAAAAATATTCACTGAAGATATTAACAAAAACTATCGTTACTTAAATTCAAACATGTTTAATTTATTGGAAGTAAAGGATATAAACGGTAAAATAGTAACAAACGATGGTAAAACCACAATATATGTACCTGAAAGCAAATATGACCAAGTAAAAAACAGATATCAAAATATTGATAATTTTGTAAAAATTGAGGACAATCAAGAGATATTTATACCAATGGATGCTACTATCGAACATTATTATTCAATAGATGCATACTATATAGTTGAAGAAGCTAATATTGATAAAGAAATGATAGATGATGGATTTAATATTTATGAACCAGGACAGGTAAATATGTTTTTTACAAAAGATGATGTCGAATATTTGCAAGGAAAATATTTTTCCTCTTTCAATATTACATCAATCCATAGTAACTTTTTAAGTGACATGGAAGAAGAATGGATTTTGTACATAAACATTATAAATAGCACACTTATACTATTAATAACTTTTATTGTTAGTAGCATAGTTTATTACAGAGCTTTATTTAAAAAATATAATCAATTATTATTAGTCAATTTGATTAACGGTAATAGTATTTTTCCAATCATTTTACTCAAAAATATGCTTTTGAATATTGCGTTACTTATAATATTGATTTGTATGTTTATTTTCGGTAATTATTTATGGATAGTAATAATATTAATTCAGATTTTAATTATTCTGTTAGAATATCGAAGAATTTTAAGAAGTGATTATATTTCAGAAATTAAGGGTGAGGTGTAAAAATGATTGAGCTAAGAGGAATAAGTAAGAATTTCGATGAGAAAGAATTATTCAACAATTTTAATTTAGAAATTACTGATGGAAGCTTTGTAGTAATATATGGATCGAGTGGCTGTGGTAAAACTACGTTATTAAATATGATTGGTTTATATGAAGACTGTGATGGAGAAATAATTATTGATGGAGAGTCGTATAAAGCAAGGAGCAAAGCTAGTAGAAAACTATATAAAAAGAAATTTGGTTATGTATTGCAAAACTTTGGATTAGTTAATGACTTAACAGTTTTAGAAAACATGAAGATAATCTCAAAAGATAAAGGTAAGATAAAAAGTGTTTTGGATAAATACGGTATTGGTGATAAGTTAAATAAAAAAGTTTTCACGTTAAGTGGTGGTGAGCAACAAAGAGTTGCGTTATCAATGATTGAACTTAAAGATGCTGAAGTAATATTAGCAGATGAGCCAACTGGGAGTTTAGATACGAAAAACAGAGATTATGTAATCAAAATATTAAAACAATTTCAAGAAGAAGGTAAGACAATTATTGTAGTAACACATGATAAAGAATTTCTTAATCATGCAAGCAAAGTTGTTGAGCTTTA
>CAZQIG010000023.1:0-4257 GCA_964593055.1 uncultured Erysipelotrichia bacterium
TCTTAAAATCAGTATATTATTTTAATTTTCCTTTGTCAACAACAAAAAAAAGAGGCATCAAGCCTCAATCATTTATATACATTGTTGATATACATACCTAGTATCATGTCTATCAAACATGTTTCCATTCTCAGAAAATTTTTCTCTAAAATTATGCTTATCAATCCTAAAGTCAATATTTGTAAAGGTTTTATCCTTTATAAAGGTAAACTCCTTTTCTAAATTATAACACTTATAAATAATTTTTCGATTAAAAATTCTTCTAACATATAGTTATCATCAATAAACCCTTTATTCATGACTAAATACCACATAACTAGCTCAGATAATTCGTTATTTTTTCTGTTTTTCATTTCAATTTTGTATTTTCTACTCAAAAGTTGTTTTCCCTGCACCATTATGACCTAAAAGTGCAACCTTTTCACCATTTTTGATATCTAAATCCAAATTTTCAAAAATATTTTTTTCTTCGTAAGCAAATGTCATATTCTTAATTTTTATCATTTCACAACCCCTAATCAATTAAATTCGTTGTAATAAAGTTTTTATATCGCAAAATTTTTAATATTTTTTGTACATCTTCATAGTCTCATCATAACACTTTTGCATTAAATAAAGATGTTATAATTATAAAGATAATAACAAAAAATTCTAAAGACATCTAATTAATCGTAACTGTTTTTCAAATTAGTTTTTGATTTCAAACAAGCTATTAAACACTATATTAAGTTAATATCATTTATAACTAATTCAGGCACATAAAATCTTGAATAATTTACTTTTAAATCACCACCAACTAAAATGACATCAATTATATTTTCATCACATTTTTTTCAAATATTTCCAATCAATATCGAAATCAAATGTTTCATTAAAATCACTTATAAATTTTTTTTTGGCAATTTTTAGGCAACGAAGACAGTAAAAAAGAGTTCTGATTAGAACTCTAAAATTAGCTATTTAAAGCTCAACAACTTTGCTTGCATGATTAAGAAATTCTTTATCATGCGTTACTACAATAATTGTCTTACCTTCTTCTTGAAATTGTTTTAAAATGTTGATTACATAATCTCTGTTGTTTGTATCTAAGCTACCAGTTGGCTCATCTGCTAGTATTACTTCAGCATCTTTAAGTTCAATCATTGATAGAGCAACTCTTTGCTGCTCACCACCACTTAATGTAAAGACTTTTTTAGTAAGTTTATCTCCGATACCGTATTTATCCAAAACACTTTTTATCTTGCCTTTATCTTTAGAAATTATTTTCATATTTTCTAGTACTGTTAAATCATTAACTAATCCAAAGTTTTGTAATACATATCCAAACTTCTTCTTATATAGTTTTCTACTTGCTTTGCTCCTTGCTCTATACGACTCTCCATCAATAATTATTTCTCCGTCACAGTCTTCATACAAGCCAATCATATTTAATAATGTAGTCTTACCGCAGCCACTTGATCCATAAATTACTACAAAGCTTCCATCAGTAATTTTTAAATTAAAATTGTTGAATAGTTCTTTTTCATCAAAATTTTTGCTTATTCTTCTTAGTTCAATCATTTTAATTCTCCTTTAACTTCAAAATATAATTGCTTCTACTCAACTTGATATTCATTATACCAATAATTATCGCATGTATTAAGACAATCACTAATCCAATATATAAACCACTAATTATACAATAAATAATTAAACCTAATATACTTAAATTAATTAATAGGTTCTTCTTTAAAATAATTGGTAGTATGGAATTTCCATTAATAACATTTACAAAAAGCAGCTCTTGATACTTCTTGTAAAGAGAAGAATAGTAGATTATTAAACACACTAACAAACTTATTGCTATTAAAATTGCACTATTAATAATGTTAACAAACAGTATTATTTCTTCCTCCAATTTGTTGAAGTATCTGGATTCTATACTTCTAATGTATGAATTAGGAAAATATTTATCATGTACCTTTTGAACATCTTCTTCATCAAAATACATATTTACCCTATTGGGTTCATAGATATTGTATCCCAATTTCATCATTTCTTCATCAATAGTAGCTTTTTCTACAATATAATATGCATCAATAGCGTAATATTCTTCACGTATTCCATCCAAAGGAATAAAAATTTGTTGACCATCTTTAATTTTTATAAAGTTATCAATTTCACTATAACGTTTTTTTACATCATTGTATTTTGACTCAGGTACATAAATGGTCGCTTCCTCATTGCTTGTCAAAATATTGCCATTAACATCTTCTATATTTAATAAATTAAACATATTATCATTCATATAACGATAATTGCTAACTGTATCTCTTATAAACTTTTCTTTTACTGTCATTGTTTCTTTATCAAATACTTTACTAGGATTATCTTGAATATAATAATTATTTTCAATTACATACAGTTTTTCAGCAATTTCTAGATTATCTTCATATGTCAAATTGTATTTTTTCCCTATTGATAAGCCCCTTAAATCATATAAATCATCCAAAATATCTTCATTAAATACATCATAATAATATTTGATTTCTGGGTATTTTTGATAAACACTACTCAATGACACTAATTCAAAAATTGTTAATAAGATAACCATAACTTTTATAAAAGAAAATGTCATTCCAACTACTTGTCTACCTTTTAGTAATTCAAAAGCATTATTTAATCTGATCACCAAAGGAATTGTGACATAACTAACTAATAAGTAGCACAACATAAAGAAGATATTACCTATTAAAATATATTGCACATAGTCCAAACCATATTCTAAAGAAAGGCTCATGATATAAATAATAGGAACAATATTAACAACTAGAAAAAAAATAAAATGTAATTTAAATAAGCGTAAAAACTGATAATTTATAATTGAAAAGTCATTCTTACCGTTTACATAATGAAATGCTAACTCTTTTCTCCTTGTTAGTAATATAAATAATGTAGATAAAATAATTAAGCCAACAAAGGCTGCAATAGTTCTTCCGTTGGTAACCAAATTAACAAAAATAATATTATATTCATCATTGGCATAAATATTATAGTTATACTCCGAATTATCCTCAAGATACTTCGTGATAGGACTAATATCATTTGCATAAATATATATACCACCACCTACCAAGTTTGAGTTATTGTTCACTTCCGAAATTTTCTGATTAGAAAAGGAGGATAATGAAGTTATTTTATTATTATCTAAATACTTAACTTTGTCTTTTATGAAGTCAAAATTATAGACATGATATTCATAATCTTGAAATATTAGTCCAGATTTATTAATTTGTTTAATAACTATCGTCATATTATATTCATCAGCAATATCATATATTGAAGAAATCATTTCATCATCTAGGCTTGCTATTACTTGATAACCTTGTACTTCATTATCAAGCTGAACTATTAAATCTTCATTCCTCGAACTTGAAAAAACAAAAAGATATATCAATAATATATTAAATGAAATAATCATAAATACATATGTTTTTTTCATACATTATCCTCCAAATTTTTTATTTAGCTCTTAACAAAATTACAGTAACCGTAACCTGCTCTATCTTTATATAAAATACCTGAACC
Organism: uncultured Erysipelotrichia bacterium; assembly: GCA_964593055.1. Taxonomy (GTDB): domain Bacteria; phylum Bacillota_I; class Bacilli_A; order JBKEDG01; family JBKEDG01; genus CAZQIG01. The sequence continues at coordinate 3,568 of CAZQIG010000023.1, forward strand.
ACCTGTCACTCTAATATTGCTTCTAGTTTGATGAGTACCCCAAGTATAACCGATTTTGTCTTTAAATCCAGTTTCCTTTGCATCAATCCAAACACGACCACTTCCTATTTTATAACCATCAATCTTGTAATCAAACATTCTTGAAAATACAGTTGTTCCATCAATTCCATAAACTGCTCTTGCAGCATCAGATTGACCTTTTGGATTACTAAATTTTTTTGTCCACCATGCAGCATGAACTTCATTATCGCTGTTGTTAGCACTATATGTAGCTCCAACAACACCAAATAGTGAAAGACAAGCAATTGATACTAATAATAATCTTAACATTTTAATCTCTCCCTTATATATTGTATTTGATTTATGTAGAAAATTGCTCAGCCTAGAATTCGCAACTTAATACCCCTTTATGTAACACTAAACAAAACAACAGCAATTACTTCATCACCATTGATAAATCCTATTTCTTTATCTCTACTATCCATAGAGTTTTTTCTGTTATCCCCTAATACAAAGTAAATTCCTTCTGGTACTTTATAAACAAAATCTTCTGTTTGTAAGTCAAAGTTCTTAAATGTTTTATCAACAACTCCATCTATATACAAAGTACCATCAATGACCTTCACTTCTTCATTAGGAAGTCCAATAACCCTTTTTATAATTAGTTCATCTTCTTTCTCAATAACTACT
>CAZQIG010000024.1:0-3676 GCA_964593055.1 uncultured Erysipelotrichia bacterium
TATGGAAAAAAATCACTGACTCAAATTGAGAGTGTATAGTTATTAATAATGTTAGCGGGTTCTTACTCATATATTAATTATATCTTATATTATCAGTATACATATTAGGGTAATAGTATAATTAATATATGCATAAGATTTTATTATACGGAAATGGATTTGATATTGAGCTAGGGAGAAGACTTGGTTTGGGAGAGGAAACTGATCTTCGGCAAATAATTAAAAACGAGATATTTGCAATTCCAGGTAATATTTCTCGACATGTCGGCGCACGAATTGAACGCTTACCTGGGGGAGACGTTTTTTTAGAAAATTACTTCAGAGTTGGAGAACAATTTGAAAGGGAAGTTGAATTATTTATTAATAACTTTGAGTTGGAGGGCGAAATTCCAAAAGAAGATGTTACTAAAAAAAGAAATATAATCAAAAAATCTATAGCCACTTTCAAGGAAAAAAGAAAGAAGGCTTATGAAGAAAAAAGCAGGAGTATTATGGAACCTGTTTATAGAAATTTGGATTTACTCTTAAATAAAAAAGTATATAAAAACCATGATGAGAAATTGTTAGTAGATTTGTCTGTAGAACAAAGAAAGAAATATGCGAAAAATAAATTATCAGATGAAAACATGAGAAGTCAAGTAAACTTAATTCAAAATATAGCTAATATTCTGCGTCTTTATCAAAACTATGACACTTTACTAACAACTAATTATTTAGAAATGGATGAAATTATTATTCCCATTTTAAAAACTTTCACAACTATAAAACGTTTTATTGACGATATTCATATGAGTGATAATAGAATTTTTTCTGTTTTTGAAAAAAGCCATCAATATAGAAAACATCAAATTATATTAGAGTTTGGAGAGATTACTTCATTTTTAGGCCAATTTGAAGAATTTTCTGTTTTCAGCAAAATGAGAAATTTATTTGTGGAGTGAGCAATATATAATGGTCCAGGAAAAATAGGGAAATCATATAAGGTAAACAGTTTTAACTCTCTTATGGGCAATATTGATTATATGGATTATGTTTACCCTTCTAATACAAAGGACATAATCTTCAGTGAAGGCAACAGCACTCCAATGAATACATTAGAAAAGGATTGATTAAATAATATTTCAAATATTTCCAAAGATCTTTCACAAGCCAGCGAAAGTATTGATATAATGATTTTTGGATTTAATCCAGTTAATGACATCTTCTTAATGAAGATATTTGATGAATTGATGGATAATGATTCTAATGTAACCTTTCTAAAGTATAGCGGAGATTGCAAACGTGTATGATATGTGCATCAAATGGAGCTTGTTGAAAAAATATTCAGGACCAGCTTAGAAAGTTATGTTGGAAGTATAGAGGAATTAGTGGAGTCATTCGAATTAAAAGAAATTTTTAATGAAGATAGCTATTAAAGTTTTAAATAAAGGGGTTTTAACTTTAAATTCAAATCACATACATAAAACCACTTTAAAGTGAGGGTCTTTGTTACTTAAGTATTGGGGGCAGAGACCATAATAGTGTATCCAAAAGCATATTTTGATTTTAACTGCAAGAGAGTAAAATGATGTCTAAAAAACAAATAGTTGCTGTCAAAGATAAAGTGTACCAGTAGAAGATGCAATACTACTAAAGGAAATAGATTTGAAAAGGGATGAAAAAACTAAGGCTTTGGCCTTAGTTTTATTTTGCTTCTTTGATAGCATTTCTAATTGAATTTAAATTTCACTTGGCTCTATATAAATTCTTGTAATTTGAATATATAGACGGAGTTTCATTTGTTCCTCTCTTATCAATTAGAACGATTGGTTTGTTTTGACTCATTGCCTCTTTAATCTCATAGGCATGAATAGTATTAGAGTTATATGATATTGACTGGTTGTTGTATGCAAGAATAACATTTGAATTTTTGATTCTGTTTCTTATTCCCTCTTTTAATTTGTGGCTTCCTCCATTAATTCCATTACCATCAAGATAATCTTCTTTACTAACAGAGAAGAATTTAAATTTGTAATATGGGTCTTGACGAAGTCAATCTTTAATTTTATTGTATTCATCTGAATCTTGATTTCATCTATGACTGTTAAAAACATGTATTATACTCATTATTTATATCACCCCCTTTTATGCTAGTAAGGCAATAATGCTCAATAATATTTCTACACAAAAGTAAATTACAAATGAAAAAGAAATTATTAATTCTAGTTTAGCAACTGATTTACACTTTATTCTCTTCGATTCATAAATTTCATATTCAAGATCATATAGTGATAATCCCAATAGAGAATCAGATACCATTTTAGCAACTGAAAATTTAGCTTCATTTAAGTGTTTATGAATCCTAATTCCATGAGTTCATACGCTTGAGATAATCAACCCCATTATAGATATGATGATAGATATATATCCAGGCGATATTTTAAATAGATTAGTTAGCAGCAATGATAAAATAACTAAATAGAAACCTGAGTTAATAAGTATTCTCCTATTGCTTGTTTGTTCTATACTTTCATAGAAATTTATTAGAATATCTTTCATTATTAATCTTTGCTCAGAATTATATTTACTAACATTCTTTTTTATATTTGCTTTAACTTCTTGTTCGACTTTTAATTGTATTTTACTATTTTCCTCTAATTTTTTATTTTTCTTCATTTTTCTCCTCCATATTTGGTTTGTAAATATTTACCTCAGTTAATGGCTTATAAGGCCAATTCCAAATCCGATATTTATTTTTAGATACATTAATGTATGAGTTGTTAAAAGATATCAAGAATTTGTCATTATCTTTTGCGTTTTCAAGTAAATTCTTAAAATATTCTTCTGTGTATAACTTTATGTAAAAAAACGAATTGTTATTTCTCACAGGAATTTCAAACAGATGTAGCTTGGGATATTTTGAGTTTTTTTCTAATTCTTTAATTTTATTCTTCTGAACATAAATGCAAAAAACACTCTCTAATTCAACATATCTGAAATCTCCTTTGGAAACTATAGAAGATGTTTTAATTTCTCTGTCAATGAAATGGTTTTTAACTAAATCATTAAAATAATCAGCGAACACTATAACATTATTGTATTTTGATGAAAGGTATTCTAGTTTCTCTCAAATTGTTAGAGATCTATAGTATTCGTCTGAATCTAACTTTAATACTCCTTTATGATTCAATTTTGATATTTTGTGGTAAGGACAATTATTTCTATGTTTGTTATTATTTGACTTCAATTTAATATGAGTGCATTTTTGTTTTGATTTACTTGCTGCTATTTGTAATTTGGTTGAGCAATGTTTACATATTATTTCAAGTTTCTTAACATTTGAATTTAATGCAACAATATAGTCAAGAAAATGAGAGTAATCTTCTTCGCGTTTTCATATTAAACTCATATCATTATTATTAACATGAAGTTTCTCCTTAAACTTTTTCCTTAATTCATTACTTATATTATTAAATTGTTCAACATTAGTAAACTTAAAAGATATCCTCCTTGCTAAACCATTATCTATAGGACGTCCATTCTCTAATTCTTTCATAATATTCAAATTATAACTAAATTAGTTTGTGATGAGTTGTTTAATGAAAAGTATTTGACTAATTAATACCTTTCAATGTCTTTTTAACTTCATTAACAATTCCTTTTAAAATTATTAAGTAATCATCATCTATATGATCAA
>CAZQIG010000025.1:0-3276 GCA_964593055.1 uncultured Erysipelotrichia bacterium
ATCATTACTCATATTAATATTATAACTCAACAGGAGTATAATTTAATTAAGGAGACAAATATGATTAAATGTGATAACATAAGCAAAGAGCAAATTAAGAAAGAAACAGTATTTGTAATTTGAGTAGATATTAGAGGTAGTTCAATTCTAAATGGTAAATACAATCCTTTAAAATTACATGAAATGTACTCAGAAGCATTAAATACTGTAGACGAAATCTTAAGAGATAATGGTTTCGATAATATAGATATACAAGGAGATGGTATATATGGAGTTTCTAATTCAAGTATTGAATCTGTTTGTAATGCCATTTATCAGATAAATGATAAAGCAATAAACTACATCGGAGACCCAGAGGATGATGATTTAGTAACTATATCTGTAAATTATGGTAATGAACAATTTGGTTGCTTCGGTAGAAATGGAGATCAAATAGGCTTCTTTGGTAATGTTGTTTCTAGTGCTAAGAAATGAATATCCAACTCATTATGAAGCGATTCAAAGAAAACTAGGGTTATTCTTTCAAAAGAAGCATTGTTTAAATTGGAGCAAAGCAGAAATAATATAAGAAAAGATCTAAATGTATCATTGAAAGGCAATAGTAGAAATAAAAAGTTTAAAGGTTACTATTAAATACAAAAGACTTAATACAACTTGTGCTATAATAAAAATGATTATAAGGGTAAATCGATTGAAAGCATCTTAGATATGCAGTCTCACAAGAAGTTATAACACCCTTTGACTTGTGAGAATAAGAATTTAAGAAGGATAAATATGGAAGCAATAATAACAATAATAATCACAGCAATCATTTTGCTACTTATACTTATAGGTATAGGTAAACTAGCTAAATTTACTTTGCAGTTAATATTTAAAGTTTGCTATTCAATAGCCATGTTTTTCTTAGTTATAATAGTTATATATGTAGTATTAACTATATTATCACATGATCCTACCACACTTTACTCATTGAGTAGTTTATATACGCTAATTTAACAACAACCAAATTTAAATATATCTAAGGCATGAACTTTTGGTTAATTATCCTTAAAACTTGTTATAATTAATTTACATAAGTTAATCAATATTAGGAGGAAATATGTCAGGTGTAGATCCAAGAAAGTTTGAAAAGTGAATACAAAGAAATTTTTGACGTTACTTAAGGACAAGAAAACATGAAGTTTGAGGATTGCTAGTCAAAGATCCAGAAACAGATAAGACTTTACTATTTGAAGTATATACTATTCCAATGCACAATGCAAGAAAGAATGATGGAATGCAAGATTACGTGGTAAAAGCAATAGCTAAGAAAATGAAAATGAGTAAAATTGAACTTGAGGACCATATTAATAATGGCAAAGATCTTAATGAAAAAGAATATATTGAAAAACTTAAATTAGAGGTGGGAAATGAATAATAAAAAATTAGAGATCTTCGAAGCAGACTTCGGAGGTATATTCAAAGTTATACTTACAGTTGAATTTACAAAGTTAGATAACCATTATGTGGTTGAATCAAAAAAGTTTAAATTATCTTTAGAATCAACAACAAACAAAATTGAAGATGCAAGAGAAGAATTTTCAGATGTATTTAATGAAGTTACTAAAGATTTAATTAACAGACAAAGCTTCTTTCATGTATTATCTTATCTAGGTTTCGAAAATAGGAAATATAGTGAAGTGATGAATGAAAAAGCCAAAGAAATATTAAATTTTAACAAAAAAGGTTGTGCTTCATCTGGAACGGTTGAAATTGATAGTGATAAATTAATGACTGAAACATTTAACAGCATTAATAGAATTGATCCTATTCTTCGTTGAGAACAAAGTGCGTGTTAAAAGAAACTACCAAGTTTTGAACTTGGTAGTTTTTATTTGGGATATGGCTGCAATCATTAAACCCCGGGACGTTTAGAATGTCATTATTAATATATAATAACTTACAACTTTTATGATTAGCAAATTATAATTATTACTTTTAACTTAATATCAATAGAATTGCTTCTACCTTCCGTTGAAACAAAGCGCATGTTAAAAACCGCTGATTTCACTCATAAATTTTCTTTAGAGGACACAACGCAAATGCACAATTCTTTATATAAATAAAAATGATTAATTCATATTTAAGAGAAAACAGAAGTTAAGAACATTTTGTAAGTGCCTTTTATTAATTAATAAAAATTTTGATCATACAACATATATTAACTATAATTTTAATATTATGTTATTAATTTTAATAGCAATTATAGTAATTGCAATATACATTATTTATAAAATATACTATTCAGATAATTATTCAGAAGGTAAAAGGGAGAATGATTGAAGAAATGAAGTTAAAAATAAAATAGAATATACTTTATCAGACAACACTTCCTATACAATGGAAGAAATACCTGATATTGAAAAAGAGGAGCGTTCCGGCATATATATGATAATATTAGAAGATATTTATGGAACTGGTAATGGCCCTTTTTATTATGTAGGTCAAGCAAAAGATTTACGTAGAAGATTGATGGATCATAGAAGAAATATAATTAATGAGGAAGAGAAAAGTATTTATGGAAAATTAAAAGACTTTGCTTTTGAAAATGAAATTTTTGATTATCAAGAGTATGTAAAAATTGCAATACTTGAATTTTGTGAGATATCTGAATTAACTGAAATGGAATTATATTATATGGAACAATATAGCTCTTTTAAGTTTGGGGCTAATTCAACTAGACCAACAAGAAGGCCTGATGAAATTATAAGAGAAGAGGGTAATCTAGATTTGATAGCATCCTTGAAAGAGGCGGAGGTAAGAAGAATATACTTATCCTTAGAAATAGAAGTAGCCAAACTAAATAAGGGCTCACTTTCTTTCCGTAAATCAGATACTAAAGAAGTAGTTAAATTTAAAAAGAATGATTATGCTTTTGCAAATGCCGAAATTGATACACTAAGTGGATTAACGCTTGATGATGATTTTGATATTGTTACATATGATGAAAAAATAGATATTTATAGAATGCCGAAAGATACATTAGATGCTTTAATTAAAATTAGTAACGAACAAGATGATTAAATAAATACTTAATTTTTATTAAGTATATTTCTTTGAATAGAAATATACCAATTATAATTTAAGATTTTAAGTGATTATTTATGTCTTACTACTTTTATTTAGTTAACTTTGATAGTATTCATAAGTTATTATATTTTCTTGCCAACAGTCTTTAAAATATTATAAAATTAATATATGAGTGAAAAAATAGCTAAAAAACAAAATAACACACTT
>CAZQIG010000026.1:0-3027 GCA_964593055.1 uncultured Erysipelotrichia bacterium
TTGGAGAGTCTAATAGTAGAATAAATATTAGATCAATTTGTTTGCGTGAGATTAAGTAGAGGTCAAAAGTTAATAAACGTGTAAAAATTATGGCTATTTTTATTTAGAAATAATAATACATTAGTAAATCTTTTATGTATAATTAAAATAAAGGAGGAGAATTATACTGACATTATTAATAATAATATCTTCAATATGTATGTTAATAAAAATGGTTTTTATATTATGGTATTGTATAATAAATGATTACCAATATAAAAGAAATACATACAAGAGAAATAAATATAAGAAAAATATATATAAAAGAAACACATATAAAAGAAACACATATAAAAGAAATAAAGAAACATTTAATAATCTATCAATAGAATCTCAATTAGAGATATGGAAAGAAAGATTAGTTAGACAAGAACAATTATTAAAAACTTGAGGTAATATAGATACTTTAATGGATCTACCTACCCAAATAAAGAATACAAAGAATAATATTAAATTTCTTGAAAAAGAAATTTTTAAAAACACAGACGAATATAAAATACAACAAAAAGAGAAAGAGAGGAATGCAATTATAAATGCAAATATAACAATGAACAAAGCAACATTTAACATAGACTTATTAAATATGTCATACCAAGAGGTTATAAATTTTTTATGGGAGAAATATGGAAAAATAGAAAAAAATTATTTTACTTCTACATTAAAGAGTAAGACACAAATAGGAAGAGGAAATGAGGGTCTTTTTATTCACCACATAAGAGAAGACTCAATGATACTATTATCTAACAATATTAAAAAACATCCTGTTATAGATTCTGGTATATTGGATAAAGATCAAATTAATTTAATGTATAGTGAATATCAAAAAGGGGAAAACCTAGTGTATTGTAATTTATTAGAACATGCCATATTACATATTAAAATAATGGAGGAACCCAAGCCCATGATTCCACAAATAGAAGTTGGAGTTGGAGGTCTTATAAATTATATAATACCAGAATTAAATGATATATTTTCAGGAATACAATATAAAGCAAAATATAAAATGGCATCAATAGCACAAGTAATAAAATTCAAGAAAGAATACAAACAATTTATTCATTATTGTATGGATAAATTCAATGAATGAGGAAGAGATATTAATACACTTTTCTCAAGTTTCCATTTGAATGTATTGGCCGGCTGAGATTGTAATAATAATAAGAAGTTATATAATGAAATAATAGAAGAATATAATAACCAGTAATGGTTATTTTTTATGGTCATTATGAGGTAATTCCTGGCTTTTTTTATTTTGGTATAATTGTAAAGAACAAATATGAAAAAATATCAACAACAAGAATCTACAACAAAGATCTTAAATAAAAAACATAAACGAATATGTAAGTGGAAAATATTGGAATGGATATTCGTTATTTTAATGGCACTCATTATCAGTATCTGTTTAATTTTTTGAGGCATATATGATCCAACTGCTATATATTTAATAGCACAAATAGAATTTGAATCTTTTTCAAATTATGAAATGTTTGAGAATATATCCCTATTTTTTAGTTATATTGGAACAGATATAGAAATATGGTTATGATTTGAAGAATGATAAAAATTTTAATGTTAAGGTCAAAATTGTGTATAATAAGAATACATAGGAGAATATAATGATAGATAAAGAAAAATGAATGTCATATGTGGAATATCAGCAAAAGGGTTATTACAATGTTTGAAGTAGACACTTTTCACCGCCAAAGTGTAGTAGGGAAGATGTAAATAACATTATTAAAAATTATGACACTTACAAAGCAAAGTGAGGTACAGATTACAAAAAGAAGGTGTGTGGTTATTGTGGAAAATAAAACACACGGACAAGTCCTTATGGACTTAATTGAAAACAAGATTCTTCCAATGGTGGAAGTTAATATAGTATTACACAATAGATACAAAAATGAATATGACCTTTACAATAAATTATTAGACATAGCCCACAATGAGGGTATTAGGGTAAAGAGAGGAAGGAATTGTAAAGGTATGGAAGGTAGTCTTCGTTGAAATGTAAAAACTGGAGCTGTTTGAATTGTAATAAACAAGGTATCTGCCAGAGTTATGATACATGAAATGGCACATTTTGTATGTGACCACCACAAGCTTGATTCAAGAGGGAAAAGGCCATTAACAAGAGCCCAAAGAGAAGTAATAGTTGAGACAATTGTTGCAATGGTATTCAAGAGAATATACAACGAGCCAAAGAAGGAATCAATAGAGTATATTTATGATTGAGCACATTCAATTAAAAGAAAACCAAAGTTCAATGAAATGATTGATCAAATTCAAAATGGATACAATAGATTAATGAGAATGATAAATGAAGAATAGCCCACAGGGGTTATTTTTATTTTCTTACGCTATGAGGTCAAATTTGATGTATAATTAATACATGGATAAAAGATTAGAAAAAATAACAACAGAAATATTAAACAGAGCAATTACTATTCACAATTTAGGAAATCAAGCAAGTGATAATATAAACAAGGAATTCAATATACCAAACCTTTTAGAGGTGTTAAATGAGTATAACATTACAAAGATAGGATTTGACTCATTTCACAAAACATTCGTTGTGGAATTTATTAGTGGAATGAAAGTATTAATTGAAATTCCAGTTATCAAAGCAGGACCAAACCTTTTCAAGGTTGTTGGAGACTTCTGAGATATAAACCCTGACGAGGTAGCAGATGATATTGATTTATTCATTTGAAAAATGGTAAATAATGGACTAAAGGCAATTGATTGAGAAGCAATGAAGGAGATTGGTAATAATGAATAAAGAGTTACACATTTTATTAGTAAAGATTATAAATGAGGAATATGATATAAATCTTCAAATACCACAAAAAAGTTCAATGTTGGAGCAAAGTGAAATTGAATTACTAATATCACACAATATAAAATATATTTATTATGACAACCAAGATTTTACCCCAGCTTTACTTGTAGGATTAAATAATGAGCAAAGTATTTGATTAGTCGGAAAAG
>CAZQIG010000027.1:0-2832 GCA_964593055.1 uncultured Erysipelotrichia bacterium
ATATTCACTTGATGTTTTCCATTTAAACCAATTTGGATATTTGAGAAGTATTAAATATTTAAAAAAGAGAATATCAGTATATGAATGATGAGGATATTAAATAAAAAGTAAAAACTCTTATAGTAAAATAGCAAATTTAAATATTTTGAATAAAATACAAACTTTATTTTGAAAAATATTGTACTTTTTTAACTTTTTGTGTAAAATACTATTAAAAAGTATTAAGGAGAAAAAGTGGGACTACGAGGAAATTATATTACGGAATGTTTAAAAGAAATAAATAGGCGAATTGGATATATTGAAGAATTGGAAGAGCAATTTAAAAAATCAATGGATACTGGGATTACAAATTTAAAATCAAATGAGGAAATTGATGATATATTACATGAAATCAATAGAAAACTAAATAACATGAGGGAAGAATTGGATAGTGCAAGGTCTAAACTTGTAAATGATTTGAGTGATATTGGAGGTTGGTTATAATGGAAGTTAAAACTGACAGAAAAGTACTTGAATATGTTTCAAAAATACTGAAGACACAAATTGAAGATTTAGAAGTATTCGATGGAAAACTAAATGATGTAGAAGAAATAATGACTTCAAATGATTTAGAGGAAGTTAACGATATTGTTGAAAATACTAATTTAGACTTACAAGAAAATTTAAATAGAGGTTTAATTATAAATCTTGAGAAATTAGTAAATTTTATGGAAAATATTGCAGATGTATTTGAAGATCTAGACAATAAGCTTAGCAAAGGGGCTGGTACATAATGTTAGATATTAAATTAAGAATAGAAGATTTAGAAGATATCGCAGATATTTATGCTGACTTTGAAGCTAAGCTTGGCTACACTGTTGATAAACTTGAAGAAGCAATTGAATATATGGATGATGAACTAAGTGGGAAATACAAAGAAAAATTTATTGATATATTTGAACAACAAATAAATGAAACAAATAATTTTAGAGAAAGTGCAATCAAATTACATAAGTTTGTTACAGATGTAATTGATGATGTTAATGATACGGTTGATGTTGATAATGAACAAATATACTTTGAATATGATGAAGAACAATTTAAGAAGTTAGTTGATAAAGTTGAAGAACAACTAGATTCAAATAGTTATGAGTACAAAAGAATATCTCAAATGTCGTCTGGTTTTGAGGAGTGGTATAAAAGTGAACAAAGAAAATTAAGTATCCATATTGATAGTAATCAGACTTTAATCTCACAAACAGCGAGCAGTGTTGAAGAAGGTTTACGCTTACATGATGACAAGAAAGTTTTAAATTATAATTATAAAGTAATGAAAAAGCTTGATAATGCGCTACAAGATATAAATTTTGATGATGAAATTGCAAAGCTACAAGAAGTACATAAGAAATTGAATAAATTAGAATTGTTAAATGAATACAGTTCATTAGATGAAGTGCTAAGTTTTGATCCAATTACAACTAGTATTTTAAATTTAGATTCAATAGTTTCAAAAGAAATAAAAAGTTTAACACCTAAGTGGATTGAAAACTAATTACAGATGATAAACTTAGCAAAGAAGATATTCATTTAACGGAAGATGGTTATATAGAGATTGATGTTCCAATTACTGATCTTTTTTCGGCATAATATGGAGTAGATCAGTTTGATTATGTAAGTGAAAATATGAGAAGTTTATTATCAAGATGGAGATTATATGGAATTAATACATCAGATGGTTACAAATATAACTTGTATAAGTTTGATTACGATGCTGGAATAGCAGTATCATTTGTAGAGATAACTCCTGAAATATTAAATAATGTATTAAATGCAAAAACTGATGATGAGTTAGATGCTTCATTGCACATAGTTTTAACAGGTTTGAAAGGAGACGGTACAAATATCCCATTTATGCCTAATTTAAATGGAGATGCTGAATTAGCAAGCTACTTTAGTAATGTAGAAACAACAGGTAGTTATACAATAATTGATGATTATCTAACTTATTTGTTAGATAATTATTCAGAGGGTGATCCCGTTAATGTAAGTGGAACAATAATTGAAACAAATGATATCAAAAACTTATCAACAGAGGAAATCAATAGCATATTGGCAGCAACAACAGGAAATAGTTCAATATATTCGTTTGTGGCAGAAAATAAATATCACGCAGATCACTTTAGGGTGGAAGCTGGTGTAGTTACAAATGCGGGTAAAGGTGAGAAAAAAGTATCAGGAATAACTGATGGATATTTAATAGAAGGAAGTAAAGAAGTAAATGAACAGAGGAAATATCATGAGAAATAATTGGAAAATAAATATTTTATATGTAACAAGTATGTCTATATATTATTTTTATATGTATATAAACTCTATAACATTTATGTGTCGTGAATGGCGAACTGATGCTTGTTTAAATATTAATTCTTATGAAAATCTTTATATGAATGTGCACAGAATTGGATTATCAATCATTATGTGGTTAATTCCTATTATTTTACTGATATTAGCAATTAAATATCGTTTAAAAATGCACATGAAAATTATGGTTTTCTTAATGCTATTCAATTTTTTCTTTGTAGGTAAAATACTTTATAAAATATGGCACGCAATATATTGGTTTAATTAAATGTAAATGGAGGATAGCTTTTGTTCAAAAAGTTATCCTCATGTTTATCTTAAAATTTACTTGTCTTCTATAATGCTCAGGTGTATATTATAGTCAAGAAAAGGAAACACGGGATTGATGAGCATGTGTACAAATTACACGAGTTGATCATATAAACCCTTATGGTACTAATTAACTAAAGTACTTAGTGAAGCATTCTCCACAGGATGTTTCACTAAGTACTT
>CAZQIG010000028.1:0-2449 GCA_964593055.1 uncultured Erysipelotrichia bacterium
AGTCTAGATAAATTGCTTGATCAAATTCCTTTTTCAATTCCAAACGAGCCGCTTTTCCAATTTCTTTTAACATCTTTCCGGCACGACCAATAATAATCCCTTTTTGCGAATCACGCTCAACATAAATGTCGGCTTCAATAACTAAAATCTTTTCTTCTTCTTCCATTCGCTTCACTTTTACCCCAACACTATGAGGTACTTCTTCTTTTGTCAAATACAATACTTTTTCTCTAATTATTTCTTCAACAAAAAACTCATCTGTGTAGTCTGTAAATTCTTCGCCTTCGTAAAATTTAACCGTTTCTGTTAATTTTTCTTTTAAAACATTAACTATTCCATCTACATTAAATTTTTCTTTAGCTGACATTGCTAATACATCACTAAACATTTCATATTCATGCAATTGTTCAACAATTTTCATTGCTTTTTCTTGACTGATTTTATCAATTTTATTAACAACCGCAATTTTTGGAATATTTGCATATTGTTCTAATTTAGCAATATTTTCTAATTCTTTTGATCCAATTCCGTATTTAGCATCAACTAAATATAAAATTGCATCAACCGCCATCATTGCTTCATCTATTTGGTGATTCATATAAACATTTAATTTGTTTTTCGGTTTATGAAAACCTGGAGTATCAATAAAAATAATTTGACTTTCTTCATCATTATAGATTCCTCTAATCATATCCCTTGTTGTTTGTACTTTATCTGATACAATTGATACTTTACGGCCAATTACCGCATTAATAAAAGTTGATTTCCCGGCATTTGGACTACCTACAACTGCAATAAATCCTGATTTAAACATTAACATCTCCTAAGTCGTCTTCACCAAATGCGTATGGTACTAATGCATCTAATGTAACTGTTTTTATTTTTCCACTATAACTTGTCATATGAATTAGCGCTTGGGGTGGGAAAAACTCCACTAGTACTTGTCGACATAAAGCACACGGTGGAGTTACGTTATTCATGTGTGATATAACAGCAATTTCCTTAAAATCTCCTGGTTGATACCCTGCAGAAACAGCACTTACTATCGCACTGCGTTCGGCACAAATTGTTGCACCAAATGAAGCATTTTCAACATTTGTTCCAACAAAAATTGTTCCGTCATTTACCATTAGTGCTGCACCAACTGGAAATTTTGAATATGGAGAATATGTCTTCTCCATTACACTACGAGCATGCTCTACTAGTATATTTTTATTCATTTATACCAATTTAACAAAGGCAAATTTCTTTTTCCCTCGTTTTACCATTAAATATTTTTCCCCAATTGCCATATCTTTAGATACTACTAATTCTAAGTCTTGTGTTTTTGTTCCATTAATCGCAATACTATTACCATTAATAAATTCTCGTGCTTCACGTCTTGAAGCTGCTAAGTTTGCATTAATCAATACATCAATAATATTTTGATTTGCTGCAACTTCTACCATATCAATATGTGTAAAGTATGTTTCAATTTCATCGACTGTTAATCCAGAAATATCTCCTGTAAATAAGCATTCTGAAATTTTCTCTACTTGTTTTACTGCTTCATCACCGTGAACAAAACTAGTTATTGCACGAGCCAATTCACGATGAGCAACACGCATATGTGGACGTTCTGCAAGTTCAACTTCTAATTTAGCAATTTCTTCTAAACTAATAAACGTAAATGTCTTTAAATATTTAATTACATCAGCATCATTAGTATTTAAGAAAAATTGATAAAACTCATAAGGTGTTGTTTTTTCTGGATTTAACCAAATTGCTCCACCAGCTGTCTTACCAAACTTCGTTCCATCAGCTTTTGTTACTAATGGTACTGTTAAACCGTATGCTTTTGCCTCGGCGTTTTCTTTACGAATCAATTCTAAACCAGAAGTAATATTTCCCCACTGATCGCTACCACCAATTTGTAGTTCACAATTTTCATTTTGATATAAATAGTTAAAATCCATTGCTTGTAAGATTGTATATGTAAATTCTGTAAAAGAAATTCCAGTTTCTAAACGTGAAGCAATAGTATCTTTTCCTAACATATAGTTGATTCCAAAGTTTTTCCCATAATCACGTAAGAAATCAACAACTGACATTGATCCAATCCAATCATAATTATTAACGAATTTTGTCTTGTTACCATCTAAGTATTTTACTAATTGGCTTTTAATTTTCGCACTGTAATCGCTAACGATTTCTTTAGTATTTAAATTTCTTTCTTCACTTTTTCCTGAAGGATCACCAATCAAACCAGTTGCTCCCCCAACTACTGCTAGATTATTGTGATTATAATTTTCAAAATGTTTCATAATTACAATCGGTAATAAATGTCCAACATGTAAACTATCACCCGTTGGATCAAAACCACAATACAATGTAATTGGGTCATTTAGACGTTCGATTAATCCTTCATCAGTTATTTGGTTAATTAAACCACGTTCTTTTAATTCAAAAT
>CAZQIG010000029.1:0-2237 GCA_964593055.1 uncultured Erysipelotrichia bacterium
GGTATTTGGGATTATTTTAAAGCTAATTTCTTACAATAAAATAAAGGCATGCTTAATAACATGCCTTTTTTCTACTTAATATTGAACTCTTGTAATTGATACCATCGATTTTTATTCTCATTTTCAATAGCTAAACCAATGACAGCTTCGTGTGTCCCTGGTTTAACAAGTCCAACCTCTAATAGGTACTTTCCAGCTTTTATTGTCTTTGGTAATGTAAATGTATTTTTTTGATTATAAATTGGCGCTGTATCATTTAAGTTTTCTGAAGGAAGCCAGTTTGTAATATCATTCTTAGTATCATAATAAGTAATGACGTCACCTTTGCTATTCACAATACGCCAAGTGATAGGGTAGTTGTTATAACTTGGAGCAACACCGACATTTTTCCACTGCGATGAAATTGTAATCGGTGTGTTTTTCTGGAAATCACTGGTTATTTTAATATGTTCTAATACAAATCTATATCCGATTTTAGTCAAAAATTGATTAAGTATCTTTTGATATTTTTTAGGAATAGGATCAGATTTTAGATTCATTAATGATACATGTAACGAAAGTGCTCTATCAAAAGTCTGTTTAACCTTCTTTTCCGTATAGATATTTGGTTGGTTTCCCCACTCTTTCATGGTGTCACAAACTTCAAAGTCTACAGGTGCTTTTTTCCAGCGAGTTAAAAAATAAGGATCGGTTTCATTATTACCATTCCTTTTATTTTTTAAAATATGGTTAAATGTCTCCGGGTAGGCTTGTTGCATATGATTCCAACCTTGACTCCAATCGCCAAAGCAATCTGCTCTCCAACCTAAACCATTTCTTGTTGCATAACCTGTAAAACTATCATTAGTCGTTCCTAAATCTATGATAAGTGATTTATTAGGGAATGCTTGTTTCATCATCTGGATATATGGTATTAAGTCCTTGTTTGTATATCCTAAATCTTTTAATGTAGATTTTGAATTATCATAAAATGTTCCTAAATGCCACTCACCCCAAGTACCAATAAGTCCAACATCTAGTCGTAGAATGTTAGTGTTATTATTGTAACGATTCCCCATGGCTGTAATGAAATTTTGTAATGACTTTTTAAATTTAGGATCGGTATAATTTACAACGAAACTATTATCATTTTGACAACCATTTTTAGATTTTGGATCGATTTGTTGCTTGAGCCAGCAAGGAATACCAAGAATTTTTTTCCCAGCTCTAGGTGAATCTTCATAGTAAGTTTCGTTAAGACCAGCCAGCGTCATGAAGCGGATAACTATCTTCTTATTCAATTTTTTGGCTTCATTTATAGTATCGTCAATCAACTTAAAATTATATTTTCCTTTTTCTGGCTCTAATTCCTCCCAATACCAACGGTAATATACAACTGAAGTTTCAGGGTAACTCGGTATGTTCCAGTCTTTATTATTTCTTATATTAATTGTTTGATGATCTGTAATTCCAATATCGGGATTTATAATTATCTCATAACTCTCTTTAGGACTGTGTTCGATAGACATTCCATGTGATGTTATTGGAACTAATAAGCTTACAATAGAAATCGGGATGAAATTTTTATTTAATATTGACATATAAAATCACTTTATCGGTTAACGTAGTAAATCTTAAAACTAACTATCATTATGTATTTGAATAACGCTTATTGCTTTTAGATATAGTATAACCATTTCAATTATACGATTGTTTTATGAACGTAAATTTTCAAATGATAAATTATTTGCAGTAGTTATGATTATCTGCTTACTATATTTAATAGTGATTTTATAAGATGATAAAACACAACAACATGAAGGAATAAGGTTCAATGACTTTACTCAGTAGATTTACCGATCAGGATTTTTGGCGTATTGGCTTGATTAATGAACATCCACTAGATGTTATCGAAAAAGGCCTTAGTGCATGTAATATTCAGTGGTTTAATTTTACTGATAAAGATTTTGAAGCAGATCCATTTGTTTTTGTGTTTGAAAATAAATCTTATATTGCTTATGAAATCTTTGATTATTCTCACGGAAATGGAAAAATTGAGTGTGTTGATTTTGAGGGAAATCGATATAACTTCTTTGAAGATATCAGCAATATCGTCGGACATAAATCATTTCCTTTCGTCTTTGAAGATGACCATGAGCTATATTGTATTGTTGAAACATCTGATCTCAATGAGATCACTTTATACAAGTTTGATGGTGTGAAATTTATTAAACAAAAAACGCTATTAAGTGGTTCAA
>CAZQIG010000030.1:0-2046 GCA_964593055.1 uncultured Erysipelotrichia bacterium
TATTAATTATGAAAAAAACAAATTTATATTATGCCGCTCTTATTTCTTCATTAATTATTAGTCAAAATGCTTATAGTAAGCAGAAGCAAGAAACAATTAATTATTATCCAGAAACAATCAATGATATATTAGTTAATCCAGATATTGGTATTACAGACTTTCATACTTTTGATAGAAGAAATGATCCTTGGTGGTCTGAACCAACTCATCCAGAAACTTCAGTTGTTTATTTTAGATGGTATTGGGAAGAGTTAGAAACTGAAGAAGGAAAATATAACTTCCAACTTATTGATGACACAATTAATCAGGCTAAACATCTAGGAAAAAAAATTGTAATTCGTTTTATGACAATGTCTGGACTTAATGAAACATATTATAATCCATCTCCGCTAGCTGGAAATAAAATACTTGGAATCCCTTGTTGGTTAAAAAAACAAATCGATCCGAATACTTTTGATAGATGTGAAGATGACAATAGTTATGTTGTTGACTATAAAAACTCTTTACTAAAAGAAAAATTAACTAAATTTGTTAATGTTATGGGTCAACGTTATAATTCAAATCCTAATATATTAAGAGTTGATGTCGGACTAGTTGGCTCTTGGGGAGAATGGAATCTAGCGACACATGCAGACAAAGCAGATCTAGGTAAAAATGGCTATACAGAAAATGATTTAAAGCCTTATATCCATATGATGAACGATGCATTTCCAGATAAACAGTTATCTACTGTTATTGGCTCCTCAACAGAAACTATCTTAAGCTATTCGACTTCTCAATTAAATTATGGTTGGCGAGCTGATTGCTTAGGAGACTGGGCGGATTGGGGATGGAATCATATGGAAAATGGTTATCCTGATGTTATTGAGTTTATAAAAGGTAATGGACATTTAACTAATCCTTATAGATATCCGGATTTTGAGCAACACTGGAAAAAAGCACCTGTTGATTTTGAAATATGTTATACAATGGATGAATGGGGAAAGAATCCTAGTGTATACACAAGAGAGAAAGTAAAACAAACATTTGATTTTGCGTTAAATCAAAATGCTTCATTAGTTAATATTAAATCTGGCAATGTTCCAGAAATGTATCAAGATTTGATGGATGATTTTCTAAAAAAGCTAGGTTATCGCTTTGAGTTATCTTCTGTAGAAATAATAAGTAATTTCAAACCAGGTAGTGATATTAATCTTAATTCAATATGGAAAAATGTAGGCTCAGCACCAAGCTACAACAACTATCCAGTTTCTTGGCAACTAGTTAATAACGATAATAATGCAGTTATTACTTGGAATACAAAAAATAATATAACGAAATGGTATCCAGCTGAGAACATCAGTCAAGAACCACATGAATACATTCAAAATAATACATTTGTATTACCAATCAATCTACCAGAAGGAGCATATAAGCTACAAGTTGCCTTACTTAATAAAGATTCTACTCCTGCAATTAAATTAGGTATAGAAGGCAGAGAGAAAACAGGTTGGTATACCGTTGGAGACCTATATATAAAATAATAAAATAATTTGATAACTTTAAAAAGGAGATTTAACATCTCCTTTTTTACATTAGTCTGATATAAAAAAAACAATATCATTTAGCATATGTTATCTTCTTTTTAATATCAATAAAATTATGATATATAAACATATATTACTATCAATACTTACTATATTTATAGTTTCATGCTGTAATCAGAGTTCTGCAGATTCAAAACTAGACACTATTCTATCTAATGACAATCAAATCATAACACCGAATAAAAAT
Source organism: uncultured Erysipelotrichia bacterium (assembly GCA_964593055.1). GTDB lineage: Bacteria > Bacillota_I > Bacilli_A > JBKEDG01 > JBKEDG01 > CAZQIG01. Next base: position 1,774 of record CAZQIG010000030.1, read on the forward strand.
TCAAATATTTTAGTAAACCCAGATATTGGATTTACTGATTTTGCGACAACTCATATTCATGATGATTTATACAAACCAACACGAAGTTACCCCGTCACTAGCGTTGTATATTATCGTTGGTATTGGGAACAACTAGAACCTCGAGATGGTGAGTATGATTTTTCGGTCATCGACACGGCATTGAAAGACGCCATAAAACATAATAAAAAATTAGTTTTTCGTATTATGACGCTAGCAGCTCCAGGTGAAACCTATTATGGAGATCCTGGTTTC
>CAZQIG010000031.1:0-1808 GCA_964593055.1 uncultured Erysipelotrichia bacterium
TTATACCATTATTAACAAAAGATGTAAAGAAAGATGCTAAGAATTATTTTTTAATTATAGAGCAAACATGATAATGTCTTAAATATACAAACATAAAAATGTCCCAACTCTAATATAATAATGTTAGGGAGGATTTTATGAGAAAGGTTATTTTAAATATGTTAGAAAACTATAAATATGAAACTATTAAATCTTGTTATTTTAAAAGACTGTCAAAGCAAGGGGTAGCTACTCGTTTGAATATTTCGATTAGACAAGTTGATCGATTAATTAAAAATATCAATTGGAAGGGAAAGAGGGTTTTGTACATGGAAATCGTGGTAAGTCTTCTCACGTAAAATAAGTGAAGATACTAAAGCTACAATTGTTGATTTTTACATTTCGAAATATGAAAATAGTAATTGCAGGCATTTTACCGAGTTACTTGAAGAGTACGAAGATATTACTCTATCAGAAACATATATACGTAAGCTATTGCATGATAATAATATTTATCCACCACGCACTTGGAAAAACTAAGCAGCGTGTTAAAGCTAAAATTAATGACTCTAAGTCTCATGATGAAGGAATTACAAAGATTGTTAATCTAGAAGTTCCTGTAGAAACTATACATCCTTCAGAAGAGAAAAAAAATATTTTGGTGAGGAAATTCAGATGGATGCTTCTGATTATCTATGGTTTGGTGAAAGTAAATCTCAATTGCATGCAGCTATTGATAATGCAACTGGCAATATTCTTGCATTATACTTTGATAAGCAGGAAACCCTAAAAGGATACTATAACCTATATTCCCAAATATTACGTGAATATGGTATTCCTTATGAGTTTTTAACTGATCGACGCACTGTGTTTGAATATAAGAAAAAGGCATCATCCATTGAGAATGATACCTTTACTCAGTTCGCATATGTTTGCAAGCATTTTGGAACTAATATTAAAACTTCAAGCGTCCCTCAAGCTAAAGGTCAGGTTGAACGTCTATTTGGAACGTTACAATCACGCATGATAACTGAATTGAAGATTAGAAACATCAATGATATTGAAGCCGCTAATGAATTCCTACCCGAATTCATAAAACAATACAATTCAAAATTTGCTTTACCCATTAATTATACAACAAGTGTATTCGAAAAGGTAACAAATACTGAAGATATTTATCATATCCTTTCAGTTCGAGCATCACGTATTATTAATTCAGGTTCATGCATTAATTTTCAGAATAAAGTATATTATCCGGCTATTGACGATGAACGAAAATATTTTGATTTTAGAACTAAGGTTTTAGTATTCAAAACATTAGATAATAAACTCTATGCAACAATTGGTGATGAAATTTATAATTTAGTTGAACTACCTAAAAATCTAAGTATACAAAAGACTTTGATGCACAAGTTAGAGTTGTTAAAAAAAAGAAAGTCTATCGACCCCTAATGAATCATCCATGGAGACAATATGACTTTGAAAAATTTGCATTAAAACAAAAGCATTTAAACATCGAAGATATTACATAAATGTATCATGAAATTTAGGACATTTTAACTTTTGCTTGACAGAATGATACTAAGAATTAGTTTTTAATATATCTCTTATGGGTACAATTTGTTCAAAAGAAATTGATTTATCAGTAACGATAATCCTTCGTTCTTGAAGTTCTTTGATAGTAGATTTAGGTATTAAGTCGGTTCGATCATACAATTCTGGGTGTAAAAGAACTTGTGTTACTTTTTCTAGAGTACTTAAAGGTATATCTTTGTTGTCAAATTGAATACCATGTTCACGCAACCAAATAATGGCTTTATTTTTACGTA
>CAZQIG010000032.1:0-1794 GCA_964593055.1 uncultured Erysipelotrichia bacterium
AAACTGAAGAAACAGTTATTACTTCACAAGAAGCAGAATTATTACAAGAAATTCGTGATTTATTAAAAAAAGAACAATAATAAACTTATAAAAGGAATCCAAATGGATTCCTTTTACTTATAAATTATAGTTTGTCATACCAGTCATTCATTCTTTGATAAATTGTTCCTAAGTTTTGCTTCATTACTTGACCATGAAATCCATCACTAATTGTAACTGTTGTGTTATTTTTAGTAGTTAAATTTTCAATTGTAGTTTTTGTGTTTGAATCATCATTTTGGGCTAAATATAAATCAATATCTACTCCCGAATCAATTCCTGACTTTATCAATGATTCAATATCATTAATAAAATGAAGGTTTTGTGATTTGACTGCATTAATTATCGGAAACATATGATTTGGTTTTGTTTTATTGTATGCTAATAAGTCCATTTGCGGAACGACTAAAATAAACTTACTTTTCGGAAATTTATCTAAGAATAAAGATGCAATTGATCCACCTTTAGAACCACCAAAAAACATTACTTCCTCTTCTGGATGTCCATATTCTGCCATTTTTGCCTTAATAAATTTTTCGGCAACTTCCAAAATTTCTTGATAATTATCATCATATTGTAAATATGTCCCTTTTAAATCGAATTCATCAATTATTGATACAATAGTACTCTTGTAAAACGTCTCATCGACCGCTTTATTAAAAGATACTGGAAACATATTTTCTAGCTTTCCACTTTGAGCAAACCCAGAAAATGTAAAAATTAGTTTATTTGTTCCTGGTTTTATAAGATAAGAAAAATTAACATCCGAAAAAATTTCATTAATAAATTTTTCTTCTCGTGATGTTTTATTTCTTGAACCACTAAATGAATAATCGATAATATCGACCGTTGGATTTATTTCAATATATTTTTTACCAGGTGGAATTAATATATTACGATAATAATTTTCTCCTGGATATTCTGAGTATAATACAAGACGTTCTTTTTCACCAAATTCATCAATCATATAAATTTCAAATGGATTAATTTTGGGATTTTCAATTTTATTATTAACTTTGAGACTAAAATACTTTTCTTTTACTTTGATTTTCATAATTTTTGAAATAACCTTTCTGAACCCACTACTCTTATTTTACCAACTACTTGAATATTATTTTGATAGAATATACATTCTATTTCCTTGATTTTTTCAAAATATAAATTTACTTTAAATTTATTATGAGAAAATTCTACCCCTTTATAAATAACCTCATTATTATTAATATCAATCTCTTTTACATAAAAATCATTAATTACATCTTTATTGAATAATTTAGAAAATGTTTTAAATGTAAGGGTATTTTCGGTACAATCAATTACTCGATAATTAATTTCATATTTTTTATTTAATTCTTTTAAAGATAAATTATTAATATTATTTACATATATTTCATTTGCTTTTTTCAAATAAAAGTCATTGTTTTTATTTACAATAATTTGTTTGATACCAAATTCCGAAAATAAATTAGAAAATTCACTTGTAACTACGTAATCATAATTTTTCAATTCGTTTAAATTGACCTTATTTGGACAATACAAAGTACCTAATATACTTTGTATTCTTTGGGGCAAGTTTAGATGAGGGATATTTATTAGTGTCCTAGTTTTACATGTTGAAGGAACAATATATAACATGTCATCTAAGCATAAAGTGTCTTCCTCCTTTATATCGAATAAATCTTCGTCATAAAGTTTAATGCTGGAGTTTAAATAAAGTGTATCATTATTTTCTAAATAAATAGTACGATTCATTCC
>CAZQIG010000033.1:0-1767 GCA_964593055.1 uncultured Erysipelotrichia bacterium
AAAGAACAGCATTATCATAATCAAAAACTGTCCTAATTTATAATGTAACTGCACTTATAACAAAAATCTTAAAGTTGATTCAAGTGTGGCAACAAGTGTTGATTTACAAAAAGGTGATTTTGTAATTAGTGAAATTAAACCAGGTCAAACAATTACAATTACTTATTCACTAACAGTAAATAGTATTCCAAATGATGAAAGTGAAATTACAAACATTGCGACGGATACAGGTGAGATTGTTGATGTCTGTCAACCAGATGATGAAGATTGTGGAATTGCGATTATTCCAATTGAAAAAAACAAACCGGTTGTACCAAAAGTACCAGAAGTAGAAGTACCAGAAGTACCAGGAGATTCAAATAATAATGGACTTGAGGATACTGGATTAATGTTTAATAAAAATATTGTTGGATTATTACTTTCATTAATAGTAATAATTACAACAAAGTATTTAATTTCAAAAGAAAATATTTATAAAATAATTAATAAATAACAATCTAATTAAGAACTATACATTAGTACTTAAAGATATAAAAATGTAAATTTATCTTAAGGGGATTTTTAAAAATTTTATTAATTTGTTACTGTAAAAAATGTATAGTCTGTATATGAAGTTGAAAAATATACTTCTTTGTATTTGTTAATTTATAATTACTATTAATTTATTGCTTAATAATTAATTTATTTGTGATATTTAATAAAAATACTTAAAAAATCACAATTTTAAAAAGTAAAAAAACTATAATATTAAATGATATAATATAATATGCAAACTAAAGGATGCAAACTAAAGGAGCAATATGGGGAAAAAGAAAATTATAAATGTAATTATGTTATTTATGATTATGTTTTCAACTTTCAATCCTTACATTCAAGCTCAATCCATTATAAATAATGGAACAAAGAATGTATTGGATAAAGAAGAAAATAATGGGAAAATAATTTTTCAAAATAATAATGATGATTTTATTAATGAGAAGTTAAAAGTGGACCCAAAATTTGCCTATAAAATTGAAACTGATGCTAAAACGGTTTCGATAAATGGGGAAGATTTTGAAATCACTGATAATATATTATTGACAAATAAATCAGAATTGATAATTAAGTCTAATGATAAAGCAAATTTAAAAGTTACAAAATTAGTAACTGAAACAGAAGAAGAAAAATTTGATATATCCGGTTTGAAAAGCTTAGAATTTAATTATCATAAGCAAGACGATGTTAAGGTACTTTTAAGTATTGATAAAGTAGATTACAGTCTTAAAAAAGGTAAAAATAAAATTATTTTTAATGATAATAAAGAAATAGTTTTAAAAATTTATGATCCAGTTAATAAAATTTCATTAATTGATGAATTATTTACTGGTATAAAAAAAGAATTAATATCTAATGATTTGGGTGACAATCCAGGAGATATTGGTGGGACGGAGAATCCGGAAGCAATAGAAAAAACGGAGAATCCAGAAGCAACAGAAAAAACGGAGAATCCAGAAGCAACAGAAGAAACGGAGAATCCAGAAGTAACAGAAAAAACGGAGAATCCAGAGGCAACAGAAAAAACGAAGAATCCAGAAGCAGCAGAAAAAACGAATGATTCGAAAGCAACAGAGAAAATGGATAATCCAAAACCAGCAAACAATTTAAAAATAGAAGAGTATTCTAAAGATAAATTAAAAACAATTAATGGTAAAAGAAATGATATGTCTTCAGAAGAACTTATGAATGATAAAGAGTTTTTTAATACTTATGTTCAAGATAAAAGTAGTT